>NZ_JBNATW010000025.1:0-37791 GCF_049701175.1 Thermovenabulum sp.
TTTCTCAGAATATATCTACCTATGTTTAGGTGACATTTTCATAGAATATTGACATTACTTTTTAAATTTTTTTGGGGGAATTTATTGTGAAAATATTAAATTTAATTAAAAATTATGATAAAAACATAAGTATTTTCGATTCAGAAAACGTAAGTTTAGAATTTATAGAACATGAGGGCCATAATATTCCTCGCATTTTTGATGAATTTTGGACTTCGAAACAGCGGCAAAGCTCTTCTATTCACGAAATATCTTACAGGGCGTGTTTTAAACCGGAGCTTCCGAGGTTTTTTATAAATATTTTTACTAAAAAAAATGATGTGGTTTACGATCCTTTCAGCGGAAGGGGCACTACCGTTATAGAAGCGGGGCTTTTGGGAAGAAGGATTATTTCTAATGATATAAACCCTTTAAGTGAAATCCTCTCAAAACCCAGGTTTTTTATACCTGATTTGCATGAAGTGGAAAAAAGGCTTAACGAAATTCCTATAAAGAAAGACATAGAGTCCGATATGGACCTTTCGATGTTTTATCATCCCGAAACCTTAAAGGAAATTCTTTCTTTAAGGGAGTATTTGAATAAAAAAAGGGATGAGGGCAACGAGGATAAAATTGACCTTTGGATAAGGATGGTGGCTACAAATAGGCTGTCTGGTCATTCTTCCGGATTTTTTTCTGTTTACACGCTCCCACCCAATCAGGCGGTTTCTCCTGAAAGGCAAAAAAAGATAAACGAGAAATTAAATCAGGAGCCGCAATATAAAAATACGAAAGAAATAATTCTGAAAAAAACCAGGAGCTTACTTAGAAAAATTACAGAAGAACAAAAGAAGAATCTTTACTTCGCAGGGCAAACGGGACTTTTTTTATCAAAGGATGCAAGGGATACTAAGGATATAGCCGATAATTCTGTAGATTTAACGGTGACTTCGCCGCCTTTTTTGGATATGGTGCAGTATCACCAGGACAACTGGCTCCGCTGCTGGTTTAACGGGATAGATTCGGAGGAAATTTCAAAAAAAATTACCATGGCAAAAAATATTGAAGAATGGTGCGGTATTATGCAGGAGGTTTTCTTTGAGCTTTACAGGATAACCAAAAAAGGCGGATATGTGACTTTTGAAGTGGGGGAGATAAAAAAGGGTAAAGTGGCTTTGGATGAATACGTGATACCCTTGGGAATAAAAGCAGGATTTACCTGTGAAGGTGTTTTGGTAAACCTTCAAAGGTTTACAAAGACTTCCAAAATATGGGGGATTGAAAACAACCATTTAGGAACAAATACAAACAGGATTGTGGTGTTCAGTAAAATATAAAATCAAGAATAGATATATAAGTAAGTTTAGCTTATATTGAATTTAACCTGTTTATTTCTTCTCTGATGCTTTCAATAATCTCTTTGTTGTAAATTTCTTTTTTACCATTGTTTGAAGTAATGGAAAAGACTACAAAAACCTTTCCGCCATATTGTTTAGTAAATTTTGAATGGGATTTAGATAACCACTCTAACCAGTTATGTAGCTGTGGCGTATGTTCGTAAGTTATGGGTTTTATCTGAATTCCTATGAATTTGTCATTTATTTTTATATAAAAATCTACATTGTATAACCTGTCCCATTCGTCGGGGGCAGGCAATATTTTTACCCCTAATTCCTTTTCTAAGCGACCGTATATCGTCTCGCGTTCTGTCATGTATCCCTGGAATGTCCTATCTATTACGAGTTGATAAATGTAATTTATACAATCTTCTTCTGTTACTTCTTCGATTTCCGAACGTATTACCTCGGATACTTTTACAAAAAGCTTTCTTCCTATATCTTCTAAATATTCCTTAGCTGTTAGATTTAAGTCTTTTTCGTTTTTAATTAATCTTTCTTCTAATAGTTTTAAATAAGCCTTTTCCCATTCTTCTGGTGTTTTTGGTGATACTTCCCTTATCCACTGGGACACCGGCCCTACCATACTTTTTTTGTTTAGACCCCATCTATTTGTAGCCATATTTAATATCCATTCTTTTGCCATTATTCTCTATCCCCTTCTAACATTTCAAATTTTTCCTTGAAACGATGTGAAATCTCGCGATCAGCGGAGGCAAGTCCGCTTTTTACCAAATAGGCATTCACAAATATTTTATTTTTTAAAAAAATATAAGCTTCTGTCGTGTTATTGTTAACTTGCGATTCACTGTCAAACCTTAAAAACACTTCTTTATTTAGGATGTAGTTTTTAAGATAATCAAGGGTCTCTTTTTCTTTATCCTTTTTTATTTTTACTCCCAAAAATTTTACCTTTAGCCCACTGTCAAGCTTTACTGTATCGGCGGAAATTATTTCAGAAACATTGTAGTATTTTTCTTTATCAAAATCTATGAGCTTTGGGTCAACTATTGGGGAAGCGTCTTTGATTCTGGGAATATAGTCTGTTGTAACGGGATTAATTTTATCCTCTTTCTTTATTATTTCTATCTGATGCAGGAAACTAGTATTTTTAATTCCAAGTTTTTTTTCAATGATATCTATAAATTTTGGATTAATTTCATACCCTATACCATTTCTTCCAAGGTCTAAAGCAACCTTTAGAGTTGTACCGCTTCCTAAAAAGGGATCTAGTATTGTTTCACCTGCAAAAGAGAACATTTTTATAAGCCTGTAAGGCAACTCTTCGGGGAACATAGCTTCATGCTCTACTTGCCTTTCCCCTTTGAAGTTCCAGTGACCGCTGAAATATTCTTTCCACTCTTCTTTTGTTAAAATTGACATTTTTTTTATTTCGGGAGGTACTTTTTCAGTATTCTTCCCAGGTTTTTTAAATATAAGAATGAACTCATAGTCTATTTCTATCATTCCGTTTGGGGGGTAAGGGTATGAACCCATTACATTTGCGCCGCCACTTGTGTTCATTGTGGTTTTTTTCTGCCAAATTATAGAGCCCATGTAATCAAATCCGATATCTTCGCACTGAGCTATAATTTCCGAGTGTAAGGGTATGATTTTATATCTACCATATATTAAAGAACGTGCAAATTGGTCTCCTATGTTAATGCAAAGCCTTCTACCTTCTTTTAATACCCTGAAACATTCCTGCCATACTCTATATAAATCCTTTAGGTACTCGTGGAGGGTTTGTCCGTAGCCTATTTGGTTTTCAACGCCATAGTCTTTTATGTGCCAGTAAGGAGGAGATGTAATTATCAAATCTATTTTTTGATTTTCAATTTCGGACATATTTCGGCTGTCACCGATAATGACTTTTCCCCAATTAATCATTTTTAAACTCCTTTCATCACCTCATTGTGATAACTGTAAAATATTATGCTGGCATATATTATATTATAGCATTTGCTTTTTTATAGATGTTCGAGTTAAATAAAATTTACGCTGTTGAATTTTTTGAAAGGTAGCAGACCTCTTCAAGGGGCAGTATCTTTTCAACTACTATGGTTGGGGTCCTGTCATCGTTTATATCGGTGGTTCCCCATACCGCTAAGGGATGGGAGTACTCAAGGTAGAGGCCGTATTTTTTTATTACCTCAGGGAATAAAACCAGTTCCAGATTTCCGGTAAGGTCTTCAAAGCTTGCAAAAAGCATCCTTTCACCGCTTCTGGTGCGGGCCTGCCTTTTATCCGTTATTATTCCCGCAACGCATACCTTAGTCCTTTTTTGCATTTCGTTTATTTGGCTTAAGTTATGGGTCCTTATTTTGGATGCGGTATTTTCGAAAAATTCCATAGGATGCTTTGTGATGTAATGGCCCAAAGCCTTGAGTTCATGGGACAGCTTTTCCGCTGGAGAAAAATCCGAAAGCATTACGTCGTTTATCAAAGGGTCAAGAGGAGAGACCTGATTATCAAAGGAAAGCTGTCCGTCCTCTTTAGATTTGTTTTCCTTTAAAACTTTTTTTAACGCAAGGAGCAAAGCGGGCCTTGGTATGCCGAAAGAATCAAAGCATCCCGCAAGTATTAAAAATTCAAGGGACTTTATGTTAACAACTTTTTTATTCACCCTTTTTACGAAATTGAAAAATCCCGAAAAGGGTTCCTTTTCCCTTATAGTTAAAATTTCTTTTATACCCTGAGGCCCTAAATTTTTAATAAGTCCGAGTCCCGTGCGTATGGCATTTTCTCCTTTATAAATTTCCGGGCAAAATCCGATAAAGCTTTTATTTATATCCGGTAGCAGAAATTTTATTCCGAGGTTTCTTGCCTCGCAAAGGTATCTTTGAAGCCTGGATGGAATGTCCATATACAGGGTTAGAAGGGAAGCAAAATATTCTACGGGATAGTGAACCTTCAGGTAAACCGTATAATAGGCAACCAATGCATAGGAAATGCTGTGGGATTTATTAAAGCCATAATCTCCAAAAGCCTCAAGGATTTTAAAAATTTCCAAAGCAGTTTTTTCATCTATTCCTTTTTGTTTTGCTCTTGCCAAGAATTTTGGTTTTTCCCTTTCGATTGTTTCCTTATCTTTTTTGGCTATAGCCCGCCTTAAAAGGTCAGCTTCACCGAGGCTGTAATCAGCTATAATGTTTGCTGCCTGCATTAATTGCTCTTGGTAGATGAAAACCCCGTAAGTAGAAGAAAGAATATCCTTTAAAAGGGGATGGGGAAGGGTAACCCGGCTTTCTCCCCTTTTCCTTTTAACGTATTCTTCTGTCATGCCGCTTGTTAACGGGCCAGGCCTGTAAAGGGCGAGGACGTCGGAAATTTCTTCTATGCTTTCGGGCTTTACTTTTCTAAGGAGTGTCCTCATGCCGCTTGATTCCAACTGGAAGGTGGAGGTAGTGTTTCCACTTTTTATGGCTTCAAAGGTTTTTTGGTCGTCTAAAGGTATATCCTTTAAAGAAAGTTTTACCCCCTTTGTTTTTTTTATAAATTTAAAGGTGCTGTCTATTACGCTTAAAAACCTGAGTCCCAAAAGGTCGATTTTTACAAGGCCTAAGTCTTCTAAGGCGTACATGTCTGCCTGGGTGATTATTTCTTCTCCCGAAGCCCTCTCGAGGGGCACGTATTCGGTTAAAGGTTTGTCTCCTATGACGACTCCTGCGGAATGCTGGGTCATATGGCGGGGTAGGCCCTGCAGTTTTTTTGCTATTAAAAATGCCTTTTTTGCTTTTTCATCGGAAGAAATTAATTTTTTAAAATTAGGGTTTTCTTTTATAAGGCTTTCCAAGTCAATGGCGGAATAAGGGACTAAGGAGGTTATTTTATCAATGGTTTCATAGGAAAGCCCTACAGCCCTGCCTGTGTCCCGAAGAACGGCCCTCGCCTGCAGGGTGGAAAAGGCGCCTGCATGGGCTATATTTTCTTCGCCAAACCTTTTCCGTATAAATTCCAGCACCTTTTTCCTTCCCATATGGCAAAGGTCTATATCTATGTCGGGAGGGCTTATTCTTTCGGGGTTTAAAAACCTTTCAAAAAGGAGGCCGTGTTTTATAGGGTCTACATCGGTTATAAAAAGGCAGTAGGCGACAAGGCTTCCTGCGGCAGATCCCCTTCCCGGTCCTACGATAATGCCGTTTTTTCTGGCGAAGTCCACTATTTCCTTTACTATTAAAAAATATCCGACAAAACCCGTTTTTTCTATTATTGAAAGTTCGTATTCCAGCCTTTCCTTAACTGCGGGAGGTATGGGGCTGCCGTATCGGATTGCAGCACCTTCGTAGGCCATTTTTTTGAGGTATTCTTTTTCAGAGTAACCTTCCGGCACCCTGGCGTTTGGCAAATTTACTGTGTTCAGGTTGAGTTTTACGTTGCACCTTTTTGCAATTTCTTCGGTGTTGGAAAGGGCTTTTGGGATTTCAGCAAAAATCCTTGACATTTCTTCCTCGGATTTAAGGTAGTGTTCGGGAGTTATGTATTGAGGGGATTCTCCTACTACGGAAAGGGTCTTTATTGCCATTAGTACTTGATGAAGGGTAAAGTCGCTTTTTGCTATAAAATGGACATCATTTGTTGCTACGGTTTCAAGTCCTAATTCTTGAGATAATTTTAAAAGCCAAAAGTTAACCTTTTTTTCTAAAGGGAGTCCATGGTATTGAAGCTCCAAAAAAAACCCGTCCCTGCCAAAAATTTCTTTGTAATTTGTACAGGCAGCTTTTGCACCTTCAATATCGTCTTTTAGGATTAGTTCCTGGATCTCTCCTTTTATACAGCCACTCAAAGCTATTAATCCCTTGGAATGACGGTTTAAAAGGTCTTTATCCGCGCGGGGTTTGAAATAAAAACCTTCGAGATGTGAGGATGTTATTATCCTGTAGAGGTTCTTTAAACCCTCTTCGTTTTCCGCAAGTAAAGTCAGGTGATTTGGGGATTCCTTATTTTCCTTTTTTTTCATGTTATCAACAACGTAAACTTCGCAGCCGATTATTGGCTTAATTCCGCTTTCTATGCAGGTTTTGTAAAAGGGCACCATTCCGTACAAGCCTCCGTGGTCCGTAAGGGCAAGGGAGCTGAAGTTTAATTCCCTTGCTTTTTTTATTAAATCCTTTATCCGGCAAAATCCGTCTAAAAGGCTGTACTCCGTATGTATGTGAAGATGAGAAAATCCCATTTAAATCCCTCCTGAAGCAAACAAATGTTCGATAATATTATATACAAAAAATGCGCAATTTAAAAGAGAAAATAATTTTAGGGGGGAAAAATTATTTATGAGGTAAAAGGCTTTTGGGCGGGCCTTTTTGCAGCAGCTATTTCTATTTGTATAAATAGTTTCTTTTATAGGTTTTATAAAGAAAAAGTTATGGTTTTTTGGGCACCTTTATTTGAGGAGTTTTTAAAAACCTTTGCGGCATTATTTATTAAGGGAAGCCTTTTGTTTTCTCACCTTGCCTTTGGGATTGTGGAGTGCATTTTTGATTTTATCAGGGATGGAAAAAGGAAGATGAATGTAGCCGCAGCATTTTTTGCTGTTTTCAGCCATATGTCCTTTGGGATAATTGTTTACATTATAGTTAAAATGGGGTATTCTGTTTTTGCGGGATACTTTTTATCAAGCTTGGTACATTTGCTGTGGAATCTTTTTGTATATAAAATGAAAATATAAAAAAACCCGGGGTGGTTTCCCGGGTTCTATTTAAAGCAGTGATAATTTTTCGTCTATGGAAGTTGCAGAAATATCGTGAATGGGAATGATCTCCTTTATTTCTCCGTCGAACATTACAACAAGGCTAGGTTCTCCTTTGATGCCGAGTCTTTGAGCCATGCTCTTCCCTTTGTATACATCTATCTTATTAAATTTAACTTCAGGATGGTTTTTACTGTATTCTTCCACAACGGTCATTTTTTCTCTTGATAAAGCGTCTGTTGGGTCGTAGCATAAAACTAATTGTGGCCCTTTTACTCCTTTAAATTCTTTTTCGAACATTTCCGTTTCGGCTATATAGCGTTCAGCCATGAAGCCTGCTATGGCACCGTCACCTACGGATGTGGCAACCTGCCTTAAAGTTTTTTCTCTTACGTCTCCGCAGGCAAATACACCGGGTATATTGGTTTCCATGTTTTCGTTGGTTATTATATAGCCCCTTTCGGTCATATTTAATATACCCTTAAATATGTCAGTGTTCGGCAGGTAGCCGATGAAAAGGAAGCATCCGTCTACTTTTACCGGTATTTTTTCCCCTGTTTTTACATTCCGCAGAATAACTGTTTCAAGGGTGTCTCCACCTACAAATTCATCAACCATGGTATTCCATATAAAGTGAAGTTTTTCATTCTTCAAAGCCTGTTCCTGGGCAACCTTGTTCGCATCCATTATGCCTACATCGTGAATTACGGAAATATAAATCTTATTTGCAAACTTGCTCAAGAAAATGGATTCTTCGATTGCTGCATCGCCGCTACCGACTACAAGCACGTCTTTTCCAGTATAGTACGCAGCATCGCAGGTGGAGCAGAAGGAAATTCCCTTACCGAAAAGGAACTTTTCTTCATTTTTAGCCCCGGTTAAACGGGGTTTGCCGCCGGTTGCTATAATAACCACTTTTGCATGGTAATCGGTTCTAAAGGTTTTAACGACTTTTGTCTCCCCTTCTAATTCAACACCTGTAACTTCTGCGTATTTTATTTTTACACCGAATTTTTTCACCTGCTGTTCAAAAAGCTTCATAAGGCCTGTGCCGGTGTTGCCTTCAGGGAAACCGGGATAGTTTTCGATCTCGTTTGTGTAAGTCGCAAGACCACCCATAAGGGATTTTTCTAAAAGGAGGGTGTTTAGTCTTGCTCTTCCGCAGTATATGGCCGCGGTCATTCCCGCAGGGCCGCCGCCTATTACTACCACATCGTAATTTTCAATATTTTTTGGCATAGCTTCTTCCTCCTTGTTAAAATTTTCATTTTCCCCTATTACGCATTTCGGCGGGGGTAAATACCCCGCCGAAATATTTATGTTAAAAAGTATTTTACTAAAAGCTTGGAACCAAAGTATGCACCTATAAACATTGCGAGGAAAAATAACCAGCCGTGAAGCGACATCGAAGCCGTGCCGCTAAAAAGTGCACCGATATTTCAGCCGTAAGAAAGCCTTGCGCCGTAACCCATCATAAGGCCGCCTATTACGGCTGCAATAACTTGTTTTACGCTTTTAATCTTTTTTACCCTGAATTGAGATGCCAATAAAACTGCAAGTAATGCACCGAAGATTATTCCTAAGTTTTGAATAGAACCGCCGTCATTTAAAAAACCACCGGCCAAAGCTTTTGCATTGGCTTCATTCTGATAGAAAGCCCAGGTTTCAGGATGGGCACCGAAGGCTTTTGCTATCCATGCACCCCAATGGGCGAAAGATGTTGTTACACCCCAGCCGTGATTTGTCAGTATAAAAATCACGATGTTTAATATGGCGAGGAAAATAGCACCGAGCCAGTAGGGAAATGCATCTTTTAAGAGGGCCTTTTTAAGCTTTTCCGCTTCTTCCTGATATTTACTCACGGTAACCCCCCTTACTTATTTTTTTCAATGTAAATATACCAGTGCCCTTCTTCAATTTCTTCGATTTCCACAGGGTAACCTTCTTTTCTTGCCCACTCCGGTACATTTTTCATAGCGCAGCTGTGGTCAATTTCAACGATTAAAATATCGCCAATATTCAACTCTTTTAATTTATTTTGGGTTTTAATTAAAGGAACTGGGCAAGCTTCACCGAGGCAATCAAGATGTACTTCAGCCATATTTTATATCTCCTTTCTTTAATAATTTTTTTTGATTTTTTATTAATTAAATTAATTTTTTTATTCAGCTTTTCTATAATCCCACCAAAGGGCTAACCAGTATAGTGCAAAAAGAAGCACTAATTGTCCAAAGAAAGCCAGTGGCCATCCTAATACGTCAGGTAAGAAAATAGATGGAGCATTTTTTATAACATTAGCTTTCCACCATCCAAAATGATAAGCACCGAGGGCAGATCCTGCGATAAAGAAGACAAGTGCAATCATATTCATTATATAAGCTTCTCCTACCCTCATTAATGTTCCTGAAGCACAGCCGCCTGCTATTACTGCACCGATGCCGAAAATGATGCCGCCTATAATGGTGTGGACGCCAACAGGGCTTATGTTGCCGGGTATTGGTTTTCCTGCAGAAAATGCATTATATTGAATTGCCGCAAAACCTACGGTTGCGATCATAATTGCTATTAAAACAGCTCGTAATAAGGATGTGCTTCCAGTGAGGAAGGGATCGCGGGTTGCAGCTGTAAAACAGAATCTGGAGCGCTGCAGGACAAAACCCAAAGCAATTCCTATCATCCATCTTATGGCAAGGGGTGCTTTAATGTTCGCCAGGAATATTCCAAAAACTATAATTGCTGCCAAAAGTCCAATTCCGTAACCCAATTGACTTTTCTTTTTGGGAACAGCCTTGGGCTTAGCCGTTTGGACCTTAGATTTTAATGATTTTTGGGGTTGTTCCAAAACCAACACCTCCTTAGTGTTGTGAAGGCCTTCACTTTCTCTTTTGGTTATATTATAAAACGATTAAAAAATAATGTAAAATTGTAAAAAATTATAGTGGTATAAGAATAATTTATATTAATAAAATGTGATATAATAATATTGCAAATGATTTCACAAAAATCCTACTGTCGGGAAAAACTGAAAGGTGGTTATTGATGAACGTAAATTTATTGAAGACCTTTGTGACTGTTACTGAATGCGGGACGCTTTCGAAGGCTGCAGAAAAGCTCTTCGTTACCCAGCCGGCATTAAGCCAGCAGATTAAACAGTTAGAAAATTATTTTTCCGTTCAGCTGATAGAAAGGACTAATAAAGGGATTAATTTGACGGAAGCAGGGAAAATTTTATATCACTATGCGTCAAAAGTTGTAAAACTTTGTGAGGATTTAGAAAAGGAAATGGATACGCTGAGGTTGTCGATAAGCGGTCTTTTGGTTGTAGGAGCAACTTCGGCAATAGGCGGTTACGCTGTACCGTGCAGTATATTTATTTTTAAAGAAAAATACCCGGAGGCAAATATAAAATTGAGGGTTGGGAATAAAAGACAGGTGGAAGAAGAGCTAAAAAACGGATTAATAGATGTGGCCGTTATAGAGGGTAAAAGGCCTAAGGGAGAGATAATAACCGAAGAAATAGCTACGGAAGAGCTGTTGGTAATAGCACCTAATAATGACTGCTGGAGTAACAAAAGCAGCATAACATTGGAGGAATTCTTAAAGGAACCGCTAATTATGAGGGAACAAGGGTCTGGCACTAGGGAAATCATAAAAGAAACCTTTGAGTCCCTCGGGATTAAAATAAGCGATTTAAATGTGGTGATGGAATTGAGCAGTATTGATTCTATAAAGGCGGCGGTTGAGGCGGGGCACGGCATATCAATAATGCCTGCAATAGCGTTAAAAAAAGAGTTATACAATAAAACGCTTGTAGCATTAAAAATAGAAGGTGTTAATATACAACAGAAAATCTACGTTGCATATAAAGAAGATAAGCTAAAAAATAAACTTGCAAAAGCCTTTATCCATTTTATGCGCCTTCCGAGCCGCGGATTTTGTTAAGTTTTTTTTATATATACCTGCCAGATTCCGTTATCTATCTCTTTTATTTTTACCTTAATACCCCTTTTTTCCATTTCATTTTTTATATTTATAGCTGCACAGCTGTGGTCAGTATCTAAAATAATTACATCGCCTTTGCCTATTTTTTTTAGTTTTTCTTCGGCTTTGAAAAGAGGAACGGGGCATGTGTCCCCCACTGCATTTATAAAGTGTTTCATAAGAATACTCTCCCCAACAAAATTTAAAATCCTTTCAATTAAAGTATAAAATATTAAGTTTTAAAAAACAATTTTTTGTTGTATAATTAATCTTCTTTGAGTTATACTCTAAGAGAGGAAATTTTTTTATATTTAAGGAGAGAATATGTTTGCGCTAAAATTTTGTGAAAAGATTGAAGATTTCAATAAGATAACAAAAGACATCGAAAATGGTAAAAAGGGCTTTTTTGCTTACGGCCTTTCCGATTCTCAAAAGTCTTTTATTATAGCGGGGCTAAGGGAGAAGTTTTGGAAAAAAAATTTTTTGATAGTGGTTCCAGATGCCTTGGAAGCAAAGAGAATTGCAGAAGACCTTGAGTTTTTCATAGGCAAAAGCCATGTGCTGTATTTCCCCTCCAATTACGTAATACCCTATGAAACCGAGGCAAAAAGCCTTGAATTTACGGCTCAAAGGCTATCGGTTATGGAAGCCCTGCTTTACGAAAATTCTAAGATAGTAGTGGCCCCATTAAATGCCCTTATTAATAAGCTCATGCCGCCTGAAATAGTGAAAAATATCACATTAACCCTTGAATACGGACAAGAAGCGATTTTAGAAGATGTTGTATTTAAACTCTTAAAAATGGGCTACGAAAGGGTTGAAATGATTGAAGGAAAGGGACAGTTTGCGGTCCGCGGAGGCATTTTAGATGTTTTCCCACTAACCTCCGAATTTCCCTACAGGGTAGAGTTTTTCGGAGATGAGATAGATTCCATAAGGCAGTTTAATATAGAAGACCAGCGCTCCTTTGGCAGATTAGAAAAAATAAGGATATTTCCGGCAAGAGAAGTCGTATTTGACGAGGAGATAGGGAAAGAAGCGGCACTAAAGGTTTCACAGGATTTGGAAGAAAAGAGAAATGCCTTTTATTCCATGGGGAAAAAGGAGCTTTTTGACTCTCTTGAAGAAAAAGTGGCCCAACATATAGAAAAGATGGAAAGAGGAGTCTTTTTTGAGTCTGCTGAGCTTTATATAGGGTATTTATATAAAAAACTTTGTTCTCTTTTGGATTATTTTTCCCATCCGCCTTTTGTATTTTTTATTGAACCCAGCAGGCTCTTAGAAAGCTCTAAAAATATGTCCTTTGAAATAGAAGAAACTTATAAAGGGCTCTTGGAAAAGGGGCAGATACTCCCTACCGCATCAGAAATTTATTTTGCACCTGATCAAATTATCGAAGAGCTGAAAAAATACACAACTTTTTATATTTCCGTGTTTCCCAGGATACCAAAGGAATTTGAGATAAGTGGGCTTTATTCTTTTCAGTTTAGGTCTGTTACTGCTTTTAACGGTAAGTTTGAACTTTTATTGGAGGACATATTAAATTATAAAAAAAGGAAATTTGTAGTAATTATTTTATCGGGTACCGAAGAAAGGGGAAAACACCTTGTCAAAGCATTAAGGGAAAAGGAGATAGAAGCAGTTTTTTACAACACCTTTACGGAGGAACTTTTACCTTCTCAAATTGTAGTTATTCCCGGTTCCATAGGAAAAGGCTTTGAGATTCCGGAAATAAGGGCAGCAATAATTTCCGATATTGATGTTTATGGTAAACCAAAAATAAAACAGGCTAAGCCATATATAACAAAAAAGGGAAAGAAGATTACTGCAATAGACGAGCTTACACCGGGGGACTACGTTGTTCATGCTACCCACGGTATAGGCAGGTACTTGGGTGTAGAAACCTTGGAAGTAGAAGGCAGCAAACGGGATTATTTTGCCCTTCAGTATTTGGGAGGAGATAAACTTTACGTCCCAACAGATCAGGTGGACTTAATTTATAAATACATCAGCCCTGAGGATAAGCCTCCTAAATTGAACAAGCTTGGGGGAAGTGAGTGGAATAAGACTAAAGCAAAGGTCAAAGAGTCAATAAAGGAAATGGCCCGGGAGCTTATTGAGCTATATGCCGCAAGACAGAGGATCAAAGGCCATGCCTTTTCGAAGGATACAGTATGGCAAAAAGAATTCGAGGAAATGTTCCCCTATGAGGAGACCCCCGACCAGCTTACTGCTATTGAGGAAGTAAAAAGGGATATGGAAAGCGACAGATGTATGGACCGAATAATATGCGGTGATGTAGGGTATGGGAAAACGGAGGTGGCATTAAGAGCTGCTTTTAAAGCAGTAATGGATGGAAAACAGGTCGCTGTACTTGTGCCTACAACAATATTGGCAGAGCAGCATTACAGGACTTTTTCAGAAAGGTTTGCACCTTTTCCTTTAAGGGTTGAGGTTATAAGTAGATTCAAATCTAAGGCCGAACAAAAATCTATTTTGAAGGATTTGAAAAATGGGGCAGTAGATGTAATAATAGGCACCCACCGGCTTTTACAAAAAGATGTAAAATTTAAGTATTTAGGGCTTCTTATAATCGATGAAGAACAAAGGTTTGGGGTTGCTCATAAAGAAAAAATAAAGCAGTTAAAAAAGAACGTAGACGTGCTTACCATGACGGCAACTCCTATCCCGCGAACCCTCCACATGGCTTTGAGCGGAATAAGGGATATGAGCCTCATAGAAACTCCGCCGGAAAATAGGTTTCCGGTACAAACCTATGTGGTGGAATACAATGATTCCCTTATAAGGGATGCAATTTTAAGGGAACTTTCAAGAGGGGGACAGGTGTATTACGTATACAATAGGGTCCAGGATATAAGAGAAGAGGCATTAAGGCTTTCCCTTTTGGTGCCTGAAGCAAAAATTGCTGTAGCACACGGGCAGATGGATGAGGACGAATTGGAGGAAGTGATGTTTAAATTTTACAATAGGGAATACGATGTATTGGTGTGCACTACTATTATTGAAAGTGGGCTTGATATACCTAATGTTAACACATTGATTGTAATCAATTCGGATAGATTCGGACTTTCGCAACTTTACCAGTTAAGGGGCAGGGTAGGACGTTCAAACAGGCAGGCTTTTGCATATTTTACTTACAAAAAGGATAAGGTTTTAACAGAACAGGCGGAAAAAAGGCTTGCTGCGATAAGGGAGTTTACTGAATTTGGAGCAGGATTCAAAATAGCCATGAGAGACCTCGAAATAAGAGGGGCGGGCAATGTTCTTGGAACCGAACAACACGGCCATATGATGGCTGTTGGATATGATTTATACTGCAAACTTTTAGAAGAAGCGGTCAGAGAATTAAAGGGAGAAATAAAGCAAGAAGAGGAAATTCAACCTGTAATAGACTTAAAGGTCAATGCTTTTATTTCTGAAGATTATATTCAAAATGAAGCCCATAGGATGGAAATCTACAGGCGAATTGCAAGCTTGGAAACCCTAAAAGAAGCTGAAGACTTAGAAGAGGAAATAGAAGACCGCTTCGGCGACATTCCTCAGCATGTGAGGAATCTCGTAAATATAGCAAAGCTGAGGATACTCGCGAAGAAATTAAAAATTTCAAATATTATAAGAAATGATGAGTATATCGTTTTTAAATTTAAGAGCAGGGATGCTCTAAATGTAGAGGATTATTTAAAAATAGTAGCAGCATTTAAAAACAGGATAAATTTTTCAGGAACTACTGTACCCTCCTTTTCAATAAGAGCCAAAAATTGCGAAGACCACAAGCTTTTTGTTAGAATCGAGGAACTTTTAAAAGATATGGCGGATTTTCTCTTCATTCCCTACAATGAATAAAAAAGGGTGGTAACACTAATACTAATGATGAAAGCATTTACCAAGTAAAAAGGAGGGGAAAAGGTGAAAGCAACGGGGATAGTACGCCGCATAGATGACCTCGGGAGGGTTGTTATACCAAAGGAAATTCGCAGGACTTTAAGGATTCGCGAAGGCGATCCTCTTGAAATATTTACGGATAGAGAAGGCGAAGTTATCCTCAAAAAATATTCTCCTATAGGCGAACTTGGAGATTTTGCAAGGGAATACGCTGAAGCCCTCCATGACTCCTTAGGTCATATAGCGTGTATATCGGATAGAGATACCATAATAGCCGTTTCGGGTGCACCAAAGAAGGAATTGATGGAAAAACCCATAAGCTCCGATTTAGAAGCAGTGATGAATGAGAGAAAAACGGTTTTAATAAGCAAAACATCGGAAAAAGAGTATGTAAAAATAACTACCGATGATGAAGATGGTAAGATAAGGTATACAAGCCAGGTAATTGTACCGATAATAGCTGAGGGCGATCCCATAGGCGCTGTAATACTTCTTTCTAAGGAACCCAATGTAGCTATGGGTGAACTGGAAGTAAAGGTGGCCGAAACCGCGGCCGGATTTTTATCAAGGCAGATGGAACAGTAAAAAAATAGCAGCTTTACGCTGCTATTTTAAAATTTCCACCGGTAAGTTGTATTTTGATGCATTGGCCAAAAAACTATTTTTTAATTTTATCGCGTATTCGTAATAGGCTTTTTTATCCTGCCAGCAATTCTGAGGGTTTAGTATTTCGGAAGGCACCTGAGGGCAGTATTTTGGAATCATAAGGTTAAATACGTCTTCCCTTTCATATTCTGCATTTTTTAGGAAGCCGCATAAAGCGGCTTTTATTATTGCCCTTGTTATATTAAGATTTATCCTTTCTCCAATTCCGTATGGTCCTTTAATCCAACCGGTATTAACAAGGTATATGTCGGTACCGAATTTTTCAATTTTTTCTTTTAAGAATTGTGCATAAACATAAGGGTGTAAAGGCAGGAAAGGTGCACCAAAACATGCGGAAAAGGTAGCTTTGGGTTCGGTTATCCCTCTTTCTGTTCCTGCTAATTTACTGGTGTAACCCGAGATAAAATAAAACATTGCCTGTTCTTTTGTAAGTTTTGCTATCGGAGGAAGGACTCCAAAAGCATCGGCAGTTAAGAAAAATACCTGCTTTGGATGTCCGCCTATGCCCGGTATGACCGCATTTGGTATATATTCTACGGGATATGCGGCTCTGGTATTTTCTGTATAGTAATTGCTGGTGTAGTCCGGAATCCTATCTTCTTCAGAATAATCAACATTTTCTAATATAGTTCCGAATTTTATGGCATTATAAATTTGTGGTTCTTTTTCCTTTGAAAGGTTAATGCATTTTGCATAGCAACCGCCTTCAAAGTTGAAGATACCGTTATCGGACCACCCGTGTTCATCATCACCAATCAATTTTCTATCTGGGTCAGCTGATAAAGTAGTTTTCCCTGTCCCTGAAAGTCCAAAAAACAGTGCGGTATTGTTGTTGTCATCAATGTTTGCAGAGCAGTGCATTGGGAATACGCCCATCTTGGGCATAATATAGTTTAAAAGGGAAAATACCGATTTTTTTATTTCGCCTGAGTATTGGGTTCCACCTATTAGAATTATCTTTTTTTCAAGGTCTATTATAATAAACGCCTCGGAATTGGTTTTATCTATCTTTGGGTCTGCTTTAAATCCAGGTGCGCAAATTACCGTGATTTCAGGGGAAAAACCTTCATTTATTTTTTCTCTTATGAAAAGCTGCCTCGCAAAAAGGCTTTGATAGGCGTATTCGGTAATTACCCTTAATGGCCTCTTAAAATTCTGGTCAGCACATACATATCCGTCAAAAACGAAAACATCCTTATTTTGAAAGTATGCCTGCATTCTGTAAAGTAGATTTAAGAAATTCTTTTCCGATATGGGTTTATTGTTATCCCACCAAACCTCGTCGTGGACGGTTTCGCTGTCTACGATAAATTTATCTTCTGGAGAACGTCCCGTGTACTTTCCCGTATGTACCAAAAAAGCGCCGTTTTCTAAAAGGACCCCTTCGCCTCTTTTGACAGCTTCTTCAACCAATTTAGACACGGGAAGGTTGTGATGAACTTTTTTTAAATTTGGCAGTAAGTCACTTATTTTATACATAATTTATATATTCCTCCCTTTAAAATATACATACATTTTAGAAAATATAGACGTAAATATGCTGTATTTAATGAGTCATTATACAAATAATTATATCATAAAAAACAAATTATACACATAAATTTATGATAAAAATTTATTTTTGATACACTACTTATGACACAACCTATATTTATTAACCTTGAGGGGATAAGAAATAAATGATATTATATATTCGTCTTAGCAAAATATTAAGTAAAGGAGCATCATTTACATGGAAAAAAGAACTTCTTTTTTAAGAGGTGCTTTTGTTTTGACCGTTGCAGGATTCATAGTAAAGATTTTGGGAGCCGTTTACCGTATACCGTTAGCAATGATGATAAAGGATGAGGGGATGGGGCTTTATCAGATGGCTTACCCCATATACGTTACACTACTTTCCGTTTCCACTGCTGGTCTGCCTACGGCAATTTCGAAGTTGGTATCTTCTAATGTGGCATTGAAAAGGTATAAAAATGCTTTTAGAATTTTTAAAGTATCCCTTGCCATTCTCGGTATCATTGGTTTTATATCAACCGCAATCTTAATAATTTATGCGCGTTACTTGTCGGTAAACGTACTTGGTAATCCAAAGGCCTATTTTCCTTTGATAAGTATAGCTCCTGCCATATTTTTCGTTTCAATAATGTCAAGTTTCAGGGGATTTTTTCAGGGGCTGCAGGATATGACGCCTTCTGCGGTTTCCCAAGTGGTGGAACAGATAGGCAGGGTGGCAACGGTATTTTTATTGGCCTCCTTATTGCTTCCTAAAGGGGTGGAATATGCTGCTGCAGGGGCGGCTTTTGGACCCGTTGTTGGTGCGGTTTTAGGCTTGTTGGTGCTTATTGCAGTTTATTATTCAAAACAAAAGGAGATTAAGGTAAAAATTAGTGAGGATTTAGAAAAAAGGCTTGATAATCCTATAAAAATTTTTAGAGACTTACTAATTTTTGCAGTACCCATTACCCTCGGCGGACTTATTATTCCTGTAATGAATTTGGCTGATGCTGCAATTGTTCCGAAAAGATTGCAGATAGCCGGTTTTTCTATAACGCGGGCGACGGAACTTTACGGACAGCTTACGGGAATGGCAGCACCATTGATTAACTTGCCTGCCATTGTAACCATTTCCCTTTCAGCGAGTTTGGTGCCCGCCATATCTGAAGCAATGGCTTTAAATAATGTTAAATTGGCTTCCGAAAGGGCCCAGTTGGGTGTCAGAATTGCTTTAATGTTTGCCATCCCGGCTGCTATTGGGCTTTATGTTTTAGCTACTCCCGTTTCAATACTGCTTTATAAAAATCAGGAGGCAGGAATACCCCTTTCTATCTTGGCATGGGGTATAATATTTCTTTCTCTCCAGCAGACTACTACTGGCATACTACAAGGAGTAGGCAAGACTGCAATCCCTGTATATAATCTTTTACTGGGGGCTTTGAGCAAGATAATTGCAAATTTTATTTTAACGGCAATTCCTACAGTTAATATCAGAGGAGCTGCTTTTGGCACCGTTTTAGGGTATGCGGTTGCTTCCTTATTGAATTTTGCTGCAGCCATGAGGTATTCGGGAATGCGCCTTGATTTTGGGAAAATGATAATAAGGCCAGGGATATCGGCATTATTTATGGGAGCTTTTGTAAATTATTCTTTTAAATTATTTCTTGCAAAAGGAGTTGGACAAAATTTAAGCACACTTTTCAGCATAGCAATAGGGGTTACAATCTACATTTTCTCCCTTTTGCTTGTCGGTGGGATTGAGGAGTCAGAACTTTTGGCTTTACCTTTTGGGGAAAAATTAGCCAGAATCGTTAAGAAGATTAATATTTTAAGGAGATGATGGCGTTGACTAATAAAGGATTTGAAAAATTAGTAGAAATAATGGCAAAATTGCGGGGAGAGGGAGGATGCCCATGGGATAAAGCTCAAACCCATGAATCATTGAAACCCTTTTTAATAGAAGAGGCTTATGAGGTTATCGATGCTATAGATTTAAAAAATCCTGAAGTTTTAAAAGAGGAATTAGGAGATTTGCTTTTGCAGATAGTTTTTCACAGCAGGATAGCAGAGGAAGAGGGAAGGTTTAATATTTACGACGTTATAGAAAAGATTTGCGATAAAATGATAAGAAGGCATCCCCATATTTTTGGCGAGGTAAAAGCAGAAACCCCCGAAGAAGTATTAAAAAATTGGGAAGATATAAAGAAAGAGGAAAAAGATTTTTCATCCTATGCCGAATCCATGTCTGAGCTTCCGGAACAATTGCCAGCCTTAATGAAAGCGTATAAAGTTCAGGAAAAGGCTGCACGGGTAGGATTTGATTGGGAAAATGTTGATGGGGCATTTAGCAAAGTTCAGGAAGAATTGCAGGAAATACAGGAAGTATATAAAAGTGAAAAAAGTGAGAAAATAAAGGAAGAAATAGGAGATTTGCTCTTTGCAGTGGTAAATGTAGCTCGTTTTCTAAAAGTTGACCCCGAATTAGCCTTGCGGGATGCTACTAAGAAATTTATCAGGAGGTTTAAATATATTGAGGATGAAGCAAAAAAGCAAAGCAAAGACCTAAGAAAAATGACCTTAGGGGAAATGGATATTTTATGGGAAGAAGGGAAAAATAAAGAAAAAAAGTTTTAATTTGCCTTTTATTTTGAAGGAATTTGGCTTTTTGTGGAGAATAAGAAAATAGAACAAAATAGAAATTTTCAGGGAGGGAATTAGGGTGAATAAAGCAGATCTCGTATCGGCAATGGCAGAAAAAAGTGGACTTACAAAAAAGGATGCGGAAAAGGCTTTAAATGCATTTATCGATTCAGTAACGGAGGCTTTGGCAAAGAAAGACAAGGTTCAGCTTGTGGGATTTGGCACTTTTGAAGTAAGGGAAAGGAGTGCAAGAAAGGGTCGCAATCCGCAAACAGGAGAAGAAATTGATATTCCCGCTGCTAATATTCCCGTCTTCAAAGCAGGAAAAGCTTTAAGAGATGGAATCAATAAGTAAAATTATGTTAAATGGAAAATAAAAAGACAGGCTTAAAACGGCCTGTCTTTTTATCTGTACATCTAAAAAATTAGGATAAAATTGACTTTTTAAGAATATATTTTTATCGAAGAATAGGAAAAGGGGGTTTAAAATGATAAAAAATAAGTTGGGCATAGCATTAAGCGGCGGCGGGATAAGGGGTGCAGTGCATCTTGGGATTTTGAAGGTACTGTATGAAAACGGTATATACCCGGATATGATAGCGGGGACAAGTGCTGGGAGCATTGCAGGGGCTGTAGCAGCAATGAATATAGATTTTGATAAATTTATCTGTGAACTTATGAGGCTAAAGCCCTGGCGAATGTTAGACCCGGCTTTTTTATTAGCATATATAGGTGTTTTTATTTATTTTCTATCTACCAAAAAAACAAAAATGCTTGTAAAAGGACCGGAAGGGCTTTTTAAAGGGGAAAGAATTGAGAAATATCTTGACGAACTTTTTCAAGGAAAGAGGTTTGAAGATTTAGAAATTCCACTTTTTATTGTGAGCGCAGATGTTGAAACGGGAGAAGAAATAGTATTCTGTTCCAGCAAAAATATAAAAAGTAAAAATGAAACAGGAAGAGTATTTATTGGTGGCAAAAAAATATCTGAAGCTGTAAGGGCCAGTATTTCTTTGCCTGCAATTTTTATTCCTAAAAGGATTGAAGGGCGTAAGCTGGTAGATGGTGGCATAATTAACAACGTTCCTGTAGATATCCTTTTTGAGATGGGGGCAAAAAAGGTGATTGCCGTGGATTTATCGCAAATGAATGGGAATAATAGAGCAGAGACCATGACGGATATAATTTTTTCTTGTATAGATATTATGTCTGATGAGATAATAAAGCTCAAAAAGAAGGATTTTCCTGCTTATTATATTACTCCAAAAATATCCGGTGTGGGATATACAGATTACTACTATATACCGGAGATTGTAAAATTAGGAGAAAAAATAGCTGAGGATAATTTAACAAAGATAAAGAATTATTTATTAGAATGATTGTGTTCAATGCTCCATAAAGGCTGAACTGAAAATATAATCGTCAAAAAAATCTTCTAATCTTTTAAAAATATCTTCGCTACTAATGATAACATCTAACATGATTAAATTCCCTCCCTAAAATGTATACATGTATTCTGATAATATTATATACCTTTATACTATTTAATGTCAACAGAAAAAAGGGCGCCATTTTAGGCGCCCTTTTTTAACTTATAGGATGAAGTGATTCCTGGTATATCCGCCCGATAAGCTCTTTCGTGGCTTCAACGGGAGATAGGGAAAGCAAAAGCCCTAGCGACGGAGTTGTCATTGCCAGGTCGACGAGTACGGGGATGTCGGCTTCGTTAAAGCCGAAATCGGAGAGTTTCTGCGTACAGCCGACCGTAAAGAGCCATTCTTCTACTTTTTTTGCTGCGTAATCGGCTTCGCCGGGCACGCCCTTCAGGTCAGGAACGATCGGGGCGTAAACGTCGGCCAGCACATCAGCTGATACCGGATATATAGCCCTTATGATAGCTGGGAGAAGGGCTCCCAGTCCGAGACCGTGGGGAAGCTCGTGTTTTACCGCGCTCAAGGGGTGCTCCAGGGCGTGGGTGAGGTGCAGCAAACCATTGTCGAAGGAGATACCGGCCAGAGCTGAAGCGTAAAGCAGGTAATAGCGGGCGATGAGGTTTTCCGGCTCATTTACTGCAACGGGGAGGTACCGGGCTATAAGCCTTACCGTTTCCTTAGCAGTCAGGATGCTGTACGGAGAAGCGCTCAGGGTAGTGGCGGCTTCGGTTATATGGTTCAGGGCGTCAACGGTAACCGATATAGTCTGGGCCCTGTCGAGTTTGGTCATGAGCTGAGGATCGTCTATGGCGAACATAGGGTAGATGCAGTCGTAAGCGATGGCGGGTTTATAGTTCTTCTCAGGAATCGTGGCCACAGCGAACCTGTCTACCTCGGTGCCGGTGCCGTGGGTCAGGTTTACAGCTATGATGGGTACAGCTTTTTCCGGAATGAACTTCTGCTCGTAGAGATCCCTCCCGTTTTTATCCTTGTACACCAGCAGGATTGCCACACTTTTGGCAGTATCGATGGGACTGCCACCTCCTATACCTATAACGGCCTGGGCTCCAAATCCTTTGCCCATTTCTGCGGCCTCGTCGATCATGTCTACGGTAGGATTGGGCCCAACACCGTCGTAGATTAAATAATCAAATCCCATCTTTTCCAGTGCTGGTTTAACCACGGCCCAGGCGCCACTGGTTTTATACGAGTTTTTTCCGGTTACCAGAAGTACCTTGTTTATACCTTTTTTCTTTAACACATCCAGTATGTCAGTGATCTTCTGTATTGCCCCAATACCGAAGTATGTGGTATTCTTGCACCGGAGCTCAAAAACTCTGTAAGGATTGATTCTGGTTTCCCACATGATCATAACCCCTCCATTGTGAAAAATGTAACAATGTGATTTTATTATATTATAAATTAGTCTGGTTGTAAATAGACTAATGTGGCATATATTCATACAGCTAATTTTTTATGGATTGACATCTATTTATTTCAATAATACACTAAGAATTAAGGAAGAAGTTTTAGGAGGTTTTATAAATGGCACTTTTTAAATGTTCCATTTGCGGTTTTGAAAAGGAGACAAGGTGTAAACCCAAAGTATGTCCTGAATGCAAGGCAAAAGACAGCTTCACAAAGGTTGAGGCAAAAGCAACTGAAGATGCCGCTGAGGAAAAAAAGGAGAAAAAGACCAGAAGATGCTGCAAAAGCAAAGAATAAGTTTAAATTTACTATTTGTTTGAGATATAAGAAAGCGGTAAAAAACCGCTTTTTTACTTTTATTTTGTGGTGTAAAGAGGTGTTTATATGAAAAAGATTATGAATTTGACCCAAAACGCAAGGAAGGTTTTAGAAAAAAGATATCTTGCCAAAAACTCTGAAGGAAAAGTTATAGAAACCCCCGAGGAGATGCTTGACAGGGTTTCAAAAGCTGTGGCTAAAGCCGAGGAAAATTACGGACAAAATCCTGATTATTGGGCAGAAAAATTTTATGACCTTATGGCTGATTTGAAGTTTTTGCCCAATTCGCCTACGCTGATGAATGCTGGACGCGAATTGGGGCAGCTTTCGGCCTGTTTTGTGCTCCCTGTGGAGGATTCTATGGAAGGGATATTTGAGACAATAAAGAATGCGGCTCTCATACATAAATCAGGTGGAGGCACGGGTTTTAGCTTTTCACGATTAAGGCCTAAAGGGGCAACTGTAAAATCGACAGGTGGTGTAGCGTCTGGCCCTGTGTCTTTTATGAGGGTATTTAATGCGGCAACTGAAGCTGTTAAACAGGGAGGTACCCGAAGAGGGGCCAATATGGGCATCTTGAGGGTTGACCATCCCGATATTTTGGAGTTTATACAGTGTAAAAGGGATAACAAAGAATTTACCAATTTTAATATAAGTGTAGCGATTACGGACAAATTTATGAAAGCACTAAAAGATGATGACTATTACGAGCTTGTGGAACCTCATACGGGGAAGATAGCAGGTAAATTAAAGGCAAGGGAAGTATTTGACCTGATAGTTGAAATGGCATGGTTAAATGGCGAACCCGGGGTTGTATTTATAGACCGCATCAACGCCAAAAACCCTACTCCCCACGTTGGCCATATAGAGAGCACGAATCCATGCGGTGAGCAACCTCTTCTACCATATGAATCCTGCTTTGCTTCAGACACTCGTATTATGACCGATAAAGGCTGGGAAACGGTAGAGGAAGCCTATAGAAGGCAATGTATGGGTGAGCAGGTTTCTGTCTACACCGACGGGCTAATTACGAATGAAACAGGACTTACCCTTCGGCCGGCCACCGTAATCCCAATAGGCGAAAGGGATATAGTGACCGTTGAACTTCATAACGGACAGCGTTTGCGGGTGACCCCAGATCATAAAGTATTGACCCAGCGCGGATGGGTCATGGCAGCTTCGCTCACTGAAAAAGACTATGTCTACCTTCCGGAAGGGGCGTTCCTAGAAAAAGAAATCGATGCCCAATCAAAGAAGTTCTTCCGTATGCTGGGCTGGATGGTCGGTGATGGCTGGCATACGGAGAAATCGAGCGGTTTGGTTTTTGGACCTGGTGATATCGAGGCGGAGGCTGAACTTTTACCGGTTTTCCAGGAACTCTGCACCCGTTTTATCAACCCGCTTTCGAACGGAAGGATTCCCACAGGAAGTCGTGCTGCTAATGGGGTGCTGACGGTGGCGTCTACCAATACCGGAGTTCGACAATTTCTCGTAAAATGTGGATTTGAATTCGCCTTATCGGGAGAGAAAAGGGTTCCAGATTGCGTGATGATGGCCGGAAAAGAAGCTCAGGTTGAATTCTTAAGAGGGCTCTTCGGTGCCGAAGGTACAGTCGATGCCAGGCGCGCAAAAGTATCCCTAACAACGGCATCGAGGGGACTGGCTGGTGACATTCAGTTGCTGCTTCTAGGCCTTGGCATAAAGTCCCGGGTCCAGACTTACCGACATAAGGATGGCCGTGAATGGAGCTATGTACTCATCACCAACGAAAGCCTGGACCGCTTTGCCGAGATCATAGGGTTCCCTATGAACCCTGCCAAGCAAAAAAGACTTGTTAAATGGATAAGAAACAGGCAGAGAATATACCGAGATTTCCGCCGAAGCCGGGTCAAATCTGTGACACCTTCCGGGAAGGCGTACGTCTATGACGTTTCAGAGCCTGTAACTCATTCTCTCATAGCAGAGGGAATGATAGTCCACAATTGCAACTTGGGATCTATTAACCTGTCGAAGTTCGTCAAAGATGGAGAAATCGATTACAATCAACTGAAACACGCCGTGCACACAGCGGTCCGTTTTCTGGACGATGTCATCGACGTAAACAAATACCCGCTGCCTGAGATAGAGAAGATGACAAAGGCCAACCGCAAGATCGGCCTCGGGGTGATGGGCTTTGCCGATATGTTGATAAAGCTTGGAATCCCGTACGATTCCGAAGAAGCGGTGAAAATTGCGGAAGAAGTAATGGGCTTTATCCAGAGCGAGGCTCGAAAGGCTTCGGAGGAGCTTGCAAAGACCCGGGGTGCCTTTCCCAACTTCCCAGGCAGCGTTTACGACGTTCCCGGTGGGCCACTACTTAGAAATGCTACTGTTACCACCATCGCTCCCACCGGTACCATAAGTATAATAGCGGGCTGCTCCAGTGGCATAGAGCCCGTCTTTGCACTGGCCTTTGAGAGAAACGTACTGGATAAACAGCGGCTCATCGAAATATACCCGCTTTTTGAGGAAGAAATGAAAAGGCGGGGGCTTTACAGCAATGAATTAATGGAAGAAGTGCTGGAAAAAGGTTCTCTGAAAGATATAAAAGGGATTCCCGAAGAGGTTAAAAGGGTGTTTGTAACCGCTCACGACATATCACCGGAGTGGCATGTAAGAATACAAGCCGCATTTCAGAAATACACCGACAATGCTGTATCCAAGACCGTGAACTTCCCCCACAGCGCCACCCGCGAAGACGTCAAGAAGGTTTACATGCTTGCTTACGAGCTAGGCTGTAAGGGTGTTACGGTTTACAGGGACAAGAGTAGGGAAGAACAGGTCTTAAATAAAGGTATGAAAGAGGGAAAAATGAATAATGAAGATGCCCAAAAGTATTCGAGAGAAAATCATATAATTCCTCGGCCAAGGCCTCCAATTACCTACGGCAGTACTGAAAAGGTAAAAATAGGATGCGGTAACCTTTATATTACGGTAAATTCTGATGAAAACGGTATTTGTGAAGTTTTTACCAATTTAGGACGGGCTGGTGGTTGCCCATCGCAGTCCGAAGCGACAAGCAGGCTTATATCCCTTGCACTGCGTTCGGGTGTTGATGTCAATGCAATAATAGAACAGTTAAAAGGAATAAGGTGTCTTTCTACTATAAGGCAAATGGCGAACAATAAGGACATAAAAGTGCTATCCTGCCCTGACGCAATTGCGCGCGCCTTAGAAAGAAATATATTAAAGAATGAAGATGTAAAGGAAGAAAAGAAAAATGGTAGCAATGGTGTGGAATACTATCAAAGGCTATACGAAGTAGAAGAAGGCTTAAACGATGACAAGGCTAATAAATGCCCTGAGTGCGGGAGCAGTTTAGAAAGCGATGGAGGATGCGTTGTCTGCAGGTCGTGCGGTTTTTCAAAATGCGGATGATTCATAAGATGAATAATAAAGCCTCGGTTTTCACCGAGGCTTTAAAATTAACAAATCATTGTCCCCTACCCAATTGTTTTAAAACCTCTGGAGCGGATTCAATCAGGACAAAGATCCCTATTCCTACAAAAAGGATACCTGCGATTAATTTTAGGTAATGGGTAGGTATGTATTTTGTCACTACATTTCCAAACAAAGCACCTATCAAGGTTACTACAACAAGGGCTAACGATGCACCCAAAAATATGGGCAATGGTTTATTGTATTGAGTAACTAAGGTAAACACGGTAAGCTGAGTTTTATCACCAAGTTCGGCTAAAAAAAGCATACCAAAAGCCATTAAAAAAAGTTTTAAATCCATTTTTAAAAAACCTCCTTTTTTATTATTCTCAAGTTTTTTGCCATATAAAAAAGACCTTTATTTCGGCAGAATTACCGAAATAAAGGTCTCGTTCCCTGAAATCCAGGCGAAGGCCCAGGCTGGTGCCAGTATGTTGAGCCTTCGAAGGCGTAAAAGCCCGAACTACTCCCCTTTAATGGACAAAATTCTTTTTCCACAACCAATATACCATAAATCTTGAATGAATACAATACTTCAAAAAGGGATAAAATTTTTCATTTATTGACATTTGAATTTCTTTTTGATAAACTTTCACATAACAAAAAATACGGAATTTGGGGGCGAAGAGTTTGGATAAGTTTGAGAAAGAAGGTTTAAGTTTTGACGATGTGCTTGTGATTCCGGCCAAATCAGAAGTAATCCCAAAGGATGTTGATGTTTCTACAAGGCTAACAAAAAAAATAAGGATAAATATTCCTATTGTAAGTGCTGCTATGGATACTGTTACAGAAGCGAGGCTTGCTATAGCTCTTGCAAGGGAGGGCGGTATAGGCATAATACATAAGAATATGTCTATAGAAAAGCAGGCTCAAGAAGTAGATAAGGTAAAAAGGTCTGAACATGGGGTAATAGTTGACCCTTTTTATCTTTCTCCGGAGCACACTATAAAAGATGCAATGGACTTAATGGCTCATTACAGAATTTCCGGGGTTCCTATTACTGAAAATGGCAAGTTGGTAGGTATAATTACAAACAGGGATATCAGATTTGAAGATGATGTAAATAAAAAAATAAGAGAGGTAATGACAAAGGAAAACTTAGTTACAGCACCTGTTGGCACTACTTTAGAGGAAGCAAAGGAAATATTAAAAAAGCATAAAATAGAAAAACTTCCTTTAGTAGATGAAAATTACAATTTAAAAGGTTTAATCACCATTAAGGATATAGAAAAAGCTATAAAATACCCCAATGCTGCAAAGGACCAAAAAGGTAGGCTCCTTGTAGGCGCAGCGGTAGGCGTAGGAAGAGATATGATGGATAGGGTAAAGGCTCTATATGATGCAAAAGTAGATGTAATAGTTGTTGATACTGCTCACGGCCATTCTGTAAATGTTCTAAATGCGGTATTTAAGATAAAAGAAAAATTCCCAGAACTTGAAGTAATTGCAGGTAATGTTGCAACGGCAGAGGCAACGCAGGAGTTAATAAAAGCTGGTGCTGATGCGGTAAAGGTGGGGATGGGACCCGGATCGATATGTACAACGAGGGTAATAGCAGGCATAGGAGTTCCGCAAATTACTGCTATATATGATTGTGCTGAAGAGGCAAAAAAATACGGGGTACCTATAATTGCCGATGGCGGTATAAAGTATTCAGGGGATATAGTAAAGGCAATAGCTGCTGGAGCTGATTCAGTCATGATAGGTGGACTTTTTGCGGGAACCGAAGAAAGTCCTGGCGAAATTGAAATTTATAAAGGCAGGAGCTTCAAAGTATACAGAGGTATGGGTTCCATTGGAGCAATGGAAGAAGGAAGCAAGGATAGGTATTTCCAAGAAGACAGTAAAAAGTTTGTTCCTGAAGGTGTAGAAGGAAGGGTGCCTTATCGAGGACCTTTGTCGGAGATCGTCTACCAGCTTGTAGGTGGCTTAAGGGCAGGAATGGGATACTGCGGGGCGAAAAACATAGAAGAATTAAAGAAAGCGAAATTTATAAGGATAACTTCTGCTGGTTTAAAGGAAAGCCATCCGCATGATGTATACATCACAAAAGAAGCTCCGAATTATACACAATTTTAATAGGAGAGCCGGAGATTTTCCCTTTGCGGAAATTTCCGGCTTTCTTTTTTAGTTTTGTTAAAAAAATTATCTAAGTTTTAAATTTGGAAATATTTTATGCAGGAAAAATATAAACTAAAGTAGAATAAATAAGTATTATCCTAAAATAAAATAAAAAAAATATTTTTAAACAAGTCGAAATAAGGGAGGAGATTTGACTTGAAAATTTATCCAACTGACAAGATAAGAAATATAAGTCTCATAGCTCACAGCGGTGCAGGGAAAACAACACTAACTGAAGCCATGCTCTTTCTTTCAGGGGCAATAGATAGAATGGGCAAGGTAGAAGAAGGGAATACTGTAAGTGACTATGATCCTGAAGAGATAAAAAGAAAGATTTCTATTTCTTTATCAGTCGCACCAGTGGAGTGGAAGGACCATAAAATAAATATTTTGGATACTCCAGGATATTTTGATTTTGTCGGAGAAGTAAAAAGTGCATTAAGGGTTTCTGATGGAACAGTTATTGTAGTATGTGCAGCAGCTGGGGTAGAAGTAGGCACGGAGATAGTTTTTAAGTATGCTGATGAAGAGAGGTTGCCGAGGATTTTCTTCGTAAATAAAATAGATAGAGAAAACGCAAATTTTCAAAAGGTTCTTGACAGGATGAGGGAAGTATTTGGCAGTAAAGTTATACCCTTTTTTATCCCTATTGGACAAGAAGCTAATTTTAAAGGAGTAATAGATGTAGTAAGAAGGAAGGCATATACTTTTGAAGGCAAAACATTAAAGGAAATTCCAGTTCCCACTGAATTTGAGGATGAAATAGAAAACTATAGAATGATGATTATGGAATCGGTTGCTGAAACCGATGATGAGCTTTTAGAAAAGTATTTAGATGGACAGGAATTGACACAAGAGGAAATCATTAAAGGGCTCAAAACTGGGGTAAAGCAGGGCCTTGTTTATCCTGTACTTTGCGGGTCTTCAACTTCAGGCAAAGGTATTACATTTTTGATGGATACTATTTGCGATTTTCTACCCTCTCCTGCCGAAAGGGGTGTAGAAGTAGGATATAACCCTAATACAAAAGCTGAAGAAAAGAGAAGCTATAAAAAAGATGAACCTTTATCCTGCATTGTGTTCAAGACAATGGCAGACCCCTTTGTGGGAAGACTTAACCTTTTTAAGATTTGTTCTGGTGTCTTAAAACCCGATTCAATGGTTTACAATTCGGTAAAAGGCGAAATGGAAAAGATTGGGCATATTTATATGATGAGGGGGAAAAAGCAGGAACCCTTGCAATCTGCTGAAGCTGGAGATATTGTCGCTGTTGCTAAATTGCAGTATACCTCCACAAATGATACCCTTTGCGAGAAAGAACATCCTATTGTTTTAAGACAGATTGTATTCCCTGAACCTGTTATTTCCTTTGCTGCAGTTCCGAAATCTAAAGGGGATGAAGAAAAAATTTCAGCAGGGTTGCAGAGACTGATGGAAGAAGACATGACTTTTAAGGTAAGTAAAAATACAGAGACCAACCAGCTTTTGGTTTCCGGAATGGGAGAAATACACTTAGAGGTTCTTGCTGGTAAACTTCATAATAAATTCGGCACTGATATGCTGCTTAGCCTTCCCAAGGTACCTTATAGGGAAACTATTCGTGGTACAGTAAAGGTAGAAGGCAAGTACAAAAAACAATCGGGTGGCCGGGGACAGTATGGACATGTATGGATTGAATTTTCACCTATTGATTCTGAGGATGGTTTTGAATTTGAGGAAAAGATTTTCGGTGGAGCGGTGCCAAAACAGTACATTCCTGCTGTTGAAAAGGGTATTCGCGAATCAATGAAGGAAGGGGTACTTGCTGGTTATCCGGTAGTAGGGTTTAAAGCGGTGTTATATGATGGCTCTTTCCATCCAGTGGATTCTTCAGAACTTGCTTTTAAGATTGCTACTTCGATGGCGTTTAAAAAGGGTATATCGCAAGCAAAACCTGTTCTTTTAGAGCCTATTCTTGATGTGGAGGTTGTAGTGCCTGAGTATTACATGGGAGATATTATCGGTGATTTAAACAAGCGAAGGGGTAGAATACTTGGTATGGAGCTTTCCGATGGGTTACAGCATATTAAAGCACAAGTTCCTATGGCTGAAATGTTCAGATATGCTACGGATTTGAGGTCTATGACTCAAGGGCGCGGAACGTTTAAAGCCGTTTTCAGCCACTATGAAGAAGTTCCAGGCCCGATAGCAGAAAAGATAATTGCGGAATCCCCCAAAGCTCATAAAGAGGAAGAGGAAGAGTAATATTTTAGTTGCCCCTCTTTGAATTATAAGTATTTTTTTAGGGAAAATTAAAATAGAGCTTTATTCAGGGAGGGGCAAAAATGGCTGCCAAAAGCAAAAACAAAAGGCTCGGGCATATTGAGAAACCACAGGATGCGATGTTTAAGAAAAAGGTGGATGATGAAATAGAGGATGAACTTTTAGATGATACGATGTACGGCGAGGTGATACCAAGCCTTATGGGCTGGATTTCACCCGAAGAACAGCAAAAGAGGGCAAATAATCTAGTTGAAATATCTAAGGAATTATCGGAGGAAAAAAATAAAAAGATACAAAAATAGGGGAGGAATATTCCCCTTTTTATTTTTTTCCAAAAATTTTTCCAAAAACATCTTGCAAAACTAAAAGTAGTGTTTTATAATATAATCGAAAGTCAAAGAAAGTCAAAGTCAAAGTTGAGGTGGTTGCTCAAATGCCAAATCTTGCGGATGTAATTGAAGACTTTTTAAAAAATCTTATAGAAGAAGCTGGAAATATTTTGGAAATTCAGAGAAACGATCTTGCTAACAAATTTCAATGTGCACCTTCACAGATAAATTATGTGCTTGCAACCCGATTTACCCTTGAAAGAGGCTATATAGTTGAAAGCCGCAGGGGTGGCGGGGGATATATAAGGATAAAAAAGGTAAGAATAAGGGATGATGAATTTTTAAAAGAGGTCATCGAGTGTATAGGGAACTCCATATCAAGCTCCAAAGCCTCCGATTTGGTTAATATTTTAAATCGGGAGGGAATAATTAATAAAAGAGAAGCAGAAATAATAAAAGCTGCTTTAAACAGAAGGAGCCTTGATATACCTCTCCCGGAAAGGGATAGGCTGAGGGCACGTATTTTTAAAGCCATGTTAACTGCCCTCTTAAATGAAAATATGGAAAAAGGGGGTAATGAGAATGATTTGTGATGAATGCAAAGTGAACCCTGCTACTGTTCATATCACAAAAATTATTAATGGTGAAAAGACAGAAATGCATCTATGCGAAGAATGTGCAAAAAAGAAGAACCTAAATATTTCTGGAGATTTTGGTCCCTTTAACTTTGACTTTGAGATTGAACCCTTTTCCGTTCAAAAGTTTTTGTCAAGCTTTTTTGAACCCGTTTCAAAGGAAATAAGAAGGACTAATGAAACTTTAAAATGCGACCGGTGCGGTTTAACCTTTCCGAGATTTACCCAGATAGGACGATTTGGATGCAGCAATTGTTATACTGCCTTTAGAGGACAGCTTGACCCAATGTTGAGGAGACTTCATGGTAAAACTTATCATGCTGGGAAAGTGCCTAAAAGAAGCGGAGGCAAAATTAAAATTAAAAATGAAATAGAAAAGCTAAAGAGGGAATTGCAGGAAGCAGTAAATGCAGAAGAATACGAAAGAGCAGCTGTGCTAAGGGATAAAATAAGAGAGTTAGAACAAAAGCTTTCAGAAAAGTAGGAAAGGGGGGGTGAGGTAATTGTCTTTGGAAGAAATATTAGATACATCAAAAATATCATGGCTTGCAAATTTAGGGCCAGATTCAGACATAGTTATTTCAAGCAGGGTAAGACTTGCGCGAAATTTAAAGGATATTCCTTTCCCCCATCTACTAACTGAAAGAAAGGCTTTGGAGATTGTAGAACTCGTATATAATGCTTTTAAATCTAATGATATTTTAGCAAAGGATTCAAAACTTTATTTAATGAAAGACCTTTCTTTCAACGACAGACAACTTTTGGTAGAAATGCACCTTATTAGCCCAGATTTAGCTTCATCTGAAAAGGGTGCTGTTATCGTAAGCAGTGACAAAACCTTTAGTATTATGATAAACGAAGAAGACCATATAAGGATTCAAGTAATTTTCCCTGGGCTTTCTACAGAAAGTGCCTATGAAATGGCAGGGAAAATCGATGATGTATTGGAGGAAAGCTTAGAGTTTGCCTTTGACGAAAAATTGGGTTATCTTACTGCATGTCCCACAAATGTGGGCACAGGTATAAGAGCCTCGGTAATGATTCACCTGCCGGTACTTACCATGATGAAACAGACCGACAGAATGTTTTCGACGATGGCTCAATTAGGGCTTGTAGTAAGAGGCATTTACGGAGAAGGCACTGACGCAAAGGGCAACCTTTATCAGATATCCAATCAAATCACTCTTGGAAAAACTGAAGAAGACATCATAGAAGGATTAAATAGTGTTGTCAAACAAATTATTGCAAGTGAAAGGCAGGCGAGGAGAAATTTAAAGGGTGAAGACAGGGTAAAATTGGAAGATAGGATTTTAAGGTCCTACGGAATACTAACCAATGCGCGGCTTTTATCCTCGGAAGAAGCCATGGCACACCTTTCTAATGTTAGATTGGGAATAGACCTTGGAATTATTAAAAATTTGAAACCTGAGGAAGTTAATAAACTTTTCATGATATCGGGACCAGCATATATTCAGAAGTTGAATAATCAAGATTTACAACCTTTTGATAGGGATGTAAAAAGAGCCAGTTTTATTAGAGAAAAATTATTAAAGGAGGGGTGATTTTAAATGAACGGAAAATTCACTGAAAGGGCTCAAAAAGTAATAGCTTATGCTCAAGAAGAAGCAAGAAGGTTAAATCATAATGTAGTGGGGACTGAACACCTGCTTTTAGGACTTATCAGAGAAGGCGAAGGTGTTGCTGCAAGGGCTCTTACAAACTTAGGAGTAGACCTCCAGAAAGTGAGGGAACAGGTAGAAAATTTAATCGGTGTAGGCCCTTTTGTAATACAAGGGCCGATAGGATATACACCAAGGGCTAAAAGGGTTTTGGAACTAGCTTTGGATGAATCAAGGAGGCTCAAACACAATTACGTTGGAACAGAACACATACTCCTTGGACTTATAAGAGAAGGGGAAGGAGTAGCTGCTCAAGTATTAGCTAATCTCGGTGTAAGTTTAGACCGTGCTCGAAATGAGGTACTTTCCCTTTTAGGTAATGATGTAAAAGGTCAAGCAGCCTATAGAAGGTATAATAATACCCCAACATTAAATCAATTTGGAAGGGATTTAACAGAACTTGCATCTGAAGGCAAACTTGATCCGGTTATAGGAAGGCAAAAGGAAATAGAAAGGGTAATTCAGGTTTTAACGAGAAGAACCAAAAATAATCCTTGTTTGATAGGCGAGCCGGGAGTTGGTAAAACTGCTATAGTTGAAGGACTTGCCCAAAGGATAGTGGAAGGAGATGTTCCCGAAATACTAAAAGATAAGAGGATAGTGAGCTTGGATTTAGCGCTTTTGGTAGCGGGAACGAAATTTAGGGGAGAATTTGAAGAAAGATTGAAGAAGGTTTTGACTGAGGTAAAACAGGCGGGAAATGTAATATTATTTATTGATGAAATGCATACCCTCATAGGTGCAGGAGCTGCTGAAGGAGCTATTGATGCATCTAATATTTTGAAGCCTTCATTGGCTCGTGGGGAACTGCAGACCATTGGTGCAACCACCTTAGATGAATACAGAAAGCATGTTGAAAAGGACCCCGCATTAGAAAGGCGTTTTCAACCAATTATGGTTGATGAGCCTTCTATAGAGGATACTATCAAAATTTTGGAAGGTTTAAGGGATAAATACGAAGCTCACCACAGGGTAAAAATATCCGATGAAGCTATAGTTGCAGCTGTGAAACTTTCGGCAAGGTACATTACAGATAGGTTCCTGCCCGATAAGGCAATAGACCTAATTGATGAAGCGGCTTCAAGAGTAAGGCTCCAGTGCTTAACAGCTCCGCCGGAATTAAAGGAATTGGAAGACGAACTTGAAGCTATAAGAAAGGAAAAGGATGCTGCCATTAGGGCTCAAGAGTTTGAAAAAGCAGCTAAACTTAGGGATAAAGAACAGGATATCAAAGCAAAACTTGATAGTTTGAAATCCAAATGGCAGAACGAGAATAAATTGGATAACTCGACAGTTACAGCAGAGGATATAGCAAAAATAGTCTCCAGTTGGACCGGTATTCCTGTTGAAAGGTTAACGGAGGAAGAGTCGGAAAGGCTTTTGAAAATGGAAGAAATACTCCATAAGAGGGTTATCGGCCAGGATGAGGCTGTTAAAGCTGTAGCAAGGGCAATAAGGAGGGCGAGAGCTGGATTAAAGGATCCTAAAAGACCTATTGGTTCCTTTATTTTCCTTGGGCCTACCGGTGTTGGCAAAACTGAACTTGCGAGGGCACTTGCCGAAGCCATGTTTGGTGATGAAAACGCCATGATAAGGCTTGACATGTCTGAATACATGGAAAAATTTGCAGTTTCCAGGATGATCGGAGCACCTCCGGGTTATGTTGGCTATGAAGAAGGTGGAGAACTTACCGAAAAAGTGCGGAGAAAACCTTACTCTGTAGTATTATTTGATGAGATTGAAAAAGCTCACCCTGATGTGTTCAATATTCTGCTTCAAATATTGGAAGATGGAAGATTGACCGATGCACAGGGCAGGACTGTGGATTTTAGAAATACAATAATAATCATGACTTCCAACGTAGGTGCCAATCTGATACAAAAGTCCAAAACCTTCGGTTTTGCGCCGAGAGAGGAAGAAGAAAAGAACTACAGCGATATGAAAGACAAAGTATTAGAGGAATTGAGAAGGACCTTTAGACCCGAATTTTTAAACAGGATTGATGAAATAATCGTGTTCCATGCTCTAAACGAAAACCACATAAAAGAAATAGTTACGCTTATGCTTAATCAGGTAAATGAAAGATTAAAGGATTTTGACATCTCCATAGAAGTAACTGAGAAAGCTAAGGAATGGCTTGCAAAGAAAGGATTTGATCCTATGTATGGAGCAAGGCCTTTGAGAAGAGTAATTCAAAGGGAAATAGAGGATAGTTTATCTGAAGAACTGCTTAAGGGGACCATTAGAAAAGGCGACGTTGTTTTGATAGATGAAAAGGACGGGAAACTTACCTTTGAGAAAAAGGAATTGAGTATTGCAAATAAGTAAAAAATGGATTAACATTAAGGCAAGGCTGAAAGCCTTGCCTTTTTCGTAATGTTCGGAGTAGGAGGAGACTATGGGTTTAAAAAGGCGCTTTGTCTGCAGGGAGTGCGGTTTTGAATCCGCAAAGTGGTTGGGGCGTTGCCCTGAGTGTAGCAGTTGGAACAGTTTCGACGAAATAAGTTCAAAGAAGGATGACTTGTCCGATAATTTTTACAAAAAAAATGATACAAGGCCAATGCTTTTAAATGAAATAGAGAGTATTGAGAGAGAAAGGGTATCCTCTGGAATTTTAGAATTGGACAGGGTATTGGGGGGAGGAATCGTACCGGGAAGTTTGGTTTTAATAGGAGGGGATCCTGGCATAGGAAAATCTACCCTTATGCTTCAGCTTGGGGGTAATTTAGGGAAAAAACACAAAGTGCTTTATATTACTGGAGAAGAATCAATAAAACAAGTAAAAATGAGGGCAGACCGCTTAGATATAAAATCCAATTATTTTTATTTGGTTTGTGAAAATGACATGGATGCGATTCAAGATTATATAAAAGAGCTTAGCCCTCAATTTGCTATACTCGATTCGGTGCAAACGGTATTCATTCCCGAATTGGAGTCACCTCCGGGTAGTATAAACCAGGTTAGAGAGGTAACCTCAAGGTGTTTGAGGATCAGTAAGGAAACGGGGACAACCATTTTCTTGGTAGGACATGTAACAAAAGAGGGAAACTTGGCTGGGCCTAAAACCTTAGAACATATGGTGGACACAGTTCTATATTTTGAAGGAGAGAGGTACCAATCTTACAGAATTTTAAGATCTGTGAAAAATAGGTTTGGTTCCACCAACGAAATAGGGATTTTTGAGATGAGGGAAAATGGACTTGTAGAAGTGGAAAGCCCGTCAAACTTTTTGCTTTCCGGTAGGACCAAGAACTCACCCGGCTCTATCGTTACATGTACAATCGAAGGGACAAGACCTCTTCTTATAGAAGTTCAAGCTTTGACATGTTCTTCAGGATTTAATATTCCAAGAAGGCAAACTTACGGTATAGATTACAATAAAGCTGTGCTTTTAATAGCAGTTCTTGAAAAGAGTTTAGGCCTTTTCTTAAACAAGGAAGATATTTTTATAAATATAGCAGGGGGCATAAAAGTGACCGAACCTGCGGCAGATTTAGCAGTAGTTTTAGCAATTTATTCGAGCTTTAAAAACAAAGCTGCAATGGAGGGCCTTGTGGTTTTAGGGGAAGTGGGGCTTTCAGGAGAAGTGAGAAGCGTAAGTTATGCGGAAAAAAGGATTTATGAAGCCTTGAAATTGGGTTTTTCGAAAATAATTATACCCAAAGCAAACTTAAAAGATATTGATAAGAAATTAATGAACAATGTAATTGGGGTTTCAAATCTTTATGAAGCGGAAAAAGAAGCCTTTTAAAAATAAAAAACCGGGTTGTTCCCGGAATGAAAAAAGCTTTATGAAAGATTGTAAATCCCGAGGGTAGAAAGCTTGTCATTTTCCTCAACAATGATATCGTTTAAACTTAATCCTAAAAGATTGCACAGCGCAGCAAGGTAGAAAAGATGATTACCAATTTCCTGCTCTATAACCTCGCGGCAATTATCACACAAATTGCCTTTTAAATGAGTATCCATGTATTGAGTTAATTCATAAAGAGAAATGTTAGCGGGGAACTGCTGTTTTTTAGCGTTTATTTCCAAACAGCCGCAACTGGTAACCGATTTCGCAACAGCTCTATTAACGCGTCCGGCAGTTTCTTGAATTTTGGTAATTATGTCGATAATACTCTTATGCCGTACCAAACATTGGGAGACTGTAGCCTGGAACTCGTTGCATATGTTGTCTTTCATCTAACTCCCCCCTGAGAAAATCTCTGACAAATTTAATTATAGCCCTCGTTTACTTTGTTTGTCAAATGAAAGTATAAGAAAATTATTAAAAATAAAAGCCTTATGGGACAAATGTAGCCAAGAGTAAATTGCGATGATTAGAGAAACAGATGAAATACCGATTTTAGGGCATCCG
>NZ_JBNATW010000026.1:0-35656 GCF_049701175.1 Thermovenabulum sp.
TGTTGGGGCTGGGACAACCTGAAAGGCGGTAAAAAATACCCCAGCCTTCCAAACTTGTGCAGTTTTGCACAGTTTGGATGACCAGGATTCGAAAAATGGAGTTTATGAATGTTAAGCTTCCAGAGGAAATTGCTCGTGAAGAATATTTAGGAAATTTTGAACAAGCAAATCATATTATTGAAAGATGGCTTGAAAGAAGATTACCAAATGACCTTAAAATGAGATTACTTTTTGAAAAAGAACGAGTAAAAAGGCTTTTAAAGAATTATCCTTATGATGAGGAGACAGCTATTAACAAAGCAAGAGAGCTTATAGATAATTTTACAAATGAAGAATTTTATACTCTGCTTGATAAAGGATTTTTGGATTACATAATGGTTGATGGCAGAAGGATGTATGAGGAAAGATTTGTTCAGAATATTGCTTATGCGATTCCGGATTACCAGAAAAGGATGAAAAAAGACCAAAGTAGAGAACAGGCACGAAATCTTAATGATAATAGGTTACGAGAACTTCTGAATGGCGATAAGCCAAAAGAGTATAAGATTCATGCTAAAATTTCTCTAAAAATTGTAGAACACATCGAGGAAGAGAAAGTAAAAGTTTGGTTGCCATTTCCAAAAGAAGAATTTCAGCAGAAAGATGTAAAACTTATTTCAGCAAGTCACGAAAAATATTTTTTAGCACCTTCTAATGTGCCTCAAAGAACAATCTATTTTGAAGGTAAAAAGGATGATGAATATTTTGTAGAATTCGAATATGTTATAAAAGAATGGGTAAATACAGTTATTCCAGCAAATACTGAAGAAATAAATAATTATGATTTTCTATCAGAGGAACCGCCACATATAATTTTTACACCATATTTAAAGAAACTTGCTAAAGAAATAGTAGGAGATGAGAAAAATCCATATCTAAAAGCAAAGAAGATATACGATTGGATAACCTTAAATGTTAACTACTCTTATGTACATCCTTATGCATTATATGAAAATATTTCTGAATTTGTTGCATGTAATTTAAAAGGAGACTGTGGATTTCAAGCGTTGTTATTTATAACTCTTTGCAGGATTGCAGGTATCCCTGCTAGATGGCAATCAGGCTGGTATATAACCCCATTCTTAGCGTCACCGCATGATTGGGCTTTATTCTTTATACCGCCTTATGGATGGCTTCCTGCCGATCTATCTTTTGGTGGACGTTATAAAAACAATCAAGAATTAAGAGAATTTTATTTTGGTAATCTTGATGCCTTTAGAATGGTGGCAAATTCTGATTTTATGAAAGATTTTACTCCCAAGAAAGTATTCTGGCGTAGTGATCCATGTGATAATCAGGTTGGTGAAGCAGAAACAGAGCATAAAAATATTTATGGTTTTAAATATGAGATTCAAGTTTTAGGTTTTAAAGAAATACAGAGATAGAGATGACTTAGATAAATTGGAAAAAAATATAAAGGAAATGGCTGAGATATGCAGGAGCAATGGAAAAGAATTGTGGCCTATGGTTAAAACTCATAAAAGCACCTTTTTATAATAGATGCGGGAAGCAAGTGCTTTGGTTTAGATAAAGGGGCGCACGGGGTTTCTCTAACAAGGGGCTATGGCATGAAAAATAATAAGAAAGTTTTTCCTGAGGGGCTTTATTTTAGAAGGAAAGAGCTGCTATTATATAATTTTAGGGAGCATTCATGTGAATGTGCTCCCTAAACTCCAAAACTTTTTTATTCTTTCACTACATTCTTCAAAGTGCCTATCCCTTCTATTTCTACTTCCACCACATCTCCTGGCTTTATAGGGCCAACCCCAGAAGGAGTTCCCGTTAAAATCACATCGCCGGGAAGTAGGGTCATCACAGAAGATATAAAGGCAACAATACTCGGGATTTTAAAAATAAGGTTAGCAGTAGAGGATTGCTGTTTTACCTCACCATTCAGCAAAAGTTTTATTGAAAGGTTGCTGGGGTCCAAATCGGTCTCAATCCATGGGCCTAACGGGCAGAACGTATTAAAGGATTTACTGCGGGTCCACTGACCGTCTTTTTTCTGCAGGTCTCTTGCCGTTACATCATTGGCGCATGTGTAGCCGAAGATGTATTCGAAAGCTTTTTCTTCTTTTATATTATAGGCTTCTTTGCCGATGATAATTGCAAGTTCCGCTTCGTAATCTACTCGCTTAGATGCCCTGGGAAGTATAATTTCTTCATGAGGACCTATTACGGTGGTAGGAGGCTTAATAAATATTATTGGTTCGTCGGGCACCTCGAGTTTAAATTCCCGGGCATGATCGGCATAGTTAAGCCCCAAACAAACTATTTTGGAAGGCTCAGCCGGAGCTAATAATTTTACTTCTTTTAAAGGAATGGACTCACCATTAAACTTTGTTTCGATAAAAGGTGGGGTTGACAGAGGTCTAAGATTTTCACCCACCAGTAATCCCCACTGGATGTGCCCATTATGAGAAAATCTACAAAAACGCATTATATTACCCCCAAAAACTTATTTTTAATTATTTTTAATTAATAATTATTTTTAATTAAATTAGATCATTCAAGGATTGAAATACCCTGATCTAAAATTCTCCGGGCAATTTCTTTTGCATCTTCTAAAGAATGGTCTTTGAAATTACCGCATTGTATTTCATTTGCCGCTGGTACCTCTTTTGATTCTAATACTTTTTTTAATGAGTTCTCTACCGCTTTTTTAATTTCTTCTAAAGGTGTCTTATTAAATTTAATAAGATAAAAACCCGCCCTGCATCCCATTGGTGAAACATCAATAACTTTACAATTCACCCCTTAAAAATCTGGCCAGCAGATGCTCTAAGGTATGAATTCCCCCGGTTGATATACTTCCGCTATTGGGTGTGATAAATCTAATATCATATTTTGCTATAATGTCCCCTTTTTCTCCTTCTTCAACGGCTGCTAACCGGACATAGGGCGCTTTTACCTTTGTATGATCCAATTCAAAGCTTTCCACCCTTGCCATAATGAACCTCCTTTTGAAGAAAAACGTTTAAATCCTATATTTCTTCAAAAATTATAAAATCCCTTTTAGAATTGATAAATTTCAGAAAGTAAATAGTAAAAGGTTTTACAAATATACTCTTTGGTGGAGAATGTTTGTTTTAAATTACCATCCATACTTTTCTGGACCCCAGCGTTTAATTACTTTTTCCTGTTTTACAATGATTAATGAATTAGAAGGAATATCTTCTTCTATTATTGCACCAGGGCCTATAGCGCAATTAATTCCTACTTTTACACCAGGGAGAAAGATATTTCCTACCCCGGTTCTAGTATGATCCCCTATAAACACTGCATTGCTATAAGTATTTGGAAGTTCATTTCTCCCATTAATTTTGTGAATGGTCTGAAGGTCATCAAATCTTAATGAACCTGTAAGACATCCCGCGGCAATATCAGTGTAACTACCAATTATACCATACATTTCAGAGTTATGTATAATACTTACTCCATCAAAGGTGATACCGCAAAATTCAGCATTGAATCCAATCCTATTATTATTTCCAATAGTAGAATAAGGTCCGATTTTACAATAATCTGTAATTCTGCTATTATTACCAATAACTACTTTTCCCTCGATTATTGCTCCATTATCTATTAAAGTATTATTACCAATCCATACATCTCCTTTTATAATTACATTTTTACCTATTTTACTTTTTTCACCTAAATATATTTTGCCAGAAATGACGGCGGAAGGGTCAATAGAAGTTTTGCTATTTAGGATAGAATCATCGATTCTATCAAATATTTCATCAATAGCTATTTTATTTGCTTCCATGATATGCCATGGTTTATCGATATCTACTAAAAATCCCTCAACTTCACAGGCTAAAACCTTTTTATTATCTTCAATCATCATCTGTATGCTTTGCTCTAAAAAAGACTCTTTTGGTGGCATTCCTCCGACACAAACATTTTTCATAAACCCTGGATTTATTTCTAAATATTTTTTTAGTTCTTTATTTATTATAAAAACATTTGCGAGTTTATAATTTACATAATTACTTCTTGGATGACCATAAATAGCTCTTACTTCTCCATTATTAACATATGCGCATATATGATCAATCGAACGTTCATTATCTTTTAGATGTTTTGTTAGCACTGAAGGTAATTTTTCTTTAAGAAATTGATTATAAATCTTAAGAATACTTGAATCATCTACAAAAGTATCGCCGTAAATAACAAGGAAATCATCGTTTAAGTTTTTTACAGCTTTATATAAACTTTTTGCAGTCCCTTCGGGCTTTTCTTCTTCAAAAATATTTATTCCTTTAATATTTTTTAAACAATATTTTACCATCTGAGAATAGTAACTTGTAACTACAATTATTTTTCTAAGATTTATCTTTTTTAACTGCTCAATAATTCTTATAATATTTGGTTTATTTCCAATAGGAATGCAGCATTTTTGCCACCAATCACTATAAGGCCATATCTTTTTGCCATAACCAGAGCACAGAACTATACCAATCAATTTTTCCTCAACCCCCTTTAATGGTATAAATTAAAGCCGGCAAAGCCGGCTAATTATTATAAAACTGGGGAAGGTAGTTCTTATTTTCTTTCAAAATCTCATCAAGTATTTTTTTTGCTATTTCTGCAGATGGTATTAACGGATGTAGGGTCAAAGCTTGCAATGCCGTATAATAATCTCCCTTTACTGCTGCTTCAATAGTCAATTCTTCGTAAGCTTTTACAATTTGCATTAAACCCCTTATCTTTGCAGGCACATGCCCTATTTGTATGGGATGTGCTCCTCTTTTATCTATAATACAGTTAGTTTCTATTACTGCATCTTCAGGTAAATCTAATATTGTCCCATTATTTTTAACGTTTACTACCTGGACATCCTTTTTATCATTTATAATGGAATTTATTAAATTACATGCTGCGTCCGAGTAAAGAGCCCCCCCTCTTTTTTCTAATTGGGGTGGTTTTGTGTCAAGATGTGGGTCTTTATACAGTTCAAAAAGCTCTTTTTCAATTTTCTTTACAAGCTGTGCACGTGTTCCTTCTTTTAGGGCTATTTCTTTTTCCTCTGCAATCATTCTATCCGTTAAATAATAATATTTATGATAGGGGCATGGCAGCATTTGTAGAGATTTTATAAAATCTGGATCCCAATCAAAATCCGGTATATTTTTTAAAGCTCCAGCTTTTTTTATATAAGATTCTAAAAATTTTTCTGTTACGTCTTCGCTTTTTATAAAAACCTTCATACCCCATATTAGATGATTTAATCCGGCGAATTGTATATATACCTTATCCATATCTACATTGTAAATCCCGGCTACCATATTTATCATATTAATCGGGACATTACACAACCCAATTGCTTTTACGTTTGTTAATTTCAAAATGGTTTCAGTTACTATACCTGAAGGATTGGTAAAATTTATCAAAAATGCATTAGGTGAAATTTCTTCAATATCTTTACATATGTCTAAAATTACCGGTATTGTTCTTAATGCATTTGCAAAACCACCAGCTCCTGTTGTCTCTTGACCTATGGTATTATACTTTAAGGGTATTTTCTCATCTAAAATTCTTGCATCAATTCCTCCAACTCTAAATTGGGTAATTATAAAATCCGCTCCATTGATAGCATCTTTTCGATCAAATGTAGATGTAATTTTAATATTAAGCCTCGATTTTTTTATCATTCGTTCTGATAAATTTTTTATTATTTCTAATTTTTCCGTTCCTTCTGGAATATCTACAAGACAAATTTCTCTAATAAGAATCTCATCTTTTCTTTTGATGAACCCTTCAATCAGTTCTGGGGTGTAGCTGGAGCCGCCTCCAATAACGACAACTTTTAGACCTTCAGTCATTTAGAATCCTTCTTTCAATAAACTTATTTGATGTAAAAATTTTATAAAACTCTATTAATTCTTCGATTAAATCCTTTGCAAGCATAGTATTCATTAAATGGTCTTCAGCATGTATTAAAAGCAAATTCAGCTCTTGCCTCTGACCTTGAGCTTCCTTTTGAAGTATTTCGGTTTGAATATGGTGAGCTTTTAAAAGTTCTTCCTTAGCTTCCTTAATCAACTCTTCGGCTTTAGAAAAATTTTTCTGTTTGGCTGCATTTAATGCTTCAAAACATTTTGATTTAGCATTTCCTGAATGAGCTATAATGGTGAAAATTATTTTTTCAAGATCCACTTAAATCACCTTTTTTCTTTATTAGATCTAATGCAAGTTCTAATGCTTTTTTCCCATCTACCAATCCATATACGTGGAGAGGAATAAAAGCAAAAGGTTTTTTATGTGCATTACAGACCTCAGATATCATTTTTTCTTTAAATTTAACCTGAGGGCCTAATAAAATTACATCAAAGTTGTCCGCAACCTTATCTAAATCTTCAACCGGATATGCCTCAATGAAAACATCATCATTGCAGTTTTGTGCCTCTTTTTTCATTTTTTCTACCAATAAGCTTGTAGACATTCCTGCATTGCACAAAAGCAGTATTTTCATAATTTATCACCTTTCTTACTTTTTTTGTTCTAATTCTTTCAGTCTTTCTCTTTCTGTAGCTTTAAAAAAGGGATAATATATTGCTGCAGCAATTATGATTTCAATTGCACTCCATACTCCAGCCTTCCAATCTCCTCCTGTTATTAAATATGGACCGATTATTGCAGGCATTGTCCAGGGGACAGAAGCCACCGGTTTTCCTATAATATTTAAAGCCATAAGCACGTAAGTTCCAACTGTAAGAACAAGAGGTGTCAAAATATAAGGTATCATCATTAAAGGATTAAAGACGATTGGGAATCCAAAAGTAACCGGTTCGTTTATTTCAAATATTCCTGAAGGTAAAGCTACTTTACCCAATGTTCTCAATCCTTCATCTTTAGATTTTAGCATTAAAAATACAAGAGCAAGGGTGGCACCTGTACCGCCTATATTTATAAATAAGTCGATAAATCCAGAAGCTGTGATATAAGGAATAGGTTTTCCTGCCATGAATGCCTGTGCATTTTCAGTCAAATACTGCATAAATATCGGCATTCCTACTGCAGACATTACTGAATCCCCATGAATTCCAACTGTCCATAATAAACATATAAAAAACACATACACTAATATTCCAGGAAGTGTATTCAGAGCAAAAACAATTGGCCTAAAGAGCATATTAATGAATTCTGTTATATCGAAATTTAAAACTACGCGGATAATCCAGAGAACTACAATAATAAAAATCAAAGGGATTAAACCAACAAATGAATTAGCAATAGCTGGTGGAACATTTTCTGGAAGCTTTATGACAAGATTTCTTTTTACAAAGTATTTTTGCACTTCTATACAAAAAATTGAAACTAATAATGCTGTAAAGAGACCAACAGAGCCAAACCTATCAAGATTAAGAGTGTAATCAGTATTCACTTGAAGAAGGAAAAAGCCTACAAGAGACATCAAAGCCCCCATTATAGTATCTTGTCCATATTCCTTTGCCAGGTTGAAACCCATTCCAATTGCAGCAATTACTGAAAGAACACCGAAAGTTACATTTATCGGTACAGAAAGCATTGCATTGTAGTTTTCCATAATTTTGTCCCAGTTCGGCAATGGAAGCGAGGATATAATTAAAAATATACTCCCCGCAATTGTAAAAGGGACTGTCAGCATTATGCCATTTCTTATTCCCCTTAAATGTTTTTCTTCTCCGATTTTTGCAAGAGGCGGAATAACGTAACGGTTCATAAAATCAATAAAACCGCCCAAATAAAAGACCCCCCTTTAATAAAGTCTAAGCTTACTATATAAATATGTGATATATAAAATCTTAATTCCAAATTTGAAATGTTTATCCAAAAATAAAAAAATTCCTGAAGTAGCAGGGATTTCCGCACATCAGGAATTTTTTTATTCGACAGGTCTTTACCATTACACTTTACTAAGCACACAGTTTTTTTTATCATACAATGGGACACAGGATAGAATATCCTTTTTAAGGCAGTAAAATAAATCTTCTTCAAAACCTAATTCCAAAAGTTTTTTATAATGTCCAGCATGTGAGATTAAATTTTTAAGGTTATTTTTATTTGACGAATAAAGTTCCCTACATACAAAAGCCAGATCTGAAAGTTCAACGGGGTAATTATGATTTTCCATCTCTCTAATAATGCCATCTATTATACAGCCTGCACATACGCCATCATCCAAAGAGAATTCTCCCAAAGTTCCCGCACAAACGAATGAGATAAAATAAATTTTTGTAGTAAAAACTATCTCTACTACCTTTTTAGCCACTGCAGAAGCATTTAAAAAACAACCAATCAAAATATGCTCAGCACTTTGAGAAGCCTTTATAGCTTTAGTACCGTTACTTGTAGTGAGGATAACGGTTTTACCGGCTATAAACTCTTTTTTATACTCAAGCGGCGAATTTCCAAAGTTGAAACCGGGTATTTTTACCATATTTCTTTCTCCGCCTAAAACAACATCTCCTTTTAACTTTTTTGCAGTGTAAAAAGCTTCTTCAACCGAAATTGCAGGAATAACCATTTTTGCCCCATTATTTAAAGCGGTCGTTATTGTACTTGTTGCTCTTAAGACATCTATTATTATTGCAATTTTTCCATTCAATTTAGTTACACTTTGGGCAGTTGGATAAAATTCTATACGCATTGTGACCTCCTTTAAAAAAACTTTCCAAAAGACATAATTCATTTCCATCCTCATCCACAATTTTTTGGAGGTATATAATATCTTTATTAACAAATACAGCTTGGCTTAAGACTTTAATGGTTTTACCATATGTTGTTTCTTTTTCATATCTAACTTTAAGCCTGTGGAGGTTATAATTTAAAATGATTTCCAAGGGAATGGCTTCAAGTGCCCAGGAAACATATTTTACATTGTTTACATGATGGTTTGTATCTAAGTCACAATACCTTACGTCAAATTGTTTTTCTAAATCTACGTTAGAAAGTTCTTTTGGGTCTTCAATAGGTAAGACATCGTTTTTATCACTATTTACATTATATACTTTATATATGTAGTCATTTATCTTTACCGGTCTTTTTTTATCTGTGTTTATTAAAATCCACTGAGATTTGGCATTAACAATTTCTAAACCGTTATTATCTTTTATGTCAAACCATCTATAAGCGTAGAATTTTTTAAAAAAATACGGTTCTGTTTTTATTATTATCTTTTCATTAAAGAGGGGATACCTATCAACCTTTACGTCCCACCTTAGAAGAACCCATGCTAACTTATTTTCCTTTAAATAATCAATTCCTACCCCCATTTTTTCGCTCTGTACAAAAGCTATGTCGTTGAAATAGTTTAAGAGGCTTGTAATGGATGCCTTTTTTTGACTGTTTACATCATAATAATGTATTCGGTATTCCATTTCAAATGGAGTTGGACACATGTTATTACCTCCATGAATTTCTAATAAGATTTCAGAGAAAATGCTTAAATCGTATATTTCTTCAAAAATTGCGAAATTCCTTTTTGTTTTTATAAAATAAAATTTGATTTTTGGACTGCTGTGTAAAAAAAATGAAAAAATAAAATGGTTATTATGCTAAAATAATAGATGTAGACAATAAAAAAATAAATAGTCACGGAGGACCGATGGTTTTGAAGTAATGAGAATAAAAAATTCTTTAAATTTTGAGGTGTAATCTTATGAATTCTAATAATGTGCATATTTATAAATTATTAATACATAAAAATAAGTTCAAAATCAATGTCATACTTTTTAGTTTAATTACAGGTTTACTATCTGGATTTATTGTAATTTTATATAGAATAGCTATAGAAAATGCAAATATGATAAGGGAAAAAATATATCATGATGTTGTTAAAAGCAATTTACCTTTTGGGATAGCCCTTATGGTTTTAATTTCCTTTATTATAAGCTTTCTTGTGAAAAAGGAACCTTTAATTAGTGGAAGTGGAATTCCTCAGGTTAGAGCGTTAATTTTAAGACAAATAGAACAGAATTGGTTAAAAACTATAGTTATGAAATTTATAGGTGGGGTATTAAGTATAGGTGCTGGTCTTTCGCTGGGTAGGGAAGGTCCATCGATACAATTAGGAGCATCTATGGGACAGGGTGTTAGTTTATTATTTAAAAAGACAAAAGTAGAAGAAAGGTATTTAATAACAGCTGGAGCAAGTGCAGGACTTGCTGCTGCTTTTAATGCCCCGCTTGCAGGTGTAATCTTTGCTCTTGAAGAACTACATAAAAATTTTTCCCCTATTGTTCTTCTTTCATCGATGTCTGCTGCTATAATGGCAGATTTTATATCGAAAAAATTTTTTGGACTAAAACCCATATTTGATTTTAAAAATATCAGCCCGTTGCCATTAAATAATTATTTTTTGTTAGTAATTTTTGGGATTATAATAGGTATTTTTGGTTATATATTTAATGTCTTTCTAATAAAGTCGCTAAACATATATTCTAAGTTTAATAAAGTGCCTTTTAGTATTAAAATGATGTTTCCAATAGCCCTTTCAGGACTTTTGATGTTTATTTTGCCCAATGTCCTCGGTGGTGGCCACAATCTTATAGTTTCTATTATTAATGATAACAATACTTTATTGTTTTTATCTATATTATTTATAGTAAAATTTGTCTTTACTATGATAAGCTATGGTTCAGGTGCTCCAGGAGGGATTTTTCTACCGCTACTTGCAATTGGCGCTATAATAGGGGCCATATATAGTAAGATTGCTATTAGCTACTTTGGAATAAGTAATATTTTTTATAAAAATTTTATAATTTTAGGTATGGCTGGTTATTTTACAGCTATTGTTCGTGCGCCTATTACTGGTAGTATATTGATTACTGAAATGACGGGATCTTTTACTCATTTGTTGTCATTAATAACAGTTTCTATAGTTTCGTATATTACAGCTGAAATATTAGGTTCGAAGCCTATTTATGAAGAACTGTTAGATAGAATTTTATCCAATAAGAAAAGTATTCCATTGAAAGAAAGTAATAAAAAAACGTTATTAGAAATATGTGTATGTACTGGTTCAGAACTGGAAAGGAAAAAGGTAAAAGAAATAAAATGGCCTTCGAATTGTCTTCTTGTTGCAATCAGAAGAGGTGAAAAAGAGATAATACCTAAAGGAAATACCTTAATATATGAAGGGGATTATCTAATAATTTTAACTGATGAAACATATGCACCGATTGTAAAAGAATCATTATTGAAAATGGCTTGTAGTTTAAATTAGTTTTATGATAAAGTATGTGAAGCTATTTATAAAGGTGACCTACAAAGCATTCAAGAAACATTAAAAGGGGCGTTAAAAAAAGTTAGAGGTAACCAGAGAAAAAGAATCCTTAAACTTTTTAAACTATATTGCGGAGAATTGGGAAGGGATAGTTAACATAGAAGCAATCGAACGTCTTTGGACGATAGAAGGGCAGATACAGCACAATGTAGGAAGGAGAATGAAGAGGCTTGGGGCAAGATGGAGCATATTAAATAATAGGTTGTGGGTCCGACTGGAAATATTTTGCCGACCCTTTCTTGCCGGACGTTTCTTTTGTAATAGACAGAATAAATTCCGGAGCCAGTGAAATAGATTATGAAAAATACATAAAAATTGAAATGTATAAGTCCAGAAGGAAAAAAGTAATGGCAAACGCCACTTTTGTATGGTGGCGTTTTTTAGTTTTGCTTTATAACTTTATAAATTCTTTATTAATTCGGGTTATTATCTTTATAAAAATAAAAGTAGTTTTCAAAAGATGATTAAACTCCTTTTAAGTTCGGCTAAATCCGGTAAATCTTCCAAAATTTCGATAGAAAGGATGGTAAGATTGGCAGAGTATATTCTTGAAACCAGAAATCTTAGAAAATACTACCGGAGGCAGTTAGTGGTTAAAGATGTCTCGCTGCGCGTTCCGGCAGGGTCTATATACGGTCTCATCGGTCCTAATGGTGCGGGCAAATCAACGATTTTAAAGCTGCTGACGGGTTTGTTGCATCCCGATGGGGGAGAAATAATTGTCTTCGGTGAGCTCTGGCAGAGAAAGCACCTGGCGCATATCGGAGCGTTAATAGAATTTCCGGCCATTTACGGGAACCTTACTGCAGCGGAAAACCTTCTGATTCACACCAAATTGATGGGATTGCCCGGGGGCGTTATAGATGAAGTGCTGGGCTTATTACGGCCACCCTTATATTACAGTTTAGTGCCATGCCGCTGCTTGCCCTTCATATCTGGATTGGCTTTGCACGGGGTATGGGCGTATCTTGCGGCCTCGGCGGCGCCGGCGTCCTTATAGCTTCTTTAATGGCCACGAGCCTTGGAGATACGGTGTGGCCGTTGGTTCCATGGGCATGGCCGGTGCGCATGTCCATGCTTCCCGGGATTTATTTACCCGGTGTGATACTACCACCTCATTTTAAATCTTTACGGTTTATCCTTGAACAAAGCCTGAAAGGTATAATTCCCGCCGCGGTGTTCTTTACGATGATGCTGGTGGGGGGATTGGTGTGGTTTAATAAATGGGAGTGCGGAAAGACTTACGATTGATTATGCGGTCTGGAGGTGATGCCGGTTGAGCAGGATACTCATAATCGATGATGAAGAGGAGCTGGTCAGCCTTTTAAAGGATTCTCTGGAAAAAAAGGGTCACACGGTGTGGACAGCTTTAAATGGAGAAGAAGGTATCAAAAAAGCTCGACAACAGCCGGACTTAATTATACTGGATATCATGATGCCGGAGGTGGACGGATTCGATGTCTGCAGGTGTATCAGGGATGAGGTTTTGTGCCCCATTATTTTTCTAAGCGCTAAGCAGTCGGAAACCGACAGGATTAAGGGTCTTGCTCTGGGAGGAGATGATTATGTGGTAAAACCCTTCAGTCTGGGCGAGCTTACGGCAAGGATTGAAGCCCACCTCCGGCGTGAAAATAGGGCTTTATACCTGAATACCTGCGGGAGAAGGACGCTGATCAGCTTTAAAAATCTCACGGTAGATTTGAAGGAACGGCAGGTAAGGATAAACGGTAGTTTGATTGCGCTCACAAAAAGGGAGTTCGATATAGTAGAGCTGTTATCCCTGCACCCCGGTCAGGTATTTTCAAAAGATCAGATCTATGAAAAAATCTAGGGTTATGATGCAGAAGGGGATTCCTCCACCGTAGCGGAGCACGTGAAAAATATAAGGGCGAAGTTTGCCAAAGCCGACCCAAACACCGAATATATTTCTACCGTGTGGGGTATCGGCTACAGGTGGGAGAAAATAAGATGATGGAAAAAAAGCTTTTAAAGTCTCAATTTATTATCAGTTTCATACTCATACTTGTATTCAGTTTCACCGCCACCGTAGCCACATATTTTTTAGGCTTTGTATTGTATAAAAAAATCGAATACAAAAACATGTACCCGGCCAATTATTTTGAGAAAAAAATCCCCGAAATAGAGGAGCATATTAGAAAAAGCGGGGTGTCAATCATAAGCCGCGCAGGTCGAGCGGCTCTTGAGAAAATCATTCCCGCCGAAGGTATCTCCTACCAGGTGATGGATAGTTTTGGTCGTCGGATTTACGGAACTGATGAAGGGTTAATCGTAGAGGACCAGGGCCAGCTTCGCAGGAAAATAAACACCACTTTTAGCTTAAAGGGAAAGTACATCCGGTTGGTGCCGGTAATTGATCAGGAAGGGAAAATAGCGGGAGCCGTATCTCTTTCTTATTCCCTGGCGCCTACTTACCGTAGCCTATTTGATAAAATGTGGATTTCCTTTATATTTGTCGCCGTCATATTTTCCCCGTTTTTTCATGTAATCCTTTACACCTGGATGTTTGCAAGGATCTTTTCCAAAAATATTGCAAAACCTTTAAATCTGCTCATAGAGGCGTCGGAGAAAATAGGTGAGAAAAACCTGGATTTCGTCATCGACTATGACGCACCTAACGAACTGGGACGGCTCTGTAAAGCATTTAATGAGATGAAGGGCGAGCTTGAAAAATCGCTGGTTTTACAGTGGAGGATGGAGCAGCAGAGGCGGGAAATGCTGGAAGCACTGACCCATGACCTTAAAACACCGGTTTCCATAATTAAGGGGTATGCAGAAGCCCTTATGGAAGGTGACCAGCAAAACAACGACAAGATTTGCAGATATTTAAACATAATTAAGGAAAATGCCGATAAGATTACAGCTTTTGTTAATAAAATAAGGTATGTTTCTGAACTGGAATTTTCTGATTTTAAACTGGAACCCGAACCGGTTGACATAAAAGTCTTTATCTTAAAGAAAGAGGAAGGTTACTGGCTGCTTTCCCAAAAGAAAAATATCAAAATTTATACAAACGTATGCGATGCAAGGCCTTGTGAGGCACCATGCTTGATAGATAAAGAAAAGCTTGAAAGAATACTGGACAATATAGTCACGAACAGTATTCGCTTTACTCCGAATTCGGGACGCATTAACATTGATGTGACGATAAAAGACGACAGATTATACTTTCGGATTTGCGATACCGGAAAAGGCTTCAGTCCCAAAGACCTGGCACATATCTTCGATAGATTCTATAGAGGTGATAGTGCACGAAATTCGGAGGGCGAACACATGGGCCTCGGGCTTTATATTGCCGGAAAACTCGTGGAAGCGCACGGAGGTGCTATAAAGGCCTTTAACCGTCCAGAAGGCGGAGCCTGCGTAGCCTTTGACATAGCAGTTTGCCGTAATTGATTATAGAGCAAAAAGCCGGTAGAGTATATTGACAAAACAGGATTACAGTTGTAATATTAAATTAAACTTACAAATGTAATCCATAAGGAGGTTTAAATTTTTATGGAGAAATTTCCGCAAATTTCCGAAGCCGAATTGGAGGTTATGAAGGTTTTATGGGAATTAAAGCAGGCCACAAGTTCTCAGATTATAGAAAAATTGACTAAGATTAAGGTATGGAAGCCCAAGACCATTCAAACACTTCTTAATCGGTTGGTAGCAAAAGGAGCCGTTAAGGCAGAGAGACTATTGGGCAAAGCTTTTATATATTCACCGCTCATAGGTGAGACCGAGTATAAAGCCTTTGCCAGCCGTTCATTTTTGGATAAAGTTTTTAACGGTTCTTTGAGCCTGATGGTTACCAGCTTCGTCAGGGGACAAAAGTTATCGGTTGAGGAGATAGAAAGGCTCAAGAAACTTTTGGAAGAAGAGGTGAAAAAATGATAAAGCTTTTTGCTGCGGTTTTAAAAGCCTCTTTGAACGCTTCCCTTGCAGGGCTTGTGATTTTAATAATAAAAAGAATTCTGAGAAACAAACTTAGCCCTCGCTGGCATTATTTAATATGGTTCATACTTATATCAAAGCTCCTTATACCCTTTGGGCCCCCTTCACCGGTGAGTTTTTTTAACACAGTATACTCAAAAAGCTACAGCATTGATTTTGCCCAGCCGGAATTTAACAATAACCAGCAGCCCCCGTTAATCTCAGGAGAGACACCGTCAAAAAGTGTTCAATTACCGGGCGATAATCAAGATAATATTGACGAAAATGTAAATAATGCCTTTTTTAAAAAAATAAGTACCGTTGCTTCCTACATTTGGATTGCCGTTTTTATTTTATCATTTTTATTCGTGATATTTATTAACGTGAATTTTAATAAAAAGCTGAAAATAAACGGCAGACCAGCTCCTTTGGCGTTAAAAAAGATATTGAATGATTGTAAAGAGAGAATTAAATTCGACGGTCATGTTGATGTAATTATACAGGATATTATTGAAGTGCCTTCCCTTGTAGGCTTTCTGAAACCCAAAATATTAATTACTCCAACCGTTTTGGGACAAAAAGAGGAAAGAATTTCTTATATATTTTTACACGAGCTTTCCCATCTCAAGAGAAAGGATATACTGGTAAATTATCTGTTGATTTTTTTACAGCTCTTTTACTGGTTTAATCCTCTTATATGGTATTATTTTAAAAAGATCCGTCAGGATATGGAAACTGCAGCCGATGAGGGAGTACTGGTGTTGCTGGAAAACAACGAAAGGAAGGAATACGGGGAAACCCTTATTTCCATTCTCGAAAGTTTTAATATGCCCGCACCGTCCCTGAAGCTCGTCAGTATGGTGGACGAAAGAGGAAATATTGAAAGCAGAATAAGGATGATAAGTATGGCCGATGTTTTTAAAAATAAAAGGGTAGTATTTTTTATTACAGGAATTTTATGTTTTGTATTGCTTGGCATATTCTTACTTACGGGTCCTGTATCTAAAAATGAGGTGCAGGTCGGAAGCTTAGTATTCGATATTCCCGGTGATATAAAAATAAATACCGATACTTCGGGGTTAATAATAGAAAAGAATACAATTTTTAAATACTTCTCAACAACAAGGATAATATCTTACGGCGGACTTGCATTTGAAAAAGAAAAACTTCCCATAGGGGGCATTCAAATTATTTCCTACGAACCCGGTCAGCCCCTCTTTTTACCCAATCATTCGGAAGTAAAAAGTCAAAAGGAAATAAAAGGACTAAAAACGAAGGCAGTCTTGGTAAATCTTGTTTTAAGCCAGCCCGCAGCGTCATGGGATACTTCGGGAAAAAATGAAAACCATTTGTACCTGATTTTTGAGGAAGAAAAACTCGCCTACGATATTTACGCCGACTCAAAATATGTTGATGAAGGCGTGCTTTTAAAGATAGCGAAAAGTTTTAAGCCTGCAGATAATGCAGAAGTTATAAAGGTTATTCAGGGATTCGGCAGGAGGTTAGAGGACGTAAACAAACTTTCACCTGTAGAAATCTTACGGGAATCTATCAAGCAAAGCTACGGAGAATTTATTGCACCGGACCTTTTAAACGAATGGATAAAGGACCCAACGAAGGCACCGGGCAGGTACGGTTCAAGCCCCTGGCCGGATAGAATCGATATAATAGATATAGTGAAAGAAAATGAAAGCAAATTTACAGTTTTTGGAGAAATTGTGGAAATAACCAGCGTCCCCGGTGAGGAGTGGAGAACACTGATTAAAGCAACCATTGAAAGAATAGAGGGTAAGTGGCTAATTATGGGGATAGAAGCTCAGGAATATAAAAATAACGCGGAAAATGATAAGCAAATTATCTTAAACGCCCTGGAAAATGCAAAATTTGCAAGACTGGCAGCGGTGGATGCCCAAAAAGAGACTATGCTAAGTGAAGAACAAAGAAATGAACTTAAAAATGCCTTTTTAATGTCAAAGGCAAAGATAGACGACGAATATCCCGGAGGAGCCCTTGTATCGGAATTTCCCGACTACCAGCTGCAGCTTGATGATGTTCACATATATTTTATAAATAAAAATCAACTTGCGGTAAGCGGGGAAACCTTTAGTGTCTACAATACGGGTGAGGAAATATGGAAAGCTTTATCAAAAATTTTGCCTGTTTCGCGAATTGATGATAAAGAGGGCATAACCTATCTTTTTAATGCTCAAAGGGTAGAAGTAGCATCGAGTAAGGATGAATTGATAGAGGGAGACTATACCGCAAGGAAAAACCATTTTGTGAGGATGTTAAGGGAGGGGAAATTGAAAGGTAGTGGAGTTAGTACAGAGATGAGACCGGAAATGATTGTGAAATTTTATATAGATGGCGATGCAATTGACATTGAAATATATGAAGATGGATTTAAATATCAAAGCAAATATTATTATAAGCCGGGTTTGTTAGAGGGAATAAAAAGCATGTTGTCTGCCGGATGATGATTTTAATTTGATTAAGGGGGAAAATTGGGAGGTTTAAAAGGATTAATATTAGCAAACCGAAAAATTACAGCGCATGGTTATTTTTTAACCATGCGCTGTAATACGTATGTTTCGTTTTCCTGGCGAGTCAACCTATCGTCGATTTTCTTAACATCGTTCCATACATAATTTATTTCGGTGCGAATTTCTTTTACTTCTTTTTCAACCTTCTCTAAGCGGTTTTCAACGTTTTCCAAGCGGTTTTCAACGTTTTCCAAGCGGCTTTCAACGTTTTCCAAGCGGCTTTCAACCTTCTCCAAGCGGTTTTCAACATTTTCCAGGCGGCTTTCTATTCTTGCTTGACCCTCTGTAAGTGCTCTTAATTGGCTAATTACAATTTCTTGAAATTCTTTTGTTTCCACACTATTGACCCCCTTCAATATATTAAAAGGCTATTTCCCATCCCTGATAATTATATACTTCTACATATTAATTTAATTCTCCTTTATAAAAGAATCTTTTTTGAAAGTTTTATAGTTGAAATTAATTAACCCCTCAAGATATTTTCGGTAAAATTATATGCTAAAATAAAAGTGTATTATTTAAAAATAAATAATTTTTAACCAATGAAAAAAATTTCAAAGGAGGTTTAACATGAAATATAAAATTATTGGCGATACTTTACCGGTTGTTATTTTAACCATGACGGAAGGTGAAAGCGTATTTACCCAATCGGGGGGGATGGCATGGATGACCGACGGTTTTGAAATGAAGACAAATATGGAAGGTGGCCTTTTCGGTGGAATAATGAGAAAGCTTTCGGGAGAAACCTTATTTATGACTTCTTATACCTGCAAAAGAGAAAACGCAGAAATAGCTTTTGCTTCTTCATTTCCGGGAAAGATTATCCCTTTAGAATTAAAATCAGGAGAATCGATAATATGCCAGAAAAAAGCCTTTTTATGCGGGGAAAGAAGTATGAAATTAGAAATATTTTTCAGGAAAAAACTCGGAGCAGGTCTTTTTGGGGGAGAGGGCTTCATACTTGAAAGAATAACAGGACCTGGACTTTGCTTTATAGAATTAGATGGGGAAGCTGTGGAGTACAACCTTGGACATAATGATGTTTTGAAAGTGGATACCGGACACGTGGCCATGTTTGAGCCCTCTGTTGATTTTGACGTAGAAATGGTAAAAGGTTTTACAAATATACTTTTTGGTGGAGAAGGTTTGTTTTTATCCACATTAAAAGGCCCTGGCAAAGTATGGCTTCAGACAATGCCTATAGAAAATCTTGCATCAAGGATAATACCGTATATTCCTGTAAAAAAAGGTGATTAAAAGCAGTACACCGCTTTTAGTTTGTTTTTACGCTAAAAGCGGTCAGTACCATGCAGGAATCTAAACAATAATTAACGAATTTGAAAAAAATAACAAAAATTTTTATAGGAGGATAAGATAATGAGTAAAAAATTTATGACTAAATTAACTCATAAAGGAGAAAAGGTGCCTTCTTCAATTTCTTATCCGAAAGTCCCTCCTATTTACTTGAGCTCGGTGTTTTGCTTTGACAGCGTGGAGGAGCTGGATTCGGTTTACGAAAAGGATGCATCGGGTTACGTTTATTCGCGGATTAGCAATCCAACTCATAACTGTACGGAAGAAATCCTTGCTGCCTTGGATGAAGGGGATGATGCCCGCGTTTATTCTTCGGGCATGGCTGCTATAACCATGTCCATATTGGCCTTTATAAAAGCAGGAGACCATATAATTTCAAGCAATGTATTGTACGGCGGGACGTGGGAATTTTTAAATAGCGAATTGAAAAAATTTAATATTGAAGTGAGCTTTGTAGATTTTAATAGGGATGATCTAGAAAAACATTTTAAACCCACTACGAAAGTAGTTTATGTGGAAACAATTTCTAACCCCCTTATGGAAGTAATAGATATAAGAAAAATAGCAGAAACAGCTCATAGTCACGATGCTGTACTTATAGTAGACAATACTTTTGCCACTCCTGTAATTTGCCAGCCATTAAAACTTGGGGCTGATGTAGTGGTTTACAGTGTCACAAAATATATGGCCGGTCATAGCGACATTTTAGGAGGTGCGGTAGTGGCAGATAAAGAAAAAATAGAAAAAATAAGCCGTATTGGGCAAACTTACGGACCTACTATGAGCCCCTTTGACAGCTGGCTTTTAATAAGAAGTTTGAGAACCTTAGAGCTAAGAGTAGTAAGGCATAGTGAAAATGCTCTAAAATTAGCAGAGTACTTAGAAAATCACAAGAAGGTGAAAAGGGTTTATTATCCGGGGCTTACTTCTTCACCTTTTAAGAAAATAGCAGATGAAATATTTAACAATAAACTCTATGGAGGTATGTTGAGCATTGATTTGGATGGTGGAGAAAAGGCAGCATGTGATCTGATAAGAAATATGAAAAGTATTAAGTTGGTTCCCAGCCTCGCAGGTGTGTCTACAACCCTTTCTTACCCCGCAAAAACATCCCATAGATCTATGAGCAGGGAAGAACGAGAAAAAGCGGGGATTTCCGATGGACTGTTGAGGATTTCTGTAGGCTTGGAAAACATAGAGGATATAATAGAAGAATTTGACACGGCCCTGCGGGGAATATGAGAGCCAAAGTTCCACCGTTGAAATAATTGATAAAAAAATATATAATATATATCGCATGAAAAATAAAATCTTAAGGTGATGGAGCTCACCAAAACCGCCTTTTAGGCTAATAGCTCCTACGATATCGAAAGATATTGTAGGAGCTATAATTTTTCTAAGGGGTGAAAAATATGGTGCAAGATTTTGATTCTGCAAAAGTAATGCTAATTAAATACCTTGAAGAGATAAAACAAATTGTAAAAGATAAGGAAAAATCTTTATTAGAAGCCGTAGATTATGAATTAGATAAACTTTTAAAAAATGACTTCAATTTGGCGGTTTTAGGCCAATTTAAGCGCGGAAAATCGACTTTTATTAATGCATTGCTGGGAGAAAAAATAGTTCCAACAGCAGTAGTGCCCCTTACTTCCATAGTTACTATCATAAAACACGGTCCGAAAGTGAAAGTGACTGTTTATTTTTTAGACGGTTCCCAAAAAGAAATAACTGTTAAAGAACTGGAAGACTACGCTACTGAAAGGGGCAATCCGGGGAATGAAAAAAAGGTAAAGGAGATAATCATAGAGCATCCGTCCGAGTTCCTAAAAAAAGGTATTTCACTGATAGATACCCCGGGAATCGGGTCTGTCTACCAGCATAATACCGATGTTACCTATGAGTTTTTACCAAAACTTGACGCAGCCATATTCCTTTTTACTATCGACTCTCCCGTTGCCAAGAATGAATACGAATTTCTAAAAGACGTCCAGGATCATGCTGTGAAGATATTTTTTGTGCTTAACAAGATAGATTACGCCGAAGAGAATGATGTGAAGGAGGCCCTAAATTTTACCGCCGAGGTTTTGAAGGAAAAGCTGGGGGATGAAAAAATAAAAATTTTCCCAATTTCAGCTAAGATGGCCTTGGAAGCTAAAGAAACTTGTGATGAAGAAAAATTAAAGCTCAGCGGACTGCCCGAGTTTATATCTAAATTGGATGAATTTATAATTAAGGACAAGGGTAAGGCTCTGTTACTTTCCAGCTGCAATAATACCCTTCGGTTTTTATCAAAATTGAAATTTGATATTGACTTAAAGATGGGTGCAATTAAGACACCGGTGGAGGAGCTCGAAAGAAATATTAATATCCTCAAAAAGAAAATGGAAGAAATTGAAAAAGAGAAAAAGGACATGCTTTTCATTTTCGAAGGAGAAAGCAAGGAACTGCTTGCCCATTTTAACGCCGAGTATGAAAAATTTAAGAATTCTGAATACCCGAATTTGGAAACTGCTTTGGAGAATTACTTTACAAGCAATACTGCTTTACCCTTGAAAGAACTTATAGAAAAGAGTAGAGAATATATTACCGAAAAAACCCTTAAGGTAATAGATTCATGGAAGGAAGGGGAACTTAAGCGCTTAGCAGGGGCATCAGGAAAAATAACGGAAAGGCTTGCAAAGAAGGTAGAGAAGATAATCACCGAGCTTCAGGAATTGACTGCCAGTATGTTTCATATAAAGTTTGAAAGTTTTGCCGTTATTGAGGATTTTAAAGAAGCAGGATATTTTTACTATAACATGGAACCTGAAAAGACCTTTCTCTTACCCACACCTTTGTCAATTGCCCCCTTTCTTCCGGATTTTATTGCCCGAAAGATAGCCCTTAATAATTTGAAAGAGTGGTTAAAACAGCAATTTGACAGACAGTGCGGTAGGGTAAGGTACGACATTGCCCAAAGGATGGAAAAAACTTTCAAGGAGTATTATAATTACCTTGAAGAAAAAATAGCAGAAACGGCTGACGGTATAATGGAATCTGTAAAAAAGGCTTTTGAGCTTAAAAAGTACGGTGAGGAACGTATGAAAAGCATGCTGGAGGAATTGGAAGCCCTTTTAAAAAAGATAAATAAAATTGAAGGTAATGTAAAAGAATTGAAAAAACATTTAGAGAGGACTGTATGAAATTGGAAGCTGAATTTGCAAAAAAAATTAAGGATGTATTGAATAATATTGAAAAAGTAGTAATTGGGAAAACCCATGTTATCGAGCTTTTGTTAACGGCACTTTTGGCAGACGGGCATGTGCTTTTGGAGGATGTGCCCGGAGTTGGAAAAACTTTGATGGCTAAGGCGATTGCCCGGTCCTTGGATTTGGAATTCAAGAGAATCCAGTTCACTCCCGACATGCTGCCGCAAGATGTACTGGGTATTAATATATACAATCAAAAGACAGGGGATTTTGTATTTAATGCAGGACCGATTATGACCAATATTCTTTTAGCTGATGAAATAAACCGGGCCACTCCAAGGACTCAATCCAGCCTACTTGAAGCTATGGAAGAAAGGCAATTTACAGTTGACGGAGTGACCAGAAAGCTAAAGGCTCCTTTTTTGGTGATTGCTACCCAAAACCCCGTTGAAATGGAAGGGACTTTTCCCCTACCCGAAGCCCAATTGGATAGATTTATAATGAAGGTAGACATGGGTTATCCTCAATTGGAAGAAGAAAAGTTAATACTTCGTCGTTTTGGGATGGAAAATCCCTTGGATGAAATAAAACCCGTTTTAAATGGTATGGAACTACTTGCGATGAGGGAACAGGTAAAAAAAGTCAATTTTGATGAAAGTTTAGAAAACTACATGTTAACCATTGTAAGGGAAACACGAAATCACCCTGCCGTAAAATTAGGAGCAAGTCCCCGAGCTTCCCTGCTTTTTTATAGATGTGCTAAGGCCTTTGCAGCTATAAAAGGCAGAGATTACGTCATACCCGATGATATTAAATATTTGGCTAAACCCGTACTGAACCACAGATTGGTGCTAAACTATGAAAGCGTTATTAAAAATTACAAACCTGTAGATGTATTGGATGACATTTTAAAGAATACACCGGTTCCCGTCGAATAAATTATTAAGAAGGGTAATGCTATGCAGGCATTGGTGTTTATTGCAGCGCTGACTATTATTTTAGGTATATCTTATTTATGGAACATATTGAGTGTTAAAGGATTAGAATTGAGCCAGGGATTTGAAAAAGAACGGATATTTTTGGGTGATACTGTAAATTATATGCAGGAATTGACAAATAAAAAACTATTTCCTTTGCCTTGGATAAAGGTTGAAACGGAAGTGCCGAATGAAATTGTATTTTTAAAAGGAAAGCTTGTTCCTCATAATAAGCCCAACAAGAAAATTCTAAGTGGAGTATATTCCCTTCTATGGTATCAGAAAATAAGGAGAAGGTATCCCGTTTTTCCACAAAACCGCGGGATTTTTTTCTTTGGACCTGTAACTTTGACAACAGGGGATTTACTTGGTTTTTTTCATAAAGAGATGAAAATTTATAATAATGCTAAATTGATAGTATATCCCCGAATAGTTGATATTACGGTGGCGGAAGGTATTCCTGATATTACCCTTTCAGGAGTAAGCGGCAAAAAGAAGCTTTTTTCGGATCCTTTTTCTTTCAGCGGGAAAAGGGATTATTTCCCGGGAGATTCTTTAAAAGATGTAGATTGGAAATCTTCAGCCAAATTTGACAGGCTTTTAGTGAAGGTATTTGATTCAAGCTACAAAAAGAGGGTTTCCATTATCCTTGATGTAAATACATTTGAAAATGCCTGGGAGGGGATTGATCCCGAGTTATCGGAATTTCTAATAATGCTGACCGCTTCTATTGCAAAGAAAGCTATTTATCAAGGATGTGAAGTAATGCTTGCCAGCAATGGAAGAATGATATCCGACGACAAGGATACGGATATAATCACTTTGATACCTTACGGTGTAGGTTCAATTCATTTAAAGACTATATTGGAAGCTCTGGCACGCCTTGATAATTACAGCATCTTTAAAATAGATGATATTTTTCCTAAGGTTCTCGATATATTGAAAAAAGGCAGCAGGGTGGTATATATAACAGCAAATTGGGGTAATAGCGGCAAGAAGGTAATAAAATTAATGAAAAAAATTAATTTAGATGTAGCATTAGTGTTGGTAGGGAAAAAGAACGCAGAACTTAAAGGTCCCGAGGGTATTACCACTTATCACGCTTTTGGGGAGGAAAAGTGGCGTGAAATTCCTTTTATCGAACTGGTTTAAGGGACTAAAAATGCTACTTTTTTTATGTATTAGCTATATATTTTTACTCATTGTAAATATAGCTTTTGGAAAATACTTTTTAAAAGAACTTTTTCCGGCTTATGAGATTTTCTTGTGGCTTTTAGCAGGTGTTATTTTTAATTTTTTTTATTACAGGTTTAGAAATTTTAAAAAACCTTTTTTTGTTGCAGCATTGTTAATAATAACGTTATTATATAATGACGGTTATTATTCTTTGATTTTTGCTTTTTTGTGCTTTTTTATTGGACTGTGGCAGGATAGCTGGGAGCTCGGTCATTATGAGCTGATGGCAAAACTTAAAAAGTTTACACTTTTTATTCTTATTTGCCTCCTTATTTATAAAAATGATGAAAAAACTGGTGAAATGCTTTTTTTAACCTTCAGTTTTATTATGGTTTCGCTTGTCGCACTTTCTATATACCATTTAGAGCCCCTTTCTTCGCAGATTTCTAAGAAAAGGTGGTTACTTACAACACTAATTTTTTGTTTAATAATAGGGATTTTTATTATTATGATTGCTGAGCTGATAAAGCCTCATGAACTTTTGACATTTATTAATTTTATAAAGGAAACATATTTTTCGTTTGTAGAATTAATGTTTAAGGTCTTAACACCTTTATTCATGCCTTTAGATAAGATATTCACCTTTATTTTATCCGTTATCTTAAAGCACACCAAAATAAAAAGACAAGAGATTTTATCCGGAGAGCAAGGCGAAAGCATTATACCGGGAAAACAAGAAGAATACGTGATGCCAGCCACAATTGAAATTATTTTTAAAACTGTTGGTCTTATACTCCTTTTACTGGTATTTACCGGAATAATGTTTATGGCTTTAAAAAAGTATCATAGGTCTTTTAACGAAAAAAATGATTTAAAAGACGAGAGGGAATCGGTATTTGACCCTTCAACGTTTAAAAACAGATTATCTGAGCTTTCATCAAAGATTGGCAGTATAATAAAATCCCGTATTAAACTCGGAATATACGGAGATTTTCCGGCAGCTAAGATAAGAAAATTATATGCACAAATTCTTAATGCAGCAGCAAAAAAGGGGTATTTCAGAAAATCCTCCGAAACACCCCTTGAATTCATGATTCAATTGAAAAAAGCATTTCAAGACGAAGAGAACTTGGTAGAGGATGTGACGATGCTTTACCAGAGAGCGAGGTATTTCCCTGATTCGGTCTCGGATACCGATGCTGAAAATATGAAAAAAATTACAAAGATTTTAATGACAAAATAAAATTCGATTCTATTATTTCAACATTGGAATTCTACTTCCTCCTCGTGCATCAACGGGGAGGACTTTTTCTATTATGCCGTTTCTGTGCCCTACAAGAAAACTTGTCATATTTGCGCAGGAACACGCATGATTGGGTATAACCTCTATTTTATCACCTACTTTTACATTTGTATTGCGGGTGATTCTTACTTTACCTACTTCTTCTGATAGGCTTTCAATAATTAGTTCAGGATGGCCTTTTACTATGCCATAGCCTGTTGTTAGAGAAACACCGTGTGCACCTTTGTCTAAACCGAAACACTTGCTTCCCGCATCTATAATAATCATATCTTCTCTGGGGTGTGCTATAACTGTTGCCAAAACGGTAAGGGCACACCTTTCCTCTGGTACGATTCCTAAAGCTACCTGAATCGCATCGTAAAATACATAATTTCCCGGTCTTAATATATTGATTTTATCGTCTTTTGCTGCAAAAGCAGCCGTAGGAGTGCTGCCGGTTGCTATTATGTCGACGGTAAAACCCTCCTTTTCCAAATATTTTAAAGCTATGTGTAGTGCTTGTGCCTCTTCTTCAGCAACGGCTTTAACTTCATCAATACTTGTTTTAGCATATACATGTCCCGGATGGGTAGCTATTCCTTTGAATTTAAGGTGATTAAATTCTTTCAACTCTGTTACGAGTTCTGGTGCTTTTTCTGGAGCTACTCCAAAGCGGTGTAGGCCGGAGTCAATTATAATAAGATACTCTATATAAAGCCCTATTTTACTGCAAGCCTCTTCTACCTTTGATGCTGCTTCTTTGCCATCAAAGCTCAAAATTACATGGGCATTCTTTGCAAGTGATAGTATTCTTTCTATATTTTCCTTCGATGCAACGGGATAAGCATACATTATTTCTTTAAAACCGCACTCAACCAATTTTTCCGCTTCATCAATGGTACCTACCAAAAAACCTTTTGCTCCAAAATCTAACTGCATTTTTGCAATTTGCGTGCTTTTATGAGTCTTCACCATTGGCCACAATTGTTTTTTGTTTTCTCTACATAAATCAGCCATTTCTCTTAGATTCTTTTCCAATTTATCTAAATCGACAAGGGAAGCAGGTGTTGGTAATTCAGAGATATTGGTCATAAAAACCCTCCTTAAAAATAAAAAAAATTCAATTTATATAAATAATTTTATCATATTAGATTTTCACTGATTAATTTTTTTTTAATACCAAATAAAGAATTTAAATATTAACAATGGTCTTGTTTTTAATTCTTGGTAGATAAAATTAACTTCCAATTAGAGAATCTTCAGGAGTTGATGATAAGCTTATTGAAAGGATTGTAAACTATGTTAAAAAAGCCGTGCGGAATTGCACGGCTTTTTTAAAAGTTATCCCCTAACAAGAGTAAAATCAGTATTAAAAACACGAGAAAAGTTTTATCTTTTTTAAAGCATCCTACTTTTTCAATATTTTCCATTAAAAAAACCTCCCATTTTGATATCTATTACAATATATGATTTTAGATTTTTATAGGTTACTTAAGTTAAAATTGAAGAAAATATATAAAAAATTTTGACATAACTTTGGAATTTTGCAATAATATATTTATATAAAGACATGATAATTTTATAAAAATTCTGTATAATATATGTGAATATAAAAAAAGAGGAGGGATTTAATGAGTATTGAAAAATTTTTAGAAACCCTATCAGGCCTTTTATGGGGTAAACCGCTGATTTACACAGTACTTTTTGTAGGATTGTTTTTTACCATAGGCTCCGGCTTTTGGCAGTTTAAAAACATAGGTTACATACTAAAAAATACCTTGGGAAAAATTGGAATAAAATCTGAAGGACAGGAAGGAATACTTACTCCTTTCCAAGCTGTAAGCGTAGCTCTTGCCGGTACCATTGGTGTGGGCAACATAGCTGGAGTTGCCAGTGCCATAGCTGTTGGCGGACCAGGTGCTGTTTTTTGGATGTGGGTATGTGCACTTGTAGGAATGATGACAAAAATGGTGGAAGTTACCTTGGCGGTGCACTACAGGGATAAAAATCCGGATGGATCTACTTACGGCGGTCCTACATATTACATGGAAAAGGGTCTTGGAATTGAAAGGGGCTTTAAATATTGGAAGCCTCTGGCAGTATTATTCGGAGTTGGTATTTTTTCGACATTTTTCATTACTTTACAAAACTACACGGTGTGTGAAGCTATCAACACCACTTTTAAAATTCCAATGCTTATAGTTGGCTTAGTTTATATAATTTTAACCTATATTGTCATTTTGGGCGGCATCAAAAAAGTAGGTGAAGTGTCAAGTTACGTAGTACCCTTTATGGCACTATTTTATATAATCGGAGGACTTTTTATTATACTCTCAAGATTTTCTGATGCTTTAAATGGTATTGCCTTAATATTTAAGAGTGCTTTTTCCGGCACTGCTGCAGTAGGTGGGTTTGCTGGTGCAACCATTTCAAAAGCGATGCAAATGGGTGTTGCAAGGTCCATTTACAGCAACGAAGCCGGTTGGGGTACAGCACCTATGGCTCATTCAACGGCAAAGACCGATCATCCGGTAAGACAAGGCCTGTGGGGAGCCTTTGAAGTATTTATGGATACTATCGTGGTATGTTCGATCACCGCATTGGTAATAATAACGACCGGTATGTGGTCTTCTGGAGCTTCGGGAGCTTCCTTAACACTTTCTGCCTTTGAAAAAGGGCTTGGCTTTTTCGGCAAGATTGTTGTTACAATTGGTATCTTCCTTTTCGGATGGAGCACAACAACCGGTTGGTATGCTTATTATGAGATTATTTTAAGGCATTTAATGAAGGGTAAGGAGGGATTTCAAAAGACCATACTTACTATTTACAAATACCTCTATCCTATCCCCGGATTTTTAATGGTTGTATTTGCTGTTACAACTGGGCTTCCTCCCGCAATTGTATGGTTACTCGCTGATGTAACCAGTGCTGTGCCTACATTTGTTAACCTTATTGTAATCCTAATACTTGCCCCTAGATTCTTTGAACTCTTACACGATTTTAACGCAAGGGAATTTAAAGATAAGACCGGTAAAACACTAACAAAATTGTTTTATGAAGATTAGTTAAGAAACACGGCGGGCTTTTTGCCCGCCGTGGTTTTAGAAATGGGTTTACCATGCTCGACATTATTATCCACGATGTGGTTGTTTTGACAATGGAAGGGAAGGGAGCGATTTTATGGACCTGATTTTATATAATGGCAAAATTGTCACTATGGATGAAAAAATGCCAGAGGTAGAAGCTGTAGGGATTGGAGGTGGAAAGATTGTTGAAATAGGAAGCAATGAAGAAGTTTTATCTTATAAAGGGAAAAATACGGTAATCATAGATTTAAAAGGGAAGACAGTTGTTCCGGGATTTAACGACAGCCATATGCACCTTTTGAGTTTTGCCTTGAGCCTTGAAAAGGCAGATTTAAACGGATGCGATGGAATAAATGAACTTATACGAAGGGTGAGGAAATTTATTGAGGCTAACGGCATTAAAAATGGAGAGTGGGTTCAGGGAAGAGGATGGAACCACGAATTTTTTAAAGAAAAAAGGATGCCAACGAGGCGTGATCTCGATAAGATTTCAGAGGAGCACCCCATTATTTTAACCAGGACCTGCGGGCATGTTGCTGTAGCAAATACTTACGCTTTAAAACTTGCGGGTATTTTTGAAAATCCTCCCTATGTAGAAGGCGGCAGTATCGATCTTGATGAAAAGGGCACTCCAACCGGGATTCTCAGGGAAAATGCTATGGAATTAGTTTACAAATTATTACCGATGTATAAGAAGGATAAGATTAAAGAAATGATTATCAAGGCATCCAATAATTTTTTGAAAGCAGGCCTTACATCGGTCCAAACTGACGATTTAGATTCTATTAAAGGAGACTTTAAAGAAATTTTGGAAGCTTACTTTGAATTGGAAGCGGAAAAGAAACTGCCCATTAGGGTTAATGAACAGGTGCTTTTGCCTACAATGGAAAAACTTGAGGCCTTTCTCGAGCTCGGATATAGGACGGGACACGGAAGTGAATATTTTAAAATTGGTCCCTTGAAACTTTTAACAGATGGTTCTTTGGGGGGAAGAACAGCAGCGCTTTCATTTCCCTATGAAGATGATAAAACTACTCGAGGGATTGCTATATATAACCAGGAACAGCTGGATGAATTGATAGAAAAGGCATATCTTAACGGTATGCAGGTGGCATGTCATGCCATAGGCGACAGGGCAATGGATATGGTTTTTAGTTCTTATGATAAAGCCATGAAGAAATTCCCCAAGAAGGATCCTCGGTTAAGAATAATACACTGTCAGATTACTACGGAGGAGCTGATAGATAAATTTAAAAAATATAATGTTATAGCGGATATACAGCCCATCTTTGTATCTTCCGACCTAACTATTGTTGAAAAAAGGGTTGGTAAGGAAAGGGCAAAGTGGACTTACAATTGGAAAACCCTTATAGAAAAAGGTGTTCACGTTGCCGGGGGATCGGACTGCCCTGTGGAACCTTTCAATCCGATATTGGGTATATATGCTGCGGTTACACGTAAGAATTTATCGGGTTATCCCGAAGATGGATGGCTTCCCGAACAAAGGCTTAGTGTAAAACAAGCAGTTCATATTTTCACAATGGGTTCCGCATACTGCACTTATGAAGAAAGTATAAAAGGGTCCATTACACCCGGGAAATTGGCAGATATGGTAGTGCTTTCTGAAGATATTTTTAATATCGTTCCCGATGAAATAAAGGATGTAGGGGTTGAAATGACAATACTGGGTGGGAAAATAGTATATACCAAATAATATTATATAAACCTGCCTTTATTCGAGTTTAAGAAGGCAGGTTTTTATTTAATTATTTTTTTTATTCTGCTGTAATTTTTTTATCCTTTTCTAATATATGATTACTAATCCAATTTACGATAAATTCCAATAATTCAATAATATAAGATTCCTGGTTCTGGTCAATTTTAAATATATCGATACTATCGATTTTTTCTATGAAGTCCTTATGTTCAAACTTATGGGAAAGCAGCCTTTTATATCCTATTTTTTCCATATATTCTTCTTCTGATTTAAAATGGTATTTTGCGTATTGAAAAAAATATACTTTATAATATAATAAAGGTAAAATAAGATTTTGAAATAATTGAAAAATATTGCGGTATGCTCAAGGGTGCTTTTGAGCTTAAAAGGGAAAGCGGTGAAAATCCGCTGCAGCCCCCGCTACTGTATACGGCGACGAATCCACATCCACTGGGAAACCGGGAAGGGTGGAGGAGGTTGACCCGTGAGCCAGGAGACCTGCCCTTGAGAGATGCCACTCCTTCGGAGGGAAGGGAAGGCATAGGTATGATTTTAAAAACCCCTGCCGAAGGCAGGGGATTATTATTTATTTATAAAAGCAAAAAAGGGTGTATAAAATGCGTGTAAATTTCTATTATCCTGGAAGCATAGGGGAGGTTTTGCAAGGGAAGGTAAATGGACGGGATATGCTGGTTTCTTTTCCCGTGAATTTATATACCTGCGTTGAGGTTTTTAAAGAGAAATTCGAAGAAAAGGAGATAGAAAAGGAAAATATAAAATCTTACACATTTTTGAATAATATTTTAAGAAGGTGGAAATTAGAGGGTAAAGAAAAACTTGGCTTAAAAATTACTTCTCAAATCCCAAAGGGTAAAGGATTTGCAAGCAGTACAGCCGATTTGTGTGCCCTGTATCACTGCCTTGTAAGATATTTTAATAGGAAGTTTGACATAAAAGAGTTAATAGAGGAAGCTATAAGGATAGAGCCTACAGATAGCATTGTATTTAATAAGGCTACACTTTTTGATTATAAATGCGGTCAGTATTTTGAAATTTTGGGAGATTATATGGAATTTTATGTTTATGTATTTGAAGGACTTGAGGAAGTAGACACAATAAAGTTCAATTTGTCCGTAAAAGAGCCCCTGGCTGAAGTGGATGATCTTTTTCAGTTACTTAAAAACTCTATAAAGAACAAAGATATTAAATTGCTTGCGCAAGTATCTACGGAAAGCATTAAGAGAAATCAAAAAAGGCTTTATTACCCTATTTTGGATGAAGTAATAAGTATAATGAGAAAAACGGGAGGTCTTGGTGTTATTGGTGGACACAGCGGCAATTTTTTGGGAATTATTTACGACAGTAAAGTTGATTTAAATATAAGGTTGGAAGGGTATAAGAGATATTGGGTTAAAACCTTATCAATGATATATTAAATTTTAAAGGAGCTGTTTTTTATGAGGATTATGGTTCAAGGGACTTCGTCTTCCTGCGGAAAAAGCTTGGTTGCCACTGCTCTTTGCAGGATTTTTACCGAGGATGGGTATAAAGTCTGTCCTTTTAAATCTCAGAACATGTCTTTAAATTCTTATGTTACTGATGAAGGTCTTGAAATGGGGAGGGCTCAAGCACTTCAGGCTTTTGCCTGTAAAATAAAGCCCAAGGCGTACATGAATCCAATCCTATTAAAACCTACAACGGACAGGAAAAGCCAAGTAATAATATTGGGAAAACCCTATAAAAATATGGATGCCCGTGAATATTTTAATTTTAAAAAGAGCCTGCGAGAAAAAATTAAGGAAATTTACAACGAAATCGAAAAAAAATACGATATTGTGGTAATAGAGGGGGCGGGAAGCCCTGCAGAGATTAACCTTAAAGAAGATGATTTCGTAAACATGGGAATGGCGGAAATCGCAAATTCTAATGTTATTCTTGTTGCGGACATCGATAGGGGAGGAGTTTTTGCTTCTATTTATGGAACATACATGCTGCTTGAAGAAAATGAAAGGAAAAGAATTAAAGGAATAATAATTAATAAATTCAGGGGAGATAAGTCGCTTTTGATGAGTGGCATAGAAAAAATAGAAAATTTAATAAATGTGCCCGTCATAGGAGTAATCCCCTATATTGACATCAGGTTAGAGGATGAGGATGGCATAGTAGAATTAAATACAGAATATAAAGGAAAGATTAAAGTATCGGTAATTAGACTTCCGAGAATTTCTAATTCTACAGACTTTAATCCCTTCCTTTTTGACGAAGATGTTTCATTGAATTACGCAGACGATCCGCAAGAAATTGAAGATGCGGATATTGTAATAATACCTGGTAGCAAAAATACCATAGAGGATTTAAGGTGGTTAAAGGAAAAGGGGTTTTATGAAAAACTGAAAGAACATAAGGGTATAATATTTGGGATATGTGGTGGGTACCAAATGATGGGGAAAATAATAATCGATGAGGATGGTTGGGAGACCAAAAAAGGGGATTTTGAGGAAGGATTGAATTTTTTTGATTGTGTAACTTATATAAAAGGAGAAAAAGTTTTAAGGAATGTTGAAGGTATAGCCTTTGGCAAGAAAGTAAAAGGTTACGAGATTCATATGGGTGAAACAGAAAATAACAAAAACCCTTTTGTAGAAATACATTCCGAAGGAAAAGTTTTTTACGACGGCGACACGAAGGATTTTAAGTATTTTGGTACCTATCTTCACGGAATTTTCGATTCGGGGGAATTCAGGGAAGAGATATTAAATATTGTTAGGAAAAAGAAAGGTTTGGAATATAAAAAATCGGAAGAGTTTTATATAAAAAGGGAAGAGGAGCTAAGCAAACTTTCTAAGATTTTCAGAGAAAATTTAGATGTTGATTATATTTACGAGATAATGAAAAAGGATGATTAATATGATTGATATAAATCTACAGCTTATGGATATTATCCTTGCATGCCTTTTGGATTTAATTTTGGGAGATCCTTATAATCTCCCTCACCCTGTAAAAATGATGGGGAAAATAATAAGTTTTGAAGAGTCTGGAGCAAGAAAGGTTTTTAAAGAAAAAGGTTTATATTTTGCCGGTTTTTTAATTGTCCTTTTAAATATCTGTATTGCATTTATAATTCCGTATTACCTTTTAAAAATTTGCAGTTTTAATTTTTACCTTTATCATATAATAAATATTTTATTGCTTTATACTACAATTGCGGCAAGATGCTTAAGGGACGAAGCGTTTAAGATATATAAGGCTTTGAATTGTTCTATTGAAGAGGCAAGGCTCAAACTTTCCTTTATAGTGGGGAGGGATACTAAAAACCTTAATGATAAGGAGGTAATAAAGGCAACGGTTGAGACAGTTGCGGAAAACACTTCAGATGGAGTGATTGCACCTCTATTTTATGCGATATTTGGAACACCCTTTGCTTTTGTCTATAAAATGGTTAATACTATGGACTCTATGCTTGGATATATGAACCAAAAATATAGGTATATAGGATTTTTCCCTGCAAAGACCGATGATTTGTTTAATTATATTCCTGCAAGGTTGACCGGATTTTTGATGATTATTTCAGGGATATTTAGATACGATATCAAAGAAGCTTTCAGAATAATGATAAGGGATAGAAAGAATCACAAGAGTCCAAACTGTGCTTATCCCGAAGGAGCTGTTGCAGGGCTTTTGGGGGTTCAACTCGGTGGAGACAATTTCTATTTTGGAGAGCTCGTGAAAAAACCGAAAATTGGGGATAAAAAGAGGGAACTTGAAATTGAAGATATAAAAAGAGCTGTAAGTATAATGTTTGCGGCGGAAGGGGTTTTTATTGGAGGTTTGGTTTTCTTAATATTAGTTAAAGGTTATTAAAGGATTATGAGAGGAGGAATTAACATTCACGGGGGAGATATTTATTCATATAATAAAAATTTAATAGATTTTTCAAGCAATATAAATCCTCTCGGGATTATGGAAGGGCTTGAAGAACACCTTAAAGACAACTTAAAAAACCTTTCTATTTACCCTGATATTAAAAAAAGAAGGCTTAAGAAGAATATAGCACAATATTTAAAAGTAGAAGAAGATGAAGTTATAACGGGTAACGGGGCTGTTGAAATCATAAACAATATTATTTTGTTGTTTGAAAGGGTTGTAGTTTTTGTCCCTTGTTTTAGCGAATACCTGTTAAGAGCTCAGGTTTTAGGAAAGCAAATTGTCAGGCTTAATTTGGACCGAGAATTTAAGGTGGATTTTTTTAGTCTTGAAAAAGTGATAAAAAAAGGCGACCTTTTAATTCTTGGGAATCCTAATAATCCGACGGGTTTTCGTATTGAGCAAGATAAATTGATGAAAATAGTAGAATTAATCGAGGAAAGAGGGGCGTTTTTGCTGCTTGATGAGGCTTTTTTTGAATTTTGCGAGGATGAATACGATAGCATAAAGCTTTTTTACGACAGTAAAAATTTTTGCGTAATCAGGGCTGCTACAAAATTTTTTGCACTTCCGGGGATAAGGCTTGGCTATGCTTTTGCTAATAAGGATTTTGTGAAGACCTATTCACAGTATGAGCTGCCGTGGAATGTAAATTCAATTGCTGAAGCAGCGGCTGATTATATTTTTAAAAATAGGGATTATATTATTAAAAGCAAAAATTACATAAAAGAACAGAGGGAACTGATGTACAAACATTTAAGTAAAATAAAAGATGTAAAGGTTTTCAAAACAGACTGCAACTTTTTTTTATTGAAACTTTTAAAATATGATGAGGAATATGTATTTGAAAGGCTTTTAGAGAAGAACATCTTAATAAGAAAATGTTCCAATTTTGAAGGGCTTGATAAAAGCTATATAAGAATAGCTGTAAAAAAAGAAGAAGAAAATATTAAGCTGATTGAAGAATTAAATAGATGTTTTGAAGGATATTGACAAAAAAATAACAAACCTTGTATAATACTGAATAAAGAGGTATAATTTATAAAAAATGCATATCATGAAGATATGAAAAGAGACCATGAAGGTCATGACGGATGAATCCGTTAGATACTTCATGGTTTTTTGTTTTTTATTTTAAAAGAAGTTAAAAGACTCACGGTAATATGTCAATACCCTAAAAATGGAAATTAAAAATATTCAGA
>NZ_JBNATW010000027.1:0-34499 GCF_049701175.1 Thermovenabulum sp.
TACCCTGACAAATTCACAGACGAGCTTTACCTGACATTTTCATTGACGCTTGACAATATTTTTCTTTTCATCTAATAATTTTTTTATTTCATCTATTAACACATCCACAACTTCACTTTCAGCCACCGTTTTTTCAATTTTCCCTTTTTTGAATAAAACAAAATTTTTATTTCCCCCCGCAATTCCAATATCCGCTTCTCTTGCTTCTCCGGGGCCATTGACAGCACATCCCATAATGGCTACATTTAAAGGCTCCTTTATGCTTGTAAGCCTTCTTTCAACCTTATCAGCTATGGAAATTAAATCAACATTACACCTTGCGCAAGTAGGGCAAGAAATAAGATTAATGCCATATTTTTTTAAATTAAGGCTTTTTAACAACTCTATGCCTACCTTTACTTCTTCTACCGGATCTCCTGTAATTGATACCCTAATAGTATCACCTATACCTTTGTATAAAAGGACTCCAATTCCTACAGAAGATTTTACAGTAGATTTTATAAGTGGACCAGCTTCAGTAACTCCTAAGTGTAAAGGATAATCAACTTTTTGTGAAACGGATTCATAGGCTTTTATCATTGTTAATACATCTGATGATTTAATAGAAATGACAATATCTGTAAAATCAAGTTCTTCCAATAACCTTACTTCTCGTAAAGCACTTTCTACTAAGGCATCAGCAGTAGGCGCTCCATACTTAGCTAACAATTCCTTTTGCAGTGAACCTGAATTGACTCCTATTCTTAAAGGAATTCCGTAATATTTTAATACCTTTACTACCTCTTTAACCTTTTCTTTATCTCCGATGTTTCCAGGATTTATTCGAATTTTATCAGCCCCATTTTTAGCTGATTCTATTGCAAGCCTATAATCAAATTGAATATCTGCAACAAGAGGTATATGAATATTCTTTTTTATTATTTTTAAAGCCGAAGCTGATTCAAAATTCGTTACTGCTACCCTTATAATATCACAGCCATATTCTTCTAATTTTAATATTTGTTCTATAGTTGATTTAACATCCTCAGTCTTTGTGTTTGTCATAGACTGCACCGTAATCGGTGCATCGCCGCCTATAAAAGTGTTCCCAACTCTGACTTTTTTTGTTAACTTTTTATTCATTCTTTCCACATTCATTTTATCATTTCCTTCTAATAAATCTCTTAAAAGCATTTTTTACTAATTTTTATAAAGGTGCTGAAAGAAATATTAATAAAACTTTATAAAATCTTTATAAGCTATAAAAATCGCTAAAAGGATTAAAAGTGCAAAACCTATAAAGTGAATCATTCCTTCTTTTTCAGGGTCAACAGGCTTTTTTCTAATAAGTTCTACCAACAAAAAAACTATTCTACTTCCATCTAAAGCAGGAATAGGAAACAGGTTAAATAACCCTAAGTTTATACTAATTATTGCAGCAAGGAAAATTACATTAAATATACCGAATTTAGCAGCTTCACCCACAATATGAACCATACCTACAGGCCCGACTAAATCTTGAGTTCTAATACCAGTAGTAACTATAGAAATTATTATCATTTTAACCACATAAAACATTCTATTAAAACCAAATATCAAACTCGGAAAAAAAGCGTATTTTATTAATTTTGATTTAATTCCTATTATCCCTCGTTTTGTTTCAGGATCTAACTGGGTTTTAACTTTAATAGGTATTATGTTTTCTCCTCTTTTGACTTCTATACTAATTTCTTCATTTGGCCTATTACTTATAATATCTACAACTTTTTCCCAAGAATAGATTTTTTCTCCATCGATCCGGTAGATTATATCACCGCTTCGAATCCCTGCATTAAAAGCAGGCGAGTTAGGTATTACATCAACCTTTGTAGTGGTAATGCCGGTACAAAAGGCCACTACTGAAAATAATAAAGCACCTAAAAAAAGGTTCATGAAAGGCCCCGCAAATACTACAGCCATCCTTGCTAATAGAGGTTTATTGGCAAAAGCTCGGGGGTCGCTTGTTTTCTCATCTTCGCCTTCTATTCGAACATATCCTCCTAAGGGGAATATTTTTAAAGAATAAACCGTCTCACCTATTTTTTTCGAAAAAATATTAGGGCCAAAACCAATTGCAAATTCATTTACTTTCATATCACTCTTTTTTGCTACAATAAAATGTCCAAATTCATGCGCAATAACAAGAACTCCCAAAATTAAAACAGACAGTAAAATAGTAAAGCCCATTTTTTTCACCTGCCAAACATCACTTTTTTACTAAGGGAGGAATAAGGCCAGAATGCACTGCTGCTCTTATTATCACTGCAACTAACGGTCCCAAAAAAAGTCCTAAGAATCCAAAAATTTTAATGCCTAAATATATAGCAATCAGGGCAATCGTTGGATCTAACCCCAAATTGCTGCCAATAACCTTGGCCTGAAGTATTTGCCTTGTACCTATAACTATAAGATAAATTATTAAAAGATATACAGCAAAATTTACATTTCCAATTATAATCAAATATAGCATCCAAGGTATGAAAATTAAACTCGGCCCAAATAAAGGAAGAATATCCAAAAGCCCACAAATTAATCCTAATGTCAAGGCATAATCTATTTTTAAAATATAAAAACCAATAATTGTTATAGCAGTAGAAATTACTACAAGAATTATTTGGGCTTTTATCAAGCCAATAAAGGATAAAAATAATTCTATTTGTATATTTTCCAATTTTTTATGAAGGGAGTTAGGAAGAACATTCTTTAATGTATTTAATATTTTATACTTATCCTTTGAAAAAAAGTAACTGGAAAGAAAAGTAAATATCAAAAATAATATCAATCCAGGAATTAGTATTAATTTATTTACTAAAAAGCTATAAAAATTTGAAATATATGATGAAATATATGTTATAATTTGATCCCAGTTATTATTTAAATAGTCAAGGGTTTCTTTGGGAACATATTTTGAAATATAATAAAGTATAAAACTTAATTTATTCCATAACTCATAAATTAAATTATAATAATTAGGAAGAATAGTTACAAGTTTGCCCAATTCAACGGTAATCCTTGAAATACTTAAAATAGATAAATAAATAATTAAAGTAAATATCCCCAGCAATACTAATAATGATGAATAGCTTCTTTTTATCTTTAACTTTTCTCCTAATCTTACTAAGGGTTCAATTAAAAAGGCTATGATCGCTCCAAAAATAAAAGGTAAAAGGTATTTTATTGCCAAACCTACAATTATTGTTGCAACAATGATAGCAATGCTAAGGTATAGGAGGGGTTTATACTCATTTTTCAAAACCATTTTAACCCTCCTTTCATTATTACAATCACTATATAATAATATGCTACTGGAAATGAAAATAGAGTACTGTCAAACCTATCTAATACACCACCGTGTCCAGGAATAATTCTTGAAAAGTCCTTAATTTTGCAAAATCTTTTTATCAAAGAACAAGAAAGGTCCCCAATTTGGGAAAAAATTCCTATTAAAATTCCTAAAAAAATAGAATCATATAGCTTCACAGAAGGTAAAAAATAATTTGCAAATATTAAGCTTGCTATTATGCTCCCTGCCAATCCTCCAATGCTGCCTTCTATGCTTTTTTGTGGACTAACTCTTGGAATTAATTTATGTTTTCCATAAAGCATACCTACAATATAAGCAAAAGTGTCGCATGCCCATGTAGTAGCAAAAACCCACCATACATAGTAAATACCGTTTTCTAAATTCCGCAACAATAAAAAATGCAAAAACATTACTGAGGTATATATAAAGCTGAATAATGTAAAGACAATATCGGTCAGGTTATCTTTGTCATTATTAATTAGTGTTGTCAAAAAGCTCATCATAATAATAATAGAAAAAGGAAAGAAAATAAGCTGAATGTTAGGGAGAAAATAGACAAAAAAAAGCAAAAATAAATTTAAAGCGATAGTATAAACAATTTTAATCTCTATGCCAATTTTCTTAAAAGCGTTGTAGAGTTCCCAATTAGCAACTGTATTTAGCAAACCTAATAATAGCAAAAAAGTTATTTTGCCTATATTTATAACATAACCTAAAATCAAAACCCCGATTATTGCACTTAAACTTCTTATTATAAATTCATTTTTTATCATTTTTATAATTTAAACCCCCAAATCTTCTATCTCTTTTCTGAAACTCCGAAATAGCCCTCAATAAATCTTCCTTTTTAAACTCAGGCCATGGTTTTTCACAAAACCATAACTCAGTATAGGCTATCTGATATAATAAGAAATTACTTATCCTTAATTCTCCACTCGGACGGATTAAAAGATCGGGGTCAGGCAAATCTCCTGTGTAAAGATATTTTTTAAAAAGTTCATCATTAATTTCATCTACTTTAATAATGCCTTCTTTTACTTTCTCTGAAATAATTTTACATGCCCTTAAAATTTCGTCTCTTCCCCCGTAATTCACTGCAATATTTAAAATTAATCCTGTGCTATGTTTAGTTTTTTCAACAGATTTTTTTATTTCATCAACTACTTTTTTAGGTAGCTTTTCAATGTCCCCAGAAACCTTTATTTTTATGTTATTTTCTTTTAGCCTATCTGTTTCTTTTTGTAAAAAATATCTCAGCAAATTAAAAATTGTGCTTACTTCCTCATAAGGTCTTTTCCAATTTTCTGTAGAAAAAGCATATATAGTCAATACTTTAATACCTAATTCTGCACAGCATTCAACAATTTCTTTTAAACTTTCGGCTCCTGCCCAGTGTCCTGCAATTCTCGGAAGCCCTTTAGACTTTGCCCATCTACCGTTCCCATCCATTATTATAGCAATATGTAAAGGAATTTTTCCTTCTACCATAAAACCTCCTAAATAAATCCACACCCCCTTAATTAAAGGGGGCGACTTTTTAAGGTTTAAAATAAGCAACTAAAATATTCACTTTTGAATCTCTTAAAACTGCCCTAACTACAACTTTCCTTGTAAAATCCGTATTTTTTTGGGGGGGATAAATGTATTCAATAGAATTTACGATAATATTTTTTTCCTTTAATATTTTGATTGCTTCATCCAAATCAAGCCCTATCAATATATCTAAAATTTTACTATACCTCCATTATTTCTTTTTCTTTTATATTGTATATTTTATCAATTTCTTCAATAAATTTATCTGTCATCTTCTGAATATCATCTTGAGCCCTTTTATGTTCATCCTCGGATATTTCACCATTTTTCTCCATTTTCTTCAACTGTTCGTTTACTTCACGCCTGATATTCCTAATATGCACTTTAGCCTCTTCGGCTTTTTGCTTAGCCATTTTTGTTAGTTCCTTTCGTCTTTCCATGGTAAGAACAGGCAACACTAATCTAATTACCTTGCCATCATTTGTAGGGGTAAGACCTAAATCAGATTTTAAAATAGCTTTTTCAATAGGTTGTAGCATTTTTACATCCCAAGGCTGAATTACAATCATCCTTGGCTCTGGAATATTTATGGTAGCAACTTGGTTTACCGGTGTAGGAACACCATAATAATCCACCATTACTTTGTCAAGAAGTGCGGTTGAAGCCCGTCCTGCTCTGATTGTTGCCAAGTCCTGCTTTAAAATAGAAACAACCTTATTCATCTTTTCCTCAGTTTCTTTATAAAACTTTTTGTCCACAAATTAACCCCCTTTTACATAAGTTCCAATATTTTCACCAAGGGCTGCTTTTACAATATTTCCGGGTTTGTTGAGGCTAAAAACTATAATAGGAATTTTATTATCCATACAAAGAGAAGTTGCAGTAGAATCCATTACCCCAAGTCCCATATTTAATATATCAATGTAATCAAGGCTATCAAATTTTTGTGCATTGGGATTTTTTAAGGGATCAGAATCGTAAACACCGTCAACCCGTTTTGCAAGCAGTATCACATCAGCTTCAATTTCAGCAGCACGAAGGGCAGCTGCAGTATCCGTTGAGAAAAAGGGGTTACCCGTTCCAGCAGCGAAAATTACTACTCTACCTTTTTCGAGATGCCTTATTGCTCTCCGCCTTATATAAGGTTCTGCAATTGCTCTCATTTCAATAGCAGTTTGAACCCTCGTTTCAATATTCCTTTTTTCTAAGGCATCTTGAAGCGCCAATGCATTAATAACTGTCGCCAGCATGCCCATATAATCTGCCGTAGCCCTATCCAATTGAGGGTAATTTCTACCTCGCCAAATATTTCCTCCTCCTACTACCACCGCAACGCTTATTCCATATTTTCTAATTTCTTTAATTTCTTCTGCTATTGCATCAACAACTCCTTGATCTATACCAAAACCCTTTTCTCCTGCTAAAGCTTCTCCGCTTATTTTTAATACAATTCTATTGTACTTTAATTTCTGCATTTATTGACCCTCGCTTTTAAAAGTTAATTTTTATCTTTTAAAAAAGAGACACGAATAGTGTCTCTTTTTATTAAAAATATTATTCCCTACCTTTAGTATCAATTTCACCCTTTTCAAAACGAACAAACCTTGAAATAGTTATATTTTCACCTAATAATGCAATCTTTTCCATTATAAGCTGTGAAACTTTTTTGTCTGGATCTTTTATAAAGGGTTGTTCTAATAAGCAGTTTTCTTCAAAAAATTTTTCCAATCTTCCTTCAACTATTCTATCCACAACATGTTCGGGTTTTCCTTCATTAATAGCTTGAGTTCTAAGAATTTGTTTTTCATTCTCAATAACTTCTGAGGGTACATCTTCCCTTTTTATGTACTTTGGATTGGCAGCAGCAATTTGCATAGCAAGATCTTTTACAAGGGCTTTAAATTCATCATTCCGTGCAACAAAGTCTGTTTCGCAGTTGACTTCTAACAAAACGCCAATTCTCCCGCCGCCGTGTATATAAGCATCAATTATTCCTTCCTTTGCCTCTCTCCCAGCTTTTTTAGCAGCCTTAGCAAGCCCTCTTTCCCTTAGAATAATTACAGCTTTTTCCATATCTCCATTTGCTTCTGCAAGGGCTTTTTTGCAATCCATGATTCCAGCACCAGTTCTTTCTCTTAGTTCTTTTACCTGTTCGGATGAAATCATCATTAATACCTCCTGTTATATATACTTAGGGTAAGGATGGTCCCTCCCATCCTTACCCGTAAATGTCTTAAGCTTCGGCAGCGTTCATTTGTACTCCCTGTCTGCCTTCTATTACTGCATCTGCTATTTTTTCAGCAATCAATTTTACCGCCCTTATAGCATCATCATTTCCCGGTATTACGTAATCAACCTCGTCAGGGTCGCAATTAGTATCTACAATTGCTACAATAGGGATGTTTAACTTTCTTGCTTCTGAAACAGCAATTTTTTCCTTTCTCGGATCTACAATAAAAAGAGCATCAGGTAAAGAATTCATTTCCTTAATACCGCCTAAGTATTTCTCTAAACGTTCTTTTTCTTTGCGGAGGTTCAACACTTCTTTTTTAGGCAAAAGTTCAAAAGTTCCTTCTTCTTCCATTTTCTCAAGTTCTTTAAGTCGCTCTACTCTTCTCCTGATTGTCCTAAAGTTTGTCAGCATTCCGCCAAGCCATCTTTGATTTACATAAAACATGTCGCACCTTTTTGCTTCTTCCATAACAGATTCCTGAGCTTGCTTTTTAGTTCCTACAAAGAGAATCTTTCCACCTTCAGCAGACAAATTTTTAACAAATTCATAAGCTTCTTCTAATTTTTTAACAGTCTTTTGAAGGTCAATAATATAGATGCCATTTCTTTCTGTAAAGATATACTCCTTCATTTTAGGATTCCATCTTCTTGTCTGATGCCCAAAATGTACTCCAGCTTCTAATAGCTGTTTCATTGAAATAATTGACATTAAAATACCTCCTTTTGTTTTTCCTCCGCACAGCTCATCTTTCAAAAAGACCTATTTTTTAGGCACCCTTTTTGAAATCGCTGGCGTGAGTATTCTGCAATTTACCGGAAGTTAGTATATCATAAAATAGCTTCTTGTGCAATATCATATCGTTCTAATTTTAAAGAATTAGACCATTTACCGCACTTGTCCCCCCATCTTCCTATTATGTTTTTACCAGAGTAAATTTGTACAATCTCACAACGGTTTACACATCCCTTACATTCAAACATTTCTGTTTCATACTTTAAATTAACAAGCTTAAATCCCACAAATTTCGTCCTTTTTGAATTGGTTTTTATAAAATTCTTGGCAAGTAAAGCAGCACCTATAGCACCCATGACATCGTAATATTTTGGAACTTGGACAATTTCTCCTAATTCCTCTTCAAATGCCCTTCTTATTCCCAGATTTGCTGCTACCCCACCTTGAAAAACAAAAGGTGCTCTTAATTCTTTCCCTTTTGCGACATTTGCTAAATAATTTCTAACCAACGCTTGACAAAGCCCTCTTAATATATCCTCAATTTTGTAACCCATCTGTTGCTTATGTATCATATCTGATTCAGCAAAGACGGCACATCTTCCGGCAATTCTTGTAGTTTTTTTTGACATTAGTGAAAGCTCTCCTACTTTTTCAATAGGTATACCCAAACGTTCAGCTTGTCTATCAAGAAAAGAGCCTGTTCCAGCAGCACACACTGTGTTCATTGCAAAGTCCACAACCACTTTATTTCTAACAATTATTATTTTTGAATCTTGCCCTCCAATTTCAATTATAGTTTGGACATCAGGGAACTCTTTGACTGCAGCAACAGCATGAGCTGTTATTTCATTTTTTATTATATCAGCCCCAAGAATTGCACCCGCTAAAAGTCTTCCGCTTCCGGTAGTGCCTACTCCAATTATTTCAATGTTTTCTTTAAAATCACTCAAAAGATTTTCTAACCCCATCTTTATTGTTTCAATTGGTTTACCCATAGTTCTTAAATACAACTTGTATAAAATTTCTTCATTTTCATCTAATAATACTATATTTGTGCTTACTGAGCCAACATCAACTCCCAAAAAACATCTCATTTGAAAAAGTCCTCCTCTTTTTCTTTTGATTTATTAAATCAACAAATGCTTCTAATCGGGTTCTTAAACCAACTTCCACAGAATGTTCATCTAGCACCAACGTCATAACCGGAATCTGAAACTTTTGTGAAACCTTTGGTATTGCGCTTTTTGCGACTATTTCAGGCATACAAGTGAAAGGCAAAAGATGAATTACTCCGTCAAAACTTTTTTTAGAAAAGTTTACAATTTGAGCTATAGATTCTTGACCATGGCCACCCACAAAATGTCCTATATATGGAAAAGCGCTTTTAACAACCTCTCTATGATCCTTAGGTTTTAAAAAATTTGGAAAAAGGTTTCCCTTAACCCAATCGGTAATATATATATTTCTTACCGTTTCAGCACCTAATTCTCCCAATTGTTTTTCAACATTCAAATTGGCAAAAGGTTCCAATACTGTATAAATTTCTCCTACAATACCTATAATTATTGGGTTTTCCTGGTTTTCCTCAATTTCCGATAATTTTTCTTTTACTTCTTGGTCAAATTTTTCCAAACTCTTTTCTTCTGAAATATTTTCAATCCTTGCGAGCAATTCTCTATAAACCTTATCCGTCTTTCCCATTATTTTTTCTTTTGCCCTCTTTTTAGAGATCGCCTTTTCTAAACTGTCTAAAATTATTGCTTTTTTCCAAGCAAATTTTGCTGAGTTTATTAAAGAAGACATATCTTTTTTAAACAGCTTTTTAAAATTCTTAATAAGTTCAAACAAATGCCCCTTTGGAGGTTCTAATACTATCATTTCAAAATCATATCCCTGTCTTTTTAATATCTCTCTTTCTATTTCACAATAATACCCAAAGCGGCAAGGGCCTATACCTCCTGCCATCACTATAGTATCAGCGCCCTTTTCAAAAGCTTCTACAAAATTACCTAAATTTATTTTTAAAGGCAAACATGCAAATTCTGGAGCAATTTTAGTCCCTATTTCTAAAGTTTTTTTGCTGCAAAGGGGAGGTACCACCACTTCATTTCCTATTCCCTCAAAAAAGGTTTTTAAAGGTATATATACATTGCCCATATGGGGGAAAGTTATTTTCATTTATAAGCCCTTCTCCTTTCTAATATATCTACAAAGGCTTCTAACCTTGTATCAAATCCTGCTTGACCTGAATGTTCATCTATATATAAATGAAGATATGGAATATTATAATCCTCACCTATTTTCATTTTTACTAATTCACCGACAATTGAATCTGGCCCGCACCCAAAAGAAGCCACGTAAATAATACCGTCAACTTCTTTATTTCTTAATGTTAAAAAAGCACTTTCTATAATATTTCTTTCAATGGTCCAAAAAAGCTTTTTATTTAAGGACAATGTCCCACGTAAATTATTTTCTTTTTTTATAATTTCAGGAGTAATAATTTTTATATTATAATTTTTTAGTTTTTTAATAAGGCTCATACTAATATAATCATCGTAAATATTATAGGGATGGCCTAATAGCAGCACTTTATATTTTGATTGAACTATCTCTTTTTCTTTCGAACGATAATTTACAACATTTTGATATAAATCTAATCCTTCTTCTTCCAAAGGTAAAATTTGATACTTTTTTAATTTCTTTTTATAGTAGTAGTAATGATAAAGGGCATAATAAAACGCTTTAATAATTTCTTTTTTTGTTTTTCCCAATTTTTGACCGATATTAAAAAAATGTTGGTAAAAAGCCCTATTACTTTTATATAAATCTAATTTCTCATCAATTACGGGCATCTCTAAATCAAAAGTATTTTTTATCATATCAGGCAGTCCCATAAATTTAGGACATATATATTCCTTTTTGTTTGTACTTATTATCCTCGGAATATATAACACATCACACTTGTTACTTAAATCTAAAATATGTCCGTGAAAAACCTTAACTGGAAGACAGGCATCATCTACACAATTTTTTAAACCATTTTCCATTATTTCCCTATTTGTTTTAGAAGATATTATAACCTCAAAGCCTAATTTTTCAAAAAAAACTTTCCAAAAAGGATAATATATATAATAAAACAATCCTCTCGGAATTCCTATTTTCACCAGTAATGACACCCCCATATATATTTTTACCATTATATTCCATCATTATTCTGTTTAGTATTGGTTTAAAAACAAAAGTATAATTATTCTCGCAAGCCCAAATTTTACTAATATTAGTGGTAAGGGACTTTTAAATTTTGCTGTGGGGTCGATAATTTTTATTATGTCAATATCCCTTCTATCAGCAAAAATAAATCCCAAAACTATAAAAAAAAGAGGAATAGCCCATTTTAATAAAAAATTTGCATTATAATACGAAATTCTGCTAAAAATGCCACCAGCTGTTACCTGAGTGATCTGTGCATCCAATGCAAAAAATAATAAAAACTCAAATAATATTTCAAAAATTGATAAAGAAATTACAATATACCAGTATTTTAAATTTATAAAAAAGACCGTAAGTATCAAACCTATAATATCCATATACATAAAAATTCCTCACTTCTGTTTTGGGTTAAATAATATTGACATTAAATATCCAAAAAATATAGCTGCGCTAATGCCTGCGGCAGCAGAGGTAAGGCCGCCTGTAAAAATCCCCAACAATCCAAACTTATCAATATGTTCAATTACACCTTTTGTCAGGGTATGACCAAAACCCGGAAGAGGTATGAAAGCACCAGCTCCAGCAAAATCTACAAGTTGTTGATATATTCCCATTCCGCTCAAGATTGCTCCTAAGGAAACAAATAGCACAAGAACATGCGCAGGAGTCAAAGGAGTAAGGTCCATTAAAAGCTGTCCAATAACACATATTAGACCACCAACAATAAAAGCCTTAATATACTCCATTTTTAATCACCCTAATTATAAATTTTCTATAGAAACCGCATGAGCTATACAAGGTATTGATTCGCCTTGTTGGGTACTTGTAGTACTCATTAAAGCTCCAGTTGTTACCAATAAAACTTTATTAAATCTGCCCTTTTTCATTTCTTTATAAATATAACCACAAAATACCACTGCTGCACATCCGCATCCACTGCCTCCTGCATGAACATCTTGATAAGGACTAAATATCATTAAACCGCAGTCGGAGTATCTGTTTGAAAGATTTAATCCTTTTTCTTTTAATAGATCTTCTGCGATATCTTTACCTATGCTTGCTAAATCCCCAGTAACTACAAGGTCGTAATAATCTTGACTTCTTTTAGTATCTTCAAAATGTTTAACAATTGTATCTACCGCTGCAGGTGCCATAGCTGTGCCCATATCATTTGGGTTCTTTTCACCCATATCTATTACTTTACCTACTGTGATATATGTTATTCTTGGATTGTCAACTTTGCTTGAAATAACAGCTGCACCAGCTCCTGTTACAGTTGTTTGGGAAGTTGGGGGTCGCTGAGTACCAAATTCCAAAGGAAATCTATACTGCCTTTCTGCCGTACAAAAATGACTTGATGTAGCAATTACCACATTATCAGCAAATCCTCCATCTACAATCATAGCACCAAGAGCTAATCCTTCCGCCATAGTTGAACATGCCCCGTAAATCCCCAAAAAGGGCAATCCCAAATCCCTTGCTGTATATCCTGCTGAAATTATTTGATTTAGCAAATCGCCAGCAATAAAATATTCGATAGCATTGTAAGGTATTTTGCTATTTTTTATTGCCATTTCAACAGCTTCCTTCATCATTTTTCTTTCAGCTTTTTCCCAACTTTTCTCTTGATAATACATATCGTTTATAATCAAGTCAAAATAGTCCTTTAAAGGACCTTGCCCTTCCTTAGGACCGACAATTGACGAAACACCAATAATTGATGGAGCGTTTTCAAGCATTATTGTTTGACTACCTATCTTTTTATTAGCCATAATATTTTCCCTCACAATTTTAAGAAATAATATATAAAACCTATTATCATAGAAATCGTCATACCATAAACAATAACTGGACCTGCTACAACAAACATTTTAGCGGCAACCCCGAATATAAACCCTTCTGCTTTAAATTCCATTGCTGGTGATACAATAGAATTGGCAAATCCAGTAATAGGCACTATCGAACCCGCTCCCGCCCTTTTCCCTATTTGATCATAAATACCCAATCCTGTTAAAAAAGCCCCTAAAAAAACCATTGTAGCTGAAGTTGCTGGCGGAGCTTCTTTTAGTTTATCCAGCCCAATAGATACATAAAAATTTAAAATTATTTGGCCTATAGTACAAATAATACCACCTACAATAAATGCAGAAATTACATTACGCAAAACAGGGGGTTTAGGTTTTTTAGTTTTGGCAAATTCTTTGTATTTTTTTTGTTCTAAAGTAATGTCAGACTTTGGCATATAATTCTCCTTTCATATTAAAGCGAGCACTATTTAGTGCTCGCTATTTAGGCTTCTGTAGTCCCATCAACCTTAAAGGCAATCGCCACATCCGCTTTATACTCTACTATTTTACCGTTTTGTACATTTGCAGTTTGATTCAACACTTCTACTCCTGTTATATTTCTAATCGTCTTTGAAGCATCTTTTACTGCATTTTCTATTGCTTCCTGCCAGCTATTTTTTGATTCACCAACAACTTCAATTACTTTTACAGTCATATTTATCCCTCCCAAAACTTAATTACATTTATATTTTTCCCTTGATTAAAAACTATATTCTCCTCTATTAACATCACAAATTTTGCACTTTTGGGTATTTTATTCTTAATTTCTTTATAATAATATATTCCTGCAAAACTTATAAGAAATATTAAAAAAAGAATTATAAATTTAAAAATTTTGCTTTGAACACTTTTCATCCCATAAACACCCCTTTAAAGGTATTATTTTACTATAAAAAGTTTTTTATACAAAAAAATAAAATAAAAAACTGCGATTTCTCGCAGTTAATTAAAACATCATATTTCTCATCTTTTGTAAAATTCTTTTTTCAAGCCGAGATACCTGAACCTGAGAAATACCGAGAATTTCAGCAATTTGGGATTGAGTTTTATCTTTAAAATATCTCAAAAATATTACTTTTCTTTCAATTCCTTCCAATTTAGATATAGCTTCTTTTAGAGATATATTATCTAAAATAGAAATCATATCTTCTGGGTTAGTTTCAATCTTATCTAAAACATAAATAGGATTTGAATCATCTTGATACGCTACTTCATTTAAAGAAATAATAGGCTTTGACGCTTCTAAACTCATATTTATCTCTTCTATAGATATTCCAAGTTCTTCAGATATTTCTCTTATTGTAGGTTCTCTTCCAAGTTGTTTTTCTAAAAACTCTTTAGTTTTTTGTATCTTGTAGGAAATTTCTTTTATCTTACGTGAAATTTTTATTGTATTATTATCCCTTATTTGCCTTTTTATTTCTCCAATTATCATAGGCACAGCATATGTAGAAAATTTCACATTATAAGATAAATCAAATTTGTCAATGGCTTTTAAAAGCCCTATAGTCCCTATCTGAATTAAATCCTCAAGCTCAAATCCCCTGTTCTCAAATCTTTTTGCAATGTTATATACAAGAGCAAGATTCCTTTGTATCAATTTTTCTTTAGCTAGTTCATCACCGCTTTTTGCTTTGCTTAAAAGTTCAATATTTTCCTCATACATGATATCAGCCCTCAAGATTTTTTTGATTTTATCTTTTTATACATTTTAACAGTCGTACCTTCTCCTAACTTTGATACAACTTCCAATGAATCCATAAAATTTTCCATAATAGTAAAGCCCATCCCCGAACGATCTAACTCGGGTTTCGATGTCCATAAAGGCTGTTTAGCTAACTCAACATCCTCTATCCCTTTTCCCCAATCCTGGACCCAAATTTCTATTCCATCTTCATAAAGTACAGCTTTAATTCTGATTATTCCCACTTTATCCTCATATCCATGAATAATTGAATTTGTAACAGCTTCTGACACTGCAGTTTTTATATCTGCAATTTCATCCAATGTAGGATCTAACTGAGAAGCAAATGCCGCAACGACTACCCTCGCAAAAGACTCATTTTGGGATTTGCTTAAAAAATCTATTGTCATTTCATTTAACTTTTCCATAAAACCACTCCTTATAATTTTTCTACTGCTTCATTTTCGTCCGTGTAACACGGGATTATACTGAAAAGACCGGAGATATCAAAGACTTTTTTTATCCGTTCGTTGACATTGCAAACTCCCAAAGCCCCACCTATGGATTTAATGCTTTTATACCTCCCAAGCAGCATTCCTATTCCCGAACTATCCATAAAAGTCACATTTTTGAAATTGAATAATATTTTTTTTATATTTTTTTTACTCATTGCGTAGTCTATATCTTCTTTTATACGATCCGCAATATGATGATCAAGTTCTCCTTTTAAATTGACAATCATTACATCCTTAATAAACCTGAAATTTGCCCCCTCTTGCAGCATCACACTGCCTCCTTCAAAAACAAATGTTGGTAAAATCAAAGCTTTAAATACTATTTCTACAATTTTTTGTAAAATCCTTCCTATAATGCCTTTAAAATATAATAAGGTGCACTTATTAAAGTGCACCTTGTGTTTTTAAAACTATAATAATCCCCTTATCAGATTTTTTAAAATATCAAAATAAGTAATTTTCTTTACATCCTGTTTTGCAACCAAATCTACTTGCCCTATTTCCTTATTTTCTTGATAAACCTTTAAAACTCCCACTTTCTCACCTTTTTTAACAGGAGCAATTATTTTATCTGGAATTTCTATTTTTGTAGTGATCTCGTTTTCTTTTCCTTTTTCAACAAGTACACTTTTATCCTCTTTATACACTATTTCTATATCTTTTTGTAAACCTTTTTCTACTTTTATCCTTTTTACCGTAGCTCCTTTTTTTGCAACAGTTACAGAATTAAAATATCCAAAACCATAGTCCAATAATTTCTTAGTATCCTCAAATCTATCATTAGAAGAGGCTGCATTCATTACAACAGAAATTAGTCTTAAATCTCCCCTTTTTGCACTTCCTACAAAACAAAATCCTGCTTTTTCATGATACCCAGTTTTTATACCATCCAAACCTTCATATTTTCCTAACAATTTATTTGTATTTGCAAGCATTGTTGGTTCACGTTTTTTATCAGTATGTTCTAAATAATCTACTAATTTTGTTGACCATTCGAAGAATTTGGGATACTTTATAAGCTCCTTTGCAATAATTGCTATATCGTAAGCAGTGGTATAAAGATTAGGGTCAGATAATCCATGAGGATTTGTAAAATTGGTATTTTTTAATCCTAATTCTTTTGCTTTTTCATTCATCATCCTCACAAAACCTTCTACACTTCCACCAATATGCTCTGCTACAGCCACTGAAGCATCATTAGCAGAAGAAATAACTATACATTTTAAAAGCGTTTCTAAGGTTTGAACTTCTCCTGGCCCTAAGAAAACTTGACTTCCTCCTGTTTTCCAAGCCCTCTCGCTAACCTTCACTTGATCGTTAAAATTAGCTTTGCCCTTTTCAATTGCTTCAAAAGCAATAAGTAAGGTCATTATCTTGGCAACACTTGCAGGTTCTAACCTCTGGTGAGCATTTTTTTCATATAATACCTTGCACGAAGAAGCATCTATTAATATTGCTGAAGGAGATTTAATACTCGGTTGATTTTGCAACACCCGAGCCTGTGCAGTAAAGGGAAATAAATAAATTGTTAAGAGTAAAATCATGTTAATAGCAATGATTTTAATAAAAATATTTTTTATATATTTCACTTACATTCCTCCTTTCACTCATAGAATTTCCTTCACGGAGGAATGTTATTCATTAAGCTCTAAGCTCTCGGGTGTGTCTTATCATAGACCTCCCTGATTTTTGTTTTTGTTAAATGTGTATATATTTGGGTTGTTGAAATGTCAGAGTGCCCCAGCATTTCCTGAACAGAACGTAAATCCGCACCGTTTTCCAACAAATGAGTAGCAAAAGAATGCCGCAAAGTATGCGGTGTTATTTCCTTTTTTATATTTGCTTTTTTTGCATATTTTTTGATGATTTTCCAAAAACCCTGACGGGTTAAACTTTTACCTTGATGGTTAAAAAATAAATAATCAGATTTTTTATTTTTTAATAACTTTTCTCTAACTTCTTTTATATAATGATTAAGATAATTTATTGCAACGGAGCCAATAGGAATAATCCGCTCTTTTGAACCCTTTCCCATGCATTTTAAATAACCCATTTCTAAATTGACATTTTCTACCTTTAATGATACCAATTCAGATACCCTTATTCCAGTTGCATATAATAATTCCAACATGGTCCTATCTCTAAATCCCCATAAATCTTCATCATTGGGCTGAGATAAAAGTTTTTCTACTTCTTCCACTGTGAGTACCCTGGGTAACTTTTTTTCCAACTTCGGAGTTTCTAAGTTATAGGTTGGATCCTCTTCAATGACTTTTTCTCTTAAAAGAAAATGATAAAAAGACTTTATTGCCGCCAATGATCTTAAGATACTGCTGGAAGCCCTTTTGTTTCTTTGTAAAAATAATAAATAAGAAATAACATTTGCCCTATTGACTTCTTTAAAAGATTTTATACCAATGTTTTTTATGTAATTAATGAATTGATTAATATCATTTTTATAAGATAAAACAGTATTATTAGATAAGCCTCTCTCAACTACTAAGAACTCTAAAAAATTTTCTAATATTTCTTCCATTTTTTACCACCTTTACCCTTTATGAAAAATAATTTGCAATAATTCTAATTAGAATGGGAGAAATGTAACCTTCCAAAAGGCTTGCTAAAAGTAAAAAAATAGAAAAGAAAAAAGAAGAAAAAAGATAACCTATTAAGAGATTACCATAACTTTCCTTATAAAACCTTTCTTTAGATTTTAGAAGTGCAAAAGCATAATACAGAGCAGTTACCCCAATGGACAAGATTCCTAATATTATAAAAATATTTTGAGGAAGTATTGTTAATATTGAAATCAGAAAACCTTTTAATCCAAATTCTGCAATAAAAAAACCTGTCGTAAATCCTAATATAAACCCTCTAAAAAATATTATAAAAAATATTAATGGGAACCCAAAAATAAGAAGCCCTGAAATAAAGATTGTAATAACTGTTTTAATATTATTAGATAACGAAGTGTAAAAAACATTGGAACTATCTAAATCAATGTTGTTTAAGTTTATAAAGAACATATTTAAATATTTTGTTAGTTCTTCTCTTTGCAAAGGCGATAGAAGATTTACAGTTAGACTACCTGCTATAATTCCAATTATTAACACTATTGTTAGTAAAATATAAAGTCCTATATTTTTTTTTATAAATTCGATAATAATATCAACTATATGGCGCAAAATTTATCTCCCCCCGTCCACTTATAAAATAATTATGCGGGGGATAGCAATAATATAACTTAAAATTACTCTATAATTATTCTACCGTAAATTCCTCCACCACCCGATTTAAAATCTAACCTTCCATCTCGTATTTTTTGAATCTTATTTGCAATTTTATCTCCACAGTATCTTGCAATTTCCCCTATCTCAGCAAAATATAACACTGTAATTTCTGTTTTAAACTCTTCTAACAGTAGCTTTCTTGTTTTTTTACCTATACCTGGAATGAACTCTAAAGGGAAGTGATAAATATATGGTGGTCTATGTTCTGGTTTTTTATAGTCTTTATCTTTTATTAAAAACACCCTATCAAGTACTCCAACTACCACCCTTTCATTTTTACAATTAGGGCAAGAAATTACAGGTGGCTCATTTTCAGCTATAAAACCGCACTTGTCACATCGCGTTCTATGGTATTTTCCGAGCTTGGGATTTAGTCCATAATTGGATGTTATCTTCGATTCCCCTTTTTTCTGTAAAAATATTGATTCAAAATTCAATTCTTCAGTAAAAAATTCATTAAACTCTCTACCTATTTTTTCTAAGGAATGAGCATCCGAATTTGATAAAAAAATCTTGTCCTCTAATTCGCATATATGATCAGCCATAAAAGAATCGGCACTTAAACCCAGTTCAATGAATTTTATTTTTTCAAAACAATTTTCAAAAGCATAAAACAGTCTATCAAAACAGGCATAAAAACTTTTAAAAGGAGTAAATATATGAGCTGGAATCAAAACACCACCCAAATTATCAGCAATTTTGACCAATTCTTTTGCATTTATAGAAGCTCTTTGAGAACTCAAATTTATATTTTTTACATATTTTTCCATTATTTTTGAAAATTCTTTCATTTGCTTTATTTTCGGAAAATATACTAAGCTGTGTGCTACACCTGTTTTTTCTAATGTTTCAACTTCACTTCCTAAAAACAAAACTATTTTTTCTTTGTAAATATAACCCCCCTTTTCTAATTCTATTAAATCTCCTTTATTAATAAGTTCGTCTATTTCTTCTAATACGTTAGGTGAAGCTGAATCAACTATGCCTACAATATTTAATCCTTTTTCCAATAAAGCTGTATTCAAAATATTTTCCAACGTAAGATCTGATGAAGCAGTAATCTTTACAGGTTTCCCTTTAGCTTTTCCTATATGTATGTGTAAATCAGCAAATACCATCATTTAGATTATTCCCTCACTTATGAATTTTGCAGCAATCAACAATCCTACAAGAGTTTTTCCATCCTTAAACTCTCCTCTGTATGCCCTAAGCACTGCTTCCGAAAAAGGTATTTTTTCAAGGCTAATTACTTCATCTTCATCCTGCGACCCTTTCTCTTCATAAAGGTCTTTAGCTAAAAAAAGATACATTCTCTCATCAGAAAAACCCGGTGATGTGAAAAAATCTGCAAGAAAAATGAGTTTTCCCGCTTTAAAACCTGTCTCCTCCATTAATTCCCTTTGGGCACATTCTTCTATATCTTCATCCCTTTCAATTTTGCCTGCAGGGATTTCTAATAAAACCCTTTCAACGGCTTTACGATACTGTTTCACCATCAAAACTTCATTTTTATCATTTATGGCAACTATTGCAACAGCACCGGGATGCTCGACTATTTCTCTCGTAGACTCTCTTCCATTAGGAAGCCTTACTTTATCAAGTCTTAAATTAATAACTCTCCCCTCAAAAATTCTTTTTGATTCTATGGTTTCTTCGTAAAACTCCATCTATTATCCCCCTTAGTATATAATATTTTCTGCAGCAAATACCCCTCCTGCTGCAGCAGTTAAAAAATAATAGGACTCTTGTTCATAATCTTTCCCCATTGTTACTAAATTGAAATTAATTCCTCTTAAATATTCGATTCCTTTTTTGCCTTCACGAAAAATAACTTCATGTTTTTCTAATATTTTATACTCATTAAATCTTTTTAAAATCAATTCCCTTGTTTTTACATCTATTTCCTCGGAAAGAACAACAAAAGCTTTGGTTAAAGCTATCTCTGATAAAGCGGTTAAAGTATGATGACTTACTAAATAATGCCTTTCCCTTTTGTCGTTTAACATTATTCTGGGAACAACAATTGCTTTCCCCTTTAATACATTAACGGCATTTACAGCTTCACCCTGAATAATTCCAGTATTTCCATATTTTGTTTCTGTACCTACAATTCCAGGACCTACGCCTACAATGACTATATGGCACCCTGCTGCCTTCGCTGCAATTAATCCCGAATACAGGGTTATAGCTTCCAAATCACCGCCAAAAGCATGCCCTACGGTGATTGTCAAATCTAAAAGCTTCAGCTTTTTTAGCACATAAACCGTTTTACTAAAAAAAATCGGTAAAGCCCCTCCATCTGTCATAATATACGCAATATTTACATTGTCATTTAAATATTTTATTGACGCACATACAGCAGCTATAGCACTGTGTAATGGTACAATTACAACAGGCATCCCTTCTAAAGAGGTTGTATTTTCTATCTTTTCCCTCAAACTGCTTCCCTTTTCCTCCACAGATAAACATTTTACTTGCAAGGGAGTGTACCTTAATTTCATTATATGTCCTTTTTGACCAATATCAAGATGGGAATTGCTAAAATTATAAATAATAAAATTGTAACCACCACTGCCGAGGTTTAAAAATAGCGCTGTAGTATTAAGCACCACTTCATCTTCAATATTTACCGGACCGGTCATCTGAACGTAATTTATTGCTTTTTGCATGATACCTTCAACTTCTACTAATACTTCTTCCATACCTTCCCTTTTTTCTATAATCTTTTTAACTTTACCCCTTCTAAGCCTTATCATAAAACCTTTATCTTTGTTCACCTCATCTTCCCCCTATTTTATCTAAAATTTTAGAAATAGAGTATTTCTCAGCTAAGACGTTTACAAAAATTAAAAGAGACAAAAGAATTAACTTAATATTAGGAGGAAGTATCCACGAATAAATTATGCCCAAATTAATGCCAAGTACGTTTGCTCCCGTATCTCCCATCATTATTTTTTCACCCACATCATATGGTAAAAATACAAAAACCGAGCAAAACAGAGGAAGCATTAGCCATATTCTATAAAAACTTTTTTTATAAAATTCTATTATCATCGCTAAAATACTTAAAACAAGATAAAACCTACAAGCTCGTCCAGGCCTCATATCTAAAAGATTTATAATATTAATAAAAAAGCATATAAAAAAAGTATCGAGAATTAAAAAATAAATATTATCAATATTTTTTACAAAAGAAATTAAAAAGGAAATTAAAAAGCCGAATACAGCCTTTAATACCCCTGTAGTCAAATTTCCTTTAAAAAATGAAAAAAAATGTCCCCTAAAACCTTTTACATTTCTCTGGCCAAATGTGTCGTCAATAAGGCCGAAAATTCCCATTGTCAAAGTTCCAATGAGGTTTAATAAAATAAACAACCTTTCGCTAAAAATTGTAAAAATTGTAAATAAAAATATACTCATTATAGAATTTACGATAATAAAAATTATTCCACCAGCTGTGGGAATTTCCACACCTTTGTAGTTTTTCCTTTTTGTAACATCCCATTTTAAAAATTGAATCATTAAATACTCGGTTAAAATTATAGAAATTACTATAATCATGCTTTCACCCTTAAAAATCACTCTCAATCAAAGTTTAAATTTATTTTTTAAAAAGCATAAGTATTAATTTATATTTTTTTATAACATTATCTACTTCATCCACATATTCTATCTTTTTTTCTTTAAAAAATCTTTCGTCTTTTTTTGTAATGGGAAAATCCTGAGCAACAACAATAGAAATATTATTACCTTTATATTTTTCTAAAGAGCTAAAAACATTAGGAGTCAATGCATCATCACTACCCTTTTCCCTAAAAAATATAATAAAATCACTATCTAAAGGAAGACTTACCATTTCATTTATATTTAGAATTTCTATTTCCGCACCGGTTTTTTTCAAAAACTCTGCAAATTTTTCTCCATCGTTCTTTTCTAATGTTAATACTATTATTTTCTTGTTTAAAAGTTTGTCTTTAAATATTTCCCCTAAATTCTCTTCTAAAAAAGCATAATCTTCCTTTTGTTTTTTTATTAATTCAATTTCTTCCTTTGCTCTTTTCTCATCCAATTCTTTTAATTTGTTTAATGCCTTTTCCAATTGTTCAATCGTATTTTTTTGCTGGTAAACCAGAATCTCATTTCCGTTTATTGAAAAACCCGTTAATAACCCAATAGTTAATGAAATAAAAATCGAAACTATTAAAACAGTAATGGCTTTAAAATGATACATTTTATCACCTCAAAATTAAAACATCATTAAAGCCAACTTTACTTTTAAGAATAAAAGTTTAACAGTATGCAATAAAAAAGGTGAATTTATTGTAATTATAAGAAGGGGGATAACACCTGTTAAAACTAAGGTAAAAATTAAATCAAAATTACCCGCCCTACCTTTATAAAGTTTATTTACCCCCTTTGCATCAATAAGTATATGGCCCACTTTTAATCTCACTAAAAAAGTACTAGCCATCCCGCTTCTGCCTTTTTCCAAAAAGTCTACTAAACTTGTATGGGTACCTACCGCCACAATTAAATCAGCCCCTTTTTCAAAGGCAAGCAAAAAAGCTGCATCTTCACTTGTACCTGATACTGAAAAAATACCGTAATTTAATCCTAATTTTCTTACCCTTTCAATTCCTGGTGCTCTTCCATCAGGGTAAGCATGAACAATTATTTCAGCACCACATAACAAGCCTTTATCGGAAATACTATCCATATCACCAATTATAATATCCGGTTTATAACCAAATTCTAAAAGAGCATCAGCTCCTCCATCAACTCCTACTAATACTGGTTTCATTTCTTCAATATAATCCCTAAGTATTAACAAATCCTCTTTATATTCGTGCCCCCTTATTACTATCAAAGCATGTCTTCCTTTTAGATTAGTCTTAGTCTCTGGCACTTTATAATTTGAGGTTATAAGGTCTTCATTTTTCTTAATAAAATTAATAGTATTTTCCACAAAATCTATAAGGTATTTGTCCATATTTTGTCTTGCATAATTATTTTTAATTTTTATGTATTTCAAATCAACAAATTGTCCTCTTGCAAAATAATTTCCGTTTACATATACATCGCCATTTTCTTTTACTATTACAAAGTCACCTTCTTTTATACTGCCCTGAAAAGTTGAAATAATATCGATAAGAGGAATTTTTGAATTAATTAAAATTTCTGGGCCTTTATTTAAATATTGCCCGCTGTGGGAAGGTTCAAAATTAATTACAGCTTTTACCTTTTTTTCTACTAGACTTGCAGCAGCTATTACATCCAAATCTTTATGAAAAATAACCGCAATTTCTCCAGGCTTTATTTTATATAGTAAATTTTTTGTCTTTTTATCCACACATGCCCGCCCGCAAATCATAACTTACTCCTTTTATTGAACAATTATTTCCACATATAGTATTCCATTTGTTTCATTCAAAATACAAAAAGCGCGTTTTTTATCCGCGCTTTTAATCAAAATATTACACTGCAATATTATCAAACTTTTCCATTCTAATTTTATCAGCTATCATTGCTATAAATTCGGAATTTGTCGGCTTTCCCTTCTCTTTTGGTATTGTGTAACCAAAAAGGTTGTTAATAGTCTCTATGCATCCCCTATTCCATGCTACCTCAATAGCATGTCTAATTGCACGCTCCACCCTGCTTGGTGTGGTATTATATTTCTTTGCGATTGTAGGATAGAGAACTTTTGTTACCGCCCCCAGAAGTTCAATATTATTGACAACCATTGCAATTGCATCTCTTAGATAAAAATATCCTTTAATATGAGCTGGAATGCCAATTTCATGAATTATGTTTGTTATTTCCATTTCCAAATTACAAGCTGAACTTTTCTGGCCATCATCTTTTTCCTCATGGCTAATAATAGAAGTAGGAGTAAATCTATTTTCCTCTTTTGCAACTTCTCTTATCCTTTCTGCTAGAACACTAAAATCAAAGGGTTTAACTATATAATAATCCGCACCAATCATTAATGCCTTTTGTGTGAACCGATCCTGCCCAACGGCAGAAAGAATAATAATCTTAGGTTTTAAATTTTGCCCCATTAATCTTTCAACAACTGCTATGCCATCTAAATTTGGCATTATTATATCGAGTATTAATACATCAGGTTTTAATTCCTTCACCGCTTCTATAGTAGAATATCCATCATAAGCTATACCTACCACTTCAATATCTTTTTCTTCGTTTAAAAATGTTTGCAAAAGTTCGCAAAAATCTTTGTTATCATCAGCAATTAAAACTCTTATTTTGTTATTCCCCCCCAAACTAAAACCTCCCCTATCAAACAATATGAGAAATTTTTTAAACAATAAAATATATTCGACAAATATAGGAAAAAACCTCCTTAATTTACATAAAAATCTATTATTTTTTATAGATTTCCTTGGTTTACTTTGTCAATTTCTTTTAGCATCCATTCGGCAAAAACAGCATATCCTTTAGTAGGATCATTAACAAAAACATGAGTTATTGCGCCTATTAAAAATCCATCCTGTATTATGGGACTGCCACTCATTCCTTGAATTATGCCTCCCGTTTTCCTTAAAAGTTTAGGATCTACAACTTTTATTACCATGCTCTTAGGCGAAGGATTGTTTTGCTTAGAAACTTTTAATATCTCGATTTCATAGCGTTCGATTTTTTCCCCTTCAACAACCGTTAATATTTCAGCTCGTCCTGGATGCACAAAACTGCTTGGAGCAATTGGAATAAGATTATAATAAGGATTTTCCAAGGGTTTATAAATTTGTCCGAATATACCAAAATTATTGTTTAATAAAATATTTCCTATTACCTCCTCTTCTTTTACAAAAACACCTCTTTTTTCACCAGGGATATTTTTTTTTGCAGGAAGTATAGAGGTAATCTTTGCGCGAATAATCTCCCCATTTCCAATTTCTATTATCTTTCCCGTATCTGAGTCAGATATAATGTGCCCTAAGGCAGCATAAACCTTTGTTTCAGGCTCATAAAAAGTGAGGGTCCCAACACCCGCTGTAATATCTCTTACCCATAGGCCTAACTGAAAATTACCCAATTTATTTTTTATCGCTTTAATGTTTACATCAAAAATATTGTCATTCCTTTTTATAGTCAAAGTTATTAATTTGTCTTCGTCATTATTAATTATTGTCGATAAATCTTCTGCTGAATAAACGTAAATTCCATTAGCCTTTATTATCGTATCTCCCAATTCAATACCCGCTTCTTTTGCTGGCAAATGGCTTTTACCGCTTTCATCAGAAACTGCACCTGTCCCTACTACTATTACTCCGTTAGGTCTTAATTTTACACCAATGGAATGTCCTCCAGGTACCACTTCTATTTGAGGAATAACTTCCAGCTTTGTCTTTTTAACAGGAATTACCCCGAAAAGCCTCCATTCAAGGTCATAAGTGCCAAGTTTTGCCGGTTGTATAGTAATGGGATTTTTTAAATTTATTTTCACAAGGTCTTTTACTTTTTCTCCATTTATAACTAAATTACTGTCTTTATCGCATAAAAGTTCAAAAGTGAAAGGAACTTTAAGGTTAATTTTTTGCTCTACACCTTCAACCAGACTTAATTTTTCTGGTAAATATAAAAAATTGGCAGCATAAGAAGAAAAAAGGATTAATAATGCTAATACAATTCCTGTAATCTGGCGCTTTTTCCAGTTCATGTTTTCACTCCTTTTAAAAAAGGTTAACCTGAAATTTAAGATTTCCTTTAAGTTCTTTTTTATACAGGTAAATTCTTATAAGTTTATAAAAATAAAAAACCTTTAAGGATTTTTTCCTTAAAGGTTTAAATTAAATTTATTTTATCAATTTTATTTTTTTTGTTTGAAATTAAAGGCCATTTTAAGCATTTCCTTTGCATACTTAAGAGTATTTTCTGTAATTTCAGCTCCTCCTAACATTCTTGCAATTTCCTCAACCCGTTTGTCAAAACTTAGTTCCTCAACTACAGTATTGGTTTTATTGTTTTTGACAATTTTTTTAATCTGAAAATGCGCATCTCCCAAACAAGCAATCTGTGGTGAATGAGTCACACACAATACTTGTCGGTTTTTAGCAACTTTATAAAGCTTTTCACCTACCACCTGAGCTGTCCTGCCTCCAATTCCCGTATCTATTTCATCAAATATCATGCAAGGAATTTTATCCACATCTGCAATTATATTTTTTATTGCCAACATTATTCGTGAAGATTCCCCGCCCGAAGCAATTTTATTTAAAGGTTTCAATGGTTCGCCGGTATTTGTAGAAATTAAAAATTCAACAAAATCAAAACCCTCATCTCCGTAAGCAATTTTTTTACCATCGATTAACATTCCCTCTTCATCTTCAATAAACTTAAAATCAACGGAAAATTGAACGCCTTTCATTGCTAATTCCGAAAGTTCTTTTAGTATTTTGTTTTCTAAATCTTTAGCAATATTTTTTCTAATCTCATGCAGTTTGATGGCATATTCTTTATATTTTTCTAATAATTTATGGTATTCATTATTCTTTATTTCTATTTTTTCATCCATGTTTGCCAAATCTTCAAGCCTTTTATTTATCTCTTCCTTGTATTTTATCAACTCATCTAAAGACATTCCGTATTTTTTCTTCAGTCGGTCTAAAAAGGATATTCTCGTATATATATGGTCTAACCTCTCTGGCTCGAAGTCTAATTTCTTTATAAACCTTTGTATATTTAAAGCTGCGTCCTGTAGAGAATAATAGGATTCCTTAATGGTACTTAAAACAGGTTCTATGTCTTTAAAATAGGGAATAATGCCTTCAAGAGCATCAATAATTTTATCAAGCATCTCTACTACTGGAAAGGTGTCGTTACCTTCATAAAGCAAATTTTCTGCTAAAACCAGTGATTTCATTATTTTTTCAGAATTAACAAGTATTTCCCTTTCTTCTTCTAACAACCGATCCTCATCGGGAAAAAGCGAAGCATTTTCTAATTCTTCCTTTTCAAAAAGCAACCTTTCTTTTAATCTTTCGTCTTCATTCTTTTGACTTTGTAAAATTTGGATTTCTTTTTTTATCTCTTTTATTTTTTCAAAGGTTGATTTTAATTCTTTTTTTAATATATTTACCTTTTCACCACCCAGAGCGTCAATAATTTTTAAATGATATTTGCTGTCAAACAGCAATTGATATGTTTGATGCTGGGCAAAAATATCTACTAAGTACTTTCCAATATTCTTTAAAGCTGAAAGGGGAACCATTTTGCCGTTTATTCTGCAAAAATTTTTACCCTGAGAAGTAATTTCTCTTGATATAATTAATAGTTCCTCTTTCTCTATTCCATATTCATCAAGGATTTTACCAACTTCCTCATTATTATTGTCAAAAACTGCTTCTATAAAACTACTGTTAGCTCCAGTTCTTATAAACTCGGTACTCGCTCGTTCACCCAAAATCAAACCTATAGAATCTATAACAATTGATTTTCCGGCACCTGTTTCTCCAGTTAAAACATTTAAACCTGGTTTGAAATCTATAGATATGTCTTCGATTAGAGCAAAATTTTTTATCGAAAGTTTAAGGAGCATGTATTAACCCCCTACTACTTTATAATGTTTTTAATCCTTTCTACTACATCCTTAACCATTTCTTTTGACCTAACAACCGCTAAAATGGTGTCATCACCTGCTATCGTTCCCAAGATTTCTTCAAACTTTATATTGTCAATTGCAAAAGCCGCTGCCTGAGCAGCACCAGATAAAGTCTTTATTACAATTAGATTTTCAGCATAATCTATAGATAAAATTGAATCTTTAAACATCCTTAAATGTTTTTCTGAGGGTGTTTTAATATTTTCAGGCTCATCATAACAGTACTTGCCATTTTTCAAGACCTTTATTAACCTTAATTCTTTAATATCCCTTGAAACTGTAGCTTGAGTAACGTTAAAACCGCTTTTTTTCAATTCTTCTGCAAGTTCTTCCTGAGTTTCTATAGGTTTTTCTTTTATAATTTCTCTTATTTTCATGTGTCTTTTTGACTTCACCTTATTTAAATACCTCCTTTATATACTTCTTCCGTCAGATTCTTTCAGCTTTTTTCTAAGAAGGTCATAAAAGCTCCTATTTTTTATTCTAATTAAATTTGTATAATATTTTGATTTTTTTATTATTACTTCATCATAGGGCATTAATTTATATCCTTCTTGTCCATCAATAGTAAGCATTATTTCCTGATGTTCCGCAAAAACCTGCACCTTTATTATATCATCTTTTGATACAATTATCGAACGATTTTGAAGAGTATGAGGACAAATGGGCGTTAAAATCAAAAGCTCCATATTTGGACTAACTATTGGCCCGCCGGCTGAAAGGGAATATGCTGTAGAACCCGTAGGAGTAGAAACTATAAGCCCATCTGCTGGATATGTATCAATGTATGAGTAATTAGATGTAGCTTTAATCCTTATAAGCCTTGCAAATGGTCCTTTTGTGACTACTACATCATTCAAAGCCAAAAAATTACTTAAAACTTTATCATTTCTATTAACATATGCTTCTATCATCATTCGTTTATCTAAAAAAAACCTGCCCGTTTTCAAAAATTCCAAATCCCTATATAGGTCCTTCAATTCGATTTCTGTCAAAAAGCCCACATGCCCAACATTTATACCTAAAATAGGGATATTTAAAGGTGCAAGCTTCCTTGCTACACTTAGCAAGGTACCATCCCCGCCTAAACAAATTGCCATTTCCGCAGATCCATCTAAATTAAATTCACCCATTTTTAAATCTTCTACGGCAACACTATTTACAACCTTAAAATCCTTTTCTTCCAACCAATTTATCAGGTTTTTTGATAATTCCACAGCTTTTGGTTTTGAAGTATTGACAAAAAGGCTAATATGCCTCATAAACTCACCTCTTAAAACTCTCATGAGCTTCTCTTACTACACCTTCAATATCGATAAACCCTGTAAATTTAGCTGTTTTATACCAGGCAAGAAACTCAATATTGCCTTCAGGCCCCTGAATAGGAGAAAAAGTAAGTCCATGACAATAAAAACCTTTTTTTTCTCCATCCAATAATACTTCTCTTATTGCCCTTTCATGCAGTATTTTATCTCTGACAACACCGTGCTTCCCAACTTCATTTTTACCCACTTCAAACTGCGGTTTAATTAATGTTATTAAATCCCCATCTTCTTTTATCAGCTTCCTTAAAGGCTCAAAAACAAGTTTTAAAGAAATAAATGATAAATCAGCTGTAATGATATCTACTAACTCGCCTATATCCTCAAAGGTTAAATATCGAACGTTTTTCCTTTCTATATTTATGACCCTATTATCTGTCCTCAAACTATAATCCAATTGTCCAAAACCCACATCCACCGCATAAACCTTTTTTGCACCTTCCTTTAAAAGGCAGTCCGTAAAACCGCCCGTTGATGCTCCGGCATCTAGTGCAACTTTATCTTTTACGTCTATATTAAAAAAATCTAAGGCTTTTTTTAGTTTCAACCCGCCCCTGCTAACATAAGGTATAGCTTTTTCTTTTATGAATATTTCTGCATCTTCAGGTACAAAAGTACCTGCTTTATCGACTTTTTTGCCGTTCACATAAACATTTCCAGCCATTATCTCTGCTTTCGCCCTTTCCCTGCTATTAAATAAGCCTTTTTTTAAAAGAAGCACATCAAGCCTTTCTTTAGTCACAATTTCCTCTCCTTTAACCCTTTTTCCGCGAATTTTTAGAAGGTATAATATCTATTCCAAATTTTTCGTTGATTAAATAAGCAAGATAAGCAACCTTATACACTATATCCTTTGAATTATTTATGGCAAAGCTCTTCCCTAAGGCTTTACCTCCTACTGTTAAAGTAGAAATAATGCCGGAAATAATAATGCTCATTAAAGTTTCTTTTACTCCACCTTTCGTAATAAAAATCTTCAATACTATGGCTGCACCTGCCGATCCGCTAATAATACCGCAAATATCACCGATGACATCATTGCAGAAATTTGAAACCACATCTGCATTTCTAATTAACCTTACTCCTTCCCTTCCACCTTTGACCTTATCAGCAGCCATTGCATGAAAAGGTGCTTCATCAGCGGATGTAACCGCTGTACCTATTATATCAAATAAAATTCCTATGAATATTATTCCAATAAGAATAATAAAAGAAATTAATAGATTTACCCTTGACATCAATATCTCAGAAGAAAAGCTAAAAAAAACGGATAAACCAAAAGCCAAAAAAATTACTTTAACAATCCATTGGGCTTTTGGTTTTCCGTTGTTATTCTTCGTAGATATTATGTTATTTTTTTTATCGGATTTTGTTTTTCTCAAAAAAATACACCTCATAATCTTTTATGACAGGTGGCCACAGGTTGGGTAAATATTGCGGCTTAGGTCCAGTAGGTTTTCCCAAGAAGGCACCCGTCGTCGCCGCACGGGCGGTTCCCCTTTAAGCCTTCTTCTGCTTTGTCACCAAAAGCAGGACTGGATTGCCACTTAGTCCGCACTGTAATCCCCAACCTGCTTCCCTAAAAGGGAACAGTCTAGGAGTTTTCCTCACCGAAATCACACTTCTCCTAGCCTCTTTTGCAGCATGGGTTTCAAAGTAGAAACTACTTTTTCCACCCATACCACTCAAGGCAGGCTACACTGCACCCAACACTTTTGGTATCGGATGCAGGTTCACCCCCCAAGCCGTAGCCTTTTCTTTACAATAAGACCACAAACTTGGGTCTCCACGGAAATAGGGTCAATTTCCCGCATGCCGTTGCGGGCTGCCCCATTTCCTTACTCCCTGCACCAGCCCCCGACTGGGCGTCGAAAGCCAGCACAAGGAACTTCATCGATGTGCCCTTGACGGATTTTTAGCCCCGTCTTCAGAGAAGTAGATTTCGACTAGAATACTGCGCCACCTGTCTTTATTGCGAATTCAATTATAACACAAACCATTTGTTCGTGACAAATCCCAAAAGAAATAAAAAAAACCCACTTAAGGCTTATAAATCGGTAATGTTAATTAATAAGCCTTAAAAGTTTCTAATGCTCAATGGCTCCTATTTAATAGATAATCTATAAGCATCATAAAAAATTCTTTGTTTTTAAATTCTACAAGGACTTCTTTTGCTTCTTTGGCTAATTTATTTGCCAAAAGTTTCGATTGTTCTATTCCGAACATTTTTACAAAAGTATTTTTATCGTTTTTTATATCGCTTCCAACAGGTTTGCCAATTATTTTTTCATCTCCATTTGTGTCCAAAATGTCATCAATTATTTGGAACATTATACCTATCTTTTCTCCATAGGTTTCAATTTTTATAAGGTCCTTTTCATCAGCACCTGCAAGTCGTGCACCGGCCCACAGACTTACCTTTATCAGCTCAGCAGTTTTTTTTACATCCATAAAATACAAAGTTTTTTCATCAATATTTACTCCTTCAGACAAAATATCAACAACCTGCCCTGACACCATGCCTAAGGGGCCGCTGGCCTTTGATATTTTGGCAATTACGTCAAGCACAGCATTTTCTTTTATCCCTTCTACATCCTTATTTTTTGCTATCACATAGAAAGCATGAGTTAATAATGCATCCCCTGCTAATAAGGCAATCGCTTCACCGAACATCTTATGGCATGTGGGCTTTCCTCTTCTGAAATCATCGTTGTCCATACACGGCAAATCATCATGAATCAAAGAATAGGTATGTATCATTTCAATACCGCATGCTGTTGGAAGAACCTTCTCTTTCTCCAACCCAAACAACTCGGCTGATTTCATTACGAGAATAGGCCTTAACCTTTTTCCTCCTGCGAAAACACTGTACCTCATTGCCTTAAAAATTTCAGAAGGGTATAAATTTTCATCGGGCAAAAATTTATCTAAAGCTCTCTCAACCAATATTTTACATTCATATAATTCATTTTCTAATTCTTTCAATTTTCCGCACTTCCTTCTTCAAAGTCTATCAATTTTATTTCTCCGTTTAGCTCCTTAGTTAAAATTTGGACCTTGCCTTCCGCTTCATCCAAGATTTTCATACAGATTCTCGTAAGTCTTATGCCCTCTTCAAACAAGGTAAGGGATTCTTCTAAGGATAAGGAACCTTCCTCAAGCCTTTCAACAATTTTTGAAAGCTTGTCTATTGCTTCTTCATATTTCATTCTATCACCCTTTTTTCTTTGGAATTCACACTGCACCTTATAATGCCATCTGAAAGCATTATTTTTATAGTTTGATTTATGTAAGCATCTTCAATTGTTTTAATAATCTTATTATCCTCATTTTGACAAATACTATAACCCCTCTTTAATACGGCAATAGGGCTTAAATCATTCAACTTTTCTACCAAATTTTTCACATTTGTCTTCCTTACTTCGATAATATTTTCTATACATAATATAAGTTCTTTTAATATTTCATCCAAGTCCTGCCTTTTAGAATCCACAATACTTTTGAATTTTCTCATGGTGCAGTATCTTTTCAAATATTCAACTTCCTGCCTCTTAGTATTTATTATCGTTTCAATACGGTTAAACAATCTCTTTTGTATAATTTCTAAATTACCCTTTAATTTTTCCTTCTCGGGTATAACCATCTCACCTGCAGCAGATGGGGTAGGCGCTCTCATATCTGCAACAAAGTCAGCTATAGTAAAATCTGTCTGATGCCCAACAGCAGAAATTACGGGTATTTTTGAATTTGCTATTGCCCTCGCTACTTTTTCCTCATTGAAAGCCCATAATTCTTCTATAGATCCTCCACCTCTTCCAACTATTATCACATCTACCTTCCCATAAATATTCAATAATTCTATCCCTTCAGATATCTCATCTTTTGCCTGTTCCCCTTGAACCGATACTGGGACAATAATTATATTGACGTTAGGAAACCTTCTTTTTATAACCGTTAAAAGATCCCTTAAAGCAGCTCCGTTGATTGATGTCACAATACCTATGTTTTGAGGTAAAAAAGGCAGGTTTTTTTTTCGGGAATCGTCAAACAAACCTTCTTCCTGTAATTTCTCTTTTAATTTTTGGAATTGAAGAAAAAGCTCTCCAATCCCATCCTTTTCCAAAGTTTCCACATAAAGTTGGTATTCACCGTTTTTTTCATATACTGTGATGTAGCCCGTTGCAATAACTTTTTGCCCATTTTGAGGTGTAAAATTTAAATTTGTATTACGGCTTTTAAACATAACACATCTAATTTGGGCCTCTTCATCCTTTAAAGAAAAATAGAAATGTCCTGAATTATGACACTTAAAGTTAGAAATTTCACCACGAACGGATATTTCTGTTAATATTTCATCGTTTTCAAACAAAGACTTTATATATCTCGTTACTTCTCCCACTGAAAATATTTCAGAGTCCATAAAAACCCCCGCAAAAAGACATATAATTTAACTTATAAACTTTTTTTAATATTATCCAAATCCCTTGCAATCGCTCCGAGAACTCCATTTATAAACTTTGGCGATTTCATATCGCCATAGACCTTTGCAAGTTCTACCGCTTCATTTATGGAAACACTTTCTGGAATGTCTTCACAAAAAAGCATTTCATAAATAGCAAGCCTAAGCAATGTCTTATCGGTGAGTAAAAGTCTTTCTAACTTCCAGTCAATGGTGTATTTTTCAATTATCCTGTCTATTGTTTCTAAATTTTTTATTACACCTTCACATACCTTTAAAATATATTCCCTATCTTTCTCCTCTATAGGTTTTTCGTAGGCTATTATTAAAGCTTCTTGAGGAGTATTATTTCCCGACTCGAAAGCAAAAAGCATTTTAAAAATTATCTCCCTTGCCAATCTTCTCGTCAAAAAATCCTGCCTCCCCCAATGATTTATTTGTATGGCTGCATTAATTTACTTATCATTTCTCTCAACGGAATATTTTTATCAATGCATTTCCCTATTAAATAACCTACCGCACTGCAAAATATTAAAAAAAGAGCCTTAAAAAAACCGAAAATTAATATCAAAAGCCCTATAATGAAACCAATAGTTACTCCAATAATTTTTCCTCTATGATTATCCCAAAGTTCGTAAAAAAAATTCATTTTTTCACCCCTCATTTTACCCTTTGTTATGTCAAATTAAGGTATCAAAATTACATACCAATAACCTATAAAACATTG
>NZ_JBNATW010000028.1:0-32215 GCF_049701175.1 Thermovenabulum sp.
AAAGTGACATTTTCACTGAGAAATTTTAATATGACATTATCACAGAAATACAACACAAAAATAAATCAAGTATTGTAAATTTTGAAGATTTAAGGTATAATTATAGACAACTTTTTAACACTTTAAATTAAAAAAACAAAATTTTCACAAAGGGGGAGGTTTTTATGGCAGAAGGTAGAGAGAACTGGGGAACAAAGCTGGGGCTAATACTTGCTATGGCAGGTAATGCTATAGGCCTCGGCAACTTCTGGCGTTTTCCCTACCAAGCCGCAAAAAACGGCGGCGGCGCATTCATGCTTCCTTATTTTGCTGCACTTTTGATTCTCGGTATTCCCATAATGTATGTGGAATGGATGCAGGGAAGGTACGGCGGCAAATACGGTCACGGCACTGTCGGATGCATGATTTATTTACAGTCTAAAGAAAGGACATCTCATACTATAGCAGCTATTTTGGGGTCTCTGGCAGGAATGCTTGTTTTTTCCGTAGTAAGCCTTGTAAACGCTTATTATACTCAGATTATCGGATGGACTCTTGGCTATACTTATCTTTCCTTGACTGGCGGTTATATGGATAAGGCAGTATCAACAGGAGAGGTATTTGTTCACTATATCCAAACTCCGGGGCTTTCCATTACCTTCTGGGTGTTAGCCCTTCTTTTACTTGGTCTTGCGCTGACACGTGGGGTGCAAAAGGGTATTGAAGTATGGGCTAAGGTTATGATGCCTACTTTATATGTTCTCGGAATTATATTAATTATTAGGGCTTTGACATTAGGGACACCTGTAAATCCCGATTGGTCTCCTATCAAAGGGCTTGATTACCTGTGGAGTCCTCACTGGAATGAATTAAACTGGCAGTCAGCTCTTGCAGCAGCAGGGCAAATCTTCTTCACGCTCTCACTGGGTATGGGTATTATTCAAAACTATGCTTCCTATTTAAAACCCGATGAAGATATAGTCCTTTCTGCAACGGCAACCGTTTTCCTAAACGAATTTGCTGAAGTAATTTTGGGCGGCAGCATCGCAATACCTATTGCTTATACCTTTCTGGGAACTGAAGGCATTAAATCAGGTGTGGGCTTATCCTTTATAGCACTGCCAAACGTATTCAGGATGATGCCTGCAGGACAGATATTCGGTGCTTTCTGGTTCTTGATACTCTTTTTTGCTGGATTTACATCGGCTATTGCTATGTATAACTACCTGATCGCACTTTTGGAAGAGGATTTGAATGTCCCAAGAAGCATAGGTTCATGGATTGTTTTTGCACTTTATATAATCATAGGGCTTCCCGTAGCATTGGAACCTGTTCTTACAAAAACTGCAGAACTTGTATTTTTAACAGAACTTGACAACTGGGTAGGATCTTATTTCCTCGTAGTTGTAGGTTTAATTGAGGTTCTTGTAACCGGATGGCTCTTTGGTGAAAGGAAATCCTTGGAAGAAATCAATAGAGGAAGCTACTGGAAGATTTCTTCCGTATTTTTCAACGTAATGATTAAATGGGTAACACCGCTTGTAATAGCTATACTTCTTATTTTCTCAACAAGAAGCTACATTAAAGATGGTTATTTCAAATGGGTACCCAGCTTTGTAGAAAAGATGCCCAATCTTATACCTTGGGTGCAGGGAGCAAGATTATTGCTTTTTGCAATTCTTGTTATAGGCTTTGTTGAAGCCTACATGACCATTCAGAAGAAATACGGTCCCAATGCACAGGTAAAAAAGGCTATGAAGGCATAGATGGGAGGAATGTATAATGTCAGGCGGTGCTCTTGCGTTTATGTTATTGGCATGGGTAGTTATATTGGGCGGTGTTTATGTTACGATGTCAAATTTAATAAAATATCAGCAAAAGTAAGAGATTTTCTTGCTGCGGTTTTTGCCGCAGCTTTTTTGTTTTGCTAATTCGTTAAAATTCTCTGATTTTGTAGTAAAATAGATATGTAATATTTATTTAAAGTTAATAAAAATTATACAAAAGAGAGGGAGAATCATTTTTATTATGTTGCGCCTATTTATTAAAACCATAGACCGCGTTGGTATGGCTCTTGACCTTTTAAAAATTTTTTTTGAATTTGGAATTAATATAAGGGCAATGGAGGTTGGATCGGGTTTTGCGTATTTTTTAATTGATAAAAAACGTATCGATTTTAAAACATTAAAAGAAAGATTTATGAAAGAGAAAGATATAAAAGAAGTAAAGCTGGTTGACATGCTCCCCCAAGAAGAAAGGGAAAAAAAGATTTGGGCAGTGCTTGATGCGGCAAGTGAGGGTATCTTGGCGGTGGATAAAAACGGAATTATCACCCTTATGAATCCTGCTGCAGAAAAGATTTTGAACGTAAAGGCAAAAGATGCAATTGGGAAAAAGGCAGCAGAAATATTGTCCCCTGATATACCCATGCTTAAAACCATCAAAACCGGAGAAGGCTACGACAATGTGGAAATGGTTTTAAAAAAGGATGGCTCAAAATCCCATTATATAACGTCGGGAAGGCCTATACTAGACGAAAAGGGTAGACCCGTCGGCGCGGTTGCTTCCTTACAGGACATTGAAGCGGTAATGGCTTTGGTGCACACCTTTACAAGGCCCGCTATGATAACCTTTGAAGATATATTAGGGGAAAGCGAAAAGATAAAAAGGGTTAAAGAAATAGCAAAAATAGCCGCAAAGGGAACTTCTACTGTGCTTATAAGGGGAGAAAGCGGGACGGGCAAGGAGCTTTTTGCACGCTCCATCCACATGGCAAGTCCGAGAAAGGATAAACCCTTCGTAGCTGTAAACTGTGCCGCAATTCCCGATTCTCTCCTTGAAAGCGAGCTTTTCGGATATGAAGAAGGAGCCTTTACGGGGGCCAAAAAGGGAGGAAAACAGGGACTTTTCAAGTATGCTGACAAAGGCACCCTTTTTTTGGACGAAATAGGAGAACTTTCCACCCATTTGCAGGTAAAGCTTCTCAGGGTGCTTCAGGAAGGTAAAATAAGGAGAATAGGAGAAAACGAGGAAATACCAGTTGATGTAAGGATAATAGCTGCAACCAACAGGAACTTAGAAGAAATGGTAAGAATAGGAAAATTTCGTGAGGACCTTTATTACCGTTTGAACGTTATCCCCATTTACATCCCACCTTTGAGGGAAAGGAAAGAAGATATACCTTTGCTTGCTTACCACTTTGTAGAAAAATTAAATAAAAAATTAAATAAAAAAATAAAAGGTTTCAGCAAATCAGCAATGCAAAAACTTTTGGATTACAACTGGCCCGGAAATGTCCGGGAACTCGGCAATGTCATCGAAAGGGCGATGAACCTTTGTAATGAAGAGTATATAGACTCTGAGCACATCATTTTACGTGATGAGGATATAGATAGAGAAATTGCTGGTATAACCAAAAAAGAAGAGTTGCCCTGCAGCTTGAAGGAAGTTGTAAAAAAAGCAGAGATAGAAGCCATAAAAGATGCATTGAATAGGTCAAAGAGCATAAGAAGTGCAGCCAAACTCCTTGGCGTAACCCATGCAACTTTAATAAATAAAATGAAAGCTTACGGTATTAAACATAATAAGGGGAAATGGCAAAATTTGTAGTTTTTCTTTTTTTATAAAATTTTTCTCTATTTTTTAACAAAAAAATATTTAAAAATTATGATTTATTATGTTATATTAGAATTGATGTTATTATTTCTAATTTTTTAAGGGGGCGATAAATTGAGGTTTTCCTGTATTTTTAAAACGGATAGGCTTCCTCAGGCTTATAATATGCTTTTCGTTAGCCTGATAAAAGAAGCCTTAAAGAAATCTAATCCTGATTATTATGAAAAATTATATTTTTATGAAGGCCGGAGCAATAAGAAAAGTAAGAACTTTTGTTTTTCGGCTTTTATTAAAAACTTTGAAATAATAAATGAAACGCTTTATGTGAAAGATAAAGTTTTCTTTAATATCAGCACACCCGACTACGAATGTGGTATAAACATTTACAACGGACTTTTAAAAATGAAGAGTTTTAAGTATAGGGATTACAATCTTGAAAGAGAAAAGATTTTTTTGGCAAAAGAAAAAAGGATAAACGGGAATGAAGCGGTATTTAAAACCCTTTCGCCTATTTTTATTAAAGATAAGGACAATAACTTTTTAGACCCTGAGAATGAAGAATTTAATAAGGAATTAAATTATATAAGCGATATGATTCTTAAAAATTACAGAGGTTGCGGATTAAAAGAACCATTAGAGTTTCAAAGTGTTCTTATGAAAAAGAAGGTTGTCAAAGAAGAAATCGAGAGTTTCACAGAAATTACTGGTAAAAAAACGTATTACGTCAACGCTTACTCTGGGGTATTCAAGTTAAAAGGGAATATAGAAGACCTTGAAGACCTTTATAAATTAGGTATCGGCTTTAGACGTTCTCAGGGATTTGGAATGATTGAGGTGGTATGATGGAAAGGGTATATTTAGGTGATTGGGCGTATAACGCTGGGATCGTCGGATTTATTGAAATAATGTTGGATGGCCAGAATCTTGATGAACAAGATATTATAAAAATCGGGGAAAATTATATTGAGTTTGATAGAAGCAGCTTATCAGGTTTTTCTGAAAAATTTTTCAAAAAGGCTTACGAAAGGTATCCAAGAACTGATGAAGTAATAATTTTAGTAAAAAAAATTTATGACCAGATTTTAAATAACAACTTGGATAATGAAACAAAAGAAGAATTATCTAAATTGAAAACAAGGGTTGACGGTTTTAGTAAATTAAATAAGGCCTTAGATAAGGAAAATATTAAACTTGCCAGAAATTATAGTAAAGAAGAAGCGTTAAGATATGTCTAGAAAATTATAGAAATATTAAAAAATAATAAAAGTGAATTTATAGAAAATGATGTAAAGACATATCTTGCAACTATAAGCTCTATATATGGGCAAAAAAGTTTCCTTCAAAAGAGTGTAACAGATGAACTTTTAGAAAAATTTAAAGTAGATTTCGAACAACCTATTGTAAATAAATCAAATGAATATGATAGAAATAATTCATGTATTTTTTGTGGGTTAAGGCCTGCTAAAAAAGATGCAATGCTTGATACGGGCCTTGTAAGTTTTCTCGGAGCAAATAAGGATAATAAAAATTTCTTTTGGAATTTTAAGCCTAAACTACCCATTTGCGAAATCTGCGAGTTAATATATTTTTCTATCTTCGCAGGGTTGACAGAATTTAGATACGGGCAAAATAAGAAATTCTATTTTGTGGACAGAAATGAATCTGTAAAGGAACTTTATAGGTCAAATAAACTTTTTATGAAAAAGATGGCAAAAGAAGAAAATTTGTTAAAAGAAAAGGGCATATTAAATTTCCTTAATGACTACATTCTATTGAAACTTAAAGAAGAAAGCAATTTTACACTTGCCAACATAGCTTTTATAGAAATAGATTTATCTTCGAGCTTCCCTAAGGTTTATGGATTTAATATTTCAAAGCAAAAGGCCCAATTTATTACATCAAATTACGATAGTCTTAAAAAACTGACTGGAAGCTATTTCAGGGCGAAAGACAATACTAATTATATATTTGAAAATTTCATGCAAAACATTTTAAACAATACTCAAAGTTATCAATTTCTCGGAATACTTGAACAAATTTACATTAATTCTCTAAAACCAAACTCAACATATAATACTAATCTATCAGCTTATAAACTTCAGCTTTATAATATTCTTACTTATAAATATTTAAAAATTTTTAAGCGAGGTGAAAAGAGGATGGATGAAAAGCAATTATGGCGGATGTATTATTTTGGGCAGGAACTTAAAAAGTTGTTTATTGCAAGGGAAAGCCAAAACAAGATATCATCATTGGCTTATAGGTTGATATCTGCATTAAGAGTCGGGGACATTAATACCTTTATGAACCTTATGATCAGAACTTATATGAGTTTTGACAAAGAGGTACCATCTTTATTTGTATCTTGTATTAATGATGAAGAGAGTTTTTGTGCGCTTGGTTACAGCTTTGTAAATGGACTTTTAGGGCAAGAAAAAGAAGAAGAATCAAATAATAAGGAGGAGGTTTTATCAAATGAATAATAATGGTGGAATTACAATATCTGTGATTTTTGAGGGTATGAGCTTAAACTATGGTGAAAGTTTAGGGAATATATCTGAGCTGAAAAAACTTACTCGTGAAAATAAGGTCTATACATATATATCAAGGCAGGCATTAAGGTATGAAAAGTTTAAGTTTATTTTGGAGAATACCAGATACGAACTTACCCCTGTAACAGGTAATGAACAGGTGATTCAATTTGCAAAAGAAGCAAAAATAAAAGATTATCCAGAGATAGACTTTTTTGGATATATGAAGACATCAGGCCAAGGGCAAAATTCACAAAATAGGACAGCAGTTGTAAAAATTACTCCTGCAATTTCTTTAGAAGAATATAAAAACGATATTGAATTTGCTACGAACTTGAATTTAGCACAAAGGGCTGTAATCCAAGGAATAAAAGCTAATCCTAATCCCTATCAGTTCGAACAGCATAAGTCATTATATACCTATACTGTTTCCATTGATTTGGACAGGTTGGGCAGAGATTTTAATGATAAAGGTGAAGTTATTGATGAGGTAGAAACTCAAGAAAAAATAAGGAGGATTAATATACTTTTTGATGCCATTAAGTTCTTAAGCCGCGATATCAAGGGCAGAAAAGAGAATTTAAGTCCTTTATTTGTAATAGGAGGGCTATACCCAATTAAAAATCCATTCTTTTTAAATAGAATAAAACTTATTAAAAAAGATTCAGGTTTTGGAATTGATTCAAGGTTAATAAAAAGCACATGCGAACTCACCCTGCCAAATAGCAAGAAAGTAAAAGATTATACATTGATAGGGATTTTAGAAGGATACTTTGTAAATGATCAGGAAATTTTAAATTTATTACCGGGTGCAAGCGGTTCTATTGATTACTTCTTTGAGACATTAAAGGAACGTACAAGAAAATATTATGAAGAGGGGACTATTTAAAAATGTCTCTGAAAGTTTTAAAGATAAAACTCTATCAGCCTTTTGCAAATTTTAGAAAACCCTTTTCTTATGGCGTTGTAGATTCTTATCCTTTACCTCCGCCATCAACGGTAAAAGGTTGGCTACATAATATTCTCGGTGCAAAAAATGGAGAATATTACAAAATGGCTGTATCAATTGCAGGAAAGTTTGATTCTACGGTATATGACATCCAAAAGATTATTAAATTTGACAGAGTTAGAAAAGAAAGCAACCCAAGCTCAATATTAAGAGAATATTCATCTACAGTAATTTCATCAATGATTTATGTTACAAATTTGATAGATGTGGAGCTTTGTATTCATGTAAATTCTAAACCAGAGATACTGGAAAGTATACTTAATAACATTTATTCATCCTTTTGGGGGCTCGGGAGAAAAGAAGATTTAATGAGGATAGACTTTGTAGAAAGCATTGAAGCAAAAACTATTAACTATTTTGAGTATATGCGACAGCAGTTGCCATCCTATGGTATGTATTTAAAACAAGAAACAGCTGAAAAGTTTAGGGTTGAGGGTATTAAATTTAGGCTGAATTATAAATATGAAAAAACATCTGATGGCCTAAGGGTATTTACTACTAAAAAAGATGTGGTATATGTTAATTCCCTAAATGTGTTAAAACCTATTTTAACCTTTGATGAGAATGTTTTAGTGGATGATGAAGGTATACTTATTGACTTGATAGGTGATGAAGAATATGAAAACTGATTACAATAAAATTCCTCTTTATGCAAAAAGGTTTAAAACGCCTGAAGGTTATGAATATCAGACAATATATGAGCATACTTTAGAATTGCTAAACAATATGGATAGATTGTTTAAAGAATACTCTGCAGAAATAGAAGAAGGACTAAAAAACCTCAATATAGACATCGAAAAATTTAAATACCTACTGAAACTTGCAGCAATATATCACGACCTGGGTAAGGCAAATGCATTATTTCAAGTAAAGATAAGAGATAAACAAAAAAATAAAGAGGTGCCTCGGGGCAAAACATTGCCTCACGAGGTACCTCATAACTTTGTTTCTTTAGTATTTGTGGATATAAACAAAATTGTAGAAGATATAAAAAATGGTAAGTTTACTTGTGATGAAGGGAATATACTATTTTATACAATTGCTTTTTCCCATGATAGAGAATTTGATTGTGATATAGAATATTTTAAAAATTATATCGAACAAGGGGTTATAAATTTTTTGAATAATCCAGATTTATGTTGGTTTCTAAAATACACTTCAGGCAGTATAGATGCGCAAAATATAATAGAAAATGCTATTTTTTCATGGAAGATAATAGAACAATTTAAAAGAGAAATGTTGAAAGAAATTTTTAATTTTGAAGATTATAATACGCGATTTAAAGTTATATTAAAAGGATTTTTACACAGGCTTGATCATGCAAGCTCTGCGCAGGTTACTGTAGAAGAAAAGAGAATAGATGATTTTCCAAAAAAAGTTGAGCTTTATCTAAAAGAAAAAGGTAATTTTAGCAGTTTCAAAGATTTTCAAAAGAAAGCAGTAGAACTTTCCGAAAAAAATGTAATATTATTTGCCCCTACAGGCAGTGGTAAAACCGAATTTGGCTTAAATTGGGCAAAAAAGGGAAAATTGGTTTACACCCTTCCGATAAGAGTATCGATAAATGCAATGTATGAAAGGTTTATAAAGGTTTTTGGAGAAGGCAAAGTTGGGATTTTACATTCTGACAACCTTTTATACTTAATGGGTAATGAAAAATACCAGACGGAAGGGGAACTTGAGTTTTTGTTTAACAATATAAACCTTTCAAAGAATTTAAGTCTTCCAATAATTGTTACAACAGGAGACCAAGTATTCACCTCTGCATTAAAATGGCCAGGATTTGAGAAAATTTATTCTCTGTTTTTATATTCAAAGCTTGTTATAGATGAACCTCAAAGCTATTCACCTGAAGCTTTAGCAATTATTATAAAAACCCTTGAAGAAATTATAAAAATAAATGGTAAGTTTTGTCTAATGAGTGCAACTATTAATCCCATTATATTGAAATATATAGGAGATCATGCTGAATATCTCCAAGCTTATTCAGATGAAGATTTAAAATCAGTGCATTCGCACATTGTTTCTATTAAAGAAAATTCAATTTTGGAAGCTATTGAAGAGATTATCTATGAAGCAAAGAGAAAAAATGTTCTTGTGATTTGTAATACGGTAAAAAGGTCTCAAGAGGTTTTTAAAGCTATTAATGAAGAACTTAAAAAGTCAGGTGAAGAAATAGAAATAGAACTTTTGCATTCAAGGTTTATAGAAAGTCAGCGAAGAAAAAAGGAATTAGCAGTTTTAAACAATAAAAAAACAAATAGCATCTTCATTTCAACACAAATTGTAGAAGCTTCATTAGATATTGACTTTGATATATTATTTACAGAGCTTTCTTCAGCGGATTCACTTTTGCAGCGTATGGGAAGGGTATATAGAAAAAGACGATATGATAGAAAAGAACCAAATGTAATAATTTTTACAAAAGATATAAGTGGAATAGGAATGGTATATGAGGATGAAATTGTAAAGAGAACTTGGGAGTTCTTGAAGAGTTTTAATGGAATCTTTCTAACTGAATACGATAAGAAAAGGTTGAACGAATATGTCTACGATATTAATAATATTTCAGAAACAAAATTTATGAAAAAATTTAGAAAAGCATATGAAATGTTACAGTATGGCTACAAAGCAGAGAATAGATTTGAGGCACAAAAAGTATTCAGAGATGTTTTTACAGTTTGTGCAATCCCCCGTTCGGTGTATGAGAAACACTTTGATGAAATTTTAAAAAATATAGAGATGTTGAATCAAAAAAATATGAAGTCTATCGAAAAAGCGAAAATAATTTCAAATATTAGAGATTATACAGTGAATACACCAGGTTATTTAATTTCAAAATCAGGAGTAAGTATTTTTGATAAAAATTTAGGAATATTTATTACGAATTACGATTATGATGAGCAGTTAGGGCTTATCTCAGAAGATGATGAATCACTTAATAACAATATATTATGAGAATGAATACTTTTAAGTGACGATGTTTTTAAGAAGGTGTAATCCATGGATTTTGATTTTGAAAAATATAAAACACAGGGAATAAAGGTAAATTATTATTACATTTGTAAGAGAAAATTATGGCTTTTTGACAAAGGAATGAGTTTTGAAAAAAATTTCGACAGAGTACTGCAAGGAAAGATTTTACATGAGAATACATTCCAAAGAGAAAAACATAAAGATTTACTGATAGATGATATGATAAAAATTGACGTTGTTGCTGATGACCATATTAAAGAAGTCAAAATATCCAGTAAAATGAAAAACCCGGATATAATGCAGCTTTTATATTACCTTTTTTATTTAAAACAATTAGGTATTAGTAAAAAAGGTACTATCAATTACGTTAAAGAAAAAAAGGTGGTTGAAGTAGAACTGACAGAAGAAGATGAAAAAGAAATAAAGACTGCTCTTATTGATATAAAAGAAATATTAATGATGAAAAAGCCTCCAGAAGTAAAAAAACTTCCTTACTGTAAAAAATGTGCGTACTATGAATATTGTTATGCCAAAGAGGTCGATTGAGATGTATAAGGACTATTATATTTTTAGTAACGGAAGGATTTTACGAAAAGAAAATACCATTTACTTTGAAGATAAAGAAGAAAATAAAAAACCTATACCAATTGAACAAATTGAGAGATTGCATATTTTCGGTGAAACAGATTTAAATACTAAATTTTTGGGACTTGTATCTCAATATGATATAATATTAAACTTTTACAATTATTATGGATATTATATTGGAAGTTTCATACCGAGAAAGAAAAACGTTTCAGGTTTGTTGCTCATAAAACAGTCAGAAAGTTATATTTTTCATGAAAAAAGGTTATATTTTGCAAAATGCTTTGTAGAAGCTGCAGTTTTTCACATTTTGCGAAATTTAAGAAACTATAAAGAAAAAACTGAAAAAATTATTGAAGAGATAGAAGGAGAAAAAGAAAATATTTCAAAAGTAAGGGAAATTGAGGAACTAATGGGTATAGAAGGAAGAATAAGGAAAAAATACTATGAATCCTTTTCATTATTTTTAAATAACGATTTTGGTTTTACCAAAAGAGAAAAAAGACCGCCTACAGACCCCTTAAATGCTCTTATTTCTTTTGGAAATGGTATGATGTACAATACGGTGTTAGGAGAAATTTATAAAACCCAGCTTGACCCTACTATTAGTTATTTGCACGAACCCTCCTCTAAAAGATTTTCATTAAGCCTTGATATTGCTGAAATATTTAAACCATTAATAGTTGATCCGGTAATATTTTACTTAATAAATAACAGGATGTTAAAAGAAGATGACTTTAACATCGAAGAAGGTATATGTTTTTTAAACGATGAGGGTAAGAAAAAATTTATTAAAGAATATCAAAATAAACTTGAAACTACCATCAAACATAGGGCTTTAAACAGAAAGGTATCTTATAGGACTCTAATAAGACTTGAATGCTATAAAATTATAAAATCCCTTATAGAGGATGAACCTTATAAGCCATTAAAGGCTTGGTGGTAAAATGTTTGTTATAATAACTTACGATGTATCTGAAAGACGAGTAAATAAGGTCAGAAAAGTATTAAAAAAATATCTTATATGGACGCAAAATTCCGTTTTTGAAGGGGATATTACAGAAGCGAAATTATATAAATGCTTGTCTGAAGTTAATAAAATTATGGATAAAAGAGAAGATTCTATATACGTTTATAAAATTGAAAATCCCCGCAATTTAACTAAGGATGTAATAGGAATAAGTAAAAACCTGGACGATATGTTTTTATAAAAATCTGCAGCGAACTTAACTATAAAATAAACTTATTGTTAACATAGTATTTTTCATTTTCACAAGACAATTTATCGTTAAAATTTATTTTCAGAATTATAACTTTGCTGCAAAAGATTATATTATTTATCTTATAAAAACCAATAAAAATGTTATTTTTTAATACTGTTTTTTAGGGTTTTCTATTAACTATGTGGATCCCTAATTTTCACTACGCCTACCTTCTGCCAAGCGGTGCCGGGTTTTCTATTAACTATGTGGAGTTATACCCCGATTCAGTCGGCGATAAACTTAGGAGGTATGGACGTTTTCTATTAACTATGTGGAGTTATACCGCAGGAATACAAACCGGCAAGAAGCAGCGTTTTTTAGGTTTTCTATTAACTATGTGGGATGTAAAGTAGTGACCCGACAGCAACAAAGGCTTTGAAACTGGCTTCGGGTTTTCTATTAACTATGTGGGATGTAAAGTTTTTTTGAGACGCTTTTACCCGCCTTGCAGGCTAAGTTTTCTATTAACTATGTGGGATGTAAAGTAATAATAGAAACAAAAGAAGGAAATATAATTCAACGTTTTCTATTAACTATGTGGGATGTAAAGCTGTCACAAGCGAAAGCGGCGGTGGGGTTACAGTTACGTTTTCTATTAACTATGTGGGATGTAAAGTCGTTTATTATGCGACAAGAAACTGAGGGTGAAGCGGATGTGTTTTCTATTAACTATGTGGGATGTAAAGGCAAAGTGGGAATATATTAATGGTGAATTTATTGAAAAAGTTTTCTATTAACTATGTGGGATGTAAAGTCAGGCTGTGCTTCCAGCTTTAAAACGATTGGAGGCGTTTTCTATTAACTATGTGGGATGTAAAGTACAATGTTGAAAGTGGCGATACTTGGTGCAGTTTGGGTTTTCTATTAACTATGTGGGATGTAAAGCTTATTTTATTCCACCTCTGCCCCCGCCCCTGCATTGCGTTTTCTATTAACTATGTGGGATGTAAAGCGTTCAGACAAAAGAGGATGATCCCAACATACCAGCAGTTTTCTATTAACTATGTGGGATGTAAAGTCACAATCTTTTATTTAAAATTCTTTTTCAAAATAAAGTTTTCTATTAACTATGTGGGATGTAAAGGGAACTGTCAAAGTTGTTGTCATAGACAGCAACAAGGTTTTCTATTAACTATGTGGGATGTAAAGTTTCGCACACGCCATACTTCATATTTAGTTAGCTTCTGGTTTTCTATTAACTATGTGGGATGTAAAGCTGTTGGGAGACGCAGAAGGGCAAGAGGCAAGGAAACGTTTTCTATTAACTATGTGGGATGTAAAGAAAGTAGCAGCAATGCCCCAACCAATACCTCCTAATGTTTTCTATTAACTATGTGGGATGTAAAGTCCTCAATTGCATATTGAATAACAGCAGAAGTTACAGTTTTCTATTAACTATGTGGGATGTAAAGTAAATCAACATGGATAAAACTTCCGAAATAAAATCGTTTTCTATTAACTATGTGGGATGTAAAGAAGTTTATCTGTCCCCCATCCATAACGCTTTAGTATATTGTTTTCTATTAACTATGTGGGATGTAAAGCATGATAAGAATCGACAAACGAAATCCGGACGAAATCGTTTTCTATTAACTATGTGGGATGTAAAGATAATTGAGCCAGCACTTCTTCAGCGTCGGCTTTTCTCCGTTTTCTATTAACTATGTGGGATGTAAAGATTGTTAAGGCGATGTATGAATGTGCAAAAAATTATGGTTTTCTATTAACTATGTGGGATGTAAAGGGGGAATTTTGCAGTCTATACATGGATTTTAGGCGGGGTTTTCTATTAACTATGTGGGATGTAAAGATATTCGCAATTTTCTATTTCTTTATTGCGTATTTCGTTTTCTATTAACTATGTGGGATGTAAATCCAGATGAAGTAGTCTATCGGATGGTGGAAATATATGGGTTTTCTTTTAATTATATGGTATATAAAGCTGTTATGGGTGCCTGCAATGACCTGAGGATTTTTAAGTTGTAAAAGTGGAGATTTTATTTTGTTGTTTATTTTAATTATTCAATAAACATTGAAATACAGTAATACTTAATACTTACTTTGGTAATATATGTAAAACATTATGCACGTGAGTAAATGTAGTTATTTTCAGCTACATAGGAAATTAGTTATGATGGTAGCCCTGGAGGAGTACAACCCTGAAGATTTGGGAAGTTTACTTGTGATAATATTTTCAAATTGGGTAATAAGCGACTCATATTGGTGCAAGGTAGTTCGCAACATGCCCTCTTAATTTTTTTATATACTACATTACGTTTTCATCTTCAGCTGTAATAAACAGAGAAAGAATTTCTTGAGTTTCTTCGTGTGATATTTGCTCTACATCTTTTAATTTTCTATCGATGGTGCGTGTCTTTTTCGATGCGGTTTCGATAGCATCCTGAGCCTCTTGCAATTTTTTGTTTATTTTTTCCAAGAGTTCTGCGAACTTTCCTATCTCTGTTTTTACAGCTCCAAGTAATTTCCACACTTCTTCGGCTTTTCTTTCGATAGCAAATATTTTAAATCCCTGCCTTAAACTGCTAAGGACTGCTGACAGAGTAGTGGGACCTGTTATCAATACTTTGTAATCCCGTTGAAGGGTTTCTATAAATCCGGGCCTTTTCAAAGCTTCTGCAAAAAGGCTTTCAGTGGGAAGAAACATTATAGCAAAATCTGTAGTATGAGGTGGGCATATGTATTTCTCCTTTATATCTTTAGCGCACTGCTTTAGGCGATTCTCCAGCTCCTTTTTTAACTTTTCTGTTTCTATAGAATCGCCTTTTTCTTCAGCGTCAATTAACCTTTCAAAATCATCCATGGGGAATTTTGCATCAATGGGGAGCCAGATATAGCTTCCTGATGAACCGTTTTCTACCGGTATTTTAACAGCGAATTCTACGGTTTCGCTGCTTGTTGGTTTCACCCTCACATTTTTTTCGAATTGGCCGGGGGCCAATAGGTCTTCTATTATGCCTTCAAGCTGGACCTCCCCCAAAATTCCACGAGTTTTTATGTTTGAGAGGATTTTCTTTAGATTCCCCACATCGCTCATCAAGGTTTGCATTTCTCCCAACCCGCTGTGTACCTGTTCTAACCTTTCACTCACAAGTCTAAAAGACTCTGAAATACGAGCATTAAGGGTAGACTGTAGTTTTTCGTCAACAACCTGCCTCATTTGTTCAAGTTTTAAGCTATTTTCGGTTTGAATGTCTTTTAATTTTGATTCTAAGGTATCCCTCATTTTATTTAATCTTTCCTCAGTTTTGTCAGCTAAGGAAGATACTGTATCCGAAAAGTTTTTTATAAGGTTTTGTTGTGCAATATTCATCTGATTTATATTTGAGGTTATGGCATTGCCGAGAGTGCTCACTAGATTTGCTGTTTCTTCTCTGCTACTTTTGATGTTTTCTTTTATCAAACCTTCCAAATATTTTTGTCCATTATCCAGAGTTGATAAAATCTTTATAAGTTCAGGATCAACTTTTTTCTTTGATGTTATGGATATTACTTCCAAAATAATGATGACGGCTAATAAAAGTACAATTACAATGCTGTTTCCGTTCATTAAATAATACCTCCTTAAATTTGAAATATCTATTATTGTTAAAAGTTTAGAGATAATTAATTTAGTTATTAATTTAATTATACTATTCTATATTAGGGGAAAAAAGAAAACAGATTAGCCTCAACCATAATTTTTATAAAAAAATTATTAAATAAACCCTATAAGGGTATTTGCTAAAAAAATATTAAAACCCAAAGTAATTGTAATATAATTAAAATGTGATATAATAAAAACAAGATACCCCTATAGAGTATATGTATTTAAAGGGAGTGAAATTATGGCAGGTCAAATAAAAAAAGTAGAATTTAACATCAAAGGTATGACTTGCGCTGCATGTGCAGCCCGTATTGAGAAAGTGCTTTCGCGAAAACCTGGCATTTTAACAGCTTCAGTAAATTTAGCTACTGAAACAGCCACTGTTGAGTATGAAGAGGATATAATAGATGTATATAAAATTATTAGTATAATTCAAGAACTGGGTTATGATGCCGTTGAAAAGGAAGAAAAGGATGCTCTCTTAGAAAAAGAGGAAAAAAAGAAGGAAGTTGAATCTTTAAAAAAGCTCGTTGTAATTTCTTTTTTCCTTACTGCTCCTCTTGTGTTTACAATGGTTTTTAAGCTTTTAGGTTTTCACGGTGGTGTATTTGAAAATCCTTGGATTCAATTGATGCTTGCAACACCTGTACAATTTTTAATAGGTTTTAGGTATTATAAAGGGGCTTATCATAGTTTAAAGAGCGGTTCGGCGAATATGGATGTGCTTATCGCTTTGGGTACAAGCGCTGCTTATTTTTATAGCTTTTACAATATTCTTACTTTACCCAAGGAGATGATACATGAACACCTTTACTTTGAATCCTCTGCTGTTATAATTACCCTTATTACACTCGGAAAATATTTGGAAGCGGTTGCAAAGGGCAAAACCTCTGAAGCCATTAAAAAGTTGATGGGGCTTCAGCCAAAAACTGCGAGGGTGGTAAGGGAAGGCATAGAAAGGGATATACCCGTAGAAGATGTTAAAGTTGGCGATATTATAGTAGTAAGGCCAGGAGAAAAGATACCTGTAGATGGTGTCATTATAGAAGGGTATTCTTCAGTAGATGAATCTATGTTAACGGGTGAGAGCATACCTGTAGAAAAGAAAGTAGGGGATGAAGTAATCGGAGTAACCATCAACAAAACCGGCAGTTTCAAGTTTAAGGCAACAAAAGTTGGAAAGGATACGGTGCTTTCTCAGATTGTAAAGCTGGTAGAACAGGCTCAGGGCTCCAAAGCTCCAATACAGAAGCTTGCTGATAAAATATCCGGTGTCTTTGTCCCCTTCGTAATATTTGTCGCACTTATAACATTTTTTATCTGGTATTTTGCATACGGCGATTTCACCAGGGGCTTAATAAACGCGGTGGCGGTTTTGGTGATCGCATGTCCTTGTGCCCTCGGGCTTGCTACGCCCACTTCGGTTATGGTGGGGACGGGAAAAGGTGCTGAATACGGTGTGCTAATAAAAGGCGGTGAGCATTTAGAAAAAGCTCACAGTATAAATACTATAATATTGGATAAAACAGGAACTATTACAAAGGGGGTACCGGAGGTCACCGATATAATATCTTTGGGAAATTTGAGTAAAGAGGAAATTCTAAATCTTGCAGCCTGCGCAGAAAAAAATTCTGAGCACCCTTTAGGTGAAGCAATCGTGAAAAAAGCAAAGGAAAAAAGCGACATTCCCGAACCTGAAAGTTTTGAAGCAATACCTGGCCATGGAATATATGCCGCTATTGGGGATAGGGAAATCTACTTAGGTAATCGCCGACTGATGAAGCTAAAGGATATTCCTACAGATGAAGTGGAAGATATCTTAGAAAAGCTTGAAGATGAAGGAAAAACCGCCATGATTTTGGCTGTTGGTGGAAAAATAGAAGGTATAATTGCGGTAGCGGATACTCTAAAGGAAAATTCTAAAGTTGCTATTGAAGAGTTAAAGAAAATGGGTATAGAAGTTTGGATGATAACGGGAGATAATGAACGTACCGCAAGGGCCATTGCACAAAAAGTGGGTATAGACCACGTAATAGCTGAAGTTCTTCCGGAACATAAAGCAAAAGAAGTGGAAAGGCTAAAAAAACAGGGGAAAATCACAGCAATGGTAGGAGACGGCATAAACGATGCACCTGCTCTTGCTGCAGCTGATGTAGGGATAGCCATAGGCACCGGCACTGATGTGGCTATAGAGACCGCCGATATAGTGCTTATGAGCGGTGATTTGAAGGGTATTGTAACTGCAGTTAAATTAAGCCGTGCTACTATGAGAAATATTAAACAGAACCTCTTTTGGGCGTTTATTTACAATACCCTTGGAATTCCCCTTGCAGCTTTTGGGTATCTCAGTCCTGCAATAGCTGGCGGTGCTATGGCTTTCAGCTCGGTTTCGGTAGTAACTAATGCCTTAAGGCTGAGGAGGTTTAAACCTTAGGCAATAGAAAAAAAATAAGGAAGCCCTAAAAAAGGCTTCCTTCTTTGCATATTTAGCCTCATCTTAATCTATTCTGAAGGGAAAAGACCTTCGACACTTAAATAACGCTCTCCCGTATCGGGAAGCACCGTTACCACAAGATTTCCAGGCTTTAATGATTTTGCCACCTTTTTGGCGGCAAAAACGGCAGCTCCCGAAGATATACCCGCTAGGATACCTTCTTTTGAGGCAAGCTCTCGAGTATAAAAATAGGCTTCTTCATTGCTGACTGTAATAATCTCATCCACTAAATTGAGGTCAAGCACCTTGGGAATAAATCCTGCGCCTATACCCTGAATATTGTGAGTTCCCGGTTTGCCACCGGAGAGCACCGGAGAAGCTTCCGGCTCTACGGCTATAATTTTTATATGAGGAATCTCTTTTTTCAATACCTTTGCAACACCCGTTAAGGTACCGCCTGTTCCTACTCCTGCCACAAAGGCATCAAGCTTTCCTCCTGTCTGGTTTAGAATTTCTATTGCTGTGGTTTTTTCGTGGATTTCGGGGTTTGCTGGGTTCTCAAACTGCTGAGGCATGAAGTAGTCTTTATTTTGATTTAAGATTTCCAAGGCTTTTTCAACTGCACCTTTCATTCCAAGTTCTGGAGGAGTGAGTACCAATTCAGCACCGTAAGCTTTTAAGATTTTTCTTCTTTCTACGCTCATGGAAGCGGGCATAACGAGTATCAGCCTATAACCTTTTACTGCACACACCATAGCAAGGCCTATGCCGGTATTACCGCTTGTAGGTTCTACTATAGTGGCTCCGGGTTTTAAAATCCCTTTTTTTTCAGCGTCCAAAATCATATTAAGGGCTATTCTATCTTTTATACTTCCTCCCGGATTGAAGGATTCGATTTTTGCAGCTATTAAAGCTCCTTCTTTTGGGGAAAGTTTTGAAAGCCTGACCATAGGGGTCATGCCTATTAAGTCTAAGATTGAATTTTTTATTTCAAAAATATTTCTTTCCATTTCATAACGTCCTTTCTAATGAATATTTTAATTATTTTCGCAGTAAAATTCATATTCGTCGTTCAGCTGTTTTATTATAGGATTTTGGCCGCAAACCGGACAGTCTGGGTTCCTTTTTAAATCGGGCATTATAAAGTCGAGCTCTAAAGCATCGAAAAATAAAAGCTTTCCGCTCAATAGTTTACCCATCCCTGTCAATATTTTTACTGCTTCCACTGCTTCGATAAATCCCAAGATTCCGGGGACAGGTCCGAGTATGCCCGTCTCGGAACAGGAAGGAATACTGCCCGCAGGCGGCATTTTGGGAAAAACGCAGCGGTAACATGGACCTTTTCCCGGGATTATGGTCATTCCGAGCCCTTCAAACCTTAAAACTCCGGCTTCGGCAAGGGGTTTTTTTGTCAAGACACATGCATCGTTTAAAAGGTAGCGAGTGGGAAGATTATCCACACCGTCTATCACCACATCGTAATCTTTAATAATTTCAAGGGCATTTTCCTTAGTGAATCGAGTGTGGTATTTTATGATGTTTAAATTTGGGTTTAATCTTTTCAGGAAAATTTCTGCAGATTCTACCTTAGGCATACCGATTCTTGAAGTAGAGTGTAAAATTTGCCTGTTTAAATTGCTTATTTCAACATTATCGCTGTCCACAAGGCCGATTGTCCCTACGCCTGTTAAGGTAAGTGCCAATGCTGCAGGTGAGCCAAGGCCTCCGGTACCCACTATAAGTACCTTTGATTTGGAAAGTAATTCCTCTATTTTTTTATCTTCAATAATTTCTGAGCTTTCGGTACCTAAGAAAGAATTCACATTTTTAAATTCCATATTTAATAGATTAAAGTGTAAGGGGGTTTCAAGAAGCCTTCCCAAGTTTAGTATAAGCTTTGCAGCTTCAATGGAACATATTGCGCCTGCAAGACAGTCGGAAAATACTTTTCCAATAAGCTTTTCATTAATGGTCTCATTATATTCGGGAAATTGATTATCAAAAAATTTTGCCCTTTTTACCGTTCTTATATGTCCCTTCCAAGGATAAGTTGCTGCAAATACTGCCGGAATGTCTTTTAATTTTTCTGCTGCTTTAAACTCGTTCAAAAGAATGCAAAAATCAATTTTGATAATTTCAGGATTTATTTCATCTTCGCTTAGAAATTCTATTTTTAAATCCGGATTTAAATCTTCGAGGTTTTCTTTTAAAAGCTGATATTCCCCATCGAATTTTTTAAAAGAACAATATATACGCTCTATACCTAAGGCTGTAAGGTATAAAAGCAAAGGCAATGCACTTTTAAGAGATGTTGAGACCACAAGTCCTGATGATTCAATAAGTTTTTTTTGGCCCGGACCGCTAATTTCTGGCATAATTATGTGCCTTAAAAACCTATTGATTTTTTCTTTTGGTAACAGCAGAAGGACTCCCCCTTTTAAATTAATTCCTACTAAATTGATAGGAATTCTTTAAAATAATTTTATAGTTTAATCTAAATAATGTCAATTTCTACTTTTATTTTATCCTACTTTTTTGGTATTTTAATAATAGTAAAATAATAAATAATAAAAAAAGGATGATTGCAGGATGAAGCTTAAGGATTATCATGTACATATTGAAAAAGGGCCATATACTTTGGAATGGCTCAAAAAATTTTTTGATACCGCTGAAAAAAGAAATATAGGGGAGTTAGGAATTTCCGAACATCTTTATCGTTTTCATCAGGCTAAAGCTTTGTGGCGGGGAGGGCCGATAAGGAATGAGTGGCATGAAAAAAGGGCGGTAATGGATATTGATGATTATATTGAACTTATAGAAAGGGCTAAAAAGGAAGGCTATCCGGTAAAGCTCGGCGTTGAAGCGGATTATTTCCCGGAAAATGAAGATATTATAAGGGAGTTTATTAAAAATTATCCTTTTGATTACGTCATAGGGTCAGTCCACTGGCTTTCCGAGTTCGGCTTTGACAATCCGGATAGAATTTTTGAGTGGGAAGGAAAGGACATTGATAGGGTGTACGAGGAGTATTTTGAGACATTGATAAAGGCTGTAAAATCGGGTATTTTTGATTTTATAGCCCATCCTGACCTTGTAAAAATATTTAACTACAGGGCAAAATCTGACCTTTCAAGTTTATACGAAAGTTTAGCTCGGGAAATAAAAAATATGGATTTATGTGTAGAAATAAGCACCGCAGGACTCCGAAAGCCCGTAAAGGAAATATATCCTTCAAAGGAACTTATGAATTATTTTGCAAAATACTATATTCCGGTAATACTAAATTCGGATGCCCACTGCCCCGAAGATGTGGGGAAAAATTTTGAAGAAGCTGTAGAGTTTATAAAAAGCTTTGGCTATAACAAATTGTGCTATTTTGAAGAAAGAAAGAGAAAAGAATACGAGATTTGAATAGGAGGAAAATAAGATGTTTCACATAGTTTTGGTCGAACCTGAGATTCCTCAAAACACAGGGAATATTGCAAGAACCTGTGCAGCAACTGGGGCTGTGCTTCACTTGGTAGGGCCCTTAGGTTTTTCTTTGGAAGATAAATACTTAAAAAGGGCAGGCCTCGATTACTGGAATTTAGTAGACGTGAGGTATTACCAAAATTATGAGGAATTTGAGGAAAAAAATAAGGGGAATACCATGTACTTTTTAACTACCAAGTCGGAAAAATGCTACACTGAAGCTGCTTTTAAGCCTGGGGACTATTTGGTATTCGGAAAAGAAACAGCAGGACTGCCTGTGGACCTTCTTAAAAGGAACTGGGATTATACATTGAGAATCCCTATGGTGGACGATGCAAGGTCATTGAATCTTTCCAATTCCGTTGCAATAGTGCTTTACGAAGCATTAAGGCAAAATGGTTTTGCCGGACTTAAAATAAAAGGGCCTTCTAAAAAATAAAAAGGGGAGGATGTACCGATTGGTCGAAATTAAGGTTGGGCAATCCTATGAAGTAGTAATCGAAAATATGGCCCATGAAGGACAGGGCATTGCAAGGATAGAGGGTTTTACGGTTTTTGTGGAAGGGGCAATTTTTGGCGAAAGGGTGCTTGCAAGGATAAATAAGGTTACAAAATCTTATGCTATTGCTGAAGCGGTAAAAATTATTGAGGCTTCAAACTACAGGCAAAAACCCTTTTGTACATATGCGGAAAACTGCGGCGGATGCGGCCTTCAGCATATGTCCTATGAGGGACAACTGGTATTCAAAAAAATGAAGGTAGAAGACAGCCTAAAGCGAATAGGCAAAGTAGAAGCGATAGTATACGATACCATAGGGATGGAGAATCCTATAAATTATAGAAATAAAGCGCAGTACCCCATAGGGATGAAGAATAATAAACCTGTGATGGGTTTTTTCATGAAGAGGACTCACGAAATAGTCCCCATTGAATACTGTCCCATACAGTCAAAGGAGAGCAATGAAGCACTTTTGGCAGTAAGGGAATGGGTAGAAAGATACAATATCTCGATATATGATGAAATTCACCATAAAGGGCTTGTAAGGCACCTTGTAACGAGGCATGCAATAAAAACGGGCGAGGTTATGGTCGTCCTCGTTATTAACGGAGAGAATATACCCAAGAAAAAAGAATTAATCGAACTATTAAAGCTTAAAGTTAATGGTCTTTCATCGGTGTATTTAAATATAAACACTAAAAAAACCAACATAATTATGGGAGAAAAAAATATTTTGATTTTCGGCAATCCTACCATTACCGAATACATAGGGGATATAAAGTTTTCCCTTTCTCCTCTTTCCTTTTTTCAGGTAAACCCCGTTCAGGTAAAGGTGCTGTATGATAAGGTTTTAGAATTTGCTGAATTAAAAGGGGATGAGACGGTTTTAGATGTATACTGCGGGATAGGCACAATTTCCCTTTACCTTGCAAAAAAAGCAAAGAAGGTTATAGGCATCGAAGTTGTAAGGGATGCGGTAAGGGATGCAAGGGGAAATGCAAAAATGAACGGAATTTCCAATGCTGAATTTATGGAAGGGGAAGCGGAAAAAATCATGCCCGAGCTTGCAGAAAAAGGAACAAAACCCGATGTGGTTGTAGTTGACCCACCGAGGAAGGGCTGCGAAAAAGAGGTGCTTTTTGCTATTGCCGAAATGAATCCTCAAAAAATAATTTACGTTTCATGTAACCCTGCTACATTAGCAAGGGACCTCGGGATTTTGAAAGAAAAGGGCTATGAAACCCAATTTGTCCAGCCCGTAGATATGTTTCCCCATACGCATCACGTGGAGTGCGTAGCGTATCTAAATTTTAACATTTCTTAAATCTTAAATTAGTATTTTTAAAATCATAGTATCATTTTTACTATAAACGGTATTATCAGAGATGTTATAATCCCTGCAAGGCCAATTGCAAGGCCGCTCATAGCCCCTTCGATTTCTCCTTCCTGAACAGCTCTGGAAGTTCCAAGACCATGGGCTGCAGTACCTATTGCAATGCCCTTTGCGATTTTATTATTAATCCCAGCTATTTTAAGTACCTCGGGTCCCATCATTGCCCCAATTATGCCTGTAATTATTACAGCTGCTGATGTAAGAGATGGGTACCCCTTTAATATGTTTGAAATTTCAATAGCAATAGGAGTGGTAACGGACTTTGGTGCCAATGAAAGGGCTATTGTCTTATCAGCACCAAGAAAAGAAGCAATTAATGCTGCTGATAAAATCCCGGCAACCGAACCGCATAAAATTCCGACAAAAATTGCCATCCTATATTTCAAAATTAAATCTATATTTTTGTATAACGGAATGGCTAAGGCTACTGTAGCAGGACCTAAAAGAAAGCTTATATACTTTCCGCCTTCATTATAGTTTTGGTATGGGATTTTAAAGGTTAAAAGCATTATTATAATAAGAGAAGTTGCTATAAGCATTGGATTTACTACATAAGATTTTGTTCGATTTTGAAGAAATAGGCCTATTTCAAAAGCTATGAGGGTAACGGTAACACCGAATACGGGGCTTTTAATAATTTCTTTAATCATCTTTATCTACCTCTTTTTTAATGCCCATAATTAACTGGGTAATGTGACCTGTTATTATTAAAACTATAAAGGTGCTCAGCACTATTGATGAAAGAATGGGAACAGCGTTTTTTGAAATTGCATCAAAGTATAAAATAATTCCTACTCCAACAGGAACAAAGAATAAGGATAAATTCTTTATAAGACCGGTCCCTACGTTTTCAACATCACTTAACTTTACAATACGAGTTACCAGAGCTAAAAATAAAAGAATCATTCCTATTACATTACCGGGTATAGGAATATTTAACCCTTTTGAAATAAACTCTCCTAAAAAAAGAAATATCATTATTATAGAAAAACCTTTTATAATTTCCATTTATCATGTCCCCACTTAAATATAATGTGAAGAGAAATGGATCTTAGGCCTTTATTCTAAAGTGTTTACTATTGATGTTATTATAGCACTAAATGCGTTATTATTCTACTATAGCATTTGCTGGTAGTAAAGGAGGACTGTAATTGATAAAAAAATTTGCAGATAAAGCAAAAGAAGACGTTGTTTTATTGATATCCTTTTTTCTTGCAGTTTTTACTTCTTTTCTTTCAACTCCTAAGATTGAATACATAGATTTCAAAGTTTTAATCTCACTTTTTAACCTTATGATAGTAATCGAGGCTTTTGAGGATTTAAAACTTTTAGAGATGTTAGCAATTAATATACTGGATAAATTTAACAATGAACAGAGAGTTACTTTAGCCCTTGTTTTACTTACTTTTCTCTTTTCAATGTTTATCACCAATGATGTAGCGTTGATAACCTTAGTACCTTTGGCGCTGATAATTGCGCAAAAAACAAAGATAAACCCTGCAGAAATAATCGTATTTCAAACGCTTGCTGCTAACATTGGCAGCAGCCTAACTCCTATAGGTAATCCACAAAATCTTTTTCTATTTTCTAAATACAAAATAGGAATTATTGAATTCTTTAAAATAATGTCGCCCTTTGTGCTTTTAGGACTTGTTGTCTTGTATTTATTAGTTCTAAAAATACCAAGAGAAATTATAAATTTTCATATTGAACAAGTTGAGGTAAAAGATAAAACTAAGGCTGTTATATTTAGTTTGCTATTTATATTGATTATTTTATCTATTTTTAATGTGATCAATTATTATATAGCCTTTGTTATAACGATCATTGTAACATTTATTATAAATAAGAAAATTTTTATTCAAGTGGATTATGCACTTTTGTTAACCTTTGCCTTCTTTTTTATTTTCATAGGCAATTTATCGTCCTTAGATAGTATAAAAGCATATTTTATAAAACTCTTGTCAAGGCCAAAAACAACTTTCATTTCCTCAGTTATATTGAGTCAGTTAATAAGCAATGTTCCTTGTGCTATCCTGCTTTCTGGATTTACGAAAAATTACAGGGAGCTTCTTTTAGGAGTAAATATTGGGGGAATGGGGACTTTAATTGCATCCCTTGCGAGTGTAATATCCTTTAAGTTTTATGTAAACGAGTATAAAGGATATAAAAAGGATTATTTGATAAAATTTACCGTTTACAATTTGTTTTTACTTACATTATTTTCAATATTATTTGGAGTCCTAATTTGAAACTCAATGTATATTTTTTTCAAAAGCAAGGCGTTTATTGTGCCATGCAGCGACAAAAATACAAAGCCAAGGGCTAATTCTATACATATTTACAAAAAAATAATGTTCTGTGATGAAGACAGTTTTCAAATTAACATAAACTTTAACGCATATGAAAATCAAGAAAAAAAAGCTGCAGAATTTGCTGTGGAAGCATCTAAAAAGGGGTTTAATACGGAAGTAAGTATAGAAGAGAAAATAAAAACATTTAAAGAAAGGGCAAAGGAAGAGGATTATATTTTTGCAGTTTATAATAATGAAATAGTAGCGCAAGCCTATATTCAAGCTGCTACAGATCTTGTAAATCAAATCGGAGGGGTTTACACAAAAGAAGAATATAGGGGGAAAGGTATTTGTAAGGCCCTGGTTTCGGAACTTTGTAAAAGGATTAAAAAAAAGAGGGAAAATACCGGTATTAATGGTGAAAAAATATAATACTCCTGCCGTAAAAGCATACAGTAGTCTTGGTTTTGAGCATTATGATGATTATATGATGGTAAGGTTTATCCGAGAAAATAAAAATATATAACGGCAATAAATTACCTTTATTTATATGATAAATTGATAAATATATAATATTATTAGGAAAATAAGGTAAAAGGAGATGATTTTAAATGGAGAAAAATTATCCACCCTTTGTAAGCGCTATAGAACAAACAGATCCAAAGCTTTTTGAAGTTGTAACAAAAATATCAGGAATGAAAACTCTGGCTACTATTCGTTCGGCGTACAATTAAATATAAAAATTGTACGCAAAAATCCCGCTTTCGAAAGCGGGATTTTTTGTGTGAATACTATTTATTTTATCTGAAGCCCTACTAAGTTGTATTGAGGTTTTTTGTCGAAGCGGTGGACGGCTTCAATAAATCGGATCGTCCCTGTCTTTCCCCTAACCACCAGAGTATGGGTGGAAGCGCCTTTAGAAGTAAAATGTACACCTTTTAATAAATTGCTATTTGTTATACCCGTTGCGGCAAAAAATACATCGTCGCTTTTTACCATATCATCCAAAGTAAGAATTTTTTCAGGGTCAGAAAGTCCCATTTTTTTGCACCTTTCTACCTGTTCTTCATTCTCGGGCTTAAGCCTTCCTATTAATTCTCCTCCAAGGCATTTTAATGCAGCTGCTGCCAGCACACCTTCCGGTGCGCCTCCAATTCCTATCATCATATCTATTCCGGAGTTTTCAAAGGCACAGGCAATAGCGGGTGAGACATCACCGTCGGAAATAAGCATTATCCTGGCTCCTGCTTCTCGAATCTCTTTTATGATTTGCTCATGCCTTGGCCTGTCGAGGATAACCACGGTAAGGTCGGATACGGATTTTTTTAGGCTTTCAGCAACAATTTTGAGGTTATCTTTTACAGGAGCATCTAAATGGATTTTGCCGGCTGCAGCTGGGCCAACCGCAATCTTTTCCATATACATATCGGGGGCGTTTAAAAGGCACCCTTTTGGAGCTGCTGCTACAACTGCAATAGCACCATTTAAACCCTTCGCAACGAGATTGGTACCTTCCAGTGGATCGACGGCTATATCCAAAGCAGGCCCATAGCCGGTTCCTACTTTTTCCCCTATATAAAGCATAGGTGCTTCGTCCATTTCTCCTTCACCTATTACCACTTCCCCGCGGATATCTATTGTATCGAATACGGCGCGCATGGCTTCGGTTGCCGCTTCATCGGCTTTATTTTTATCCCCTCTCCCCATCCAGCGGGCTGCAGCTACTGCTGCCGCTTCGGTAACACGGGCAAATTCGAGGGAAAGTTTTCTTTCCATTTCCATTTGCTATTACCCCCTTTTTATTTATGATGTAATACTTTAATAATAGTGCTGTATTAATTTTATCATAAAATCGGGGATTTGATATACTTTTTATTTGCAAACCTATAAATAAAACTTACCCAAAATATATAAAGCAATGGAATATCGTTATCACCAAAATATAGTAATTGTAGTATTGACTGCTATTATTGGTAAATTGTATAATGAGGGTGAATGCCATAAAAACAGTGACCGTAACTAAAGATGATTTCAACTATACTACAAAGAAAACTATTGAAAAAGGGCAATTTATTAAAAAATAAAAACAGGATTGAAGCATATAAGAATCGAAAATAAAGGCCTTTTAAAAATTTAAGTGGCCTTTTAATTTTTTTATAAAACAAAAATACGGTAAACTTTTGAAAAATTTATTAAACGAATCTATATAGTTGAAAAGTTCTTTATATATTAATGCTTAAAAAAAGGAATTTAAAATATTTTTATAGAAAATAAGAAATAAAAAACATCTGAAATGTTAAGGGGTGGCGAAATGTCAGGAGAGAGGATTCAATTCATACTTGTTATAGCTTTAATATTTGCCTTATTCGTTGCAATTTTTGCTATTTCAAATGCGGAAAAGGTGGATATTAGGTTTTTTGGAGCAGTATATTCGGTTTCACAGGCCCTTGTGATTATAGGGTCTGCTGTTTTTGGAGCCCTTGTTGTTATGCTTCTCGGATTGATGTCCCGTATTAGGATGGCTTTTAAAATTCGCGAGTATAAAAACAAGATTAAGAATTTAGAAAATGAACTTGAAGAGGCAAGAAAGGAAATAGGAAAATTGAAAGAAAGCATCAAAAATTCTTCTAATAATACGGTGGAAAATAATTAAATCTTATAAAGTTTTAAAAAAAGTATAAAAGGTTGGAAACAGGCAATTTGAATTCTAAGAAATAAAAGAAGGAGGCTAAAATAAGGTGGCGTATATTTTGAAAAAGTTTTTTGTATCTCTAATATTAATCTGTCTTATTTTTGCAAATTTTGCTCATGTCGAAGCAAAAACCGTTAAAAATACTGCAAAACCAAAAAAAGCCGTGTCTTCTAATGTTAACAACATACATCCCGATAAGGCTTATAAACTTGGGATGGATGCTTTCAATAAGAAAGATTATTCAAAAGCCCTATATTATTTTGATATTGCTATAAAAAGAAATCCTTCAGCAGCAAATTTTATTATGTTTGCTAAATCCTATGAAGCTCTGGGGAAAATGGAGGATGCCGCGAATTTTTACACAAAGGCTTCGGAAATATATGAAAAAAAAGGGTTAAAAGATGATGCGGAGATATATAAGACAAAGGCAAAAAAACTTACTACGGAAGTGAGATTATATCAATTTTTTAATAATGATAATTTTAAGGAAAATTACTCCGGAGCAAAATATGAACCTGTTGTAGGAGCTTATATTGGAGCCTATGTAGATGCTGACACAAATTTGAAGAATAAAGGCAAATCTATTTTTGAAGAATTTAATAGTCTTTTTGGTAATCATTCTGTTTTTTTCACATATCATTATTACGGCCAACCTTTTCCCAAAAATTGGGTAAATGAAGTTAGAAAAACAGGCGCTATTCCCCAGCTTGCTATTGAACCCGAAAATTTAGATGAGGTTAAGGATGATGAATATCTCCGAGAATTTGCAAAAGAAGCAGCGAAGTACGGTGGTCCCTTATTTATTCGATTTGCTTCTGAAATGAACGGGAACTGGACCCCATACCATAATGACCCTGAAAAATATAAAGAAAAGTTTAGGCTTGTGCATGACGTTTTTGAAAGAATAGCTCCCAATGTAGCAATGGTTTGGACTCCGAATGCGGTTCCAGAAAAAAATATTGATGAATATTACCCCGGCGATGAATATGTAGACTGGGTGGGCGTAAATTTTTACGCTGTAGCTTATCACAATATGAACATAAATGAACCAGCGTTTGATGAAGACCCTACAATTTACTTAGATTACGTATATAATAAATACTCACATAAAAAGCCTATCCAAATATCCGAGTGGGCAGCTACTCACAAAACAACAATTTCAGAGGAGGATTTATCAAATTTTGCTGTTGACCGAATAAAAAAGTTATACTACTATCTACCTAGAAAATATCCGAGAATAAAGATGGTCTGTTGGTTTGACAGCAACAATATAACTAATCCCTTTGTTCCTGCTGATAGGAGAATAAATAATTATTCTTTAACCGAAAATTACGTAGTAGGGGAAGCCTATAAAAAGGCAATTGAATCGGATTATTTTATAAAGAGCGGTCAAACCGCAACGGGATATTTTAAATCAGTACCCGAAAGCTTCGTATTAAAAGAGGATTTGAATTTAAGTGCATATGTTAAAACCTATGATGAAAAGTTCACCGTAAAATTTTTAGTAGACGATATTATGATTTCTTATCAAAAGGATATTCCTTACCAAATAACCCTTTCACCCAGAGATTATAAAGATGGATGGCATACCTTAGAAATAAGGGTAATAGACTCAAAGAATAGATTAGCAAAAAGTAAAAAGTATAAGTTTATTGTTGAAAAGAGTTTATGAGAAAGAAAGGGGGATAATTAATAATACTTTATGGACGAAAAGAATTTTAGTAAATACATATTGATAATTGATGATTCAGAAATGATTAGATATATATCAAAAGAGGTATTAGAAACAAAGGGATATAATGTAGAAACTGCTTCTACGGCAGAGGAAGCTCTTTTAAAGATTAATAATGGTGAAAAGGTTTTCGATCTGTTGATAGTAGATATAAATTTGCCTAAAAAAGATGGCTTTACGTTTATGGAGATTATAAAAACATTGCCTAAATATGAAAATGTTCCTATCATGATATTAAGTGCAGATACAAAAGCTTCTTCTGTTTTGCGAGCAATACAAATGGGTGCGGCGGACTACTTAGGTAAACCTTTTGATACGACTGAATTTATAAAAAGGGTAGAGAAACTTATAGGGGTTCCGCCTGAAAAGGGGTCGTTCATTGAACTTAAAAAAATACTAAAAAATGAAATAAATAGAGCTAAGAGAGGGAATTTAACTCTTTCTCTTATTATTGCTCAGTCCGAAAAAAAACTAAATCCTGAAATATTAAAAGGAATAATAGAAAAAATAAGGGAAAATATTCGGGACATAGATACAGTAATTGATATAAATGGCAATGCTATAGCATTAATACTCCCTCTAACAGGGGCAGAAGGAGCAAAGGTTGTGGTTAATAAAATTTTAGCTTTAATGCGCGGCAAATGGCATTTTGGTATAGCTACATATCCTGCTAATGGCAAAGATGAAAAAGAATTATTTGATTTTGCAAAACAAAATTTAATTCAGGAAATAACCAATTCAAAAAATAAAACTGCTGAATCAAAAGAAAAAAAAGATGAAGATTAAATATTGCAAAAGGGAGATGAAATAATGAATTTTATTCAAATTGCTTCTGTTGCAGTATTTGTAATAACATTTATATTTATAATCAGCGAAAAAATAAACAGGACTGTCGCTGCAATGGTAGGTGCGATGTTCCTTTTAATAGTGCGGATAATCGACCAAAGAGCAGCGACAAGATTTATTGATTACACTACAATAGGTGTTTTAGTAGGTATGATGATTGTTATAGCAATAATAAAGAGGACAGGTCTTTTTCAATACCTTGCAATCAAAGCTGCAAAGTTTGCCAAAGGGGACCCAATGAGGATAATAGTGATGTTTGGCATTATGACCGGAATAATATCAGCGTTTTTGGACAATGTTACAACAATACTCCTGATGATTCCTGTTACACTGGTAATTGCAAAGATGTTAAATTTAAATCCAATTCCATTTATAATGTCAGAGGTTTTGTCATCAAATATAGGTGGAACTGCAACGTTAATAGGCGACCCGCCGAATATAATGATTGGTTCGGAAGCAGGTCTTGGATTTTTAGACTTCATAGTAAATTTAACTCCTGTTGTAATCGTTATCCTTATTTCAACTGTATATATTATTAGATACATATATAGAAACGAGTTGAAAGTAGATGAGGGATTAAAAAAACATATAATGGGATTGGATGAAGAAAGTGCTATAGTTGATAAAGTTTTGCTTATAAAAAGTTTAATAGTCCTGTTTTTAATAATATTGGGTTTTTTCCTTCATGAACAGTTTGGTTATGAATCATCAACGGTTGCATTAGCAGGTGCTACGTTACTGCTACTAATTAGTGGGATCGAAATTGATGAATTGCTCGTTGAAATCGAATGGCCAACAATATTTTTCTTTATTTCGTTATTTATAATAGTTGGGACACTTAATGAAGTTGGAGTAATTACAATGCTTGCAAAACTTGTAGTTGGAATTACTAAAGGGAACCTTATGCTAACTGGTATAGTAATTTTATGGGCTTCTGCAATTTTATCTGCATTCCTTGATAACATCCCTTTTGTTGCAACAATGATTCCACTTATAAAAGGGCTTGGCGCAATTTCAGGAATGGATATAACTCCTCTTTGGTGGGCACTTTCTCTCGGTGCATGCCTTGGAGGAAATGGAACTTTAGTTGGTGCATCTGCAAATGTGGTCACTGCAGGAGTTATGGAAAAAGAGGGTTATAGAATAACTTTTAAGGATTTTACAAAATTAGGGTTTCCTCTTATGATAATTTCTATAATTATTTCAACAGTTTATTTATTAATATTTAAATTTAGATAGGGTAGCGTCAAACAAAAATATGAAGATTCCCTAAAAATTGGTAATCACAGGTAG
>NZ_JBNATW010000029.1:0-31060 GCF_049701175.1 Thermovenabulum sp.
TTTTTATATTCTATTCTCTTCCATTCTTTCAATAGGGGTATAAACCTGGCATTCTTCGTATTCTTGATCTTTTTGATTAAAAGAAGTATCATGCCTCGGTTTCTATCTTTTAATTCATAAACAAAACTATAATCTTGATCTTCCAAAATCTCTGTGAGTTTATTTAACAATTCATTTGCGAAAGTTTCACGTTCAATTTCCCAACCTTTCTCCGTAAAGATAAGCATTGGAAGTTTGCCACTGTACTCAATATCAAGATAACCTGACTTTATCATCCAGTGAATCCGTTTGGTTATTTCCTCCAGCGTAAGTTCACAGTAATATCCGTAAGAAGGACACTTGTCCAAACCATACTCTAAAACTTTTTTATCTTTTGAACCATTGAGGATTTTTGCCAGCATACTGCGTCCACCTATTCCAATTAGTTCATCTGCTGCACGAAGTATAACCTTAATTTCTTCATCACTTAAGCTCTTAATCCCATCACTATTAAGTTTATATCTTACTTTTTGTCTGCTTCTGCTCATAGTAATACCCCTATTTTTTAAAATATATCTTTTCTCCGCTATTCTTGTTACAGCCTTTAGAAAAATGACTTATCATGACAAATATACTGAGAAAATGGAGAGTCTCTTTGCCTTTGTCTTATTTAATTTTGCTCAGTTCATCAATAAATGCCGGTCTTTTTTTATATAGGCTCATTAGATCATTTATAATTTCTTTTTGGCTTTTTTCTCCTGCTATTTTTTTGTATCTTTTAAGTATTCCACATACCTTTTGATAGTCTTTTCTATTTGATGAAGAATTTGCAACTAGTTTTATATATTTTTTATAAACCTCAATAACTTCATCCTTAAACTTATCTTTCAGCTTATCTGCATATTCTTCTATCCTTGCTGGGTTTTCTTTTACAAACTCCATAAGCTCATCTAAATCATTTTCTTCTAATATGACCTTAAGATAAATATCTCTTCCATGCCATCCCTTATAATTTTTTAGTTCTTGTTTTAAATTATTATAAAACTCTGCTTTATCACCAGTAATTAATTCCTTTAGTTCACGATAGTATTCAAAATTCCCATCAAACAAAAGCTCTTTTGCCAATTTTTTCTGTTCTTCTTTTAGTGAGAGCTTTTTATAGGCTTCATATCTTATCTTTTTCCATTTTGATACTAAACCAGCATATTGTTTGTCCTGTTCTTCCCATTCTAAAGCTAATCCTATAACTTTCTTGTAGTCCTTTTTTTTAAAATATTTTTGAATAAACAATTCCTTAAAAGATGTAAATTCAAGATGTGCTTTTATAAATTGTTCCGCTTCTTCTTTAGTACCATATTTCTCTTTTAACTCATAAAGTATTTGAAGCATTTTTTCATTAATATATTTTCTATAGCTATTGTCAAGCCCCTTATTCAGTAAGTATTCTATTTTCACCATCAATTTATTCCTCAGTTCCTCTATGTCAGCAAATTTGGCACAAAGCCAAAGTATATCAATCCTATAGCTTTCCCATTCGTCAAAAATTTTGTTTTCGCTTAGTTTTAATAATTTATTAAATATCTTTTCTCTTAAATCAATATCTAAGTCCTGGCTATTAGCAACTATGTCTCCTATAACTTCTATGGTTTCTGATACCAAAAAACCTATGTTTCCATCAGAATCGTCTGCATATTGAAAAGCCTCAACTGCCTTCTCAAGCACTAAAAATGCAATATCTAAGGCTAATAGGATATCTTCAGTATCTCTAACTTTCTCCAATAAATCTTCCATTTCACTCACAAAATCATATGTTTCTCTGTATGAAATAAACCCATCTCTGTCTTTATATTTTCTCACAATAGAATCTATAAGATTTCTGCATCTTATAAGTTCCTGTTTACTGTCACCCTTTGAATATTTAACAATAAGTCTATTTTTCAAGGTTTCATCTTCTTCTGTTATATCTAGTATAATTTTTATTAGCTCTTCTTTTGAAAGATTGTTTAAGACTTCTTTTATATCTTCCTGCTTTCTAATGCTTTTTTGCACATTCGAGCCTGTATCTTGATTATTGAAAATTTCAAGTAGTTTATAGTAAGCCGCCACTTGATGTTTACATATAGGGCCAAAATCATAAGGACAATCACATTCTGAATGAAGAATTTCCCTATTGTCATCTAATTTCACTATAACCTCGTAGTCATCGCTGCCTTGAACTTTAAAAATATATTCATTTTCTCCTCGGTTATAAGTTTCTATTATATTTCCTCCAATATAGTACCGGTAACCTCTGTCTAAAATTGTTTCATTGATATAGTCCTCAAAATTATATATGTTCATCTATACTTTTTCACCATTCCTTTCTAAAAAGATACTCCTTTAGTATCATTGTCCAATTCCTTAACTTCTATCTATAATTTAATGTATTGTATGTCTCATCCTTTTCTTGGGGGATCCATTATATCTACATCTGCGTTTATTCCTTTATCAGCGAACTCAAGCATCAGTTCTTCCACATCCCCTGAAATAAATTCCACGTCTTTATTACTATTTATGTAAGCATTTCTCTTAGCGCCTTCCACTGTATTGCTAACAGTGTACAATTGACCTACCCCTGTCGAAATATCCCTCTGATCTAAATCAAACATCGGAGGATTGAAAGTAAATAGAAATGCTTGGGAGTAGGTTTATCATCATGATAGGCAAATCCAAAAGTCCATGTCAAGATTTTGTTAGACAAAAATTTTTTTGGGTTAGCAAGAGGTTAATTGTAAAATTAAATGCGACACCAAAAAATAGTTGAACAATAGTGTGAAACCCGATATGATGTTGGTTGACCAAAACTAACATCAAGGAGGGTTTCAGCTATGGTTCTTACTAAAGAGTATACCACTAAGCGGCACAACGACCTAATCAGGCGGTTGATTCCTAAGGGAACAGCTATCAAGAAATTATCTTTTTCACAAATCGAACGGGTGCAGAATTGGTGTAATACCCTACCCAGAAAAATCCTGGGCTACCGGCAACCAGCAGAACTCTTTTTCCAGGAAATAGAGCGACTAACTTACGAACTTCAGCCTTCATGGGGTTCCCAAAAATGTGTCACATTTAATATTGCAATTTAATGGTTTATATTTTTGAAGAAATAATATCCCATAAAAATTGAAAAGCGGTTAAAAGTAATGCAAAATAAAGTGCGCTTTTTAAAGCAAGTTTATATTTGTCCTTTCTTTATAATGGAGTAAATAAGAAAACAGGCCATATACTATAAAAAAGAAAATAAATCTAGAAATGTAATTGAATACATACTGCATTTTTTCTCTCCTTCATGAGATTAATCAGAATTACTAAATTCTGTTCCCAAATTTTAAAAAATTGTCATTAATAGAACGAAGACGATTTATAAGAACACCTACTGCTGCGCACCATTCACGACTCGAAGGAACCTTATAGCCCATCAATCCCCCTCCCTCTGAAAGAAGATACCCAAAATTATATTTAGTTATTATATTATGATACGCCATATTCAACCAAATTCCTACATGACAAGAGTGACCTCCTCCCATCTCTAAATGAGGAGGGCTTCCTCTTCCACCGAGGGAAGCTTACGCGGATATAGGGATTGCTCCCCAGTATCCGCGCAGCGGCTTCCTTCTCCGGAGGCTTGAGTTCGGGCCAGTCCAGCCCTACGGCCTGCTCAGGGCCCAGGCCAAGGTCTTTCCTTCAGTCCTTAATCCACCTTTCATCCCACCCCTTTAAAAGGGTGGCTTCCCCGGCGGACCTTCGTAACACGAAATTATAAAAAAGTAACACGCAATTCTTATTTTATTATATTCGGCAAAATTATTAAATTCCTTCCAGTGATATTGTCTTGGAGAAAAGCTGATATGTGTCCTCTTTTTTGCCTGATGTTTAAAAAGAATTACTGTAGATAGCGGTATTGAGTATGCCAATTTAAATGGCAATAGTTTGAAATCTATTATGCTGGCTGTTATCTGCATAGGAACATGCTACCGATGATCACTATGATGGCATAATTATTTGAGCAGAATTGATGGGGAATATGCCAATTCCCTATCTTTTTGTTTAATTTTTTATTTGAATTGCATGATTAAAAATATAAAATTATGTTAGATACCGATTCAAAGCAGGGGGTCTTCTTTTATGAATGACGTTGTGCCTAAGAAAATCCTGATTGTAGAAGACAGCAGGCTTAATGCACAGATAACAGCGGGTATTTTGAGCAAATACGGATATGAGACAGAGATAGTGCGCACAGGCGAAGAAGCTGTGGAAAAAGTCAAAAGCGACCAAAGCCCTGATCTAATTCTAATGGACATAGAGCTTATAGGTAAATTAGACGGTATAGAAACAGCCCGCATTATACAGCAATTTAAAGATATCCCTATTGTATTCCTCACTGCTAATACAAATAAAGAAATTATGGAAAAAATTAAATCGGTTACTGGCTACGGTTACATACTTAAAGGCGTAGACGAATATGTACTTATATCGACAGTTGAAATGGCTCTTAAACTTCACCAAGCAAATATGATGATCAAACAAAACGAAGAACTTTTCCGAAATATGTTTGAAACCAATGAGGCGATTATGTTACTTGTTGAACCGAAATCAGGGCAAATTGTTGATGCTAACAAGTCTGCCTGCCGTTTCTACGGTTACCCAAAAGAGACTCTTTTAAAGATGGATATTGGTAAAATTAACATTAATTCTGTCATAAATGATGATAAAAACTGCATAGAAGCGTTTAAACGCAGCTGTAACCCTTGTGTTTGCATTCAGCGATTAGCAAACGGTGAAAAGCGTTTTGTGGAGGTATATTCAACTGTTGTCAATTATCAAAAGAAAGAACTTCTTTATTTAATCATTTTTGATATTACTGAACGATGGTATGCTGAAAAAGAATTAAAGTTTTACCATCATCTTTTTGAGAATTCTCCGAACGAAATATACATATTCCACTCTGAAACATTTAAATTTATCTCTGCAAACCGCAGGGCAAGAGAAAATTTGGGATACAGCTTAGATGAGCTGAACGAAATGACCCCTCTTGATTTGAAGCCTGAATTCGACGTGCAGAGCTTTAAAGAACTCCTTGCACCTCTATCCCAACGAAAACAGGAATTTATTATTTTTAACACAACACATCGCAGGAAAGATGGTTCTGTTTACCCTGTAGAAGTTCGTTTAATGCTTATAGAGTCCGCAGAAGAAAAAGTATATATGGCAATTGTAATCGATGTAACAGAACGGAAAACATTAGAAAGAGAACTGCAGGAAAAGAACGAAATTTTAAGCACGATAATGAAATCTGCAGGAGACGCTATTATTATGATTGATGATAAGGGGGATGTTACTTTCTGGAATCCTGCAGCAGAACGGATATTTGGCTACACTAAAGAAGAAGTAATGGGTAAAGAACTGCACAGGTTTATGATACACGATGAAAGTCTTTATCAGGTATATAAAGAAGCATTCAAGAAATTTCAATTAAGTGGTAAAGGGAGTGCGGTAGGGAAAACGATTGAATTAAAAACAAAGCATAAAGATGGTCATGAAATTGATGTAGAACTCTCGCTATCTGCTGTAAGAATGAAGGATACGTGGCATGCAGTAGGAATTGTCCGTGATATAACCGAACGCAAGAAAATTGAAGAAATGATTTACCTGCAATCCATAACTGATCCATTGACAAATATTTATAATCGTCGCTTTTTCATGCAGATGATGGAACAGGAGATGGAACGCACACGTCGAAATGGGAAGCCTTTTTCCCTTATTATGTTTGACATAGACCATTTTAAGAGCGTAAATGATCGTTTTGGTCATGCTGCGGGGGATATGGTTCTAAAGAGCATTGCTGATATGGTAAAAAAGAGGATACGCAAAACAGACTGCTTTGCACGCTGGGGCGGAGAGGAATTTATAATTCTTTTGCCTGAGACTTCTTTAAAAGATGCGGTAGGTTTAGCCGAAGAGCTTCGAGAAAGATTAAGTAGCATGCCATTACCAGAAGTGGGGCATGTAACGGCAAGCTTTGGCGTGGCAAGTTATAGACCGTCTGATACAATCGATACCATTCTTTTGCGTGCAGACGACATGCTTTATGAAGCAAAGGCTTCTGGTAGAAATTGTGTGAAAAGTGAGTAATAGCACCCTTTAGGTAGCACCCAGCCATGCAAATATAATAAATGCGAGCAACAAAAACTTCGCTCGCATTTCACAATTTTTCTGTCTTGGAGAAATAGCGCTGAAGCAGTAAAATTACTGCCGCACCTATTACCCCACCCAGCAGAGCCGTAATTAGCTGCGGAAGAGTAAAAGCCTGGACTACCAGCGCAAGTACCTTAATGCCTAAACCTTTAAGAATGTATTTAGCTGAAATGGAAAGCCACACGTATTTCATTACCGCTGCCAGTGGTACTCCTATTACGGCGTTCTTTTGAGAGGAATAAAGCCAAACGTAAAGAGCATTGCCTACAATTATAAAAGGAATCATAGGCGTAAAATAATTATATTTTAATGTTACATCATATTACCAAGTATTTCAATAAAAAAGTCTTTTTTTACGTACAAAAGTTTTTCCTGTTGCCCGATAACTTATAAATTTTATAATAATTTTTATTTTACCGATATACTGTAAACATTATTAAAAGTGTAGCGAAGAAAGAGATTGCTGCACCCACTACAAGTTGTTTCGTGTCATGCCTTTTTAGAACAAGCCTTGACCATATTACAAGTGGAATTAACAGAAACATCCATATCATTTTTAGTCCCGTAAAAAAATTAAGAGCTAAAATTGGGCCTGAATTTTTTTGTTTATTTTTCGAATCCACCTGCGTATAAATTCTTACATATAACTTCTCTTGTATAATTTGCTAAAAAAATATACATTTCCTTTTTATTTTCCACATTTAATTTTTCTATAAAAATAGGTTTCCCAATAAAAACTTTAATTCTTGCTCTTTTTGGAATCCACTTGCCTGGAGGAAGTACTTTATTAGACCCTACTATCGCAACAGGCAGAATAGGCACCTTTGTTCTTAGGGAAAGAAAGGCAAAACCAGGTTTAAATTCACTGACCTCTTCGTTTATGCTAACGCCACCTTCAGGAAAAACACCTATAACCTTACCTTCTTTTAATAATTCAATTGCTTTTTTTAGAGTTTTTAGATCTTCCTTTTTTTCTTTTACAGGCAGCATCCCAGTAATTTTTAAAATAATGTTTAAAAAGGGTATTTTAAACAAATACGAAGCAGCAAGAAATTTAATATTATAAGGCAATGTTACCATTAAAATCATTGGGTCCAAAATGCTTTTGTGATTTGATACAACTATGAGAGGCCCTTTTTCAGGAGGGTTTTCTTTCCCGATTATCTCGATTTTGGCAAACATCTTAAATAAAAAATAAAATATAAATTTCCCTATATGGTAAAAAAATTTTTTATTAATTCCATGAATATTCCTCCTATAAACCTAATATGACATATAAAATCAGACATGTAAAATCACCCTTTCACATCTAAAGTGCTTTGTAGCAAATTACTAATGGGGTACTTTGAAATTCCGCTTTGAGGATTATAGCTATATATGAGGATGTTCTGGAGTAAAGAACTATTAGTGTTTAAAAGATTTTCGATCTCTGTTGAAGATATTTTTTCATTCAAAAAAGAATAATCATTAGCAATTTCAAAAATATCAATCGGTGAAAAATTTTGATAAGAGGCTAAAACTCCTTCCTTTAAAAGGTTTAACTGATTACCTATTTGTACAAGATTATCAATTGAAGAAAAATTGTCCTGAGACTGAATATTGTATTGTAAAAGATTTATACCTGTTTGATAATTCAAGAAAGAAGGATTATATGTTTTTAAGTCTTCTCCAGTAGTCGGTAAATTTACTTGTTTTTCATAAGTATCAACAATATCTGGGTTTATATTGTTTTCTATATTATTCAGGTTGTTATTTAACGAAATTATTTCGTAGTCAGCCGTATTCCCTAAATTATTTTTTAAACTGTTCAAAAGATATTCAGAATTCAAATAGTTAGCTAACGATGGAGATAGAGAAATGCTTATTGTCATTTCCCTGTCCTCCTTTATTTAATTATCTGATTCTAATTATACTACTTTTTTTCTAAATTGTTTTTCATTTTTTGAGCACTTACTGAAACAATAAGGTTTTTATTGCACTATGAGGAAATACTGTTAACAACTTGTTGATAACTTGTGAATAACTTGGCCTTTATTACTCTTAAGGAAGAGAGATCTTTTTAAGCAAGAAGGATTAAAATACTTGGGGTTACTCAGGAGACTTGCAGTGTAAATTTAAATAAGGTGAGCAAAGAGAAAATAAGCCCTAAAATGTAAGAAAAAAGGACCTAAATACCCATAAAATAGCATAAAATTACAAAAAAATATAAATATAAAACTTGATAAAAATGAAAAAACGATAGTAAAAACCTTTTATAAAAGACGCGTTTGAGGCTTTGGACGATACAGTAAAATCGAAAGATTTAGTTGTAAGTAGGACAGACAGCATAAAGGAGGTAATAGAGGAGACAGCGGCCTCAGCAGAAGAGATTTCAGCTTCTGCTGAAGAGTTAAGTGCATCTACGGAAGAGATAGCAGCGACAGCACAGGGGTTGACAAATGTTGCAAAAGAATTATCAGATAATATAGGCAAATTCAAGATTTAAAAAATAGAATAGAAAGGAGCCTAACAGTAAATGTGGGCTCCTTTTTTGTTTTTGGAGAAGATTATGGACTTTAAAAAACCTAAAAATACTTTATGCGATCATAAAACTGCAGGGAAATAAAAGGTTTTAAAGAATTATTATAAAATAGTTGCTTTATAGTAAAAATTTTGCTTAAGAACCAGAGGAAAGGTATAAGGATGAGGTTATAAATTAGGTTATAAATTCCAAAGAGATTTTAATAAATCGTATTAATACGATTCTCTCAGGATTTGCTGAACTGCAGGCAAACATGGAAAAGGAGAAAGAAATAAATTTAATCTTAAGAGATTCGGCTTATATTCCTAATGGGAAAGGTGTTTTTTGCAAAGGTAGCCAGTGACGTAATTTTTGATTGGGTTGACAGTTATCAAAGATTTAAAGCTATAGTAAATAGAAGTATAGAAGAATTAAAAAAAATTTAAGTAGAATATAAAATATTTTTTTGAATTAAGGTTATTTGATAATTATTTAGACTAAAAATTGTATAAAAAATAAGTTTTAAAAAATTAGAGCCTTTTCCACCTCTATCCTGAAAATAATGTTCCGAAAAAAAGCAATAAAAAACTAAGCCCATACCTAAATGTAAAAATATGGGATTAACATGAATCTATATAAACGTGATAACAAAAGCCTAAAAAATTAAGATGCTACCGTTTCGACCGTGACCTTCAAACCTAAAGATTCAAGCTTTTTCAAAGACTGCCGTATAATCATGTCGCGCCTTTTCTCTTCGTAATAATTGGGGCCCAGTTCAATATAAGGTTGCTTTCGCTTGAGAATATGGTAAGCTATAGTCAGGATGCTGTGGGCCACCGCAACTGCTGCCCGGTTCGAACCTCTTCGAGCAGCGATGCGGTGGTATTGACTGGAAAGGTAAGTATCCTTAGATCTGGAAGCGGCCCGGGCAGCTTCTACAAGAGCACTTCGCAATTTTTTGTTCCCCTTTCGAGTCCTGGCAGACTTTTGCTTGCCGGCGCTTTCATTCTGACCTGGGCACAGCCCCGCCCAAGAACACAAATGAGCGGCGGAGGGGAACTGGTCCATATTAGTTCCGATTTCTGCAATTATCTGTTCTGCAGTCCTTCTTCCCACTCCGGGAATTGTATCCAGCAGTGCCAGGTCCTCTTCAAAAGGGAGCATTCGATTTTTAATTTCTTCATCGAGATAGTTTATATGTCTCAACTGTATTTCCAGCATCATCCTCAAGTGATCATTGATCAACCCTTTTAAAGCGCGCTTTAGATCTTCCTTTTTATTCTTTAACTTACCCTGAGAGAGATCTGCCAGGATTTCGGGGTCATCTTCGCCATTTATTATTGCTTCCAGTATAGCGCGGCTAGACATGCCGTTTATATCGGAGACTACCGAAGACAGCTTGATATTGGCACCTTCGAGCACTTTCTGGATGCGGTTAAGCTCTCTTGAGCGCTCCTCAATAAGGCTGTGCCTGTAACGTACGAGATCGCGAAGCTCCCTTTGCTCTCTGTCCGGGACGAAGCTGCCCTTTAAAAGGCCGTGGCGCAGTAAATTTGCAATCCACTCAGCATCCTTTACATCAGTTTTTCTACCGGGTACATTTTTAATATGCTTTGCATTGACGAGAAGGATATTGATATTCTCAAGCTCCAGCAGGTTGTAGATGGGCTTCCAGTAAGAGCCGGTGCTTTCCATGGCGACGACAGTACATCCTTTGTTTTTAATGAACTCCTTTAGAGCGATCAGGTCGTCGGTCATTGTTGAAAAAGTGCGGATTTCCTTACCTTCGGGAGTTATTACACAAGCCACGACGCTCTTTTTATGAACGTCCAGGCCGCAAACGTGAGAATAAACTACATCCATAAAAAACAACTCCTTAGCGGCTTTAATATTGAAGGGCTGGTGCAACAACCATAAAGGGTTATTCTATCCTGCGTGCTTCCCGAAAAGGGAGCAACAATCTGTGGTGCACCTGGTCGTTGTGGTTCAGTCTGGTTATCGGGCTCAAGGCACCAAAAGGGTAACGACCTGCCTTCACCAGCCGCTATACTGGAGTATATCATCAAAAAAGGGCATTTTCATCTTCTGCTGGTGCCGCATTTGTTGCGGCATGGGAGTCTGGTTAGGGATAAGAGATAGATGAAACTTAAAAACCTAATTGGAGGGGTACAAATTTAGGCTAATGAGCTAATTAAAAGCGAGTAGGCTTTTATAATTGTATTAAAGGAAAATAAAAATTTCTATAGAATTTAAAAAATATAAACAGCCTGTTATTATAGAAGAGGTGTAATTATGGGAAAAATCGGAATAATTGCACCTTACAGAGAACTTTATTATGAAACCTTAAGTGTCAAAGAGGAAATGAAAGATTACGGGAAAGATATAGAGGTAAGAATAGGTCTTTTAAGCAATGCTGTAGATGTGGCAAAAGACTTATTAAAAAACGGTGCGGAAGTGTTGATTAGCCGCGGTGGGACGTTAAATTACATACGATGTGAATTTCCAAATATTCCATTAGTTGAAATAGAAATAAGTAGTTATGATATTGCTGAAGCTATAATGAAGGCGAAAAAGGTAAGTTCTAATATTGCTCTTGTGGTTTTTAATAATATGCTTTATGAAAGCAGGGATATAGCAAAACTTTTTGAAGTAAATATAAGAATTTTTTATATTGAGCGAGAAGAACAGGCTATAGATGCGGTAAGAAAAGCAGTCGATGACGGTTATGATGTCATTGTAGGAGGAGGAATTGCAAATAGGGTAGCTGCTCAAATGGGGCTTAAAAGCGTGCTTATTTTATCAGGAAAAGACTCAATATTCCGTTCTATTAAACAGGCACAGGACATATTGAGGTATAAAAAAGATGTAGTAAAACAATTAAAACTTATAGAAACTGTAATGGAAAACACCCCTTTAGGTATCCTGACCACCGACGGAAACGGAAGAATAAAGACCGTAAATTCTAAGGCTCTTGATATAATAAAAATGCCGAAGGAACATGTAATAGGAGAAAATATAAAAGATATTATACCCGAAATAAGAGTTGAAGATAACAATTTTTTAACAGAAATTAATGGCAGTAAGATAATGGTAAATGTAAAACATCTTGATATCATTTCTTATAACATAGGTTGTATTATTACTCTCGAAGAAATTAATGAGATAAGCAGAAAAGAAAAGTACATAAGAAGTGCATTTGTTAAAAAAGGTCATAAAGCGAGATATAATTTTGAGAACATCATCGGTAAAAGTCAGGAGATAAGTGATTGCATAAAAATCGCAAAAAAGTACTCTAATTTTGATTCAACTGTGCTCATATATGGAGAAACAGGTACTGGCAAGGAAATGTTTGCACAGAGCATACATAATGCAAGCAAAAGAGCAAAAGGACCTTTTGTAGCAATTAATTGTGCGTCCCTTTCGGAAACCCTCATGGAAAGTGAACTTTTCGGGTATGTGGAGGGTGCATTTACAGGTGCTTCGAAAGGTGGAAAAACAGGCCTTTTTGAAATAGCCCATGGGGGTACTCTCTTTTTGGATGAAATATCGGAAATGCCTCTTTCTATCCAGGCAAAACTTTTAAGAGCTATACAAGAGAAGGCTATAATGCGGTTAGGCGATGATAGAATAATTCCTGTTGATGTCCGGATTATTGCCGCCAGCAACAAAGATCTTTACCAACAGGTCAAAAAGGGAGCTTTTCGAGCGGATTTATATTACAGATTGAATGTCCTAAATTTAAAAGTACCTCCTCTAAGGGAAAGAAAAGAGGACGTTATCCTTCTTTTTGAACATTTTTTGGATATATATTCAATAAAATTTAATATAGAAAAACCTATTATCGATACAAATGGATATGAAATAATTCAAAAATATCATTGGCCGGGTAATGTTCGTGAGCTTGAAAATTTTACAGAAAGGCTTCTTGCTGCATATGGTTCTAAGTATATAACTAGTGAGGAAATACTCTATATACTCGGTATAGAAAAAGATAATATATTAAACCCTGAAAATTCAGAAACTATATCAGCGTTGACTTTAAAAAATTTCGATGAAAGGGAAATATACCGGATTTTAAAGGAAAACAATTTTAATAAAACAAGGACAGCAAAACAACTTGGTATAGGAAGAACTACTCTTTGGAGAATATTAAAAAAATACCAGAACCTATAGTGAACTATTTCAGAAATAAAATGTTTCATTGAAACAATTTATTGTTTCAATGAAACACTAAATGAAACACCCTGTATATTTGGCAGGGTTATTTTTTTTCCTGGTATTACAGGGAAAATTGACATTTTATAAAAACTGGCATCGTATTTGCAATAAACCAAATAATTGAAAAAACTAAAAATTAAAATTAGTGAGGTGATTTTGTTGAACAAGAAGTTAATAGCGGTTTTCATGCTCATTTTTATTTTGATGTTGAGCTTGGTAGGATGCGGCTCTTCAGGCCCATCCAAGAGCAGCCAAAGCTCAAATTCTGCACAAACTCAGTCTCAATCTGCAAACAGTAATGCCAAATTTGTATTAAAACTGGGTCATGTAGCTAATACTAATCAACCTTATCATGAAGCTGCTGTCAAATTTGCTGAAATGGTAAAAGAAAGGACTAATGGAGCTGTCGAAATCCAAATATATCCTAATAGCCAATTAGGCGGTCAGAGAGATTTGTTAGAAGGTCTCCAACTTGGAACGGTGGACATAGTTCTTACCTCAACAGCAGTTCTTTCTAATTTTATACCGAAGTGTCAAGTACTAGATCTGCCCTTTATATTCCGCGATAGAGAACATGTATACAAGGTTGTAGATGGTCCTCTGGCGGAAAAGATTTATGAGGGTGCTGAAAATCAGGGTATGAAGGTAATTTCTACCTGGGAAAATGGATTCAGGCATATAACCAATAATGTAAGGCCTATTAGAAAACCTGATGATTTGAAAGGCATCAAGATTAGGGTCATGGAAAACCAGATGTATATTGAAATGTTTAAAGCACTTGGGGCTAATCCTACACCAATGGCTATGGGTGAAGTATTTACTGCATTACAGCAAAAGACCGTGGATGCTCAGGAAAACCCAATTGGTCAAATTTATGCTTCTAGATTTTACGAAGTTCAAAAATACCTGACGCTGACTGGTCATACGTATTCTCCTGAGACAGTGGTATTTAGTCTCAAAACATGGAACAAACTTCCAAAGGAATATCAAGATGTTATAATTAAGGCTGCTCAAGAAGCAAGAGATTTTAATAGGCAGAGGGCCGAGGAACAAAACCAAAAGTTCCTGGAAGAAATGAAAGCTAAAGGTTTACAGGTTATTGAACTAACTCCAGAAGAAAAAGCAGCGTTTCAGGAAAAAATGAAACCGGTATGGGCAAAATTTGAAAATGTCATAGGTAAAGACCTCATTGATGCTATTGTTAATACAAAATAATTCATGAGGCAAGCTTTAGCTTGCCTCTTTTACAGAGTGGAGGGATTAATTTGACTTTCAAAAAATTCATCGATGGGTTGGACAATGTGGTTAAATGGATGGCAATTGCGATGTTTTCAATTATGACGGTGGCTATTGTTCTACAAGTACTTTTTAGGTATGTTATCCATTCATCTCTTAGCTGGTCTGAGGAATTGGCCAGATATCTTTTCGTCTGGTCAGTCCTCCTGGGTTCGGCCATGTGTGTAAAGAGGCGTTCCCACGTAGGAGTAGAAGTCTTCATGATGTACCTCCCTAAAAACCTGCAAAAATATGGAGTTTTTTTAGCAGATATCTTCGGATTGATTTTCTATGGCATTTTAATAGTATATGGCTTTAATGTGGTTAAAATTACGATGAATCAATCCTCCGCTTCTCTTGGAATAAAAATGGGGTATCCCTATTTATCTATTCCTGTGGCCGGAATAGTGATGTTTTTAAATGGCCTTTACAATATGATTGAGGATTTTAAGCAGTTCAAAAAAAATGATGGGGTGGTGAAAGCGTGAGCTTTACGATAAGTCTTTTGTTTATTTCTTTCGCAGTTTTTTTGATACTGAACATACCCATAGCCGTAGCATTGGGACTTGCGACCAGTGCGGTAGTTTTAACATCTGACTTGCCACTCACCTTGGTGGTTCAGAGAATATTTGCGTCAAACGATAACTTTCCACTTATGGCAATACCCTTTTTTATGCTGGCCGGTACTATAATGACTCGTGGAGGAGTATCTAAAAGGCTAGTAGCTTTTGCAGATTCTCTTGTAGGATGGCTCACGGGCGGGTTGGGAATAGTGGCCACATTAGCTGGCATGTTTTTTGCAGCCATTTCAGGCTCTTCTGCGGCTACTACGGCAGCCATTGGTCCGATCCTTTTTCCAGAAATGGAAAAGAGAGGCTATAATAGAGATTTTGCCGCAGCTATTGTAGCGGCTGCAGGTGAAACTGGAATCATAATTCCTCCTAGTGTTACCATGGTAGTTTACGGCGTTATCGCCGGAGTTTCCATAGGAGACTTGTTCCTTGGTGGATTTGGTCCTGGAATTTTGATGGGTCTTTCGATGGCGGCATTAATTTATTTTGTTTCAAAAAAATATAACTATGGGGGGACAAAATGGGCTGGCTTTTCAAATGTATGGAAGACTTTTGTTCAAAGTATTTGGGGGTTGTTAATGCCAGTTATTATCCTCGGGGGTATTTATGGAGGAATATTTACTCCTACTGAAGCTGCTGCAGTAGCTGTTGTTTATGGTTTGTTTGTTGGATTTTTTATTTATAAAGAACTTAAAATCAGCGATTTACCTAAAATAGTTGAGGATTCGGTAAAGAGTACTGCGGTAGTTATGTTCATTATGGATGCAGCGGGACTTTTTAGCTGGATTATTACAAGCCATCAAGTACCGGTTATATTAGCCAATTATTTTGTGTCGTTGACGAACAATCCAACTACCATCCTGATGTTGATAAACATACTTTTATTAATAGTCGGATGCTTCCTGAATGCTTCGGCCGCTATTACAATATTAGCTCCCATCCTGGTTCCGGTTGTAACACAGATGGGTATCGACCCTGTATTTTTCGGGGTGTTAATGACTGTGAACCTTGCCATAGGCACCATCACACCTCCAGTAGGTGTAGACCTTTTTGTAGCAACAACTATTGCAAATATTTCGCTGGAGAGAATTTCAAAAGCGATTGTAGGTTTTTTGATTGTGCTAATTATAGACCTAATTATAGTAACTTATGTGCCGGACATCATAATGTGGTTGCCGAATATGGTCAAATAATACAGGAGGGAGTGATATCTAATGCCTGTAGTACAACTGAAATACAAGTCTTCTTATGTGGACGTGGATATACCTGATAAGAATTTATATGCTGTGTTAAATCCTGAAGACCTTCCGGGAGTAGAAGATCCTTTCAGGGAAGTGAGAGATGCTCTGGACAATCCTATCGGGAGCATTCCCCTGAAGGAAATGGCCAAGGGAAAGAAAAATGTAGTGATTCTTGCCAGTGACATCACGAGGCCTTCACCGTCACATATATTGGTTCCGCCTATAATTGAAGAGTTAAAAAAGGCGGGTGTAGAATACGATAACATCACTATAATATTTGGATTGGGTTACCACAGAAAACATACAGAAGAGGAAAAGAAAAAACTGGTGGGTGAAGAAGTATACAGCAAGGTAAGGTGCATAGATCATGACATAAATGATTGTGTATACCTGGGTACCACGAAGAGGGGTACTCCTGTGGAAGTTTTCCGGCCCGTAGCAGAAGCCGATTTGATTATTGCCACCGGCAACCTTGAATTTCACTATAAGGCCGGTTACAGCGGAGGAGATAAAGCCCTCCTGCCGGGAGTTTGTAGCAAAAGGACCATCGAGATCAACCATGTTATGATGATAAAGCCCGGTACAATGCCAGGCAGGGCTGAGGGAAACCCCATGAGAGAAGATATAGAGGAAGCCGGGCGCATTGCAGGTGTAAATTTTATTGTCAACGCGGTTTTAAACAGCCATAAAGAGATAGTGAAAGTAGTAGCGGGAGACCCTGTAAAAGCCCATCGCGAGGGTGCGAAGTACATCGATAAGATGTATAAGAGAAACATTGAGGAAAAGGTGGATGTGGTGATTGCTTCCTGTGGTGGATTCCCAAAGGATATAAACTTATACCAGGCGCAGAAAGGCCTGGAAAATGCCAGCTACGCAGTTAAGGACGGAGGCAGCATAATCCTACTGGCTGAATGCCGGGAAGGGTTGGGAGAACCTACTTTCGAAGATTGGATGTTGAGAGCGAAAACTCCTCATGACTGTGTTGAATGGATACAGCAGGAATTTAAACTGGGTGCTCATAAAGCTGCTGTTATCTGCATGGTCCTTGAAAGAGTAAAAGTTTACCTCATCTCAGAATTAGATGAAAACCTGGTGAGGAACATATTTTTCATCCCAGCAAGATCAGCTCAGCAAGCCCTCGATACTGCCTTAAGAGAATATGGCGAAGAGGCAAAGGTATTGGTACTGCCATATGCCAATTCGACTCTTCCATACGTGGAATAAAATATAATGCAAAAATGCCGGGAAAGGAGATTTATATGCACGCACTGGAAAAAATTTTAGCAAAACATGCGGGAAAAGATAAGGTAAAAGCTGGAGAGATAGTGACTTGCAAGGTGGACCTTGCAGAAGTAAATGATTTATATTTGCAGGTTGTGGAGTCTTTTAATGAAATGGGTGGCAAAAAGGTATGGGACCCCGAAAAGGTGGTATTCGTCTTTGACCATTATGCACCTGCTCCTACAATAAAATCCGCTTCTAATCACAAAGCGATGAGAGAATTTATCTGGAAACATGGCATAAAGCACCTGTTCGACATAAACACGGGGGTGTGCCATCAGGTGATGCCTGAAGCCGGACTGGTATATCCTGGAATGCTTTTGGTGGCCACAGATTCCCATACTACCACTCATGGGGCCTTTGGAGCTTTTGGTACCGGTGTGGGAGCTACCGACCTTGCCTGCATACTCATCTCAGGGGAACTCTGGTTCAGGGTGCCTGAAGTTATAAAGATAGAGATAAATGGGAAGCTGAAACCCGGTGTCCTTCCGAAGGATGTCATATTGCACATACTAGGTAAACTCGGCACTGAAGCTGCGGTATATAAAGCCATTGAATTTACCGGAGATACGGTAAAAAATATGAACATATCCGGTCGCATGGTGCTCTGCAACATGTCGGTGGAGATGGGGGCCAAGACATCGTATATTCAACCCGACGAAATAACACTGAACTATTTGAAATCCCGGGGTGTCGACATAGAAAAATTGGAAGTTCCGGAGACCGACCCTAATTATGAATACAGCGAAATTTACAATTTTGATGTATCTGACCTCTCACCCCAGGTTGCTATTCCTCACAGCGTCGACAATGTAGTCCCGGTGGAGGCCGTAAAGGGCACCAGGGTAGACCAGGTATTTATAGGCTCTTGCACTGGCGGCAGGCTGGAAGACATAGAATGGGCCTATAATATCTTAAAAGGAAAAAAGATAAATGAGAGGACCAGACTTGTCATCATACCTGCATCTCGAGATGTATTTCTTGAAGCCATAAGGCTAGGATATGTGGAGGCATTGATTGATGCAGGTGCTACTTTCAGTGCACCGGGATGCGGTCCATGTTTAGGAGCACATCAAGGAGTAATTGCTCCGGGAGAAGTTTGTGTGACTACCAGTAACAGGAATTTCCCGGGGCGCATGGGTAGTACTGAAGGAGAGATATACCTTGCGTCCCCTGCAACCGCAGCAGCCTGTGCACTGGTTGGGAAAATTGTAAATCCCGAAGAATATATAGAGGAGGTCTAAATAAATGCAGCTTAAAATATCCGGAAGAATTTTCATCTTTGGAGACAACATAGATACAGATCAGATTTATCCCGGAAGATATCTGGAACTTACTGCAAAAGCAGACATTGCATCCCACTGCATGGAAGGTGCAAGGCCAGGATTTGCAAAAGAAGTAAAAAAAGGCGATATAATAGTGGCGGGGAAGAACTTCGGTTGTGGTTCTTCACGGGAACATGCTGCTATTACGCTGAAAGAAGCAGGAATTAGTGCGGTAGTGGCTGAATCCTTTGCCAGAATCTTTTTCAGGAATGCTATAAATTTAGGTCTTCCAGTGATAACATGCAAACAAATTCGCGACAGAGTAAAGGAGGGCGAAATACTGGAAATAGATTTGGCAACCGGGGAAATAATAAATAGGACTACGGGAGAAATATATCAGGGAGAAGGCCTTTCAGAATTTGTACTTAGGATTATTGAAAATGGCGGGATAAAACCGCTTTTTAAGGAGAAGTACGGCGATTAAAAGAAAGAGGGGTAAACTAAAAATGAATCTTAGAGAAGAAGCTTTAAAACTTCACGCTGAAAATCAAGGTAAGATAGAAGTAACAAGCAGAGTGCCTTTAAAGAATTACATGGATTTAAGTTTGGCTTATACACCGGGTGTGGCAGAGCCCTGCAAGGAAATAAAAAGTGATCCGGATGCCGTGTATAGATATACCTGCAAAGGTCGTATGGTAGCTGTAGTGACAGATGGTTCGGCGGTGCTGGGCCTTGGAAACATCGGAGCCATGGCCGGCATGCCCGTCATGGAAGGCAAAGCGCTTCTGTTCAAAAACTTTGGAGGCGTAGATGCCTTCCCCATCTGCCTTGACACTCAGGATGTGGATGAGATTGTGAAGGTGGTTAAATTAATCTCACCCACTTTTGGAGGTATAAATTTAGAGGATATTTCAGCACCCAGGTGCTTTGAGATAGAAAGGCGGCTAAAACAAGAACTTGACATCCCTGTATTTCACGATGATCAGCATGGGACTGCAGTGGTAGTGCTGGCAGGAGTCATCAATGCCTTGAAAATCGTAGAAAAAGACATAAAAGATGTAAGAGTAGTTATCAACGGTGCGGGAGCTGCCGGAGTAGCCATAACAAAACTGCTCCTTAAAGCAGGGGTAAAGGACATTATAGTATGTGACAGGAAAGGTATCATTCACAAAGGTCGGGAAGACCTGGACTTTAGCAAAAAAGAACTTTCAGAAATAACAAATAAAAGTGGAGTAAAAGGCCACCTTGCAGATGCAATGAAAGGAGCAGATATTTTCATCGGTGTTTCTGCACCTGGTGTTGTGACAAAAAATATGGTAAAAACCATGTCCAAAGATCCTATAGTCTTTGCCATGGCAAATCCTATACCGGAAATCTTTCCTGATGAGGCTAAAGAAGGGGGGGCGGCAGTGGTAGGAACAGGCCGATCGGATTTTCCAAATCAAATAAATAATGTACTAGCTTTTCCTGGAATCTTCAGGGGCGCCTTAGAAGTGAGGGCGAGGGAAATTAATGAGGAAATGAAACTGGCAGCCGCCCATGCTATAGCATCCCTTATAACCGATGAAGAACTCTCACCAGACTACTGCATTCCCGGAGCCTTCGATAAAAGAGTAGCCGCCTATGTGGCGAGTGAAGTGGCAAGAGCTGCCATGACCACAAAAGTAGCGAGAATCAACATAGACCCGGAAAAGTTAAAAGAGGAAATGTTAAAATAATTTTAATTTTATATATTAATGGTTATTCATTTAGGTCGGAATGGAGGCTGGTTTTCTTTTTGAATGATTTTGACTTTTTTTATAGAAAGAAAACATGCCGCCATTGTCGACCTTTCTTTTTTACTACATGCGAAAAATGCAGTAATAATATAATTATGACTATATAGTTTACAAATTGAAATTAAAATAACTAATAAAAAAAGTATATTTATAGAATTTTTCTAATTAAGTCTGTGTAATTGTGTAAAAAGGATTTTTTAAAAAATGGTTAAACCACTCCCATACTCTGGTTAAAATTAACAGTGACAAAATCAAAACCTTACTGGAGGGATGAAAAAGGCTTGTTATAATATTACCATTGATTCCGAAATTTTGCATCACTTTTTTGTAAAAGGAACTAAAAATGAGGGGATGGCCAAGCCTTTAGAATTAGTATTTATTGTTACAGCCTGGAATTCAAGGCTCCTTCGAGAAAAAAGCTTCCTTTTTGTCATAGTTGATGCCATGGCCGTGGGGTCAAGGACGGGTAAAGCTCGGTGAAAGCATATCCTTGACTCTTAAGATATTAAATCACCCGGTTCTAACCAGGGAGAATCTTACACAAAAATTTGGACTTGATAAAAAAAATTAAAATAAATTTAACATTAATTACGATTAGATAATGTACAATATACAATATACAATATACAATATAAATCGCCGACTATATCTGGGATAGGAGGTATTATTATGAATGCTGTAGATTTCCTTGAGATTATGGCTTTAGTCATTTTATTTGGATTAATTTTTACAAAATTAAGCAGAATTATTAAACTTCCAGATGTCGTTATGTTTATTTTTGCTGGTTTTTTGTTAGGCCCATTTTGCCTCAATTTGGTTAATATTGACAAACATCCGTTAGCGTATGAATTGATCTTAACTTTTGGGGCAGCATACATACTTTATGACGGTGGAAGAGAAATCGATTTTAAGGTTCTTAGAAAAGTTAAATGGTCAGTTATATCTTTGTCAACAGTGGGAGTAATTGTATCTGCGTTTATAACTGGTTTTTTTGCTTCAAAGATTTTTAAGATGGATTTTATTTATGCACTATTGCTTGGTTCTGTAATAGCATCAACGGATCCATCTGTATTAGTCCCATTATTCAAAAACTTAAATGTTGATGATAAGCTAAAACAAACAATAATATCTGAATCTGCTTTTAATGATGCAGCAGGTGCTATTGCGACATTTGCAGTTCTTAACATTATAACAAAAGGAACATTTTCCTTAGCGCAAAGCATTTTTGATCTTATTAAGACATCAATTGGTGGGATATTGATTGGCGCTATCGTGGGTTACGTAGCATCGTTGCTTATTGCCCATGAAAAATATGCATGTTTTGAAGAACATCCAGCAGAAATTTCCATTGTTGCAGTTGCAGGAGCTTATGTAATAGCTACAAAATTAGGGGTTAGCGGATTTATGGCGGTATTTGTTATTGGTATGGTTTGTGGAAATAAGAAAATGTTTGGTTTATTTATTCCGGAACAATATTATGTTACCCAAACAAGATTTAAAGAGGTTATGACTTTAATTCTTAGAATGATGATATTTATACTTTTAGGGACACATATTAATTTTCCATTGTTATTAAGGTATTGGAAAGAATCGTTATTTGTAGTAACTGCGCTTATATTTATAGCAAGACCTATTTCTGTGTTTGTTTCGATTATTTTTGATAGAAAAGCAGAATGGACTTTTAAGGAAATAATCTATCTTATGTGGGTTAGAGAAACAGGAGTTATTCCAGCTGCGCTATCAGGTATGCTATTGACTATGAAGGTTCCTCATGCGGATATAATATCAGCTGTGACTTTTGCAACAATAATATTGACATTAACCCTTCAAGCTAGTTCGGCAAAAATTTTAGCAAAACTTTTGAAAATAGATAGACCTTCTATGTCAAATTAAAAATAAACATTTCAGAACAAAAATTAATAAAGGTCAGTTGCAAAATTAAATGCAACAAATCAAATTAATAACTTTTTAACCCACTAACTACTTTGGACAGATAGACTAAATATAATAAACTATGGTAATTGCTCAATCGTAGGAAGGAATATAAAAGAAACAACGGAATCGGAATTAGTAAAAATCAAATAATAAGCACTAATCATATTGATATTAAGAATCTTGAGAAAGAAAACGAAAGCTTTAAAAACCTACTGGGAGAAAATGACTTGGAAATAGCAAAAAAATGCCCACATTGAATCTTTCAATAGCATCCTCGAAGATGAGTGTTTATCACGGCATGAATTTAAAACATTTGCGGAGGCTTATAAAGTAAGTATCTGAATACGTGTATAATATTCCTTTTACCTCAGGCTCAAAATACCAAGGCTTGCGACAGAGATCAAGGGGTGGGGGATGGATAAATGTAGGGGCCCCTTTAGGAAGGCAGTCGTTTATGCTCACCCAGCAAAGCGAACCTCTTGACGGAAGGAGCAGGGCTGGTAAACTCTTTAGGGTCAAAGGAAACTTCAACAATTGAAATTAGTTAAGAAAAAGAAATAAAAGTTTGAGGTATAGCTTTAAGCGCTCGTGTGATGACCTTATCGAGGTCTTTAATCTACCTTTTGAGATGCTCAATGTTTTGAAGAGTAAGGGATAAGCTTATCGCAGACCTGTTGCATTTTAGAACTAAAGCGGTAAGCCCGCCGGGCGGCTTGTTTTAGGACACTTGCAACTTCATCAGCCGAGATTATTGGGGAATGTTTTGGGTTATATTTAGTTGAATTCCTTGTTCATCGATGCATACCAGGTCCAAGGGCAACCTGGTCAACTGGATAATACCCGGGAAGCTGGCAACTGGTATGGGAGGTGCCATGGACCTGGTGGTGGGAGCCAGAAAAGCCATCGTAGCTATGGAACATACTGCAAAGGGCAGACACAAAATATTGAAAAGATGCACGCTTCCCCTTATCGGAATCTAGGTGGTGGATATGATTGTAACGGAAATAGGCGTAAGCTGATTTTATTATCGATAAAAATTTTAGGCTCATAAATATATAAGTTAAGAATGAAGGGGATATGAAATGACAGAAACTTTGAATACTTTCGAAATCGTTTAGAAACAGATTAGAGCGGCCTGCGGCAAATTGGGGCTGGAGGAATCATATTATGAAGTTTTAAAAGAACCCAATGCCCAGGTAATGGCCTGGTTTATGGATGAATTCAGCGAGATTAAAGGTTACAATACCCCGGGCATAGTCACAGGGAAACCCATTATCCTTGGTGGTTCTCGAATATAAAGAGAATAACAGGACTGTAAAAGGATATCCCGGGAGCAAAGATATATCAGGAGAAGAACTTTTGGAGCTCGATGTGGACATACTCGGATAGTCTCTCATGGTCCCTTTGCGGAGAGAAATTAAACTGCCACCCTTAACCCCGCCTCGGCAATCATGACCAGGTCTTCTTGGATCTCGTTGCCTTGGGTTGTGAGATAGTTGCCCACCATCAAGCCGTTTACGGCCGCCGCCAGGGCTTCTTTTTGCTTCTCACCCAGCCCTGGCTCCCGTCCGCCGCAGAGGCGGAAAACGGCCTTGGGAATGATGAGGCGGAAAAGAGCCAGGGTTTTGAGGATCTCCTCTACAGAAAGACGCTCTTGATTGGCCAAGGGTGTGCCGGGAATAGGGTTCAGGATGTTGACTGGCACTGACCGTACTCCCAGTTCCCGTAGCTCAAAGATCATTTCCAGCCGATAGGCCATATTTTCCCCCAGCCCGATGATCCCGCCGGAGCATACATTTAGCCCTGCGGCCTGGGCTGCCTGGACGGTGGCTACCCTTTCTTCAAAGGTATGGGTGGTACAGACGCTGGGGAAATAGCTCCGGCCGGTCTCCAGGTTATGGTGGTAGGTGGTGACCCCCACTTCCTTCAAACGATGGGCCTTCTCTTCGTCAATGATCCCCAGGGAAGCACACAGCTCCAGGCGAGTCTCGGCCCGCAGGATCCGGTAGATTTCCAACACTTTCTCAAAGTCCCTTTCACCAATCCCCTTACCGCTGGTAACCAGGGCAAAACGCTTGACTCCAACGGCTTCCATGCGCCGGGCCTTTTCCAGGACCTTTTCCGCGTCAATGAGGGGATACACCTCCACGCCAGTTTTATAACGGGAAGACTGGGCGCAGAAGCGGCAATCCTCGCTGCACAGGCCTGAGCGGGCGTTGATGATGGCGCACAGTTCCACATCCCTGCCCCCGAAGCGTTCCCGCACCTGGCGGGAAAGATCTAGAAGGTCCCCCAATCTTTCTCGGGGCCACCCGGCCAAGTAATATGCCTCTTCCTGGGAAAGGCCTTCTCCTGAAAGGACTTTTTCTCTAATTTTCTCCCACGTGCAATTCTTCCCCATGGACAACCCCTCCGCCTACCTGCCGGTTACTGCAGCTATAGATTCATAGGTAATCTCTAGAACCCGGTTTAGCTCTTCGTCAGACATGGACAGCACGGGCATGAGGACGATGACATTGTCCAAGGGGCGAATAACCAGCCCTCTGCGGCGGGCCTCCAGGATGACCCGGTGACCTATTTGCTCCTTCATGGCATAAGGCTCCTTGGTCTCTTTATCCACCACAAGTTCAATGCCTACCATCATACCTCGCTGGCGGATATCTCCCACGTGGGGTAAATCCCAGAAGTTCTCCAGACCCTGGCGTAAAAGCTCTATTTTGGGCTGCAGGGAGGTCAGCAGATCTGTTTTTTCAAAAAGCTCAATGCTGGCCAGGGCCGCAGCGCAGGCTAGGGGATTGCCCGTGTAAGTGTGTCCGTTGTAAAAGGTCTTGCATTCCTCTGGTTCGCCCAAAAAGGCTTCGTAGATCTCGTCGGTGGCCAGGGTGGCAGCCAGGGGAAGGTATCCTCCGGTAATCCCCTTGGCCAGGCACATTAAGTCGGGAGTTACGTCTTCGTGCTCGCAGGCAAAGAGACGACCCGTGCGGCCAAAACCCACCGCCACCTCGTCGGCAATGAGCAGGACATTATACTTTGAGCACAATTCCCGCACCCGGCGCAAGAACCCTTCAGGAGCTGTGATCATGCCTGCAGCCCCCTGAACTATGGGCTCGATGATGAGGGCAGCAACCTCCTCACAGTGCTTTTCCAGAAGCCCTTCCAGCTGGTTAAGGCAAGCCATCCCACAGCTTTCTCTTACCAGGCCCAAGGGGCACCGGTAACAATATGGCGCAGGGGCATGTAGGCACTCAAAAAGTAGAGGCTTGAAAATGTTGTGAAAAAGGGGTATACCCCCGATGCTTACTGAGCCAATGGTGTCTCCGTGATAGGCGTTGACCAGGGAGATGAACTTGGTTTTTCTACGATAGCGACCGCCGTCCTTTTGTTGCCAGTACTGAAAGGCCATCTTGAGGGCAATTTCCACCGCTGTGGCCCCGTTATCGGAGTAAAAAACTTTATTTAACCCTGGTGGGGTAATTTCCACCAGCTTCTTGGCCAGCAAGATAGACGGTACATTGGCGATGCCCAAGAGGGTTGAGTGGGCGATGCTATCCAATTGTTCCTTGATGGCCCGGTTTAACTCCGGGTGACAGTGGCCGTGGACGGTAACCCAAAGGGAGGATACACCGTCCAAATAGCGGTTTCCCTCCACATCAATCAGGTAGCTGCCTTCTCCCCGCTCAATGATCAAGGGTTTTTCCCGGAGGTATTGCTGCATTTGGGTAAAGGGATGCCAGACGTACTGCTTGTCCCATTGTTCCAAAAGAGAGGGATCATAGTTACTCAATGTGAGCACCTCCAATCGTTCATGCTTAAGGTTTAAGCCATGGAGCCAGCTGACTCCAGGAAACGGATTCCTCCACTGCTTCTACCAATCCTTCAGCTGCACCTTTTTCTACGCTCACCCCGGAAAGGTGGGGCAGGATACCCAGCACCGGCACGCCGGTCATACGGGCAATAACTTCGGGGTTGTCCCTTTCGGTGGGGCCTAATTCCTGCTGCTTCAAGCCGTTAAAAACTATCCCCGCCACTTCCAGTCCGAGGCTTTTGGCGTAAGTTACCGTGAGCACCGTGTGGTTAATGGTTCCTAAACCAATCCTGGCCACCACAATCAGGGGCAGGGAAAGTTCCTGGGCCAGGTCAGCTACGGTAAAGTCAGGGCCAGAGAGGGGCACACACAGGCCCCCAGCCCCCTCGATGAAGGTCAGCTGGTGTTGCAGAAGGGTTCGCCGGCAAAAATCTACTACTTTTTCGGGTTCTATCTTTTCCCCACAAAGTTTGGCCGCCAGGTGAGGAGATAACGCCGGGACAAAGCGGTAAAGGTTTAACTGGTCAAGGGGTTGAGGGAGGCCAGCTGCCAGGCGGTAGAAGAACGCATCTTCGGGGACCAGTTCCCCATTTCTAACAGTCGCCCCGGTCTGCACCGGTTTTATGGCCACGGCGTCAATGCCATGGTGGCGGAAGACGCCCGCCAGACCGGCGGTAACTACTGTTTTTCCCACGCCGGTATCCGTTCCAGTTATGAAGTAACCCTTTATGGCACAGTTCATTGGTGTTTCTCCTCCAATAATGACGTAAGATCTTTTACACCTTGCACGGTGCTGATCTGAGCTATCAAAACTGGCTCCTCCTGGAGCCTGGTTATGTACTCCGTAAGATTTACTTCTTGGAGACGGACAAAGAACACCCGCCCTCCTTTAAAGGAGGGGTGCTTCAAATGGGGTATACGCACATAGCCTAGGCGCCGTGAGGAAACGTAACCTGTGGTATAATGGGGGTCGTCCGAACAGCATATTTCGGCCAGGGTTCCGCTCCAGATAACCTTGGAGGCCAGGGCCAAGGCTTCCTTGACCCGGAAATGATCTAACCCCAACGGCTGCAGCAGGCGCGATAACTCCTTAGCAGCCTGTGGAGTATAATCCATGCGGGAGACACGCACCCCGCGCCAGGAGTCAGGCTCCAGACGCCGGCCGCTCTGGGCATCCATGATTACCGCCCCTCTCATGTTTCGCCCGTCGGGCGAAGGCCCCCGGGTGAGTATCCCTATAGCCTCTTCTATAACCTGCACCCCGCTGGCCAAAAGAAGCTGGCGTGCACAAAAGAGCGCCTGCTCGTGATCATTAGCTTTTACCGTTACGAGCGGTAGAGCGGCAATCTGCTTTATTTTGGAGAACTCCAGGCGCTCGATGCTGATATTTATAAAATCAGGTTCTCCCAGCGCATGGTTCCTGGCACGAAAGAGCATTTTCTGGACAGTAGAAGCTACCTGCTCCGAGGAGACAATCCTTTCCGCGCCGGATATGTGTTGCCCTCCCTTTTCGTGGGGAGCTCCCTGGGCAGCCCTCATTCGGACGCTATATACCGCTTCCACCAAAAGAAGTCCCTCCTTCAATTTGCTCCTTAGCCTTAGCCATAAGTCTGGTTAAAGGCCAAGCCGTTAAAGCCGTATATAGCATCCCAGGCAAGGCGGTAACCAGTAGAACAATTACCCCCTTGTGCAAAAGGCCGGCAAGAATCAGGCGGGCAGCCGCAGAACTCAGGGGACCGGCAACGGTAACCACAAGGAAACTGGGGCCCAAAATCGCAACAATGCCGCCAGCCACCAGACGAAAAACTATGGACACTATCATATTGAAAAAGTTGTGCACCCCGGTGCTGTATAAAACCAGGCTGGCCACCAGACCGGCTAAAAAATAGCGCTTAAAGCCAAAGTTGGCGGCAATAGCCAGCCCTATAGGAGCCGAGAGTTGAAATTCGGTGCCCGGAATGATCCCTGGCAACTTCAAGGAGCCAGTAACAATAATGAATGCTGCCAGTAGTGCAATTTCCACTACCTCCTTGAGAAATCCTCTTGTTTTATCCATTTGGTTTTACATCCTCCTTCTTTCTTCTTTAAATGAGCCTTAAATTTTTTCCGGCCCACAGAAAGGCTTCCAGGGCTCTCTGAATATCTTCAGGTTTGTGGGTGGCCATGACGGTAATCCTTAAACGGCTGGTGCCTTCCGGCACTGTAGGCGGGCGGATGGCCGGCACAAACACACCCTTTTCCGCCAGGGCTGCCGAAAGGGCCAAGGCCCGGTTAGCTTCTCCTACCATCAGGGGAATAATGGCCGATTCCGTGGGCAACACCTCAAAGCCCATTTCCTTTAAGCCCCTGTAAAGCTGGCAGACATTGGCGTGAAGCTGGTCGAGAAGGTGCGGTTCTTCTTCCAGGACGTCCAGTGCCGCTATAGCTGCGGCAACTACCGGCGGGGAAAGGGCTGTGGAAAAGATAAAGCTGCGAGCGCGGTTGCGCAGGTAATCAACTAAAATGGCATTGCCGGTTACGTACCCGCCCTCACTACCGAGGGCCTTGCTTAAAGTACCCATTTGGATGATGTCCTTGCCTTCCAGACCAAAATGTTCCACCGTTCCTGCCCCCCTCTTGCCTAAAACACCAGTAGCATGAGCGTCGTCCACCATGAGAAGGGCCTGAAACTCCTTAGCCAACTGCAACAGGTGGGGCAAGGGAGCTATATCCCCGTCCATACTAAAAACTCCATCGGTAACGATAAGGCACCTGCGGTATGAGTTGCGTTCCGCCAGGAGAATATCCCTTAAATGGGTTACATCCCTATGGCGAAAAACCTTAACCGTGGCCCGACTCAGGCGGCAGCCGTCGATTATGCTGGCATGGTTTAGCTCGTCACTGAGCACTAGGTCGCCCCGACCCATCAGGGCTGAAATCACTCCTAGGTTGGCCAGGTAACCAGAACTAAACACAATGGCATCTTCTGTGCCCTTAAACCGGGCAATGCGCTCCTCCAGCTGGCGGTGCAAAACAAAATTACCTGTGGTCAGGCGAGAGCCTCCGCTTCCCGTCCCCCACCTTTCCACGGCTTCTTTGGACGCAGCCTTAACCCGGGGATGATGAGACATGCCGAGGTAATTGTTGGAAGAAAAAAGAAGCACTTCCTGTCCGTTTATGTTTGCCCTGGGGCCAGTAAATACCTCCAGTGGTCCGGGCAGCTGGCGATAGAGGTGGCTTTCCTTTAGCAACTCCAGCTCTTTTTCTAAAAATCCAAACAAATATATTCCTCCCCTGGTATGTTATTCTCTTTATTTGGTTATTTTTTTGTCTTTTGCCGTAATTTGTTACCCACTATAATTATACTCGATCCAAACTCAATTGTAAACCTATAGCTCTCACAAAGTTAACATTTCTCATAAAAACCACATCGTAAGATTCCCTTTAATGTCTCTACTATTCATTGATTTTAAAACTGTTTTTATAACATCTTGGCTTGTTATAGAAAAACCTGCTTTATACCCTACTATCTCAAGAGTATATGTATTTATAATACCTAACACAAAAATTATTTTTGGATCTTTAAAGGATTAGGGAACATTTTTAGCAGCTTTACCAATAATTTCTAATGCTTTTTTAGTAGCATAAATTGTTTTGAGATCATTAGCAAAAGAGTTTTTATCCATTCCTTCAACAAAATTCTGTACGGCATCTATTGTGTCTATAATATCCTGCAAATAATCCTAATAGTCTCTCTGTTTCATACGTAAGCAACCTCTTTCAATATATTTTCTCTGATTCTTGGCCTCAGCTCATCTCTCAAGACAAGATCAACCTTTTTGCCAAGGAGTTCTGATAAAAAATCTTCCAGTTCAACCAAATCGAACAAACTAACGGGCCTATCGGTTTCTATCAATATATCAACATCGCTTTCGTTATTTTGCTCTCCTCTGATGTATGACCCAAATATACCTATTGCTTTAACACCAAAATGACTTTTAAGAAAATCTTTGTTATTTAGTCAGGCACTGTTTGCCTCTATCAATTAGCGAATATAAGCCTGGAGAAAATGTATTTGTTCTTCCGGGCTTTATCAAAAAATAACTTTTAAAAAACTTAAAAATACAGGAAAAACAAAAAAACGACAAGAAACACAAAGAAAAATCAATATAATAGTTGATAATAAGCAATGACGGTTATTTTTTAAAGAAAACTACTCTTGCATAAAGGTCAGGGAAAGTCAATAATTATAATTGAAAGGTCAAAGAAAGTCAAAGTAATAAACAAAAATCTATTCCAGGGGGTGGTAGTTATGCTCATGAGGAGGTTTGATCCTTTCAGGGAAGTGTTAGATTTAGAACGCATATTTACGGAGACACTTGCGCCGATTAGTAGAGGGGTAAAGATACCAAGGGTAGATATTCTTGATGAGGGCGATGAAATTTTAGTAAAGGCAGAGCTCCCTGGTATAGAAGATAAGAACCAGATTGAGCTTTATGTCCAAGATGACCACTTAACAATAAAGGGACAAATTAAAGATGAGACGGAAGAAAGAAGAGATAAATTCTACCGCAAAGAAATATTTACCGGCAGCTTTGAAAGAGTGGTATACCTGCCGGTAGAAGTTGAACCTAGTGAAGCCAAGGCTGAATATAAAAACGGCATATTAAGTATAAGGCTGAAGAAGGCGAAGGATAATCTGCGAGGGATTAAAATTAATATTGAATAAGCCTTGTAGCCCCGAAGTTTGTATAACTTCGGGGTTTTATAACATGAACGAAATGAGAAGGGGTGTAGTCAGCCCTGATGAAATTTTATTCAAAATTCATAATTTATGAGATATAATTAAACAGTAAAGGATTTATATTGAGACAAATAGGTGCAATTATACTGATAAGAGCAGCTGAAATGATCTGAGTTTGTATTAATGATGATAGGGAGGTTACAACAGTTGAAGATAGTTATGCAAAAGAGTATAATTTTAATTAGGTGATGATA
>NZ_JBNATW010000030.1:0-28602 GCF_049701175.1 Thermovenabulum sp.
AAAAAAAAAAAAAAAAAAAAAAAAAAAAAAAAAAAAAAAAAAAAAAAAAATTTATTGACGATATTTATATGATATGATAATATATATACCAGAAATTACATTTTTTGATATCATTATACAAAATAAATTAAATGTGTAAAAATTTATGTAGAAATATATCAACAAGTACCGAGAAAGGCAAACCTGTCGAAAGGCAGGGACGCAAAGCTGCGGGCCTACGGTAAAAATATACTATGGTAGCCGAGCTGCCGGTGCTTAAAGTAATGACAAAAATTTTTTCAGATATATCGGGCACTTTGCGTAGTATTATTGCAAAAGATTACTTTGAGTACCGCAAGGTGCCTTTTTTATTTTGCTTAAAAAGGGGTGGTTTCTTTTACAGATTTTTTATGTAATCGTATAAAAAATAAAAATTTTAATTAATTTTATCACATTAAAAGGGGTGTGTACATAATGGAAAAAAAGCTAATAAGGGCAGATGAAGTTAATAGCTCATTAAAGGATGAAATGGAAAGAAAAAGGGAAATGGCGAGAAAAAAAGCAGAAGAGAGAGCAAGGGCGAGGACCCTTGCAAAACAGCAGCAAATTGCAGAGAGAATTGCGACAGCAACAGCTCAGCTTTCAGCAGGTATTGAAGAGGCTACTAGTGCGGCTGAAGAACTGTCGAAGAGCATGGAACAGATAGCGGCGGGTGCTGCTGAAACTTCCTCTGCAACAGAAGAATCAAGGGTTGCAATAACACAAATTGAAAAAGGGATTAAATCAAATTTTGAAAAAATAAAGGAAAGCGTTGAATTAATAAAAGAGTCCAACAATTACATTGCTGACACGTTAAAAAACGTTGAATTGCTTATAGAAGGAGTGAACAAGACAGCAGAAAAGACGGAGAAATCGGCAGAGATGATAGCACAGCTTGAAAAACAATCAGAAATGATAGGCGAGATTGTACATGCAGTTGTGAGAATAGCAGACCAAACCAATTTGCTTGCGTTAAACGCAGCGATAGAAGCAGCAAGAGCAGGGGAACATGGCAGGGGATTTGCAGTGGTTGCTGATGAGGTGAGAAATCTTGCAGAGATTTCCGAACGTTCTGCTAAAAATATCAGAGAAGTTGTAGAAGAAATAAAGAATAATATAAATATTGTGGTTAAAGATGTAAAGGATTCTGTTGTGGCATCTAAGGAAGAAGCAGAAAAAGGGAAAAAGGTGACAGAGGTATTTGATAAAATAATTAACGAATCAAATGAAATAAGGGCTTTGATGCAGAAAATTGAGGAAAACAGCAAGGTAGTTTCGGAGCTATCATTAGAGTTTATGAAAATAAGTGAACAAATTGCTGCAGCTTCTGAAGAATCAGCCTCTGCTTCCGAGGAAGCAAGCGCTGCCGTTGAAGAACAGGTAAAATCTATGGATGAAATAAATATAGCTTCGCAGGATTTATCGGATATTGCGGAAAAAATAAAGAATTCAGTTGATTTTAAAAAGTCCTCAGAAGAAATCGCATCAAGGGCAGAGGAGCTTTCATCAAGCATTGAACAGGCAAATACCGCGTCTCAACAGATAATGACAGCAATTGAACAAATAAGGAAAGGTGCTGAGATACAAGAGCAAAACACTCAAAAAGCTCAAAGGATTGGGGAAGACTTACAAAAAATTACTGAAGAAATGGCGAGCAACACAGGGAAAATAATTGATATGTTGAACAATTTTAAAACCACGATTGACAAAAACAATGAGTTGATAATGGATATAATAAAAGGTATTGAAAATTCTGCAAATGCCAACATTAAATCTTCTGAAAATATAAAAACCCTCGAGGAGAAAACAAGAAAAATAGATAAAATAGTTGATTCTATAACGAATGTAACGATCCAGACAAATATGCTTGCAGTAAATGGTTCTATAGAAGCAGCAAGAGCAGGAGAATATGGGCGTGGTTTTTCTGTCGTGGCAAACGATATAAGAATTCTTGCAAATGAATCAGCGGAGAATGCAGAAAAGATAAAGGATTTAGTAAGGGCTATACAATCTCAAATTTCAAAGGTTGCGAGTGATATAGAGTCAGCTGTATCTTTTGCATTAACTGAAGTGGAAAAATCCAAAAAAACTGCGGAATTATTAAGAACCGTAAGTAAAAACATAGATAATGTGTTTAATGCCCTCGAAGTAATAAATAGGAATTCTCAGGAATCCTTAGCAGCTATTGAACAGGCTAAAAAGGGAGTCGACAATATTGCTGCAGCAGCTGAACAATCCTTAGCCGCTGTGACGGAAGCTGCAAAAGCAGCAAAAGAGCAGGCGGATGGAATGAAAGAGTTATTTTCAGCAATTGAAGATATTGCTTCACTTGCGGATGAACTCCAATCACTATAATTAAGGGCAGGTGTTTGGTATGCCCGAGGTTAATGGAGAAAATTTATTGACTTTTAAAATAAAGGGACAGTACTTCGGTATATGTGTGGAAGATGTAAAGGAAATCATAAGGGTTCCTGAGATCACAGAGATACCAAATTCTTCTCAATACATGGTCGGTGTTATAAACCTTAGAGGAAGAATAATTTCCGTTTTTAATTTGGCTTTATTAATGAACAAGGGGATGGAAGAAGTTAGTGAAAAGAGCAGGATAATAGTTGTTGAAAAAAATGATAATTTAGTTGGGTTTATTGTTGATGAGGTAACAGAAGTAGTAAAATTTGACAAGGAATTGATTGAAGAGAATTTATTAGGTGATGAGTTTTTGCGAGGAATTGTCAAAGGCAATAAGGGTAAATTGATTCTGTTATTAGATTTTTCAAATATATTAAGTTATTTATTAAAAAATGTACAAGCAGAGGTGAAAAATAAAGATAAAATGAATATTAACAATGAAAACATAAAAAGCAAACAAGAAAGGCAGATAGTCTCCTTTAAGTTGAACGACCAGGAATTTGGCATTGAAGTAAATAAGATTAAGGAAATTATACGATATGATTACAATATTTCAGAAATACCCAATTCACCCAATTTTGTTGAAGGGATGATAAATTTAAGGGGTATTTTAGTCCCGGTTATAAATCTCAGGAAGTTTTTTAGCATGGATAGTAAAGAAAAAGATGATTATACAAGGATAATAATTGTTTTAAGCAGCAATAAACTTTTTGGACTAACCGTAGATAAGGTTAACGAGGTATTAAGGGTACCTGAAAACTTAATTTCCCTTCCACCATCATTTTCAGAAAACAATGGCTATATCAATGAAGTTGTAAAAAAAGAAAACAGGTTGATTTTAATGCTCAATACAGAAAAGATATTAACAGATTCCGGCAATATAAATTTATTAGATAATGCAAATTTAGAGGAAGAGGAAAACAAAGTTGAGGATTCTAATGAACTTCAAGTGGTGACTTTTGAAGTAAATTCTCATCTCTTTGGTTTTGAGATTTCTGCTATAAAAGAAATAAATAAGGTTAACAGTGTAACACCGTTGCCGTGCACACCAGATTATATAAGAGGTATTGTAAATTTAAGGGGAGAGCTTGTCACAATAATTGATATAAATAGTATATTTTACAATATAAAAAGCGATCTTTTGGAAAATACTAGAATTATTATAATGGAAAAAAAACGAGATAAGATTGGCGTTATTGCCGAGAAGGTACACGAAGTGCGCAGGGTTAAAAAGGAAATTTTAGAAGATGTAAAAAAGGATGAAGCAGGGATTGAAAATAAATACATTAAGTACATTTTAAAAGATAGCGAAAAAATGGTGATAATCCTTGACGAGAAGTTTTTGTTTGAATTATGAAAATGAATTTTGATTCAAGGAGTGTAAAAAAATGATAAAAGTGCTTGTTGTTGATGATTCGGCTCTAATGAGGAAAATGATAAAGGAAATGATTGAAGAAGACAAAGAAATAGTCGTAGTGGATTTTGCCAGAAATGGCAAAGATGCTGTGGCTAAGGCAAGGGATATAAAACCTGATGTAATAACAATGGATGTTAATATGCCCGAAATGGATGGACTTACAGCTCTCCAATATATTGTCGAAGAAGATCTCGGTAAGGTTGTAATGCTTTCTTCTTTGACTCAGGAAGGAGCGACTACTACTTTTGAAGCATTAGAACTGGGGGCTTTTGACTTTGTGCCAAAACCGGGAGGTACCATTTCTTTAAATATAAAGCAAATAAAAAGTGAATTGATAGAAAAGATAAAATTAGCTTATTACAGCAAAAAGAATAAAAAAGAGAGTAAGAGTAAAAATATACAGATTAAAACCGAAAGAATTTCTTTAAAAAGCAACTCAAAGACGATGAAGGCAGTGGCAATAGGTATATCTACAGGGGGACCCAAAACTATTATGGATGTTCTGCCTTTCCTTCCGGAAGACATTAATGCCGCCGTGTTTTTGGTACAACATATGCCCCCTTCTTTCACAAAACAGTATGCTGATAGGCTAAACAATGCATGTAAGATTAAAGTTGTAGAAGCGGAAGCAGGTATGACCGTTGAAAGGGGAGTGTGTTATGTTGGAAAAGGCGGATATCACCTGACATTATATAAGACGGATAAAGATGTTAAAATAAGGCTCACGCAAAAGCCGAATCATCAGTTTATTCCTTCGGTAGATGTGATGATGGAATCGGTTTTATCTGTCTATAAAGAAAACACGATAGGAGTTTTGATGACCGGCATGGGAGATGATGGCGCTTCTTCGATGGTGAAGATAAGAAATCAGGGTGGTATCACCATAGCAGAATCAGAAGAGACAGCTGTGGTTTTTGGGATGCCAAAGGAAGCTATAGAAAGAGGCGGAGCAGAGTATATTCTCCCAAGTTATGAAATTGCAAATAAATTATTAGAGTTTATTTAAGGAGGATGTATCATGAGGGTGATGATTACTGATGATTCTCCGATGATACATAAACTTTTAAAAAAAATGGTGGAAGAAGCAGGGCATGAGGTGTGCTTTATTGCCGAAAATGGAAAAGAGGCTGTGGAAAATGTATTAAAGATAAAACCTGATCTTATATTCATGGACATTACCATGCCTGTTATGGAAGGTATTGAAGCTGTGAAGAAAATTAGGGAAATGAATGTTAATGTGCCTGTGGTTTTCCTTAGCGCCTTAGGTGATGATAAGACCATAAATAGTGCTAAAAGTTTGGGCATAGCTGGTTTCCTTACAAAACCTTTTAGAAAAGAGGACTTAGTTAATCTTTTGAAAAAAGTGGAGGGTGAAAATGCTTAAGGAGCTTTTGAATTGTTATAAGGTTGCTTTTAAGACAAGGTTTGAAGATTTTTTAAACCTTCCTTCTCTTGAATTGGTGGAAGAAAGAGATAGTGATGAACAAATTGAGTTTGAAGGAGTTGTTTCATTAGTAGGTATAACGGGAGAAAAAAAAGGGAGGGTTATATTCTATTTTTCAGAAGAGTTTTTGAAAATGCTTTATAGGTTGATATACGGGGAAGAAGAAGGTTTAAATGAAATGGAATTATACGCAGTAGCGGCAGAAATAAATAATATTATTTCGGGGAATGCTGTTACACTGTTTAATAATGAAAGTGATAAAAGACTTTTTCTTTCACCACCTTCTATATTTTCAGGAAAATTGAGTATAACCACACCCAGGATAAATTCTAAGGATTTGATTTATAAAATCGGGGATTTAAAGATTGCAGTTAGCATTGGATTGGAAGGAGGCATTTGATGAACAAAAGTGATATGATAATTTCTGCTGTCAACGAGTCCTTTTTTCAATTTGGTTTTTCCGATTTAGTGGTGGAGAAAACAGAGGAAAGAGATATTACTTCAAGTAATTTTCCTGTAAATGTAATAATTGGATGCGAAGGTGCTTGGAATGGAAATATTATAATTGGTTTTGATAAAGAACTTGCAAATTTTATTGTTAAAACCATGACTATGGGTATGATAGAAGATTATAGAGACAAAATGGGGTTAAGCGCCATTTCTGAACTTTGCAACATGTTTGCCGGTGCTTTTGTAAATAAACTTTCATTTAATGGTAGGATTACATTGATTTCACCTCCTACGGTAATTATGGGAGATAATATTAAAGTGTTTTTGAGCAAAGTAAATACCACGTCGGTTCTATATTCGAGTGGGATGGGAAAAATGGAAATAAACTCAGGGATCTGGGAAATTACTTAAAAGAGAGGGTGTAAAATATGCAGCTGGATATGGAGCAATTTAAAAAAATAAGGGATTTGATTAACTCAAAAAGCGGGATTTTTCTTGAAGATAAAAAGATGTATTTTTTGGAGAAACGCATAGAGGACAGAATGAAGGAGATGGATGTTGATAATATTGACGAATATATTAATTATTTAAAATTCTACGATAATGGGACGGAAATCCAAAAATTGATAGAAAAAATAACCATTAATGAGACGTATTTTTTTAGGGAATTTGAGCAGCTGCAGGCTTTTGCAGAGGAATGCTTGCCAGAAGTTGAGCGTTTTAAAAACAGGATAAGAGACAGGAACATCAGGGTGTGGTCTGCAGGTTGTTCTACGGGAGAAGAACCATATACTATTAGCATAATTTTACATGAAATGCTGGAAAATCCGGATTTATGGAATATATATATTCTCGGAACAGATATAAACGGTAAGGTTTTAGAGGTTGCAAAAAAAGGAGTCTATGATGAAAGGGTTTTGAAGCATGTTGCAAAAACTTATGTTGAAAAGTATTTTGACAGGATAAAGTATAACGTTTTTAAGGTCAGAGATTTTTTAAAGGAAAAAATTGAGTTTGTTCAGTCAAATATCTTGGATATGGATAAAAAAATAGAAGATGATTTTTTCGATTTCATTTTTTGCAGGAATGTGTTAATTTATTTTGACGATAATTCAAGGAAAAAAGCTTTAGATATATTCTACAAAAAATTAAAGAGTAGAGGCTTTATCTTACTCGGTCATTCAGAGTCTGTGGGCAGGATAACCGATAAATTTAATTACAGAAAAATGCGGAATTATTACGTTTACCAGAAGCCTTAAAGCTGGTGGTGAAAAAAATGAAAATTATGGTTAAAAAAGAGGAAAAAGAGATTCTAAACGATTTTTTAGTGGAAGCTTTTGAAAACCTTGATGGAATAGAAGCAAAAATTTTAAAAATGGAAGAGAATTTTGATTTAGAACACATCAATGAGGTTTTTAGACCCCTTCATACCTTAAAGGGTTTATCGGGCTTTATGGAAGGCATGCAGTATTTTACGAAGGTGTGTCAGGATGCAGAAGGTATACTTGATGGATTGAGGAAAGACAAAATAGAAAAGAATAGTGATATAATCGATGTTTTATTGAATACAGTGGATTATTTGAAGAAAATATTGGACATGCTCAATGGAAAAAAGGATGAAGATGGGGATATTGAGATAGATTTAGCCGATGATTTTATTGAAAACTATAAGGAAATAGACACCCCTAAAAAAAACAATAATAATGACTCATTTTACACTTATATGCGGAAGATATTGGGTGTTTTTCAGAAATTATTAAATAGAATTGAGTACAGTAAACTTACTAAATACATATTTATTAGAACTGAAAAAGTTTTAAATATATTCAAGAATATAATAGAAAAATCTGGTAATAGTGAGTGTATCAATTGTTATGAAGAACTTCAAAAATCATTAAATTCCAAAGACGAAATAAGTATTATAAAAACCCTTAAGGATTTTATTAAAAGGTGCAGTCAAAATATTGAAAAATCTCTTACAGCGGGGAAGCTTGTTTGCAGGAACATACAAGAGTACTACAAAAGGGATAAGGAAAGCGAAGCCAGCTATTTAAAGGTAAAGTCAGAAAAAATTGATAATATCATAGGTTTAATCGGAGAACTTTCAACATTAAAAAACTCCTTTAACGCTGTTTACAAAGAGCTGAACGATAAATACAATCTGGCCGATGTAGCCAATAAAATAAAAAATCTTTCTGTTTTTATTCAGAGGACAACGGAAGAGCTTCAAAATGCGGTAATGGAAATAAGAATGGTTCCTGTTGAGACAATATTTGCAAAATATCAAAGGGTAGTTAGGGATCTCAGCAAAAAGTTGAATAAAGAGGTTGAACTGATAATAGATGCTAAGGATTCTATCATCGACAAAAACTTAGCAGAAAAGTTAAATGAACCCTTTCTCCACCTGATTAGGAATGCGGTGGACCACGGGATAGAATTTCCTGAAGAGAGAAAAATAAAAGGCAAAAAGGAGAAAGGTACAATAAAGATAACGGCCGAAAATAAAGGAAGATACATATTGATTGAGTTTTATGATGACGGCAAAGGTTTAAATAAAGATAAGATCATAAATAAAGCATTGGAAAAAGGATTGATAAGTGAAGAAAGGTTGAGCGGGCTAAGAGACAAGGATATATATAATTTAATTTTCTTGCCGGGCTTTTCTACTGCCCAAAATGTTACGGAGATATCCGGCAGAGGAGTTGGTATGGAAATAGTGAAAAATGTAGTGGATGATGTGAAAGGAAGTATAGAGGTTATAACAGAAAAGGATAAGTTTACCAAATTTGTACTTAAATTACCATTGATGCTGTCGTTGAACCATGGAATATTGGTTTGTGCAAATGATAATAAGTTTTTGATACCTATGGATTATATAGAAGAGATTATAAGGATAAATATAAATGATATTGTGTTTTACAACAAAAAGGCTTTTGGAGAAGTAAGAGGAAAGGTGTTATCATTTATACCCCTTTCTTTAATTATGGATAAGTTTTCAAAAAATATTGAAGAGGAATTATTGGAAAATAAAAATTATAACGGTGAATTGACTGCTCTCGTAATTAATTGTGAGGGTAGGTACTACTCTTTAGTAATTAAAGAAATATTGGGGCAACAGGAATTCGTTTTAAAAAATCTGCCGGGCAACATAAAGGAAAATGGATTCCTTTTAGGAGCAACTATAGATGTAGATGGGAATATTATTCCTGTTATTAACCCTTACGATGTAATAAAAGTTTATAATAGTTAGTGCTTCCCCGCATATGAAAGGGGGGGATATTTTGAGCTATTTTTTGCTTCTTGACAGTTATAACAGGCAAAGATGTGCTTTAGCTTTAATAGATTTAGATAATTTCAGGTACATAAATGAGGTGTATGGATACAAAATAGGGGATGAATTATTGAAAACTATTAGCCAAGAATTAGTAGAAATTTTGAAAGGAATTGGTATTTTATACAGATTTAATGGGAGTAAATTTATAATATTATTTAATACTTTGGATCCTGAAATTGTTAAAAAATATATTTATAAAGTAATAAAAAGGTTTGAAAGAAGTTTTAAAATAAAGGATATGGAATTTTTTATCCCTGTAAATTTGGGAGTTTATTTTTCAAAGATGTGCGAAGATATTTATGAAATAATCCGCAAGGCAGAGACTGCGATGTATGAGTCTAAGAAAAGCGGGAAATATAAATGCACTTTTTACAATGATAGTATTGAGGATAAAGTTTTAAGAAAAGGGATAATTTCTAATGAGATTAGGAAATCTATAGTAAACGATGAATTAAAGCTTTTGTATCAACCTATTTTTAATTTAAAAAATAAAAGATTCGAAGAAGTTGAAGTTCTTTTAAGGTGGAAAAGCAGGAAATTGGGCGAAATACCTCCAGTGGAATTTATACCCATAGCAGAGGAGAATGGTTTTATAAAGGATTTAGGGTATTGGGTAATTGAGAAGGCGTGTTATCAGCAGAAAATATGGAAAGATAAAGGGATTTCCTTAAAATTAAACATAAATGTTTCACCTGTTCAGCTTAAAGATAAAGATTTTTTCAAAAGGGTAAAAGAAATTATTATAAGGACAGGTGGGGAATACAAAAATATTAAGTTTGAGATAACAGAGACACAAATATTGGAAAATGAGATTGAAAATGTAAATGCTATGAAACTATTAAAAAAAATTGGTATAGTTTTTTTGCTCGATGATTTTGGTGCAGGTTATTCCTCAATAAAAAACTTAGTAAATTTTCCTGTAAATGAGGTTAAAATTGACAAATATTTTATAAATAACATGCTTAAAAGTAAAAAGGTGTTCGATATTATAAGACTTTTTATTGTAGTTTCCCATAAAATAGGTTATAAGGTTATCGCTGAAGGAGTTGAAAACAAAGAAGAGATAATTTTGCTTGTAAAATTAGGTTGTGATAAAATTCAAGGTTACTATATAAGCAAACCCATTGATGAAGAGAAAATTCTATTATTTTTGTCTAATTCTGCAAATTATATAAAAATCTTGTAAATTTATAGTTTTTTATTAAAAGAGAATTTGATAAAATATTATTCGGCAACTTTTTTGTAAAATTTAAAACTTAATAAAGGCAGGTGAAAAATGTTGATGAAGTTTAACTCGGTAAGGTTCAAAATAAACATACTTCCCCTTATTGTAATATTTGTATTGATATTAGCTATAAGCATTTCTGCTGGGCAGATTGTGAAAATCCGGATGATTGATCAAATGGAAAAAGATGGGTTTAATTTGGCAAGTCAGATTGCCGAACAGATTCAAAGTAATGCAAAGTCAATGGAGATAATAAACGGGAGCATAGAAAACAAAATAAGGGAAGCTGCAAATCTTGTAATACAAAACAGAGATGAGGTAAACGATGATTACCTTACCAAAATTGCAAAATCCCTAAATGTGGACGAGATTAATGTGGCAGATAAGACAGGCAAGATAATTTTTTCCAATTTAAAGGAGAATATAGGCTATGTCTATGATGAAAACCATGTGGCACAAAAGCTTTTAAAAGGTGAAGCAAATGAGTTAATGGAAGAAATACGAAAAAGCAAGACTTCTGATAATTATTACAAATACGGTTATGTGAAAATGCCCGACGGGGGCTTTGTGCAGATAGGCATCCTTGCCACAAATGTTCAAAAACTGTTTGAGGATATAAGCTATCAAAAGCTCATTGATACTATTGCAACAAAAAAAGGCATTGTTTATGCTCTAATCTTGGACAACAATGCTAAGGCTATAGCAGATAGCGATAAGGAAGAATTAGGGAAGGTGCTTACTGATGTAGGCAGTCAAACTGCAGCAGTTAAAGGGATGCCTTATGCGTCTACATACTACGATGAGGCAACAAAACAGTTGGTTTACGATGTGCTCGTGCCGCTTTTTGTTAACGGCAAGCATGTAGGAGCTGTGGACATTGGCCTTTCCATGGCTGAGGTCAATGCTACGGTCAAAAATACCATGATTTTGATTATAGCAATTGGATTGTTAGGCTTTATAATTGTTGCAGCGATACTTTACAAAACATCGAGTAATGTGGTTAAAACCTTGCGTATAACAGAAGATTACATAGAAAAAATATCTGAAGGGGATTTTACATTTGAAGTTACCGAAAAATACCTTAGATTAAAGGATGAATTCGGGAAAATAATGCTTGCAATAAAGAAGGTGAAGGATAATTTCCGTGCTATAACTTTGAGGTTAAGGGAAAACTCAAATACCCTTTTTTCAACTGCTGAAAACTTGAGTGCAGCATCACAGCAGATGGCAGCGTCAAGCGGTGAAGTTGCAAAAACTATACAGGAAGTGGCAAATGGAACATCTCAGGAGGCTCATGATATAGAAGAAGTGGTAAGACGTTTAGACAACATTTCGAAAAATATGGGAAAACTTTTTGATATAATTAAAAATATTAAAGAAACATCTAAAATAACCGAAGGGAAAGCATCTGCGGGTAAGGATTCTCTTGGACTTTTATACAGGGCTTTCGAAGAAATCAAAAATTCTTTTACAGAGGTTTTGAGTAAAATCAATGTACTTACTCAGTCTCTTTCACAGATATCAAACATAAATGAAGTGATTACGGGTATTTCTCAGCAAACAAACCTTCTCGCATTAAATGCTGCAATTGAAGCTGCAAGAGCAGGAGAGGTCGGAAGGGGCTTTGCTGTAGTAGCTTCCGAAATTAGAAAGCTTGCCGAGGAGTCGAGGGTTTCTTCAGACAAGATTAAAAAATTAATAGAAACAATAAAAGGGGAAACCCAACAGGTATACGAAACAACCGAAAATACCGGGAAAATGGTTACTGAACAACTGTCGGCAGCGGATAATGTAGTGAAGTCCTTAGATGAAATAATTGATAGTGTAACCAATATGATTCCATTAATAGATATGGCGTATTCAAATATGGATGAGGTAGTGAAAATGAAGGATGAGGTGTTAAATAGGGCAGAGAATGTAAATGCAGTCATTCAGGAAACATCCGCATCTGCTGAGGAGATTTCTGCTTCTGCAGAAGAATTGAGTGCTTCTACTCAAGAGATAGCAGCAACAGCTCAAAGCCTTACAAATATGGCAAAAGAAATTTCGGAGAATATGCAGCAGTTTAAGGTTTGATTTTAAAATAGTAAAAATGGGAGAACCTTTAAAAGGGGTTCTCCTCAAATTTTTATGGAAGGTGCGTGAAAGTGAATTTTTTTGATATAAAACAAGAAATCATCAGTTTTTCTAAAATAATCGGGATCGATCTAATAGGTTTTGCAAAGGCGCAGCCTTTTTTCAAAGAATATGATTTTTTATTGGAAAGAAAAAGAAAAGGTTTAATATCACCCTTTGAAGAAGAGGATTTAGAAAAAAGGTGCTTTCCAGAAAAAATAATGAATGGTGTAAGGACTATCATAGTTTTTGCAGTGAGCTATCTGAATTATTACAACTCGTCCCTATTATTCACAGAGAATAACATTGAGGTAAACAATAAAAGGGGAATAATTTCAAAATACGCTTGCATTTTAGATTATCATTTAGTTTTAAAGGGCAAACTTTCAAAGATTGCTCTGTTTATAAAAAACAATTTCAATGCTAATGCCATGGTTTTCGTAGATACGGGAAGCCTTTTAGAAAGAGCAGCTGCAAAAAGGGCAGGTATAGGGTATATAGGGCAAAATACATGCCTTTTTACAAAGGAATTTGGGTCTTATGTTTTTTTGGGGGAGATCTTAACCGATCTTGAATTACCGGAAGATGAACAGGCAGAGAGTCTTTGTACAGGCTGCGGAAGATGCATTAAAGCCTGCCCAACGGGGGCACTTTACGAACCTTTTAAAATCAATCCTTTCAAGTGTTTGTCTTATATCACCCAATCAAAAAATGTGATAACAGATAAAGAAATTATCCATGCCTTTGGAAATAGGCTTTTCGGATGCGATACATGTCAAGATGTTTGCCCTAACAACCGTAAGGAAAATTTAATTATTAAAAATCACGGGGATTTTCTATTAGATAATAATATACCTTTAGATCCTCTATACATTTTAAATATAAAAAATAAAGAGTTTGAAGGCTATTTCGGTAAAACCCCCATTGCATGGAGAGGCAGGAATGTTTTAAGGAGAAATGCCTTAATTGTTATGGCAAATACAGGACAATTAAAAGAGGTAAATAAGGAAATACTCTTAGATTTATCCGAATTGGTGAGAAAACAGGCAGAAGTTTTATTTAAATAAATAAGGAGCAGTAGCAAACTGCTCCCTCTTTTATGGATTTCATATATTTTATTGGACCTTGTACCAACCTTTTTTATTCATTAGGTCAAAAATCATTTTAGCGTGATTTTGTTCATCGTCTTGAATTTGTTTTAAAGCATTTCTTACTGCTTCATTTGCGCACTCCATGATTGCAGTGTCATAAAGACCTGAAACGTGCTTTTCGGTCATCAAAAGATCCTGCAATATATCCTTATCACTTGCAAAACCTGTTGTTTGGCCTTGAGTTTGCATCATAATTATCTTACCTCCATTTTTAATAATTTCAAAGGATTATATTACTGCTGAGGAACCTGCAGGCCTGCTTGCTGAAATAGATTGACTATGGTGTCCACATGCTGCTGTTCACGATTGGCAATGTTTCTTAAAAGGGATGCAACCTCGGGGTCACGCACCTGATTTGCAAAGTTGGTGTACTTTGTAACGCAAAGCCTCTCCTGGCCTAAGGCATCCTGAAGGTACATTTTTTCCTTTTGTGTAAATTGCATCGTAACACCTCCAAAATAAATTTTCGTTAATATTTTTTCAATTCGAAGCCTTTGATATACTGGGAAAAGGATAACGAAATACCATCAAATGGAATGTAAAACTTAGTATAATCTTTCAATCTTGACAAAAAATGAAGCTTGGATTATTCTTTTTGTGAACTAATATAATAATTTTGAATATTTAGGGGTAATTTTATGGATATAAAATATAAATTATGGTTTGAAAAAGATGGGAAATTAATCTTAGGCGATGGTTTGTATAACCTTTTGACGCTGATAAAAAAATACGGCTCCATTAATCAGGCAGCTATTGCTTCAAACATGTCCTACAGACAGGCGTGGGGAAAAATAAAAAAAGCGGAAGAAAGGCTGGGCTATAAATTGCTTTTAAGGAAAAAAGGTGGGGAATACGGCGGAGGAGCAGTTTTAACACAAGAAGGGATGGAGTTGGTTAAAAACTATGAAGCAATTGTAGAAAAAATTGATATTTTAATAAATGAATTTAAAAATATTTATAAAGAGGTGTAAAAATGAAAAGGGAAGTATATCTTGACAACAGTGCTACAACTAAGGTTTTAAAAGAAGTGGCAGATGAGGTTTATAAGGTTTTGATGGAGGATTACGGCAACCCTTCATCTTTGCATAGTAAAGGCCTTTATGCAGAAAAAGCTGTAAGGGAAGCAAGGAGGGTAATCTCAAATTTTTTGGGAGTGGAAGAAAAGGAAATATATTTTACTTCCGGAGGCACTGAATCCAACAATGTTGCCATAAAGGGTGCGGTAAAAGCCTTAAAAAGGAAGGGAAAACATATTATTACAACATCAATAGAACACCCTTCTGTACTTGAGGTGTGCAGAGAACTGGAAGAGGAAGGTTTTAAGGTTACCTATCTTCCCGTAGGGGAGGATGGAATAGTAAAGGTTTCAGATGTTAAGAATGCAGTTAACAGCGAAACGGTGCTGGTCAGTATTATGCATGTAAACAATGAAGTGGGGAGTATACAACCCATTGAAGAAATAGCGGATTTTTTAAAAGAAAAGGGCATTGTCTTCCATGTAGATGCCGTCCAGTCTTTTGGTAAAATTCCTTTAATTTCAGGTTTAAAAGGTATTAGTCTTCTTTCAGCAAGTGCCCATAAGGTTTACGGACCTAAAGGGATAGGTATTTTATACAAAAAGGATAAAATCAAAATTGAACCATTAATACACGGAGGAGGGCAGGAAAGGGGATTGAGGTCGGGTACCGAAAATGTACCCGGCATTGCAGGATTTTGCAAAGCAGTTGAGATTTTAGAAAAAAATTTTTCTCTATGGAAGGAAAAAATGGGTAATCTGAAAGAAAGGTTAAAAACAGGAATAATTGATTTGATTGAAGATGTAGTGATAAACACCCCTGAAACAAAAAGTGCGCCCCATATATTAAATGTCTCTTTTTTAGGTGTTAAAGCAGAAGTATTGCTTCATGCTTTAGAGAATTACGGAATTTACGTTTCTACAGGCTCTGCCTGTTCTTCTCATAAAAAGGTAAAAAGCCATGTGCTCGTTGCTATGGGGAAAAAAGAAGAAGAAATAGAAGGTGCAGTTAGGTTTAGCCTTAGCCCTTTTATTACTGAAGAAGAAATTGACTATACTCTTGATGTTTTAAAAAATCAGGTTAAAGAATTAAGAAGATTTAAACGGAGGTAGCCTATGGAAAACACATTTCTATTGAGTTTTGGTGAATTGGGATTAAAGGGAGAAAATAGGCCGTATTTTGAAAGGATTTTAGTTCAAAATATCAGAGAAACCTTAAAAGGATTTGAAAATGTTGAAATTAAAAAGACCCATGGGAGGATTTATGTAAAAGCGTCGGGTGAGCAAGAAGAAATAATAAAAAGATTAAAAAAGGTTTTTGGAATTGTTGCAATAAGCCCTGCAAAAAGTTGTTCCCTTGATATCGAAGAGATAAAAAGGGCTGCGGTTGAAGCTATAAAAGAAATGGATTATAAGGGAAAAACCTTTAAGGTGGAAACGAGAAGGCCTAATAAGTCTTTTCCCTTAAAGTCTCCCGAAATTAGCAAAATTGTAGGTGGCTTTATATTAAAAAATGTGGAAAGCATAAAAGTAGATGTTCACAATCCCGACATAGAGGTGGATGTAGAAGTAAGGGAAAGGGCTTTCGTTTACTGCAAGAAGGAAAAAGGACCTGGAGGGCTGCCCCTTGGTTCAAACGGCAGGGCAGTGCTTCTTTTATCCGGTGGAATAGATAGCCCAGTAGCAGGATATATGGTTATGAAGAGGGGAGTTAGGGTTTTTCCAGTGTATTTTCACAGCTTTCCTTTTACCAGCGATCGGGCAAAAGAAAAGGTTGTTGATTTATGCCGTGTTTTAGCGGGATATGCGGGGAAAGTTAAACTTCATGTTGTAAATTTTACTGATATATTGAAGGAAATAGCAGAAAAAGGTAAAGAAGAGTACTTGACAATACTCATGAGAAGGATGATGGTGCGGATTTCCCAGGAAATAGCAAGCAGGTTGGGTGCAAAAGCCCTTATTACCGGTGAAAGCATAGGTCAAGTTGCAAGCCAGACAATGGAATCCCTATTTTGTACGAATGAAGTGGCAAAACTTCCAATTTTAAGGCCCCTTATAGGTTTTGACAAACAGGAGATTATCGAGATTGCTCAAAGGATCGGTACCTACGATATTTCTATAAGGCCCTATGAGGACTGCTGTACTGTTTTTGTGCCCGAACACCCTGCTACAAGGCCAAAATTAGAATCAATAAAAAAGGTAGAAGCCGTTTTTGACGTAGAGGAAATGACTAAAAGGGGAATGAAAGATTTGGAAATTATAGAAATTACCGGGTAAATTAAGAGCTATAAATTTATTAAAACGATAAGGGGATGCAATATGAAAGTAGTTTTAGTAGGCATTAATTCAAAATATGTGCATACAAATTTAGCTATTCGGAATTTGAAAGCCTATTTTGAGAAAAATTATTGGATTGATGACATAAAAATTTATATATTTGAAGCTACAATAAATGATATATTGGATGATATTTTAGAAAGAATAGTAGATTTTAAGCCCGATGTTATCGGGTTTTCTTTATACATCTGGAATTTCAACCAGGTAATATATCTTGCTGAAAATCTAAAAAAGGTTAAACCTGAAGTTAAAGTTATCTTGGGAGGACCTGAAGCTTCTTACGATGTAGAAGGTTTATTGAAAAAAGATTTTATAGATTTTGTTGTTATTGGCGAGGGTGAAGAAGCATTTTCAAGGCTTTTATTAGCTTTAAATGGAGGCGGAAGTTTTGAAGAAGTAGACGGCATAGCCTTTAAAAAGGCTGAAAGTATAATTGTAAAAAATCCTTTAAAATATGTGGACTTAAATTTAATACCCCTTTCTTATGAAGAGGATTTGGATTTTAAAAACAGGATAATTTACTATGAAACATCAAGGGGGTGCCCTTTTAATTGCGCTTTTTGTTTATCTTCCCTTGACCGAAAAGTGAGAGAAGCGGACTTGGAAAAGGTAGAGAAGGATTTGAGATTATTGGTAAATAAAAAGGCAAGGGTTATAAAGTTTGTGGACAGGTCATTTAACTATAACATCGACAGGGCTTTAAAAATAGTAAATATATTTAAAAAAATTGGAGGAGATACAATTTTTCATTGCGAAATTAATCCGGAACTTGTAAGTGAGGAATTTGCAGCCAATTTAGAGGGATTGCAAAAAAAACTTCATTTTGAATTAGGAATACAAACCACTAATCCTCTTGCCCTTGAAGAAATTAGGAGAAACAAGGATGTAGAAAAAGCTATAGAAGGGATAAAGATATTAAAAGATAAAGAAGTCCCTATACATGTGGATTTAATTGCGGGACTTCCTTATGATGATTTTGAAAGTTTTAAGGAAGCTTTTAACAAAGTATACAATTTAAAACCCGATGAATTGCAGCTGGGTTTTTTGAAATTGTTAAAAGGAACTATGTTAAGGGAAAGGGCAAAAGAATACGGAATTGTATTTAGGTCTCAACCACCTTATGAAATACTATATAATAATTGGATGAGTTATGAAGAATTGTCAATTTTAAAAGGTATTGCCAGATTGATAGATAAATTTTATAACAGTCATAGATTTGACAATACATTGTCTTACTTAGAAAAAAATTTTGAAAGCCCCTTCGATTTATGTCTTTCATTATATAGATTTTTAAAAAATGAAAATTTCTTTATGCGGGAATATTCCTTGGAATCTCTTTATGAAAAACTTTATTATTTTGCAAAAGCACAAAACCTTGATTTGCTTTACATCAAAGACTTAATGAGATATGATTATTTACTTTCTGGCGGCAAAGGGAAGTTGCCATCAATTTTAAGTGATGATGAAGAAAAGCAAAAAGAATTAGTTAAGAATTTTTTAAGGGATAAAGAAAGGCTGGTAAAAATTTTTAAAAACAGATTTACAGCTTCTGAAATTATGAAGAATTTAAATGCTGCGTATTTTGTATTCGATGTGCCTGAAAACCAAAAAAAAGAAAACATAATTTTGATGCTGATACAAAAGGGAGAAAAGGAAACGGTAAAGGTATATATATAAAATTTATTAAACTGATCTGCCAAAAAGTTTATTATAGGCTTTTTCAAAAAGCATTGCGTGGCGTTCTTCGTCTTTTGCAAACTTAAGAAGCATGTATTTAATTTTTGGGTCATTTATGTTTTGCGCCTGTTCTCGGTACCTTTTTGCAGCAAAAGTTTCATCTTCGATATTTTTTAATAATATTTTTTCAAGATCCCTTTCATAACTTACATATTTTGCATTAAAATAATTCATGTACCAAAATCGAGGGTCAAAACCTGAGTCCCAAATAGCTGTGCCTAAACCTTCCAGATGTCCCATTTCATCTATGGAAATTTTCTTTAATAAATTTTTAACTTTATTATTGTCAACTACTATGGATTGATAGGTGTATTGAAGTATTGCTGTTAATTCGCTGCTTTGTCCTGCGTAGTCTTCGTAAAGGTATTTTATATACATTTTATTGCTATTTTCTGTTAATTGGGAAAAAATTTTTTCATCATTATCCCATAAAATTTCATTCATAAAAACCCCTCCTCACTAATATATTATTTAAGGAGGGGATAAAAAGTGACTAACCCAATATCCTACTTAATAAAAATGCCGTTAAAAATCCTGCGAGGAGCCCCAAATTTTCCAAACCATTTCCTATTATATTTGCTTTAGGAATCATATCAGTGCTTGTCATGAATAAGATAGCACCGCCCGTGAAAGCCATAATCATTCCATGCCAAAGGTTTCCCAAGCCTTTTAATAAATAGTAACCTGATAAAGCACAGAAGGGATCCAAAATAGCAAGCAAAAAACTCAAAACAATAGCAGTCTTTTTTGTAAAGTTTCCTTCGTTGATTAATTCAAAATTAGAAGAGATTCCCTCCGGTATATTGTGTAAAAAGATTGATAGAGCAAGCACTATCCCAAGCTTTCCGGAATTAGTTGCAAAACCTATACCCATACTGAGACTTTCTGCTATATCATCGAGTGTTGTGCCCAATATTATACCAACGCCTTTTGCTATATATTTTTCTAAAAGTTTTTCTATAATATAAAAAATTATACCGCCGAGAATAAATGCGATAGAAGTAAAGACGGGTCCTGAAAATCTGTAAGCTTCATGCATTAGTGAAAAGGATATTACTGCAAGGAGTACACCCGAACCAAAGGTCAATACAAAAGCGATGACTTTGTCGGGAAGCCTTTTTGTACCGATGTAGCCTCCTAAGATAACGGCAAGACCTGAAAGGGAGCTGTACAAAAAAATCTTCAAAAAAGTTTCCATAAGCCACCTCTTAAGGAAGGATTTAGGTATTAAATGTGGAATATAATCATATTATTATTTTATATTTTCCAATAAAAAGGATTAATATTTTTAAAGATCGATTAGTCGTAGCGAAGCGAAGTGAGTCTTTTTTCGTTTTTTGTATAAAATTTTCGGGGGGGTCACGATGCCGTATACCACATGCCCGTATTGCAACAAAAAATCATATTCTGCAGCGGATCTAAAAGTATGGATTTGTCCTTATTGTGGTATGAAAGTTGAAGAAAAGGATAAGGAAGAGGAAGATAGCCAAATAAAACAAGAGCAGGGTATATAAACCTTGCTCTTTTATTTTTACTTTAATATTTTTACCATACTTGTGGTCTTTTATAATTTTTATCAAATTTTAAAATATAAGATGCGAGGTTGAAAGCATGGTCGCCTATTCTTTCTAAGTTGCTTATCACATCAAGGAAAATTACTCCCGAACTAGGATTGCATGCCCCTTCATTCAACCTTTTAATGTGATTTTCCCTCAATCTTTTATCCATTTCATCTATATTGTCTTCTTCTATTACTACCTTATTTGCCAGTTTTGAATCGTTATATAGGAAAGAATTTATGGCATTATTTAAGCTTTCAAAAACTAAATCGGACATTTCTTTAAGTTCTTTTAAAGCACTCTCTGTAAAGGGCAGGTGGTTTTCATTTTTATATTCAGCAAGTTCTAGAAGATTTTCTGCGTGATCTCCAACCCTTTCCATATCATTTACTGCGTTAATCATGTCGGCAATGAGCCTTGATTCATCAGAAGATAAAGGTTTTTGGGAAAGCATTGCTAAAAATCTTGTAGTTTCCCTTGCTAATTCATTTATAACCGCTTCTTTTTCAAAGACTTTGCGTACATCCTTTTCGTTGTAATTAATGAATAATTTCATTGTATCAATAACATTCTCAAGAGCAAGGGTGCCCATTCGTGCTATTTCTTTTCTAACCTGTGCAAAGGCAATAGAGGGAGTTTCAAGGAGTCTATCGTCTATGTATTTGACACCATGTTCCACTACATCGGGTTTACCGGGAAGTGCTAAAGTTACAAGCCTTACTAAATATGCAGAAAAGGGAAGCTGAATAATGGTATTAATTGTGTTAAAGAGCGTATGAGCATTAGCTATCTGCCTTACAGGGTCGGATGAAGTCATTACTACAATAGATTTATATAATGGTAAAATTGTCATAAAAATAATTGTCCCTATTATATTAAACAATAGGTGAATTAAAGCAGCCCTTTTTGCGGTAATATTGGTACCAATACTTGCCAAAAGTGCTGTAACACAAGTTCCTATATTGTCGCCAAAGAGAATTGGCAGGGCTATGGAAATATTTACTATGCCTTGGCTGGCAAGGGCTTGAAGTATTCCTATGGTTGCACTGCTTGATTGAATTAGACCTGTTGTTAAAGCCCCGACCAAAACTCCCAGCAGTGGAGTTTTGCCGAATTGAGCCATGAAATCTACAAAAGCCTGTGACTTAGCAAGGGGTTTTAAGGCTACTTCCATTGTTTGCATTCCATAAAACAAAAGGCCGAATCCCAAAACAACCTGTCCTAAAAATTTTTGCGATTTATTTTTGCCGAACATATGAAGAGCAGTCCCAATACCGATGGCGGGAAGAGCAAGTTTTGTCAGTTTGAAAGCAATAAGCTGAGCGGTCATAGTTGTGCCTATGTTTGCACCCATTATTACCCCTGCTGCCTGGTATAAATCCATTATACCAGCATTGACAAGCCCTACCACCATTACTGTAGTGGCGCTGCTTGATTGGATTATTGCGGTTACAACTGCACCTACAATAACTCCTAAAACTCTATTTCTTGTCAAAAGTTCTAAAATGTTTTTTAATCTGTTTCCAGCTGCTTTTTCGAGCCCTTCCCCCATTAGCTTCATTCCGTAAATAAAGAGGCCTAACCCTCCAAGCAAGGTAAGCAACTGTTCGAGACTCAAAAAGCATCCACTCCTATCTCAAAAACATATTTTGTAAGTTTACAAAAATATTATAACAGAAAAATTAAATAAAGGCATTAATCAAAAACTATAAAATAAAAAAGGGATTATTAATAACCCCTTCTAAATTTAAAGATTTTTACTTTTCTTTGAAAATTAAGTTTTGGAAGACCGACAATTTTAATGTTTTCCTTTAAATATTCAAATAAGGATGCAGTTAAAAAACAAATAAGAGCACCTATAATTACGCTGAATATAACCGAATTGCCGTGATTTAAAGCCAATTCCAAATTTAAGCCCAAGGTTGCCGGTAAGCCAACGATGTTTCTATAATTTCCTAAAATATCTGTAAAGTATGGAATCCACGAAATAAATCCCCATAAAATTCCAAGCAACAATCCTTTTTTTTGAATTCCAGAAATCATGTTTCCACCTCCAAAAGGTAATAGGCTTATTAAATAAATATTCAAAAATTTTATATCGTATTCGACAAAAAATCATAATTTTAAAATCCATTGAATAATGATTTATTAGTATTGGAGGTGGAAATGTGAAGAAAGATCATAGAAAAAGATTTATGGTAATTATTAATTTGATAATAATTATTTTTTTATTTTATTGCTTTTATATTTCCAATTACGAAAACGCAATAAAGGTTTTTTCTTTTTTCGACAGATTAATTCCTATATACAGGGTTGAGGCTCAGGAAAAAAGGATTGCAATATCTTTTGATGCTGCTTGGGGTGCAGACCAAACACCAGAAATATTAGAGATATTAAAAAAATATAATGTAAAAACAACCTTCTTTTTGGTTAAAATATGGATGGATAAATATCCCGAGATGACAAGGCTCATTGCATCGGAAGGCCATGAAGTAGGGAATCATTCGGCAACACATCCTCATATGGGAAAGCTTTCAAAGGAAGAAATTATAAAAGAAATTCAAACAACTCATAATAGGATAAAAGAGCTAACAGGCCAGGACTGCAAAGTATTTAGGCCGCCTTTTGGAGATTACAGCGACACATTAATAAAAACAGCACAAGAACTCGGTTATTATGTAATACAATGGGATGTGGATTCCTTAGACTGGAAGAACTTAAGTGCCTCTGCGATATACGATAGGGTCATAAAGAGAGTAAAGCCCGGTTCGATAGTACTTTTCCACAATAACGGCAAAAACACTCCTCAAGCTCTAAAAATGATTCTTCCTGAATTAAAAAAACAAGGGTATGAAATAATACCCGTTTCAGCTCTCCTTATTAAAGGGGATTATTACATAGAAAAATCTAATGGGGAAATGAGAAAAAGGCTTTGAAATAAAATTGTTGACGTTTTGTATTTTGTAAAATTATAATGGTTGTAGGAGTTAAGTTCTTTTTTTTTATAAGGGGTTGGTTGTATGATGGAGCCCAAAATTCTTGTTGTTGATGATGAAAAGAAAATAGTAGAATTAGTGAGGCTTTATTTAGAAAAAGAGGGATACAGGGTAGATGAGGCTTATGATGGGCAAACTGCTTTAAAAAAGATAGAAGAAAATGATTATAATCTTTTAATTTTGGATTTAATGCTCCCGGAGGTAGACGGTTGGACTATTTGCAGAAGTGTTAGGAAAAATTCTGATGTCCCGATAATTATGCTTACTGCAAGAGGAGAAGAATTTGACAAAATTTTAGGTTTTGAATTGGGAGCGGATGATTATATAGTAAAGCCTTTTAGTCCAAGAGAATTAGTAGCAAGGGTCAAAGCCTTGCTCAGAAGACTTGGGCCCAAAGAAGAAAAGGAAGTCTTGGATTTCCCTGGACTTTATATCGAGCCTTCCTCAAGAACTGTAAAGGTAGACGGTAAAGAGGTAAATTTAACGCCAAAGGAATTTGACCTTCTTTATTTTCTTGCTAAAAATAAAGAAAAGGTGTTTACCCGGGAAAAGCTCCTGGAAGAAGTTTGGGGATATGATTTTTACGGAAGTTTGCGGACAGTAGACACTCATATAAAGCAGTTGAGAGAAAAATTAGGAAGGAGCAAAGCCGCTTCTTATATTGTTACTGTTTGGGGTGTAGGTTACAAATTTGAGGTGGTAAGGTGAAAATAAAGATAAAAAACAGCATACTCTGGAAATTATGGGTTTTTATCAGCCTTATTTCTATAATTGCTATTATTTTTTCTGGTTTAATTTTGTCAAAATTCTTTGAAGAATTTTATTTTAGGTTAAAGGAAAATGAGCTTATCAATGAAGGACAGCAGTTAATTTCTTTAATTATGCGCGGTTCAAACGTTGAAGAATTTATCGATATAACAAAGTTTATAAATGCCCATGCGGTTTTAATAGATAGAAGGGGAACCATAATCGTCTGCTCTAAATATTTTCACCCTAAACTGGGAATGCTCCTTGATAAAAATGAACTAAATAATATTCTTAACGGAAAAATATTGATAAAAAGGGGCTTCTTGCGGGGTGTGGAAAACCCCATGCTTATGGTAGCTATGCCTGTAACAAGTGACGGAAATATTATAGGTGGACTTTTGCTTTTCTCTCCAATGGCTGCCTTGAAGTCCTCCGTATGGGAAATAAGAAGGTTAATTCTTCTTTCTGCATTTTTTGCAATACTTCTTTCATCAGGGACAAGCCTTGTTTTTTCTAAAAGCATAACAAAGCCACTGCTTTCTATGAAAGAAGCTGCTGAAGAGATGGCAAAGGGCAATTTTGATAAGAAAGTCGAAATAGTTGAAGATGATGAAATTGGCACCCTTGCAAAGACCATGAATTTCCTTTCTGATGCTTTAAAGAAAAATTTGAATGCGTTATCAAAAGAAAAGGATCAGCTAAAAAGTATTTTACTTGGAATGACGGATGGGGTTGTTACTTTTGATGAAAACAACAATGTGGTTATGGCAAACTCTCAGGCTTTCGAGTTATTAGGAATAAAAGATACTGATAATTTTAATGAAAAGGCCTATGACATTTTAAAGGGTGTTCTTTTGAAATTGAATAACGCAAAAGATAATATTATTGTAGAGGAATTAAATTTAAACGGTAAAATAATTTTAGCAAAAGTCTCGCCATTGCTTAGTGATGGTGTGAGGGGTGCTGTTGTAGTAATTCAGGATATTACTAAAGAAAAGAAATTAGAAAACTTGCGGAGAGAATTTGTGGCCAATGTATCGCATGAATTACGGACACCGTTAACCTATATTCAGGGTTATTCTGAAGCCATATTAGACGGCATGGTGGAAGACAAGGAGGCACTTTTAAATTATATAAATATCATTTTGGAGGAAACTTTAAGGCTAAAGCGTCTTGTAAATGACCTTCTGGATCTTTCACAAATGGAGTACGGTCAAACAACCCTAAAAAAAGATAAGTTTTCTATTCAAAGGCTTATTGAAAGAGTTGTCCAAAAAATGCACAATCTTGCGGTTCAAAAGGATGTAAAATTCATATTAAATTTAAAAGAAACACCTCTTCTGTATGCAGATGAAGATAGGATAGAACAGGTTTTAATAAATCTTATCGACAATGCATTAAGGTATTCACCTGAGGGTGGAAATATAACAATAAGCACCGAGCTTGATCACGAGAAAAATATAGTTGTTTCTGTAAAAGATGAAGGGCCGGGTATTCCAGAAGACGAATTACCCTATATATGGGAAAGATTTTACAAAGTAGACAAATCAAGGGCAAGGCAAAAGGGAGGGACAGGCCTTGGGCTTGCTATAGTGAAAAGCATTATTGAAAATCATAAAGGCAAGGTATGGGCAAAAAACGATGAAAAGGGAGGCAGTATTTTTTATTTTTCATTGCCTTGTCAGGAATAAATAAAAAAGTAAAAGCCCCTTTTAGGGGCTTTTTATTACATTTCTGCCAATACTTCATCTAATGGAGTGTAAGGCAAATTGTGGGCTTCAGCAACTGCTTTGAATGTTATTTTACCATTTAATACATTGACACCTTTTGCTAATGCCTTATTTTCAACCACAGCTTTCTTCCATCCTTTGTTTGCAATTTCAACTGCATAGGGTAATGTAGCATTTGTTAATGCAAATGTAGAAGTTCTCGGTACGGCGCCGGGCATATTTGCAACAGCGTAGTGTATTACTCCGTGCTTTACAAAAACAGGGTCTGCATGAGTTGTGGGATGATCTATGGTCTCTACACATCCACCCTGATCAATAGCTACATCTACTATTACACTTCCGGGTTCCATTGCTTGTACCATTTCTTCTGTAATAAGTTTTGGCGCCTTTGCGCCGGGTATTAAAACTGCTCCTATAACAAGATCAGCTTCGCTAACTGCTTTCATAAGGTTGAAACGGTTTGAATACAAAGTTTCAACCCTGCCTTGATAGATGTCATCTAAGTAGCGGAGCCTATTTGTATTAACATCGAGAATCGTAACTTTTGCCCCCATGCCTACTGCTCTCTTTAATGCATTCATTCCTACCGTTCCTGCACCTACAATAACTATTGAAGCAGGAGGCACGCCGGGAACCCCTGATAGTAAAACACCTTTTCCTCCTCTAAATTTTTCAAGGTAAATGGCCCCTTCTTGAATAGCTAACCTGCCAGCTACTTCGCTCATAGGGGTAAGTAAAGGCAAGCTGCCGTCTTCTTTTTGTACAGTTTCATATGCAATTGCCACAACCTTTTTTTCCATTAAAGCTTTTGTAAGTTCGGGTTCGGGTGCAAGGTGTAAATAGGTGAATAGAATAAGACCTTCTCTGAAATATTTGTATTCTGAAGGTAGAGGTTCTTTTACTTTTACAATCATCTCACTGTTTTCCCAAACCGAAGCTGCATCGGATAATATTTCTGCTCCTGCTGATTTGTAGCTTTCATCAGATATACCGCTTCCTTCTCCCGCACCTTTTTCGATTAATACTTTATGTCCCGCTCTGACAAGGGCGTCTACACCAGCGGGAGTTATTGCAACACGGTTTTCTTGGGCTTTAATTTCCTTTGGAACACCTACAATCATATTATTAATCCCCCTATATTTTATATTTTTAATTCTTCATCCTGGTGTAAAAATTATATAATGCAAGAATCAAGCCAACTATCAAAACAAGAGAAATATTATACAGGAAATCTGTTAAAAAGGGAAATTGGAAATAAAAGTTTCCACTTTGGAAATATAATTTGTTATTTAATCGTTAAGGCTTATACCGTATTTTTTCATTTTTTTGATAACCGTTGTATGGGAGACACCCAAAATTTTTGCAGCTTTTCTTGCACTTTTCCCTTGGGAAAGGGCTCGTATTAAAGCCTCTTTTTCCGTTTCATTTACAATATCTTTTAATTGAAAATATTTGCCTGAAGTAGGATTAAAAAAGGTAGGAGAATTTATAATTATTTCTTTTTCAGTTATAATATCTTTTTTACAAAGGTTCATTGCCCTTTCCATAACATTTTCCAACTCCCTAATATTTCCGGGCCAGTCATAGTGTAATAAGTATTCTAAAGCGTTTGGTGCTATGCCCTGAATGGATTTATTGAATTTAATATTAAATTTTTTTATAAAATAATCTACCAGGACAGGTATGTCTTCTTTGTGCTCCCTCAAAGGCGGAATAAAGATGGGTATGACATTTAACCTGTAAAATAAGTCCTGCCTGAAGTCTCCCCTAACTATCATTTCTTCTAAGGGCCTGTTGGTTGCAGCTATTACTCTAACATCTATTCTAATTTCTTCCATTTCTCCCAGACGCCTTACGCTGTTTTCCTGCAAAACCCTCAAAAGCTTTACCTGTATATGAGGTGGAATTTCAGCAATTTCATCTAAAAAAATGGTTCCGTGGTGAGCAAATTCAAAAAGCCCTGGTCTACCTCCACGCCGAGCGCCTGTGAATGTGCCGTCAGCATAGCCGAAAAGCTCGCTTTCCAATAAAGTATCCGGGATAGCAGCACAATTGACGGCTACAAAGGGGTAATCCCTCCTTTCACTTTCCATATGAATGGCCCTTGCAAAAAGCTCTTTTCCAGTGCCGCTTTCTCCACGCAGTAAAATGGTTGAATCCCCTTTAGAAACGGTTTTTGCCAGTTCTACAATTTCTTTCATTTTTTTGCTTTTATAAATTATGTCTTCAAAAGTGATCATGACCGGCCTTGTGAGTGAGTGAGCAAGACGCCTAACATCTGACATTTTTCGCAAGGTTATGACGGCGCCGTCAGCTAAACCTTTGTCATCAAAAATGGGTTTAACATTTAGCATTACCCTCAGGGGCCCCTTTGGAGTGGTTAAAACTATTTCCTTTTGTTCAATACTTTTACCTTTTTCTATATTTTTTATGATTTCATCAGGGAAATCCGATATTGCTTTTATGGATTGTCCCATTGGAGGGTAATCATATCCGAGAAAAATTGAAGCTTTGTTATTACAGGTTGTAATTATTAAATTTTTATTTACTGATATTATGCCTTCTTCTACTGAATTTATTACTGTAAGTAAATGTTGCTGGGCAAGTTCATGGGGAAGCCATTCTACAGGGGTAAGTTCGTAAACATCTTTAATATTCCTTATTTTTTCTAAAATATCCTTTAATTTTAAGTCCGGTATGGGTTCGAGGTATATATATATTTCTCCCTGCTTAACGGATAAGGAAAGAATATTGGCCCCGCAACTTGCGACAGCTTCGGAAACATCTCTAACCATTCCAACTCTGTCCTTGAACCTTATTCGGTATCTAAATTTTTTCATTTTCAACCCCCCGAAAGGATTTACTGTTATGTCAAATTAAGGTATCAAAATTACATACCAATAACCTATAAAACATTG
>NZ_JBNATW010000031.1:0-27471 GCF_049701175.1 Thermovenabulum sp.
GTGGTCAAGTGGTTAAGACACCGCTCTTTCAAGGCGGTAACAGGGGTTCGACTCCCCTCAGGGTCACCATTTTTTATTGTATAGTAAATTTTTGACAAAAAGCCTTGCAAAAAAGTCGTTTTACGCGACTTTTATTTTTTTTTATAACACAAAATGTCAATAAATTTTAAAAATTAAACAATGTAATACGACAATTTTTATATCAGAACAAATTTATAATTATACCTACCAAAGTGTAAAGGGGTAGGTGAGAAAATGATAAATAAAAAAGCCTTACAGATAAAAAGAGCTGAAGTCAGAAAAAATAGCATATCTCTAAAAGAAGTAATGATTTTTTTTATAAGCTTTTTTATAGGACATGCATCCTTTTTTAATATTTATCCTTTTGGTATATCTTTTGTGGCATCGATGGTATCAAAGGAGAAGAATAAAATATTCCTTGTATTTCCCGCTTTTATCGGGACTTTAATAGGGGTAAAAAATTTTAATTTATTACTGAAGTACTTTTTCGCTTATATAATTTTTACAGCACTTTATTTAGTTTTACAAAAAGAGGTATATAATAAAAAGTGGCTATTGCCTTTAATTTGTTTTATATCAATAATCTTTGGGGGGATATTTTCATTCATATACATGCCCCCATCTTATTATGACTTTATAATGCTATTATTAGAGAGTCTGTTGTCATATATTACTGCACTAATTTTAAGCGAAGGCCTTAAGTCTTTTTTCTACGGCTGTAGTGAAAATGTAGAGAAGATAATAACCGTAGCAATAATTTTTGGTTCCCTTTTAGATCTTCTTGGAGAGATTAGCTTTTTTGGAATTTTAGCGAAAACATTTGTGATATCTATTATAATTATATTCTCTGCGTTAATGCAAGGTAGTACTGGTGCTTTAAGTTACGGGGTATTTTTAAGTTTGCTTGCGTATCCGTCGTCTGTACTACCTTGGGCGATTTCTTTTTACAGCATATCGGGGAGTTTAGCGAGCAGCTTTAAAAAATTTGGTAAAATAGCTGTTTTTATAGGATTTTTGATCGGATATATTATATACTATTATTATATCAGCCCCAAAAGCATGAATTTATTAAATTATCCTTCTATTATTTTGATTTTTATAATCACAGTTTTAACTCCCGATTCTTTTATAAAAAGGATTGAAAGGGTCATTTCTATAGAGGAAAAGGATGATATGGATTATTCTTTGTTAAAAGAAAATGTAAAAAACCAATTGATTGAACTTGCTAACACAGTAGAAGAAATGGGCAAAATTTATAAAATTCCTATGATGGACTGTAAATTAAACCCTTTAGAAGAATCCCTAATGAAAATTAAAAACAGGGTGTGCAACGGCTGTGCTTTGTCTAAAGCTTGCTGGGAGAGGGATTATAAATACACTATAAGCGATATATATAAGCTTTATACATTGAAGGAAAACTCTATGTATAATGAACTGCCAAGACTTTTTAAAGCTCGCTGCGGGAAATTTGAAGATATATATAAAATCGTAAAAACGGAAAAGGAAAAAAGTGAATTAAAAAATATCCTCGATTTGATGGTAAATGATACTTTAAATACTGCCTTTGAAAAGGTAAAATATTTTTCTGATGCTATCAGGATGCTATCCGAAAACGCTTTGGATGAAAATATATATGCAGAGGAATTGAAAAAAGGTTTACTGGAACAAGGGGTAAAAGTAGAGAATATTTTTATAACGGATACTAATGAAGGACACGATTGTTTCATTATTAAAAGGCCGTGTGTGGGTGAGAGGCCTTGTGAAGTTAGCATACGACCATTTTTCGAAAGAAATTTCATCAAAGGTGCAAAGGTTTTAAAGGTTGATTGCCCTTTAAATAGCGGAGGAGAAAAATGCAGGATTAAAGTTGTTCCTCAAAGCATCCTTTCAGTAGCTGTAGGTTATGTTAATTTACCCAAAGAAGGAGCTTCTTTTTCTGGAGATAGTTCTTCTTTTTTTGAATCAAAAAGTGGGAAGTACTATCTTGCATTAAGTGATGGTATGGGAGTTGGGGAAAAAGCCAAAAACCACAGCGAAAAAACCCTTATTGTATTAGAAAACATTTTGGAAGCGGGTTACAGTATAGAACAGGCCCTGCCGATATTAAATAGAGCTATGCAGGTGTATGGTGCTGGTACAGAAAGCTTCAGCACATTGGATCTTGCTTTTATTGATTTGTTTACAGGAATAACAGAGTTTATTAAAGCAGGAGCTGTGGCAAGTTTTATAAAAAGAAAGGATAAAGTAGAGGTGATAAAAGGCAGTGCCCTTCCCATTGGTGTTGTTGACGGTATAAGCCCTTTTAGGATTAAGAAAAAATTGATGCCACAGGATATGGTTATTTTGGTGACCGATGGGGTTATTGATTCAATAAAGGGCAACGGTGATAAAGAAGAAAAATTTATCAAAATAATAGAAAACATTAAAACCAATAACCCACAGGAATTTGCAGAGAAAATTTTGAAAAAGGTTTTAGAAGGTTGTGAGGAAAAAAGAGATGATATGGCAGTATTAGTAGGGCTTGTATGGGAAAGGAAAAATTGATAATATTTTTATTTGTAAAGAATTTTGATTTTAGAGGGAATTAATATCATGGACATTAAACAAAAATTTTTAGAGACAATAAAAAAGTATGACATGATAAAATTAAAAGATAGAATAATCGTGGGCCTTTCAGGAGGCCCTGATTCTGTTTGCCTTTTGAACTTGCTGTATTCTATTAGAGAAATATATGATATTGAAATAATTGCTGCACATTTAAACCATTCTTTTAGGGGAAAAGAATCGGATGAGGATGAAGAATTTGCAAAAGCCTTCTCAGAAAAATTGGGAATAAGATTTTTTTCAAAAAAAGTAAATGTACCGGAATTTATAGAGAAAACTGGTCTGTCACCTGAAGATGCCGCAAGGCGGGTAAGGTATGATTTTTTCTTTGAGCTAAAAAAAGAATTGAATGCAGATAAAATAGCGGTAGGGCATAACAAGAATGATCATGAAGAAACTGTTTTAATGAATATTTTTAGAGGCACGGGGACTGAGGGACTAATAGGGATTGAACCTAAAAGAGGATGTATAATAAGGCCTTTGATAGAATTAGAAAGGAGAGAGATCGAAAATTATTTAAAGGAAAATAAAATTCCTTATAGAATAGACAGCACAAATCTTAAAACAGAATATTACAGAAACAAGATTAGGCTTGATTTAATCCCTTATATTAAACAAAATTTTTGCCCTCACTTCAGTGACTCAATAAAAAGGCTTTCGGAGATTGTTGCTTTGGATGTTTCACTAATCGAAGGGTTTATTGAAAGAATATACCCTTCTGTTGTTACTAAGGAAAAAAAATATATTAAATTAGATATGAATAATTACAGCGAACAGCCTTTAGGGGCAAAATACCGGATATTAAGGAAAGCATTAGAAGAGCTTTCAGGAGATATAAAGGATATCGAATTAAAGCATATACAGGCCTTAGATGAATTTATTCAACAAAAAGCCCCCGGCAAGGTAATAGAACTTCCTAAAGGGATTCGAGGAGAAAAGGGCTACAAATATTTTTATTTGTATTTTGAAGATCAAATAAAAGATTTTTACTATGTGTTAAATATACCCGGTACCCTTTTTATTGAAGAGTTAGGCATGAATATTACCGCAGAAGTTGTTGATAAAACATTAGAATTCAAACCCGAAACAACACCCTTGAAGGTATATGTCGATTATGGTAAAATAAAAGGAAATTTGATTGTCAGAAATCGTAAGCCTGGAGATAGATTTTATCCCTTCGGTTTAAAATTTTCCAAAAAACTCCAAGATTTTTTTGTTGATGAAAAAATACCCTCCTTTGAAAGGAATTTAATACCAATTTTCGAGAATGAGGGCAGGATAGTATGGGTTGGAGGGCTGAGATTAGATGATAGATTTAAAGTTGATGAATACACGAAAAAAATTTTAATATTAAAGATACATCAACATTAATTTCAGGGGGAGTAGATGTGATAGAAGACATCAAAGAAATATTAATATCGGAGGAAGAGATAAAAGCAAAATTAAAGGAATTGGGTAAAAGGATAACGGAAGATTACAAAGGTGTAGATAACATTTTACTTGTAGGTGTTCTAAAAGGAGCTGTTCTATTTATCGCTGACCTGGTAAGGCACATAGATTTGCCATTAGAAATTGACTTTATGGCGGTTTCAAGCTATGGAGCGTCTACAGAATCATCGGGTGTAGTAAGGATTTTAAAGGATTTAGAGCAAAATATCCAAGGAAAAAATATTTTAATAGTTGAAGACATTATCGATTCAGGTCTTACTTTAAGTTACCTTTATAACCTATTGAAATCACGAAAACCTGCAGATATAAAAATATGTACACTGCTTGACAAGCCTTCAAGGCGCAAAATTGACATAAAGGTTGACTATGTTGGTTTTGAAATACCCGATTATTTTGTTGTAGGATATGGCCTTGATTATAATGAAAAGTATAGGAATCTTCCTTTCATTGGGGTTTTAAAGCCCGAAGCGATAAACGCTAAATGAAAACACAATTGTAGATTATTTTAATTTATGGTAAAATAACAATTGGATTGCCCAAGAAGGGAGGAACTTTTTTGAACAACTTCTTTAGGAATATCAGCTTCTATTTGCTGATATTTATTTTGATATTATCGCTGGTGCAATGGTATTCCAGCAAAGATTTAAGTGAGGTCCGTATAGGCTATACCGACCTCATCCGCCTTATAGATAAGAACCAGGTCCAAGAGATAAAAATGACGGACAGCAGTATTGAAGGGGTATTAAAAGACGGCAGAAAATTTACCAGCTATGTACCCGATAAAACCATATTCCTTTCTCGGGTGCAGCCTAAAGTAGATAAAGGAGAACTTATATTAAACGCTCAGCCGATTCCTACGACGCCCTGGTGGTCTCAAATCCTGCCTTCAATTTTAATGGCGCTTTTATTTATCGGAGCTTGGTTTTTTATTATGCAGCAGGGGCAGGGTGGAGGAAGCCGGGTAATGACTTTTGGAAAAAGCCGAGCTCGACTTGTCAATGACGACAAAAAAAGGGTAACCTTTAAGGATGTGGCAGGAGTAGATGAGGTAAAGGAAGAACTGCAGGAAGTAGTAGAATTTTTAAAGCACCCTAAAAAATTTATTGAAATGGGGGCAAGAATACCAAAAGGGGTTTTGCTTGTAGGCCCACCCGGTACCGGTAAGACTTTACTTGCCCGTGCGGTTGCTGGAGAGGCGGGAGTGCCCTTTTTCAGCATAAGCGGTTCAGACTTTGTAGAGATGTTTGTAGGAGTTGGTGCTGCAAGGGTTAGGGATCTTTTCGAACAGGCCAAAAAAAATGCGCCTTGTATTGTTTTTATTGACGAAATAGATGCTGTAGGTAGACAAAGGGGTGCAGGGCTTGGCGGAGGACATGATGAAAGGGAGCAGACTTTAAACCAATTGCTGGTAGAAATGGATGGTTTTACAATAAACGAGGGTATTATAATTATAGCTGCGACTAACAGGCCAGATATTTTAGACCCTGCCCTTTTAAGGCCAGGTAGGTTTGACAGACAGATAGTTGTTGATATACCTGATATTAAAGGAAGAGAAGAAATATTGAAGGTTCATGCCAGGAATAAGCCTCTTGAAGACAATGTGGACTTGAGCATTTTAGCAAGAAGGACGCCTGGGTTTACTGGGGCGGATTTGGAAAATCTATTAAATGAAGCTGCACTACTTGCAGTTAGGAGAAACAAAAAGAAAATAGGAATGGAAGAGTTAGAAGAAGCAATAACCAAAGTTATTGCAGGGCCTGAAAAAAAAGCAAGGATTATGACAGAAAAAGAAAGAAGACTTGTGGCATACCATGAAGCGGGTCATGCAGTTGTAGCTCACCTTTTACCAACAGTGGATCCAGTTCATGAAGTATCTATTATTCCCCGCGGGAGAGCAGGGGGATATACCCTTATTCTGCCAAGAGAAGATAGGTTTTTTATGGGTAAGACAGAGCTTTTGGAACAGGTGACCCACCTCTTAGGGGGGAGAGCGTCTGAAGAATTGGTGCTCAATGAAGTAAGCACTGGTGCACAGAACGATATAGAAAGAGCAACAGAAATTGCAAGAAGAATGGTTATGGAATACGGAATGAGCGAAAACTTAGGGCCAATGACTCTTGGAAATAAGCACGAAGAAGTGTTTTTAGGCAGGGACTTAGCCAGGGGCCGAAATTACAGCGAAGAAGTGGCGGCAGAAATCGATAGAGAAGTTAGGAACATTATAGAACGCTGTTACGATAAAGCAAAGTCCCTCCTTGCTGAAAACATCAATAAACTTCATAAGGTTGCGGAAGCCCTTCTTGAAAGGGAAAAACTTACGGAAGAGGAGTTTTTAGAGCTTTTTGCAAGTGCATAGAAAAACTGCCGAAAAGGCAGTTTTTTTTTTACGTTTTTTTAAGTTTTATTAATTTTATTAATGAATAAAATCCATCTTTAATTAAGATATTAAAAAAAGTGAAAGCACTAAAGCATAGAAAATTAGTTAATAAAGGGGAGTGGCGATTTGCTAAACTTTAATCTGCCAGTATATTTTTTTATAATTTTTGCCATGATTTCCGGAGCTTTAATGGCTGTTCAGGGTGGAATGAACACAGGCTTAGGGAAATTTATTGGGACGGCCGGCTCTACTTTTTTTGTACATTTGAGTGCAGTCATTATAATGCTACTTGTCCTCCTATTTGGGATAGATAAAGCAAATTTTAAAAATATTGGAGGTATTCCATGGCACTACTTTTTAGGTGGACTATTAGGTGTATTAATTACTTATTTAGTTATTATAAGTATTCAAAAATTGGGGGCAGGTATAGCAACTACATCCATAATTGTAGGGCAGGTTTTAACAGCGTGCCTCATCGACCACTTAGGACTTTTCAGCCTTGAAAAAACTCCCTTTACATGGATTAAATTTATAGGCCTGATCTTTTTGGCAATTGGAGCCAAGCTTTTGTTGAATAAATAATATATCACATTATAACAAAATAAAGGAATAATATACAACAAATAAAAAATATGATATAATAAATGACAAATTAATGCTAAAAAAAATATTACAATCTTAAATAATTTATCTTAAAGGGGGATAATGGTGTGAAAAAGTTTGTTTATAATTTTAAAGAAGGAAGCGCCGAAATGAGAAACCTGCTCGGAGGCAAGGGCGCAAATTTAGCAGAAATGATGCGCATTGGGCTTCCAGTACCCCCGGGATTTACTGTTACTACAGAAGCTTGTAGCAGGTATTTCAAAGAGGGAGAAAAGATATCCCAAGATTTGCTTGACGAAATTTTTGAGCATTTAAATGAGCTTGAGAATGCCACAGGGAAAAAACTGGGGGCTAAGAAAAACCCCTTACTCGTTTCCGTAAGGTCAGGAGCACCCGTCTCTATGCCCGGAATGATGGATACAATCCTTAATTTAGGGTTAAATGATGAATCCGTCGAAGGGCTTTACGAGGCAACGGGGGATAGAAGATTTGCTTTTGACTGTTATAGAAGGTTTATTCAAATGTTTTCAGAAGTGGTGCTTGGCATAGAACACGCTAAATTTGAAGGCATAATTGAAAGTATAAAAAAGAAAAAAGATGTGGAATTTGATACCGAATTGGATGATAAAGACTGGGAAGAGGTTGTCAAGCTTTATAAAGAGTTAATTTTAAAGGAAACAAAGGAGCAATTTCCTCAGGATCCTAAAAAACAGCTTATTATGGCAGTTGAAGCCGTATTTCGCTCTTGGAACAACCAAAGGGCAATTATTTATAGGAAAATTAATAAAATTCCCGATGACTTGGGTACTGCTGTAAACATCCAGTCTATGGTTTTTGGAAATATGGGCAACGACTCAGGAACGGGTGTTGCGTTTACGCGGAATCCATCCACGGGCGAAAAGCAGCTTTACGGAGAATTCCTGCTTAATGCTCAAGGCGAGGATGTGGTGGCAGGCATTAGGACACCGAAAAATATTGAAGAATTGAAGGATTTAATGCCCGATGTTTTTAAACAATTAGTTGATGTATGTAATTTACTGGAAAAACATTACAAAGACATGCAGGATATAGAGTTTACAGTAGAAAAAGGAAGGCTTTATTTGCTGCAGACAAGAAGCGGAAAAAGGACCGCACAGGCTGCAGTAAAAATAGCTGTTGATATGGTTAAGGAAGGGCTAATAACAAAAGAGGAAGCAATTATGAGGGTGTCGCCGGAGCAAGTAGCTTCTTTACTGCATAGGAGAATTGACCCTGAAGCAAAAGCAGAAATAATAGCAAAAGGGTTGCCAGCTTCTCCTGGTGCAGCATGGGGGCAAGTTGTATTCCACCCCGATGAGGCAGAAAGAATGGGGCAGCAGGGATTAAAAGTAATTCTTGTTAGGGTAGAAACAACCCCCGATGACATTCACGGAATAGTAGCAGCTCAAGGAGTTTTAACGAGCCGCGGTGGGATGACAAGTCATGCTGCAGTTGTTGCAAGAGGAATGGGAAAACCCTGCGTATGCGGTTGTGACTCTATAAGTGTAGATTATTCTAATGAAGAATTTAAAGCAGGAAGCATTATTGTAAAAAAAGGAGATATCATATCTATAGATGGTTCTACGGGAAACGTAATATTGGGTAAGGTTAAAATGATAGATCCTGTTCTTTCAGAGGAGTTTAAAGAACTGCTAAAATGGGCTGATGAAAAAAGAAGATTATCGGTTAGGGCTAATGCGGATACACCTAAGGATGCCGAAATTGCAAGAAGCTTTGGTGCAGAAGGGATTGGCCTTTGCAGGACAGAGCATATGTTTATGGCTCAGGAAAGACTCCCCTATGTTCAGGAGATGATTATGGCTGAAACTGGTGAAGAGAGGGAAAAGGCATTATCTAAGATACAAAGTTTTCAGGAAGAAGACTTTGAAGGTATTTTCAAAGAAATGGAAGGTCTTCCCGTTACGATCAGGCTTTTAGACCCTCCCCTTCATGAATTTTTGCCAAAAGAAGAAGAGTTGATAGTAGAGATTAATGAATTAAAACAAAAAGGTGAAAAAGAACTACTAAAAAAGAAACAAGAGATTTTAAAAAGGGTAAAGGCTTTGAAGGAATTCAACCCAATGCTTGGACTAAGGGGATGCCGTTTAGGAATTATTTATCCCGAAATATACGAAATGCAGGTAAAAGCAATATTTAAAGCAGCATGCAGATTAGCAAAAAAGGGTATCAGTGTATATCCTGAAGTGGAAATTCCTTTAGTCAGCAATGTAAATGAACTTAAAGTATTAGGAGAGATGATTCAAAAGACTGCAAAGGAAGTGATGGATGAGGAAGGAATAAAAGTGGATTACAAGATAGGGACAATGCTTGAACTTCCCAGGGCATGCCTTATAGCGGACAAATTAGCCGAATATGCCGAGTTTTTCTCCTTTGGTACAAATGATCTGACTCAGACAACTTATGGATTAAGCCGTGATGATGCTGAAGCCAAATTTTTGCCTCATTATATAAATCAAAAGATTTTGAGCGAAGACCCGTTTATTGTGCTGGATAGGGTAGGAGTTGGAGGTTTGATGAGGACTGCTGTGGATTTGGGAAGAAGAGTAAACAAAAATATTGTAATCGGAATCTGTGGTGAACATGGGGGAGAACCCAATTCCATAGAGTTTTGTCATGAAATCGGGCTTGATTATGTGAGCTGTTCACCCTTTAGAGTGCCTGTAGCGCGACTCGCTGCTGCACAGGCGGCTTTAAAGGAGAATATGAAAAAATAACCGCAATACGAACAAATAACCGCGAAAACTGGTTTTTCGCGGTTTTTTTATTTTTGAATAAAATGGTTACAATATTGACAATTTATGGTTATAGGCATATAATATAAACAAACATATCATTATATGAAGATATGAAGAATATTATTGTAAAGGAATGAATTTTCAAGGAGGGTTGTTTAAAATGGATTTAGCGAGAACCTATATTGGGGAGAAGGTCTTAGAACAGGGCCTGAAATTTATAGTAAAGGAGCCCGTCAACAACATAGAGAAGATGATTGAATGGGTAGAAAAACTTCCAATGCCCGAACACCACAAAAAAAATGTATGCAATGTAAAGAAATTCTTGCAGAATAAAGACACTAACTGGTACAAATTAGCAGAAAGATTATTAACTGAAATAGATCCTCATGTGAAGGAAAAGTTTGCAGTAAATTTCTTTTTAAATGCCAACTTCTTTGGGGTTCAAAAACAGATGGAGAATGCGAAAAAACTTGGTTATTCTGTACCCTGGGCAATTTTAATAGACCCTACCGAAAGATGCAATTTAAACTGCATTGGCTGCTGGGCAGGAGATTATCAGAGAAAAGAAGAATTAAGTTTTGAACTTTTAGACAGGATTTTAACCGAAGCAGAGGATTTAGGAATTTATTTTATAATAATGTCAGGAGGAGAGCCATTATTAAGAAAAGATGATATAATTAAATTGGCAGAAAAGCATAACTCCATGGGCTTTCACCTTTTCACCAACGGCACTTTAATTGATGACGACTTAATAAAGGAGATGAAGAGGGTAGGGAATATTACCGTAGCTTTCAGTATTGAAGGATTTGAAGAGACCACGGATAGAAGACGCGGTAAAGGTGTATTCAAAAAGGTGATGGAAGCAATGGACAAGATGAGAAAAGCAGGGCTTTTATACGGAGTATCCGTTACCTATACGCGCTACAATACAGAAGAACTGGCAAGCGAAGAATTCGTAGACATGCTTGTGGATAAAGGTGTAGCGTTTGCGTGGTACTTTACTTACATTCCTATTGGAAAAGATGTAGATTTAGAAATGATGGCAACCCCGGAGCAGAGGGCGTATATGTACGACAAGATATTGGAATACAGAAAAACAAAACCCATATTTATCATGGATTTCTGGAATGACGGTGAGGCGTCAAATGGATGCATTGCAGGCGGTAGGAGATACCTTCATATAAACGCTCAAGGAGAAGTTGAGCCCTGTGCCTTTGTCCACTACTCTACATGCAATATTAAAAACGTTTCTCTTAAAGAGGCATTAGGTTCTCCCCTTATGAAGGCTTATCAAAAGAGACAGCCCTTTAACATGAACATGAGGCGTCCGTGTCCGTTGATTGACAATCCCGAAATGCTGAAAGAAATTGTAGAAGAAAGCGGAGCTTATTCCACCCAACTTCATGCTGACGAGACTGCTGCAGAGTTTGCTGAGAAACTAAAACCCTATGCCCAAAAGTGGGGTGAGCTTGCAGACAAAATTTGGTATGAAACCCATGGAGACCAAAAACAAATCGGATTAGGGGAGGTTAAAAGTTGAATCTAAGCCTTACAGAATATAAACTCAGGTTTTTAGAAAGCCTATCCGACAAAACAAGGCTCAGGATAGTTGAAGCCCTTAAAGAGAAAGAAAAAACGGTAAGCCAGCTTGTTCAGGAATTGGGAGCAACCCAATCGAATATTTCAGGCCATTTGAGATTGCTTAAAATCAGCGGGATTATTAAAAGCCGTCAGGAAGGGAAATATGTTTATTACAGTTTAAGAAGCGAAGCAATAAAGGAATTTTTGTTAAAGTTGGAAGAAATGATGATTTTATTAAGAAATGAAGCCTATGAAGGAGCATGAACTGCCCGGTTTTTACCGGGTTGATTTTTTTTTGTTATACATGATAAAATAGAAATGAAAATTTGTCAGGCATCCTTTTCGGGAGCCTGAACGGAGGTGAGAAAAATGAATAATTCAGGGAAAAGCAAAGCCCGTATTCTTGCTGTGTCGGGGATATTGGGTGCAATTTCCATAGTGCTTGGAATGACACCCTTAGGGTTTATTCCCGTACCGACAGCAGCAGGGCATGCAACCATCATGCATGTTCCGGCTATACTGGGCGGGCTGCTGGAAGGACCGATTGCAGGAGCTTTTGTGGGTTTTATTTTCGGCCTTCACAGCTTTTTGAGGGCAGGGTCACCGCTTTTTGCAGATCCTGTAATAGCTATATTGCCGAGGATTTTTATCGGCATTTTGGCTTATTACAGTTTCAGGCTTACAAAAAGTGTGGCCTTATCTGCTGCCATTGGCACCTTAACAAATACTTTTGGCGTGTTGGGACTTGCAGTAGCAAAAGGGTATTTAACTTTGCCGGTAGCAGCAGGCATAGCCTTTACCCACGGATTGCCGGAAGTAATAGTAGCTGTAGTAGTGACCACCCTGATATACAGCGGAATCAGAAAAAGAAGGTGAAATAGTGCTTCTAACGGTGGATATAGGCAATACAAATATTGTTTTAGGGGTTTTTATTAAAGAGAAACTTATTGAACATTTTCGAATATCTACTGACAGGGAAAAAACCGAGGATGAATACGGTATAATGGTAATTTCTTTATTGAGGGAATTTGACATAAACGTAAGAGGATTCGATGGTGCTGTAATTTCTTCTGTAGTTCCGCCGTTGACGCCAATTTTTGAGAAGATGTGTGAAAAGTATTTAAATGTAGTTCCCCTTATAGTAGGGCCGGGAATAAAAACAGGCATAAACATAAAATACGAAAACCCGAGAGAAGTCGGAGCTGACAGAATAGTTAATGCCGTGGCAGCATACCATAAATACAAAGGCCCGGTTATAGTTGTGGATTTCGGGACTGCAACCACCTTTGATGCAATAAGTGAAAACTTTGATTACTTGGGTGGTGCTATTGCTCCGGGCATAGGTATTTCTGCTGAGGCCCTTTTTCAGCGAACTGCAAAATTGCACAGGATTGAGATTATAAAACCCGAAAGGGTAATAGGAAGGAATACCACTTCCAGCATACAGGCAGGTGTATTTTACGGATATGCAGGCCTTGTAGATCATATTGTAGAACGGATGAAAGAGGAAATGGGGGCAGAAGGAGTAAAAGTTATTGCAACGGGTGGGCTTGCACCACTTATCGCTTCAGAGACAAAAACCATAGATTTGGTAGACAGCATGCTCACTCTAGAAGGATTGAGGATAATTTATGAAAAGAACAGGCAGTAATGTTCCGCTATACTTGGCTCCTATGGCAGGTTTTACCGATCAACCCTTTAGAAGAATATGCAAGTTTTATGGAGCTGATATTCTTATTACGGAAATGGTTAGCTCAAAGGGGCTATACTATGGGGATGAAAAAACGTATAGACTTTTAAAGATTACAGAAGAAGAACACCCCATAGGAGTTCAGCTTTTTGGAAGTGACCCTTATGTTTTTAAGGAAGCAATAGAAAAATTAGAAGGTTTTCCTTTTGATTTTATTAACATAAATATGGGATGCCCTACGCCTAAAATAGTTAAAAATGGCGATGGTTGTGCGCTAATGCTCAATGAAGAGCTTTCTTCTGCGATCATCAAATCTTGCGTTAGCTCTACAAAAAAGCCAATTACAGTAAAAATTAGAAAGGGTTGGGATGAAAATAATGTTAATGCTGTAGAATTTTCTAAAAGGGCAGAGGAAAGTGGGGCATCAGCAATTATTATACACGGAAGGACAAGAGAACAGTTTTACAGTGGAAAAGCTGATTGGGATATTATAAAAAAGGTAAAAGAAGCGGTGAAAATACCTGTGATAGGAAATGGCGATATATTTTCACCTGAAGATGCGAAAAAAATGATTGAACAAACTGAATGTGATGGCATAATGATAGGGAGGGGTGCTTTAGGCACCCCCTGGATTTTCAAAAGTATAAAGCACTATCTTACTAATGGTGAAAAACCTTTACCTCCATCTCTTTTGGAAAAAAAGGAAGTAATATTTTGGCATATGAGGCTCTCGGTTGAGTTTTACGGAGAAAAAATAGGGATAATGGAAATGAAAAAACATATTGCATGGTATTTAAAGGGCTTATACAATTCAGCAAAGGTAAAAGCAAAAATATTGCAATTAAAAGACAGAGAGGATATTGAAAAGGAACTTAACAACTACTTTGACTTTTTAAGAGAAAGGGAACAAGAAGAAACCTAAGGTTCAGGGGGTAAAAAATGGATATTTTTGCTCTTCCTGTCATAAATGGCGTTCTGCCAAGACCAAGAGGAGGAGTTTTGACAGGTTTTTTCATAGATCCTTATTTTTCTAAAATGATTACCTTAGCCGGCAAGGGTGGGGAGGTGTTTTTATTTCCTTTTTCAAAGGATGATGATACCTTTTACCCTGTCGGTATAATTGCTGTAATTGAAGACATATGGGCAAAAGAAGTGATAGCTGGGCAAAAAAAATACGGTTTATTAGTAAAAATAATAGGGCAGGAAAGAGGCAGGGCAAAAGGTTTTGATTTAACCAGTGAAGGCATAGTTGCTAAAGGGGTTGAAAGGCTGAATTTTTATAAATTGAGAAGTGAAGGCTTCCCAGTAATTTGTGGAGCAGGGTGGCAACCGCAAGGTGGATACACCACTTTTGGAAGTGATAGAAAATCTATCAATATTACTATATACGGATTTGACTATGAAAGCGGAAAAAGGGTTTCAATAACTGCAGACTTAAAAGGGCTTGTGGAAGCTGAAAAAGCACACACCATAGAGCATGGGATAATAAGATCGCTTAAAAATTACGGTCTTTGTACCGCAAAGACCTTAAGAAATGCTATGCAGAGGGAAACCCAGGAGCTGAAATGGTCTATTGAAATAGGTATGGCTCACAGGCTCCCAGAATTTTTTGGAATAACAGACAGCGGAATTTGCGGCAACCCTTTAACCTACCTTGCTTCAACCTATCTTAATGAAGAGATAATAAAAAATTTAAAAGCAGGAGAGAACTTTTTTGATTCACTGGAACGAGCAAGAACAAAAACCATATCCCGTTTGGCTCAGGACATGGAGATTTCTACCAATAGAGAGTATAGGGCACTGCAGGGTTTGAAAAAGGGCATGAAACATGATGATACCTATGAAGAGATGGAAAAATTAAAAAGGATTTTAAATAGATTTCCTATAACTCCATGGGATTAACCGGCTTTTGCCGGTTTTTTTATTGATTTTATAAAGCTTATAATATAAAATAGAATTGAGCACAAAAATGTGCACAAAGAGGTGAAATCTTTGGACCTGATCAGAATAGGGGAAAAGCTGATAAGTAAAAACAAAATTATAAAAGCTATTGAGGATATTCTTCTTGCAAGGCAATCGGGACTTTCTCAAGCAGAAGTAGCTAAAAAAATGGGAATTGACAGATCTTTTATTTCTCGCATTGAAAGCCTTGGCGAACTGCGCAAAGGGAGGACTATAGGGCTGGTTGGTTTTCCCATAAAGAATGTGGAAGAATTGAAGGAAATGGCAAGGGAAGAAGGGGTAGATTTTATATTTTTAATGAACGACAAAGAAAGATGGGAATTTGTCTATAGCAAAAGCGGTATAGAACTTTTAAATGAAATCATGGAAATTATTTCAAAGGTTAGGAACCTGGATGCAGTGATAATATTAGGATCTGATCAAAGGATACGTCTTTTCAGGGCACTATTAGACAATGAGGTAATAGCTGTAGAAATAGGAAAATCTCCCATGAAAGAAGATGTGCATGTTGACAAAGAGGAGTTGAAGGCTTTAATAAGAAGTTTGAAGGAGGTATAAGAAAGTGAAACATGTTGTAAGCGTAAGCCTCGGATCATCAAAAAGAAACCACAGGGCCCAGGTAAAAATCTTAGGAGAAGATTTTATAATTGAAAGAATTGGTACCGATGGGGATAAGAAAAAGGCAATTGAATTAATAAAAGAATTAGATGGGAAGGTAAGCGCTTTTGGCCTTGGAGGGATAGACCTTTACCTTTGGGCAGGCAATAGAAGATATATTATAAAAGACGCTGTAGAGCTCGCAAAAGCTGCAAAAATTTCGCCAGTGGTGGACGGTTCGGGATTAAAAAACACCTTGGAACGTAGGGTAATAAATTATCTGCAGGAAAATAAAATTATAGATTTTAAGGGCAAAAAAGTGCTTCTTGTAGCGGCAACGGACAGGTTTGGGATGGCGCAAGCTATGGTCGAAAAGGGTGCTAAGATGACCTTTGGAGATTTGATTTTTGCTCTCGGAATCCCTATACCTTTGCATTCCCTTAAAACCATAGATATTTTAAGCCGAATTTTGATGCCCATTCTTTCAAGGCTTCCCTTTGAAATGCTTTACCCTACAGGGAAAAAACAGGAGAGCAATCAAGTAAAATACAAAAAGTTTTTTGATGATGCTGAGATAATAGCTGGTGATTTTATTTACATAAAAAGATATATGCCTCCTGAGCTTTTTGGTAAGACCATAATAACGAATACTGTGACCCAAGAAGATGTAATGACTCTTAAGGATAGTGGATTAAAAATGCTCGTGACCACTACCCCGGAAATACAGGGTAGGTCTTTCGGCACCAATGTAATGGAAGCGGTATTGGTGTCCCTTTCCGGGAAAAGACTTGAAGAAATTACTCCTGCTGATTACGAACAGCTCTTAGAAAAGATAGGATTTTTACCACGTATAGAAATATTGAATTAAAGGAGTGTTTGTATGGATAATTTTGCATTTATCATTCACCCCATAGATATTGACGATGTTTCCAGGAAATTTAAATTCATGAAGAATTGGCCGGAAGGCTTTGTAGAAGGGCTTTTAAAATTAATGCCTCCTATGAAGGTTTCTCATATAACCGGAGTGAAATCCGACTACAATGAAATTGAGGGTTGGTTTGTTGCATGTCCTTTGACCACTCGACAGATGATGCAGCTACCCGAAGCTTTTGTCTTAAATAAAATTATTAAAGCTGGAAAACTTGCAGAGAAATTGGGAGCAAAAATTGTAGGCCTTGGCGCTTTTACTTCCGTGGTTGGAGATGCGGGAATAACCATAGCAAAAAATTTAAACATTGCCGTGACAACGGGTAACAGTTATACCGTTGCTACTGCTATTGAGGGAGCTAAAGAAGCTGCAAAAATAATGGGAAAGGATATAAAAAATGCGGAAGTTGTGGTAATTGGTGCAACAGGATCAATTGGCAAGGTCTGTTCGGAAATTCTGGCAAAAGAAGTAAAATACCTTACCTTAGTAGGTAAAAAATTAGAAAAATTAGAGGCTATAGCGGAAAAGATTTTAAGGGAAACGGGGCTTTCGGTGCGAGTTACTTCCAATGTAAAAAGCGCCCTCAAAAAAGCAGATGTGGTTATTACCGTTACAAGCAGCGTTGACACCATCATAGAGCCGGAGGATTTAAAACCGGGAGCGGTAGTGTGCGATGTAGCAAGACCAAGAGACGTATCTAAAGAAGTAGCGGAAAAGAGAGATGATGTATTGATAATTGAAGGTGGGGTTGTAGAAGTTCCGGGAGATGTTAACTTTAATTTTAATTTTGGTTTTGAACCCAAAACAGCCTATGCGTGCATGGCGGAAACAATGATATTGGCTCTTGAAAAAAGGTATGAAAATTTTACCTTAGGAAGGGATTTAACGGTAGAACAGGTGGAAGAGATATCAAGACTTGCTAAAAAACATGGGTTTAAGTTGGCAGGTTTTAGAAGCTTTGAAAGACCTGTTACTAAAAAACAGATAGAAAGGATAAAAAAGAATGCCGAAGAAAAATTAAAAAACGAAAAAATAATTAATAATGATAATCATTGTTAACTGAAAATTATTATATCGTTGACAGTTTTTTTGTCCGCTGTTAAAATAATAATCAACGAGAACAGGCGAAAAGCCGGGCGCTATTTTAGCGCAGCAAGTTAAAGACTTGCGGGACTCACCTCCTGCAGGTCTTTTTTATATGGTAAATATTTATTGAGAGAGGGGATTTAATTGTTTGAAAGGCTTATAAAAAACAGCACTAATTTGTTAATTTTAAAGATATTAAAGTTAGATCCACACCAGCAAAAATTTACTAAACCCCATGAAAGGAGGAAAATAGCCTATTTAGAGAGTTGGGTCAGCATAATAGGTAATTTCTTCCTTGCAATAACAAAAATTATTTTGGGTTTTGTTTTAAACAGCATTTCTCTGATTGCCGATGGTGTCCATACGGCTTCCGATGTCTTAACATCTGTTGTGGTGCTTTTGGGTTTTAAATTTTCTGCAGTACCGCCAGATGAAAAACACCCTTACGGGCACGGAAGGATTGAGTTTTTGGCATCCTTATTAATAGCTTTAATGCTTATTTTTGTAGGATTTGAATTCGGAAAATCCTCTTACGAAAGATTTGTAGCAAACGAAAAGGTAGTGGGAAGTACACTTGCTGCATTATTTATGATAATTTCAGCAATAATTAAGGAGTGGATGAGCAGATTTTCCATAGAACTCGGCAACAGGATATCGGCTCAGGCTTTAATCGCAGATGCATGGCATCACAGAACCGATGCCATTGCTTCGGTAATGGTGGCCATAGCTATAATTAGCTCCAAATACGGGTATTATCGAGTAGATGCCGTATTCGGATTTCTGGTATCTCTTTTGATAGTTTATACAGGAGTATCTATGGCCTTTGCTGCTTGCTCTAAGTTGATAGGTGAAATAGCAGAGGAGGAAGTGGTTAAGGAAGTTGAAGAAACTGCCCTATCGCATCCAGATGTGGTTGATGTTCATAAGATTTTTGTTCACGACTACGGTGCATATAAAGAGATATCCCTCCATGTTGTTATGAATAATGAATTGAGTTTTCACGAGGCACATGATTTATCAGAAAAAATAGAAAAACTAATTGAAGAAAAAATTCACTGTAGGGCTACGGTGCATGTAGAACCTTCGCTTTCTGATAAAAATTGATACTAATAGGGAAAATTTGTATTAAAATATATATTAGAAAAATTTATATAAGGCTTAAAGAAGTACCGCCTGCCGGGAGTCTTTAAGCCTTTTTAGGCGGAATAAAAATAACCCGGCCCCGGTTGAAGGGATTTAAAAACGCTATGGGTATAATAGCAAGTTATTTAATGCCTCATCCTCCTATTATGATTGAAGAGATAGGGGGAGATGAAACTGAGAAAGTTTTAAAAACGGTAGAAGCAGCCTGTTTTGTAGGAATGGAAATTGAACATTTTTCTCCCGACAGCATTGTACTGATTTCGCCGCATGGTCCAGTTTTTCAGGATGCAATTTTCATTTACGATTTTCCTTTAAAGGGTGATTTTGCGGCTTTTGGCGCACCTCATGTAAAATTGGAATTTGAGCAGGATGAAGAATTAAAAAAAGAGATAATAAAAAAGGCCAATGAGAAAAATGTGCCTGCGGTGAAATCCACCGAAATCCCTTTGAAAAAATACGGTGTGAAGGAAGAACTCGATCACGGTGCAATGGTTCCCTTATATTTTGTATCAAAGTACGCCAAAAATTTTAAGTTGGTTATTATGTCCTTCGGACTTTTGCCTTATGAAGACTTATATAAGTTTGGGACGGCAATAAAAGAAGCAGCTGAGATTACAGGGAAAAAGGTAGTTGTCATTGCAAGCGGAGACCTTTCCCATCGGCTTACGCCTGATGCACCTGCGGGGTATTCTCCAAAAGGGAAAATATTTGATGAAAAATTGGTTAAATGTCTTGAAAATTTTGATATAGAAGGGCTTTACAGCATGGAAAATAGCCTTATAGAAAAGGCAGGAGAGTGTGGTTTAAGGTCCATATGGATAATGATGGGAAGTCTTGATGGAATAAGGGTTGAGTCAAAGGTTTTATCCTATGAAGGGCCATTTGGTGTGGGATATTGTGTAGCGAGATTTTTACCCTTGGGAGAAGGAGAAAGCAAGTTAGAGAAACTCTATGACAAAAGGAGACAGAATATTATCAAAAGAAGGGAAAAGGAAGACCCCTATGTAAGTCTTGCAAGGAAGACCTTAGAGACTTATGTTAAGACGGGGAAAATAATCGAGGTTCCTGAAGGGCTTCCTGAAGAGATGCTTACGCAAAGGGCGGGGGTTTTTGTTTCAATAAAAAAACACGGGCAGCTTAGAGGATGTATCGGCACCATATTCCCTACAAGGAAAAACATTGCCGAAGAAATAATCCAAAATGCCATAAGCGCAGGATGCGAAGACCCTCGGTTTTTCCCGGTTGAACCGGAAGAACTGCCGGAGCTTACTTATTCGGTGGATGTTTTAATGCCTCCTCAAAAAGTTAATTCAAAGGAAGAACTTGACCCCAAAAAGTACGGGGTAATAGTTAGAAAGGGAAGAAGGACAGGGCTTTTGCTTCCTGACTTGGAGGGCATTGATACCGTAGAGGAACAGTTAGAGATAGCTTTAAGAAAGGCGGGCATTTCTCCCCATGAGGAGTACGAAATCGAAAGATTTGAGGTCATAAGACATTACTGATACCATAAGGCAAGAAGGGATTTAAAATGAAAGAAGCCATGTTTTACAAAAAAATGGAGGAAGATTCGGTTATTTGTGAATTATGCCCCCACCACTGCCGTATAAAAAACGGTTTTCACGGCATATGTAAGGTGAGGAAAAATGTAAGAGGGGTTTTGTATACAGAAAATTATAGCAAAATTTCATCTTGGGCTATGGACCCTATAGAAAAAAAGCCCCTTTACCATTTTTACCCTGGAAGCTATATTTTTTCTGTAGGGAGCTTCGGATGCAACTTCAGGTGTAAATTCTGCCAGAATTGGCAAATTGCCCAGATTACTGAAGTCCCTACCGAAGTAGTAAATCCTTCAGAACTTGTGCAAATAGCCAAATCCCAAAAGGGCAATATAGGAATTGCCTTTACCTACAACGAGCCTTCCATATGGTACGAATACGTTTACGATGTGGTTAAAATTTCAAAAAAAGAGGGTTTAAAAACCGTATTGGTTACAAATGGCTTCATTGAAGAGCAACCTCTTAGAGAAATTTTGCCCTATATAGATGCCATGAATATTGACCTTAAGGCCTTTAAAGAGGATTTTTATAGGGATACTCTCGGGAGGCTTTCGAATGTTTTAAAGACCATTGAAATATGTAAGAATTATTGCCACGTAGAAATTACGACATTGCTTATTCCCGGGCTAAACGATGAAGAAGAGGAGATAGAACAACTTGCGAAGTGGCTTTCTTCGGTGGATAAAAAAATCCCCCTGCATTTTTCGAGGTACTTTCCTAATTACAAATTGAATATCCCTCCAACTCCTATTGAAAAAGTTAAAAAAGCAAGGCTTATAGCTAAAAAATATTTGTATTATGTTTATACCGGCAATATAGACGATGAAGAGGGAAGCACGACCTACTGCAAAAGGTGTGGAGAGCCTTTAATTAAGAGAAACTATTATAATGTAAAAAAATTAATAAAAGGAAAGGTTTGCGAGAAATGTAAAGAAAAATTGGATATAGTAATATGAATTTTAAAAGGAGACTGGAGGAGTATGCAGATAGCTTGGAGCAGTTCTCATAGAGAATTTTTAATAAGTGATACCTATTATTTTTCCTTTTTATCTAAGGAAATGAGCAAAAGGGGGATAATTTTCAAAGAAGAAAGCGATTTTAAAAAGCTTTTTGATTACCCTGTAATTGTTTTTAACTACCCTGAAGAAAACTTTACTATGGAAGAAAAAGAAAGGTTGTATAATGCAGTTGTAGAAGAAGGTAAGAGAATAATTCTAACAGCCCATTTTAAAAACAAGGATCGTGTTGGTGAAATTTGCAATTTTGTTTCTGAAGAATTCGGTATAAGAGTGAATTTTGATGGCGTAAAGGACGATACTAACTTTATACAAGAAGACCCTTATATTATAGTTACTTCTAACGTTTATATTAATAATGGGATAAAAAGAGTTGTTTTTCCTTACAGCGCTTCTTTAAGTGTTACAGAAGATGTAAAGGTTATACTGAAAGGTATGGAAACATCAAAAACGGAAATTATATCTTCTTCGCCGATTCTTGTAGCGGAAAGAAGGTTTTCATCAGGGGGTAGTTTAGTAGTATGTGGTAGTTGCATTTTTTGGGACAATTATTCAATCTTAAAAGAAGATAATCTTGATTTTTCTTATTACTTATTAATTGGAGAAAAATAACCCCAAGTATTTTAAATAATTACTTGTTAAATAAATTAACCTGTGCTATAATATCAAGGGTAATTTATAGCTTTAACATAAAGACACAAAAGGCAGAGGTGAGTAAGGTGAAAGAAGGAATTCATCCAAAATACTACAGGGCTATTGTGAAATGCGCATGTGGTGAAACTTTTGAAACGGGTTCAACAAAACCAGAAATTCACGTGGAAATTTGCTCAAAGTGCCATCCCTTTTTTACAGGCAAACAAAAGCTTGTTGATACTGGTGGCCGTGTAGAGAGATTTAAGAAGAGATTTGGCATAAAGGATGAAGAATAAACGGTTAGAGTGTACACTCTAACCTTTATTCATATATTGGGACAAAGGAGAGGAATAAATGAAGCCGGTAAAACCCTCAATAGGGGGACAAGCGGTAATAGAAGGCGTGATGATGAGGGGGCCCCAATATACGGCTATTGCGGTAAGAAAGGGTAAAGATATTGTAGTAAAAAGGGAAGAAAATCAGTCCTTGCAAAATAGGTACCCTTTTTTAAGGTTGCCGGTAATTAGGGGAGTCCTTGCCCTTTTTGAAATGCTGGTAATCGGTATTAGCGCTCTTTCCTATTCTGCGAGTATAGCAGAGGAGGAAGAGTATAAGCTTACGCCAAAAGATATTGCGTTTTCTATAATTATTGCTGTGGGCTTCGCTATCGCGCTTTTTATTGTCCTTCCCACTTTTTTGATTAGATTTTTTGAAAATAATGTTAAAAATCCAATCCTGCTAAATCTGATAGAGGGCATTATAAGAATTATAATTTTCTTTTTATATATTTTTTCTATTTCGATAATGAAGGATATCAGAAGGTTTTTCGAATACCACGGGGCGGAGCACATGGCTGTGCACTGTTACGAAAATGGAGACCCTTTAACTGTTGAGAATGCCAAGAAATACAAAACCCTTCATCCGCGATGCGGCACAAGCTTTCTTTTAATAGTGATGATAGTGAGCATTTTGCTTTTTTCCTTTTTGGGATGGCCAGGCATTTTATTGAGGATACTTTCAAGGATAATATTGCTGCCCCTTGTGGCGGGAATTTCTTATGAATTAATAAGATTTACTGGAAGAAGCGATTCGAAAATTGCGAAGATAATAAGTGCACCGGGCATGTGGCTGCAGCTATTAACCACAAGAAAGCCAGACGACTCACAAATTGAAGTTGCTTTAGAAGCATTAAAGAGTGTAATATAGGAGGGGAAAACCTTTGATAGAAAAATTAGAAGGACTTTTGAAAAAATATGAAGAATTAACCGAGAAAATCAGCGATCCGGAGGTCATAGCAAAACAGGAGGAATGGAGAGCACTTGCTAAAGAACATGCCTCATTGGAAGAAATCGTAAACTGCTATAAAGATTATAAAAGCGTAATAAGAGAAATTGAGGATGCAAAGGAACTTTTAAAAAATGAAAAGGATAAAGATAAAGAAATGGAAGAGTTTTTAAAGAGTGAAATAGATAGATTAGAGGAAAGAGAAAAAGAACTGAAGGAAAAACTGAGAATAATGCTGTTGCCTAAGGACCCCAATGATGAAAAGGATGTAATTATGGAAATAAGAGCAGGAGCTGGAGGAGAAGAAGCGGCACTCTTTGCAGCAGACCTATATAGAATGTACACCCGTTATGCGGAAAGGCAGGGGTGGAAGGTAGAGCTTATGAGCACAAGCCCTACGGAGCTGGGGGGTTTTAAAGAGGTAGTGTTTGAAATTATCGGCAAAGGTGCTTACAGCAAATTGAAGTATGAATCGGGAGTCCACAGGGTTCAAAGGATACCCGTTACTGAAGCGGGTGGTAGAATCCATACTTCTACCGCAACCGTAGCGGTTCTCCCCGAGGCGGAAGAGGTGGATGTAGAAATCAATCCTCAGGATATAAGAATTGATGTATTTAGGTCTTCCGGCCATGGTGGGCAGTCGGTAAACACTACGGATTCGGCTGTCAGGATAACCCACTTCCCTACGGGGATTGTGGTTACATGCCAAGACGAAAGGTCACAGCTTAAAAACAGGGAAAAAGCTATGAAGATTTTAAGGGCAAAGCTTTTGGAGATGAAAAAGCAGGAACAAGACCAAAAAATAGCTGAAAGTAGAAGAAGCCAGGTGGGTACTGGTGATAGAAGCGAAAGAATAAGGACATATAATTTCCCTCAAGGCAGGGTTACAGACCATAGGATAGGACTTACCCTCCATAAATTAGAAAGTATTTTGGATGGAGAATTGGACGAAATCATCGAAAGTTTAATTGCTGAAGAACAGGCAAGGAAACTCGCCCAATCCAGCGAATAAGGGGTATCATAATAATGAAGGTAAGGGATGCCTTAAGAAGGGGAAGAGAAATATTAAAAAATAAGGGAATAGAATCCTTTTTCTTGGATGCGGAGGTTATCCTTGCTTATGTACTTTCAAAGGATAGGGGATTTCTTTTTTCCCATCCCGAGTATGAGCTTAGGGATAAGGAAGTAGAAGATTATTTTGAAAAAATATCCTTGCGCGAAAAGCATTATCCCGTGGCTTATATTACCAATTGCAAAGAATTTTATTCTATTAATCTTTTTGTGAAAGAAGGAGTTCTTATTCCCCGCCCTGAAACCGAATTGGTCGTGGAAGAAGCTATTAAAATTATATCCTCAAAATACGAAGAAAAAGTTTTAATAAAAGTAGCAGATCTATGTACGGGAAGCGGGGCAATTGCTGTTTCTATTGCTTTAAATTTAAAAAATGTATTTTGTTATGCTTCGGATATCTCTGATGTCTCCTTGGAAGTTGCTTTGGAAAACGCAAGAAAGCATAAGGTAGAAGACAAAATATGCTTACTAAAAGGAAATTTATGGGAACCCTTTTATTCTAATAATATTTTTGGCTTAGATGTGGTTATTTCAAATCCCCCTTATATACCCGAACAGGATTTAAGTGGGTTACCTTTAGATGTCAAATACGAGCCCGAGATCGCTTTAAACGGCGGTCCAGATGGGCTTTATTTTTATCGGGAAATAATAGGAAACTGCCGCAATTTTATGAAGCCAAACGGCTATGTAATTTTGGAGATAGGGGAAAATCAGGCTGAAGCAATAAAGGACATCCTTTATAAGAATGGTATTGGAAACTTTAGGGTTTTAAAAGACTATGCAGGGCGTGACAGGGTTGTTGTAGCTTCTTTAAGACAGGAGGAGTAAAATGGTGTCTTTAAGCAAGGATTTTATTTTTCTCTTAAAAATGTTTTTTACCTTTTTTAAAATCGGTGCTTTCACACTGGGCGGAGGCTATGCAATGATCCCATTGATGAAGGTTGAAATAGTTGAAAAGAATAAGTGGCTAAAAGAAGAAGAGTTTATCGACATTATAGCGGTTTCCCAATCTGTACCGGGAGCGGTAGCTATAAATACATCGGTATATATCGGATATAAATTGAGAAGATTTATAGGAGCCGTTTTTGCACTGTTCGGCACTGTGCTCCCTTCTTTTTTAAGCATTTTGATTATTGCCTATTTTTACAAAGAAGTAAAAAAGATTACGTATTTTAATAGGGCTTTAAAAGGTGTTTACCCTTCTATTTTGGTCCTTATATTATGTGCAGCCTTTTCTCTATGGAAAAAGGCTTTGAAAGATTATACATCCTATGTTATTTTTATTATAAGCTTTATATTACTTTTTTTCTTTAATCTTTATCCGGGAATTTTGATTTTGCTTTTTGGCATATTTGGCATTATTAAAGGAAGTTATGAGAATTGGAAAAGGGAGAAAGAATATGATTGAAAATATTAAACTATTTTATGCCTTTTTTAAAATAGGGCTTTTTGGGTTTGGTGGAGGGTATGCAATGCTCCCATTAATCCAAAAAGAGGTAGTGGAAATAAATAGATGGCTCAATTTCAAAGAATTTATGGATGTACTGGCAATCTCTCAAGTAACACCTGGGCCCATATCTGTAAACGCAGCAACTTTTGTGGGTTATAGGGTTAACGGGGTTTTAGGGTCTTTTTCTGCTACCCTCGGGGTTTCAATGCCGTCTTTTGTTATTATCCTTTTTCTGGCTTATATTATTAAAAAATTCAGCAGTAAAATTAAGGCAACCGATTATTTTTTCCAAGCGATAAGGCCTGTAGTAATAGCCCTGATTTTGCAAGCAGCTATTAGCATAGGCAAAAATTCCCTTACGGGTTTTAAGGAATTGGGCATTGCAGCTGCAACGTTTATAGGTATTTATGTTTTAAAAATCCATCCAATAGCTGTTATATTTTTTTCAGCAGTAATGGGGGTTTTACTATATCATTAAGAGGGGATAAAAATGGAAACTTTATATATTAAAGTGGATGAAAAAAATCCTGAGATTGATAAAATAAGAATTGCAGCAGAAATAATAAAAAAAGGCGGCCTTGTGGCCTTTCCCACTGAAACCGTTTACGGCCTTGGTGCTAATGCCCTTGATGAGAAAGCAGCAATAAAAATATTTGAAGCTAAGAAAAGGCCCCAGGATAATCCTTTGATAGTTCACATACAGGATATAAAAGAACTTTACCTTTTGGTCAAAGAAGTGCCCCAAAAAGCTTATTCTCTAATAGAAAAATTTTGGCCGGGGCCTCTCACACTAATCTTTGAAAAAAGTGAAAGGGTACCCAACGGGACCACAGGAGGGCTTGATACGGTAGCGGTTAGGATGCCGGACCATAGGGTGGCAAGGCTTTTAATAAGGGAATCGGGAGTTCCCATTGCAGCGCCCAGCGCTAATTTATCAGGAAAACCCAGTCCTACGAATGCACAGGATGTCATGGAAGATATGAAGGGAAGGATAGATGCGGTGATTGATGGAGGGGATTCGAAATTTGGGGTTGAATCAACAGTATTAGACCTTACAGGAGATATACCAATAATTTTAAGGCCGGGCGGGATTACAAAGGAGGAATTGGAAGAGGTATTAGGCAGGGTTCAGGTAGAAGATGCCATAAGCGGGATAGAAAAACCCAAATCTCCGGGAATGAAATATAGACATTACTCGCCTAAAGCTGAAATTTATTTAATTGTTGGTGAGATTCCTTTGCAGATAAAAAAGATAAAAGAATTAGCTAAGGAATTTGAAAGGAAGGGATTTAAAGTAGGAATCCTTGCAACAGCTCAAACAAGGAAGGAATATTTTGGGGAAAATGTAATTTCTGCGGGCGACAGGGATGCGCCTCTCACAATATCTTCTAATCTATTCTCACTGTTGAGGAAATTTGACAGGATGGGAGTGGATGTAATCCTTGCTGAAGGAATACCTGAAACCGGGCTTGGCCTTGCTGTAATGAACCGATTAAAGAGAGCTTCTGGGAATAGGATTATAAAAGCATGAAAGGAGGTCACAATAGTTGAAAATAATAGTACAAAAAGGCCTAATTTTGATTAGGTGAGATTGGATGTTACTAAGTATGCAAAAAAAGTCAAGAAGATATATGGCATCAGCAGAA
>NZ_JBNATW010000032.1:0-24482 GCF_049701175.1 Thermovenabulum sp.
GAATGCCCTAAAATCGGTATTTCATCTGCTTCTCTGATCATCGCAATTCACTCTTAATATGACATTATCACAGAAATACAACATTTTTTTATAAAAACCCCTTGACATATTTATATATGGGATGTAAAATACTTCTTAAATTATAAGAATATCCAGCGATACAAATCGCTGGTATTTTTATAAAATTATAAGATACAATATTAAAAATTTAATATTTTAAAATGCTATGAAGGAGAAGAAAAATAATTGATACCGTTATAAGAGAGCCGGGTAAGGTGAGAGCCGGTACGGGTCATTATTTTTCTATCGCTCCGGAGCAGCTGATGCGAAAAAAGAGTAGCATCAGACGCATTTGGCGTTAATAAAATGAGGCCTTGAATTTTTGGCAAATCAGGGTGGTACCACGGGGTAAAACTCCCCTCGTCCCTGGGATCTTTTTCTCAGGACGAGGGGATTTATTTTTTACATAGAATTAAAAAAAAAAGAAAGAGGAGGATTTTTATGGCAAAGTTATATTATGATAATGACGCTGATTTAAAATTATTGGAAGGCAAAACTGTTGCAGTGATTGGTTATGGCAGTCAAGGACATGCTCACGCTTTAAATTTGAAGGACAGCAATGTAAACGTCATTGTTGGTTTATATGAGGGCAGTAAATCATGGGAAAAAGCCAAAGAAGACGGTTTAACTGTGGATACCGTTGAAAATGCTGCAAAAAAAGCCGATATAATAATGCTCCTTACTCCCGACCATACTCAGCCTGAGATTTACGAAAGGTATATAAAAGCGAATTTGACTGAAGGGAAAGCGTTGGCTTTTGCTCATGGATTCAATATCCGTTTTTATCAAATTGTGCCTCCACAAAATGTAGATGTTTTCATGGTAGCTCCTAAGGGGCCGGGACACATTGTAAGGAGGATGTATCAACAGGGTTTTGGAGTTCCAGCATTGGTTGCAGTACACAATGACTATACAAAAAAAGCTAAGGAAATCGCGTTAGCCTATGCGAAGGGTATTGGTGCAACGAGAGCGGGTGTTATTGAGACCACTTTTGCAGAAGAGACCGAAACGGACCTTTTCGGAGAGCAATGTGTACTATGCGGAGGTCTTACCGAGCTTATTAAAGCAGGATTTGAGACTCTGGTAGAAGCTGGTTACCAGCCGGAAATTGCTTATTTTGAATGTTTAAATGAGATGAAGCTGATTGTGGATTTAATATATGAAGGTGGAATAAAATGGATGCGCTATTCGATTAGCGATACGGCAAAATACGGAGATATTACTGTAGGTAAAAGAATTATAAACGAAGAAGTCAGAAAGGAGATGAAAAAAGTCTTAAACGAGATTCAGAATGGGGAATTTGCAAAAAGATGGATTTTAGAAAATCAAACGGGAAGACCTGTTTATAAAACAATATTAGAAAAAGAGGCTCAGCATCCTATTGAAAAAGTGGGTGAAGAGCTTAGGAAGATGATGCCCTGGCTTAAAAAATAAATTTGAGGTGAAATAATGACCGGAGCGGATTTATTGCTTTCTACACTGGAAGAACTGGGAGTAGAAGTGATCTTCGGTTTTCCGGGGGGATCTGCACTACCAATATACGATGCATTGTATAAAAATAAAAAAATAAAACATATTAGAACTGTTCATGAACAGGGGGCTGCTCATGCAGCTGACGGTTATGCAAGGGCGACGGGAAAGGTAGGTGTCGTATTAAGTACATCTGGACCGGGTGCTACAAACCTTGTTACGGGAATCGCGACTGCGTATATGGACTCAGTCCCTATTGTAGCCTTTACAGGCCAAGTGCCTTTATCACTTCTCGGTAGGGATTCCTTTCAAGAAGTTGATATTACAGGTGTAACCCTTCCTATAACAAAGCACAGTTTCATTATAAGGGAAAAGGATAAAATAGTAAAAAAGGTAAAAGAAGCATTTATTATAGCATCAACGGGAAGACCCGGTCCGGTTGTGGTAGATCTACCCAAAGATGTGATGGCATCAGAAGTAGATTTAAGCAAAGTTGATAAAGAAATTAATGGTTTTATTAATTCCTTTGAAAAAAAATACCAGGCAAATCCTGATTTAGAAGAAAAAATAAATAAAGCTGCACAAATGATTGAAGAGGCAAAGAAACCGTTGATTTATGCGGGCGGAGGAGTAATTAATTCAAAAGCATGGCAAGAAGTTCTGGAGCTTTCGGAAAAAATATCTGCTCCTGTAACTGTAACTTTGATGGGGTTAGGCTCTTTTCCTCCCTATCATCCTAACTTTTTAGGTATGCTTGGTATGCACGGCACTGCTTATGCTAATCTTGCGGTTTCGGAGTGTGATTTATTGATAGCCCTTGGTGCGAGATTTGATGATAGAGTTATAGGTAAGGGAAGCGAATTTGCAAAAAAGGCTAAAATCATCCACATAGATATAGACCAAGCCGAACTTGGCAAAAATAAAAAAGCAGACCTTCCTATTAAAGGTGATTTGAAGGAGGTCTTGCCTAAGTTATTAAAAAAAGTATCTAAAAAGTATTTGAAAGAATGGCTTGAAGAGGTAGCTTTTTTAAAAGACAAATACCCTCTTAATTATAATGGAAAGGGTTTTAAGCCTCAATATATAATTGAAAAAATTTATGAAATTACAAAAGGAGAAGCTATAATTGCTACAGAAGTAGGTCAGCATCAAATGTGGGCTGCTCAATACTATAAATTCAAAGAGCCGCGGAGTTTCATTACCTCAGGTGGGCTTGGAACTATGGGTTTTGGTTTGCCAGCAGCAATAGGAGCAAAGTTAGGGAGGCCTGAAAAAATAGTATTTAATATTGCTGGTGATGGAAGTTTTGAAATGAACTTTCATGAACTTATTACAGCTGCACGTTATAATATTCCGATAATAGTCGTGATTTTCAACAACAGGAGTTTGGGTATGGTAAGGCAATGGCAGGAGCTGTTTTACGGTAAAAGGTATTCTCATACAATGCTATCTGAAGAACCCGACTACGTAAAAATAGCCTTAGGGTGTGGGTGTAATGCTGTTAGAATAAAAGAAAAAGAAGAAGTTGAAAAAGCCATAAACGATGCCATTGAATCGGGAAAACCTACCGTAATAGAAGCTTTAATTGATAAAGATGAAAACGTAATGCCTATGGTTCCTGCTGGAGAACCAATCTACAATATGCTGGGAGTATGATTGTTTTCAACTTTAAGAATAAGGGGGATTAGGATGAGTATTCAGATTTATATAAATGGAAAATTTTATTCCAAAGAAGATGCCAAAATTTCGGTTTTTGATCACGGGTTTTTATACGGTGACGGTGTTTTTGAAGGAATTAGGGCATATAACGGCAGGGTGTTTAAATTAAAGGAACATATAGATAGGCTTTACAATGGGGCAAATGCTTTACTTCTTAATATCCCATTAAGTAAAGAGGAAATGACCGAGGTTGTTTTGGAAACATTAAGAAGAAATAACCTAAAGGATGCCTATATTAGATTAGTTGTATCAAGGGGAGAAGGGGACCTTGGACTTGATCCTAAAAAATGCAAAGAGCCAACTATAATTTGTATTGCTGATAAAATTACTCTATATCCTGAAAAAATGTATGAGGAAGGCCTTGAGATTATCACTTCTGCAGTTAGAAGGAACCCTGCAGAAGGTGTCAACCCTCAGATAAAATCCCTTAATTATTTGAATAATATATTGGCAAAAATAGAAGCGAATCTCTACGGTGCACTGGAAGCCTTGATTTTAAACACTGAAGATTATGTAGCAGAATGTACGGGCGATAATATATTTATTGTAAAGGATGGAAAATTAATTACACCTCCTCCCTACGTGGGCATATTGGTGGGAATAACCCGAAATGTTATTATTGAACTTGCAAGAAAACAGGGTATCAACGTTGAAGAAAAAGTATTTACAAGATACGAAATTTTTTCAGCGGATGAATGCTTCCTAACTGGTACTGCTGCGGAAGTAATTCCTGTAGTTAAGTTAGACGGAAGGCCTATCGGTAATGGTAAACCAGGGCCTATAACAAAAAGATTATTAAATGATTTTAAAGAATATATAGAAAACGAGGGTACACCTATTTACAATTAAAATTACAATGGCTCCGAAAAACGGAGCTATTTTTTTTGTTAAAAATATATGGTTTTAAATGACATAATGATCATTACTTTAGAATAATTTTTTAATGTAGCTGTTTGTGGGGGGTATGTATTGTGCAAAATTCTCTTCAAATTGATTTAAAAAAAGGTCTAACAAATAGGGAAGTAATGGTTAAAAAAAGATTATTTGGAAAAAATGAAATTAAAGAGAAAAAGAAATTTAATCCCGTATTTATCTTTTTAAACCAATACAATAATTTAATATCCTTTATACTGTTTGGGTCCTTAGTTGTCTCATATGTTTTAGGGGAAGCAACCGATGCTATAGCAATTTTTATAATAATACTTATAAATGGGATAATGGGCTTTGTTCAGGAATATAAGGCTGAAAAATCATTAGAAAAATTAAAGGAATTTGCTGCACCTACTGCAAAGGTATTAAGAGAAGGTGAAATAAAAATAATTCCTGCCAAGGATGTTGTACCTGGAGATGTTGTATTATTGGAGACTGGAGATAGGGTGCCAGCAGATGGCAAAATATTGGAATGCGAAAGTTTATTGGTAGACGAATCACTGCTTACAGGAGAGTCACTACCTGTAGAAAAAAGCATTGTTGACATAGATGGCAAAGGATTAAAAATTCATAGAAAAGACATGGTATTTATGGGAACAATGGTTGTAGCGGGGAGGGCGAAAATCCTCATTACCGAAATTGGTATGAATACGGAAATGGGGAAAATCGCTAATATTATTGAAAATATTGAGGATAAAAAAACACCTCTTCAAAAAAAGTTGGAAGTATTAGGTGAAAAACTAATAATAGTTTGTTCTGCAATATGTGTTGTAGTTTCCATTATTGGAGTTTTACGGGGAGAAAGTGTAAATAATATGTTTTTATTTGGTGTAAGCCTTGCAGTTGCTGCCATTCCTGAAGGTTTACCTGCGGTAGTTACAATAGTCCTCGCGTTGGGAGTACAGAGAATGGCAAAGAAAAATGCATTGATAAGGCGATTGCCTGCAGTAGAAACATTGGGCTGTGCTACTGTAATTTGTAGCGATAAAACGGGAACTCTTACTGAAAATAAAATGACAGTAAGGAAGATATATGCGAATAATCAGATGTATATGGTAACAGGAACGGGATATCGGCCTGATGGAGAAATTGTAAGAAGCGATGGGGGCATCCTTAGAAATAACGAAGAATTAAGGAGATTAATGGAAATAGCTGTAGCTTGCAACAATGCTTACATAAAAGAGAAAGAAACGTCAAATTTTCTATTAAACTTAATGGACTTTCGCAAAAGGGAATTGACCATTTACGGAGATTCTACGGAAGCGGCGCTTATCGTTGCGGGATTAAAGGCTGGGGTTATTAAAGAGGAAGTAGATGAAAAATTCATGAGGATAAAGGAAATTCCCTTTAGTTCGGATAGAAAAAGAATGTCAGTTTTGGTAAAAACAAGAAGGGGAGAACTTTTACTTTTCACAAAGGGAGCTCCTGAAGTATTAATTAACTTTTGTACTCACATTTATAATGGGGGAAATGTAACAATTCTCGGTGATGAGGAAAAGGGAAAAATAATGAAAGTTAATGAAGATATGGGAAGGGAGGCGTTAAGGGTACTTGCATTTGCTTATAAATATGTAGGTTTAAATGAAATTAAAAAAGGGTACCTGGAAAAGGATTTAATATTTGTAGGTTTAATGGGTATGATAGATCCTCCCAGGAAAGAAGTACTGGAAGCAATAAATAAATGTTTTAGTGCGGGAATTAAACCGGTGATGATTACGGGAGATCATAAATCTACGGCATGGGCTATAGCTAAGGAAATAGGTTTATTGAAAAAGGGGGGTAAAATAATAACCGGAGAAGAACTTGACAGGATATCAGATGATGCATTTGAAGAAATGATAGATGATGTAGCGGTTTATGCAAGGGTATCGCCTCAGCATAAACTCCGAATAGTGAGGATGCTAAAAAAGAAAGGACATGTAGTAGCAATGACCGGTGATGGGGTTAATGATGCACCTGCAATAAAAGAAGCAGATATAGGAATTTCCATGGGCATTTCGGGGACTGATGTGACAAAAGAAGCTTCGGCCATGATTTTAATGGATGATAATTTTAAAAGTATTGTAAATGCAGTAGAAGAAGGAAGGATTATTTATGAAAACATTAAAAAATTTATAAGGTATTTGCTCTCCTGCAATACGGGAGAGGTTTTAACTATGATATTTGCGATTATTCTGGGATTACCTTTGCCACTATTTCCGACGCAGATACTGTTAATGAATCTGGTAACCGATGGACTTCCTGCAATGGCACTGGGTGTTGATCCTCCAATTGAGGATGTAATGAAAAAAAGCCCAAGAAGAAAAAAGGAGGACATTTTTTCCGGAGGTCTTGAAAAAAAGATTCTTTTAAGAGGGCTTAAAATCGGCATAGCTACAATAGTATCCTATATTTTTGGAATGTATCTTTCTTCGGGAGATCTTATTTACTCGAGGACGTTAGCTTATGCCACTTTGATTGTATCACAGCTAATCTTTGCTTTTGAATGCAGGAATGAAGAAAAGGGAATTACTGTAAAAAGTTTTTTTACCAATATATACTTGTTGTTATCGGTATTAATTTCCTTTGCTGTATTTCTGCTTACGATTTATGTTCCAAGGTTGCAGGGTATTTTCCACACGGTCCCCTTAGATTATAGAGTCTGGATATTTATAATTACGGTTTCGGCATTGGGAACCATCATTTAACCAAAATTTACCTTGTTCGACAAAATAAATTTTAAAATCAGAAGGAATTTTCATAGTTTTGTGGAATTAATATAATTAAAAGCACCCGGGAGGGATGTATATGTTAAAAGACTTAGAATTTTCTATAAACCTTTATACAGAAGGAGAAAAGTTTTTCGATTTATTGAAGGTATTAATTAGAGACACTAAAAAATCTCCATGGCCTCACGAAAGAGAAAGGGGTATTTTTGCTGAAGGACTATTTAAAAAAGCTTTGGAAACATACGATGAAGCTGTAAAACATGCTGAAGAAAAAGTTGAAAGTGGGTTTTACACTGAGGAAGATAAGAGGCTGGTTAAAGAAATGAGAATGAGATTGGACTATTGGAGAAAAAAATATGAAGAACTAAGCATGGAAAAAGTAGAATCCTCCTGTGGGATGTAAAAGAAGGGATAGGGAATGAAAGCTGTTGTCGGGGATATTACAAAAGCAGCGGCAGATGTTATTGTAAATGCTGCAAACGGTATAGGCCCTATGGGCGGTGGTGTAGCACTTGCTATTAAAAAAGCAGGTGGAAAGATAATTGAGGAAGAAGCAATAGAAGTTTGTAAAAAAATGGATCCGAAACCAGGTGATGTATATATAACAACAGCAGGGAATTTAAATGCTAAATATGTTTTCCATGCTGTTACGATGAAATACCCTGCTGAGAAATCAAATATCGAAATTGTAAGAAAATGTTTGGATAATCTTCTTAAAAAAGCCCGTGAAATGAAGGTAAAATCAATGGTGATTCCGGCTCTCGCTACTGGCGTTGGAGGGGTTCCAAAAAGGGAAGTTGCAGAGGTCTTTAAAGAGGTTTTAAGTAAAGTTGAGGATATTGAAATAACTGTAATGGATATCAATGAGGATTTTATAAATTACATTAATGCTAATTAACCGCATTTTTTAATGCGGTTTTTTTGCTTTTAAGGAATGATATTTAGGGGAATAATAAAGGGTGAAAAGTGTAAAAACAAAGGATATAAAACTATAAAAAATATGCCAGAAGTGTTTATAAATTTATACAACTACTATCTAAAATAATTGACAAAAACGTATTATTTTTTTATAAAAACTCTGCAAAGCCTTAAAAATAGCCTTTGTTAAAATTGGCACAAAAATTGCTTTTATTTAATTCAAACAAAATATTTTAAAGGAGGTATAGGATAAAATGCCGATAGTAACTTTTAAAGCAAATGCAACTTGGAAAAGCGGTATGGTTGTTGAAGGTGAGGCAAGGGGATTCAAAGTAACGGTTGATGAACCAAAGGAATTGGGTGGCACGAATACCGCAATGAATCCTGTAGAAATGCTCCTTTGCTCTCTTGGCGGATGTATGGGAATTGTGGCAAGTGCCTTTGCTCCTATGTGCGGTGTAGAATTGAAGGGATTTTCGGTTGAACTTGAAGGAGACCTTGATCCCGATGGCTTTATGGGAAAAAATCCCAATGTTAGAAAAGGGTTTTCTGAAATCAGGTATAAAATGCACATTATTTCGGATTCACCTGAAGAAAACATAAAGAAACTTTATCATCTGATTGAAGAAAGATGCCCTGTAAAAGATACTCTTCAGGGTGTTCCGGTTAAAGGCGATCTTGTAATAGGGTAAATTTTAAAGCGGCTGCTGAGTTTATTTTCGGCAGCCGCTTTTGAATTTACCCTTTCATTTTAGTTGCTTTAAATATAGAATAGTGGTAGGATTATTTTTAATTTTAATAAAGTAAGGTGATGGTAATGGAAGAAGAAATATTAATAAAAGCTCAGGATAAAGAAAATAAAAATGAGATTCTCCTATATCTTCTCAAAAATAAGGGCAATTATGTGTCCGGAGAAGAGTTAAGTGAAAAACTAAAAGTTACAAGGACAGCTATTTGGAAACATATCAACGTATTTAAAAAGTTGGGGTATGAAATAGATTCGGTGCCAAGGCTTGGGTATTGCTTAAAGAACTCACCTGATTTATTTATTCCTGAAGAAATATGGAAGGATGATAATATAAAATTTTTAGGAAGCAAAATATATTATTTTGATACCATTGGTTCTACAAATGAAAAGGCCAAAATTTTAGCTTTAGAAGGAGCTCCCCATGGCACTTTGGTATTATCTGAAAAACAGACAAAAGGTAAGGGAAGATTAGGTAGAAAATGGGAATCTCCAGATAAACAAGGTATATGGCTTTCAATAATTTTGAGACCAAGTTTAACTCCTGAGGAAGCTCCTAAGATAACATTGATAACAGCTGTTGCTTGTGCAAAAGCTATAAGGGAGCAAGGTGTAAATTGTGCCATAAAATGGCCCAATGATATTTTATACAAAGAAAAGAAATTGGCAGGAATTTTAACTGAAATTAGCGCAGAAATGGATAAAATAAATCATGTTGTTGTTGGTATTGGCATAAATGTAAACACCAAAAGTTTTCCTGAGGAATTAGAAGACATTGCAACCTCTTTGTACTTAATTAAAAATGAATACATAGAAAGGGTGCCTCTTTTATTAACCTTTTTAAAGGGCTTTGAATTGTATTACAGCGAGCTTGAGAAAGGCAATTTTTCTGAAGTTTTAAAGGAATGGAAGAACTTAAACTGTACGCTTGGAAGAAAGGTAAGGATAATAGGGAAAAATTTTGAGGTTGAAGGCGAGGCTTGTGATATAGATGAGTTTGGAGCGCTACTAATTAAAAAAGATGATGGAACTTTTGAAAGAATATTAAGCGGTGATGTTTCGTTAAGGTAGAGCATAAAAAAAAATTATTTATTTACAATAATAGTGGAGGTGTTTACATTTATGCACGATAGAGAAAAAACTATTGAGGAAATAATTGACTTTATAAAGCACCATAAAAATTCTCTTGCAAGTATAAATATTTGTTCAAGGATGTTGGGCGATAAATTTATTAAGGTAGATGATGAAGTTATTCACGAACTTCAGGTGAAACTACCTCGTGCTAACAACGAAGAATTGGAAACTTTTTATTACATGATCAAGTAGGTTTTAATTAAGAAATTGTCATCCCTGCGGTAGACTGCTGCAGGGATTTTGTTTATAATATGTAGTACTAAAAAATATAATTAATATTGAAAATTAAATTAAAGGAGGATTTTTAGGTGATAAATATTATTTTAAACGGTGCTAACGGCAAAATGGGGAGGACTATTTCGGAAATCGTAAAAGGGACTGATGATCTGAAAATAATTGCCGGAGTTGATAAAAATCCAGGAAGTGCAGAATTTCCAATTTTCGACAATATTTTTAAAATTACTGACAGGGCGGATGTTATATTAGATTTTTCTCATCCTTCCGCATTGGAAAGTCTTTGCAGTTATGCAAAAGAAAGGGGTATTTCCCTTGTAGTAGGTACTACGGGATTGGAAGAAAAACACTACGAAATGTTAAGGGAGCTTTCAAAAAATGTCCCTGTTTTTGTGTCATCAAATATGTCCGTGGGTGTATTTTTATTGGTAAACCTTGTCAAGAAAGCTGTTGAAGTTCTTAAAGACTACGATGTAGAGATAGTAGAAAGGCACCATAACCAAAAAATAGACGCGCCGAGCGGAACAGCTCTAATGATTGCTGATGCGGTAAAAGAGATAAAGGAAGATTGTGAGTATATATATTCACGGGTAGACAAAAGGAAAAAACGGGACAAAAACGAAATAGGAATACACTCCGTCCGCGCCGGCAATTTAGTAGGGGAACACAGGGTAATAATTGCAGGTGAAGATGAAACCATTGAGCTTATTCATACCGTTACATCAAGAGCTGTTTTGGCAAGAGGAGCATTGAAAGCTGTTAGATTTATTGTTAGTAAAGCTCCGGGTTTTTATACAATGAAGGATTTAGTTTAACCTTTCACCGCAAAATGGGCAGTAGTTGAAATTAGGATTAATAATGCTTCCGCAACGGGGACAAATATTTGAGCTAAAGGATGTTAATTCTCTAAGCCTTGAAAAATCTATTGTTGGACTCTGCTTTAGTTCAATAGCATAATCATAAGGCACTTCATAAAGGGTTTTACAGCATCTTAATGATACGTAGTATCTTCTGTTCCATTGAAAAAGGGGTATAAAAAAGAAATGAAAGTAAGTGTAAATTTCTATGAGTTCTGCTCTGGTTAATCTTCCGCAGCGGGGGCAAATTACGCTTTCAAATTCTTTTAAGGTTCTTTCTTTATCTTGGATTCCAAATATACCGAAAAAAAACATATACTTCCTCCTGTTCTGATATATTCTGGTTTATATTTTAGTAGTTTTTCTGTTTTTTTAAAAGGCCGTTTGAGGAATTTTTAATTTTTTTATAAAAAATACTCCAAAACCCAGAAAAAGTAAAGCAGGGATTTTTACCCTGCCTTTTTTATTGTATAATTATAATACATGTCATCTTTTGAATTGATTAAATATTGGGGGCATTTCTATGGCCTTGGTTGCAAAAAATAGGGAGACAATCGCAGTTAGAAAAGAAATATTAAAACTTGCATGGCCCATAGTTTTGGAAATGTTGTCAGGGACAATTATTTGGGTGGTAGATACCGCTATGGTGGGACATTTAAGTGCAGAGGCTTTAAGTGCTGTGGGTTTGGGGAGCCAATTAGCTTACAGCAGTGCTTTTATATTTGGTGCATTGGGTGTTGGGACAACCGCTATGGTAGCAAGGTATATAGGAAGTAAGGAAGAAGAAAAGGCTGGTTTTATAGCGGGACAATCCTTTATTATTTCGTTGATTTTAGGTGTATTAATTTTTTTAATAAATTACATATTTGCTGAAAACTTATTGTTGTTATTTACAAAAGATAATAAAGTAGTAGAACTGGGAGTGGTATATTTAAAAATAGCTTCTCTCGGGGCGGCTTTTTATATCGTTGCAATGGTTTTGAATTCAGCATTACGAGGAGCTGGAAATACTATAGTGCCAATGCTTTCTGTAGCTGTTGCAAATACTGTAAATATAGTGGGAGATTATTTATTAATATTCGGAAATTTTGGCTTTCCAAGGTGGGAAGTGAAGGGAGCTGCTGTTGCGACAGTCTTTGCACAGGTATTGTGTTTTTTAATTACAATTATTTATTTATTTTGGGGCAGGGGGAAGCTAAAATTAGAATTTAAGCATATTAAAAAATTGGATTTTGATGTTATTAAAAAATTAATCACTTTAAGTATTCCTGCATCCTTTGAAGAAATATCCTTTAATGTCAGCAGGCTAATTTCTACACAGTGGTTAAATAGGTTAGGTACATTATCCTATGCTGCCCACCAGGTTTCTGTTAGTGCAGAATCCATATCTTTTATGCCGGGCTATGCTTTTTCGGTAGCTGCATCCACCATAGTCGGGCAAAGCCTTGGAGCAAAAGATGAGAGAAGAGCTGAAATAGGGAGTATAGAGTCTACAAAACTTGCAGCAGCTTTAATGAGCATGGTGGGAATAATATTTTTCTTTTTCCCTGAGAAGATAATTAATTTTTTTACGGATATTCCAGAAGTTGAAGAACTTGCAGCCTCATGCATTAAGATTGGGGCTTTTGAGCAAACAACTATAGCAATTTCTATGACCTTGTCAGGTGCTTTAAAAGGAGCAGGCAACACGCAGGGGCCTTTTAAGGTTGTGTTAATAAGCACATGGCTTATAAGACTTCCACTGATATTTTTAGTAGTTTTTGTGTTTAAAAAAGGTCTTAAATTTGTCTGGGTCTCAACGGTGATTCAGTATTTTTTTGAGGCTTTGTTTATGTACGCCTTATTTAAAAAGGGTGAATGGAAAAAGATAAAATTATAAAAAATTCCTCAAAGGCTTGAAAACCTTTGAGGAATTTTTTATGTGTAATCGTTTATCCACCAATTTTCACATATAGGCCAATTTTTTCAAATCTTTCTTTGATATATCTTAATCTTTCTTCTGAAGGTGCTTTACTTGTAGGCATTTTATAATTTTTGCCCAATCTATGGTATTTTTCGCTAATATCGTGAAAGGGTAATATATCAATTTCGCTTATGCCTTTTAATGAAGCTACGAAGCTAACTAAACCATCAATATTTTTATCGGTATCGGTAATACCGGTTATTACGGGAAAACGCAGAATTACATCTTTGCCTCTGCCTTTTTCCACCAATAACATTAAATTATCTTTAATCAGTTTATTGGAAACACCGGTATATTTTATATGTTCCTCCTCATCGTATAACTTCAAATCAAAAAGGAATATATCAATGTAATCCATAATGGATTCAAAAATATCTTTTTGGGCATAGCCAGATGTATCTAATGCGGTGTGTAAATACCTTTTTTTGCATTCTTTTAATACCTCGATTAAGAAACTAGGTTGAGAGAGGGGTTCCCCTCCGGAAAAGGTGACCCCTCCTCCTGAAGCATCGTACAGTAGTATATCTTTTTCAATTTCGTTAATAAGCTCCTCAACTGTGATGCTTTTTCCTACAAGCCTTAAAGCACCGGTAGGGCAAGCCTCAGAACATATTCCACATCCATTGCAGGCTTCGCGGTTTATTTTTTGAACCCCTTCGTCAAAGGAGATTGCTTTTACCGGACAAACGTACTTGCAAGTTTTACAGTGCAGGCATTTATATTCAAAATACATGAGCTCTTTTAATGGTGAAATACCTTCAGGGTTATGGCACCACCAGCAGCTTAACGGGCACTTTTTAAAAAAAACCGTTGTCCTGATGCCTGGACCGTCGTGAATGGCATACCTTTTTATGTCAAATATAATACCTTCATGCATAAATTTACCTCCATAAAGCAAAGTGAGATTAGAGCTCTTTGTGCTCGGTCCTTGCTATTATTTCTTCCTGTAATCCCTTGGGCAAGTTTACAAAGTAGTCGCTATAGCCTGCTACCCTGACCATTAAATCTTGGAAATCTTGAGGACGGGTTTGGGCTTCACGAAGCAGTTCTGCACTTACTACAGTGAATTGTACATGATGTCCTCCCATTCTGAAGAAAGTCCTTATGAGTTGAGCAAGATTCTTAATATTTTCTTCGCTATCCAAGAGGTCTGGGGTCAACTTTTGATTGAGCAAAGCACCACCGGTTTTATCCCAATCGCACTTTGATACTGATCTAAATACGGCAGCTATTCCCTTTTTATCACTACCTTGGACAGGGGAAATGCCTTCGGAAACAGGGAAACCTGCTTTTCTACCGTCTGGTGTAGCCCCCGTTACCGCACCGAAGTATACGTGGACTGTTGTCGGTAAAAAGTAAGCCCTTCTTGATGCTTTTCTTATGGGAGTAGGTGGATAGCTTTCTATCATGTCTACAATTTTGTCTACAAAATCCTTTGCTATTACATCTGCATAATCTTCATCGTTTCCGTAAAAAGGAGTCTTATTCAAAAGCATTTGCCTTATTATTTCATATTTTCCTTCAAAGTTGTTTTGCATTGCTTCAAGTAACTCACTCATGGTTATGTTGTTTTTATCAAAAACATGGTATTTTATAGCGGAAAGGGCAGAGGATACGGTTCCTAAACCGACAACCTGGATATACTGGGTATTGTATCTTGCTCCTCCTCCATTGTAATCCTTAGCGTTTTTCACACAGTCGTCAATCCAAAGCGACATAAAGGGTACGGGGAGATACTTTGCATAAAGGGATTCTATAATATCGTTTCCTTTCATTTTTATGTCCATGAAATGCTTTACTTGTTTTAAAAATGCTTCAAAGAGTTCCTCATAGGTTTTAAAATCCTTCGGGTCTCCTGTTTCTATGCCGAGTTTTTTACCTGTTCTTGGGTCTATTCCGTTATTTAGGGTTATCTCAAGGATTTTTGGGAAGTTAAAATAACCGGTTAAGATATATGCTTCTTTTCCAAAGGCGCCTGATTCAACACAACCGCTTACTCCACTTGTGCGAGCGTCTTCAAGTCTTTTTCCCTGTCTCAGCATTTTTACTATTACTCCATCAAAATTGAAGAAGGGAGGTTCACCGTAGCCAGGAGCAATTACTTTTAACGCGCTTGTTAAAAATCGATCGGGGTTTTTGTTGCTGATTAAAACAGCCGTATTGGGCTGTAATGTTCTTATTTCGTCTAAAACCTCAAGCACCATATACGATATTTCGTTTACTCCATCGGATCCATCTTCTTTTAAACCACCCACATTAATCTTGGTAAAATCATTGTAAGTAAAGCTTTCTTCAGCGGTTACACCAACCTTTGGAACGGCAGGTTGATTGTTTATTTTTATCCAGAAGGCTTCTAATAGCTCTTTTGCTCTTTCCCTTGTCAGCCTTCCTTCTTTTATGTCTTTTTCGTAGTAAGGGTATAAATGTTGATCAATACGTCCTGGATTAAAAGAGTCCCAAGGGTTTGTTTCATACACAATACCTACATGGATAAACCAGTAATGCTGAAGAGCTTCCCAAAAATTTCTTGGAGCATGTGCTGGAACCCAACTGCAAATTTCTGCCATTTGTTTTAACTCTTCTTTTCTCCTTTCGTCCTTTTCTTCTTCAGCCATTTTTTGCAGTTTTTCAGCATAACGTCTTGCATAAATAATAAGTGCATCTGCCGCAATATCCATAGCTTTTAATTCTTCCATTTTATCGTAATATTCGGGGTCACTGGAATCGAGTTCCTGCATTTTAATCTTTATTTCTTCTTTTATATCGAGAAGGCCTTTTTTAAATATTCTGTCACCACCAGCAGTATGTCCGGGAGCCCTTTGCTCCATAAATTCCGTCCACAATCCTGCATTATAAGCTTCAATCCATTCTTGAGGCAGATTTTCAAAGATTATTTCCCTCATGGTTTTACCTTTCCAAAAGGGAATTATCTCATTTTTGTATAGTTCTTTAGTTTCTTCATCAACCCTGTAAGGCATATTTTCTCTCGAATTTAAAATCTCTAAATCCTCCATGCTGTGAACACAGATTTCCGGATTTGTAGGAACCTCCTTGGGTCCAGTACCCCTTAAACCTACGATTAATTGACCTTCTTCAACTGGGAGGCTGACCCGCTCCATTAAATATTTGAAAGCTAATGCTCTAAGTACAGGGAAAGATTTTCCTTTGGCTAAATCGCTTTTATAAAATTCGGTTATTATTTTTGCCCTTTCCGAAGAAATTTTAACTTCCGATTCGACGCTTTCTTTCCTTAGCTTTGCAATTCTTTCATTAATGGGTCTTACTGCTGACCTTCTTTTTTGAATCTCTTTTTCTATTTTTTCTTTTGCAATAGCACACATAAAAATCCCCTCCGCAAAATCGGTTTTATTTAAAAAATATTAACCTTAAATAATTTTTAAGCAAAAATTGTGCCAATAAAAAAGGTTAAAAAAACAGTGATTTTAAAGAATTTTAATACCAACTAATTATACCAAAATAGGGACATAATATTAAAAATGATATTTTAATATAAAAAATGAGACGAACATATAGGATTGATGTGCCTTTTGATTGATGATAAGATAAAATTAATAAGGTAATCAGAAAAGGAAGGTGGCTAAAAGAATGGCTGCTATATCTTCTGCAATATTGAATGGTGTAAAATAGGAAGGGGATGGAAGGCGCAATAAAGGCATGAAAAAGCGGTTCACGGGGTAGTGATAAAATGGATACAGTAAGGATTTACACCAATATTATAAAGAGAAATATGGATAAACCGGAAAAAGTAAGTAAACTAATAAATTTAGGCCTTACTATTGCTTACTATTACGTGAGCTTTTTCAAAGACAAAAGGATTCCAAAATCCCTTCATTACCTAAATAAGTACTGCATAAAAAGTATAAAAGATTCACTAGAAAATCCTCAAAATTCTGCCTGGGTAAACCTTTTTTCTCCCTGTGAATTTTTAATCGCCATGGATATAAAACCCTTATTTATTGAAGCATACTCTTCTTTCATGTCGGGTTTCTTTATTGAAGATTATCTAATCGATATTGCTGAATCAAGGGGTATATCAAATACTTTATGCAGCTACCATAAAACTTTTATAGGGGCAAATGAGCTTAACATTCTCAGAAAACCCGAATTTATGATTACTACTTCCATGATCTGCGATGCAAATATACCTACCTTCAGGTATCTTTCAAGAAAATTAAAGGTTCCCCTTTATATAATCGATATTCCCTATAAATATTCTAAGGAAGCCGTAATTTATGTGAAAAACCAGCTTTTAGAAATGGCAAAAAAACTTGAAGAAGTTTTTAAGAGAAGACTTGATATTGATAAATTGAGGGAAGTTGTAAAAACAGAAAATAAGACAAGAACACTTATGAATGAGTATTTAAATTATACGGGAGAGAGAATCCTTTTAACTACTATGACTTTTGAAATGTATATGCTCTTTGCATCTCATGTGTTTATCGGAAGCAGGGAGATACTAAATTTTTATGAGATACTGGTTGACGATATAAAAAGAGCTCCCGAAAGAAGGGGAAAAGGCATATTTTTTGTCCACCTCCTTCCCATGTTTGAGAAAAATTTCAAAGATTATTTTAACTTCAGTGATAAATTCTATATTGCTGGCAGCGATTTAAATTATGATTTTCTTGGCGAAATCGACGAAAAGGACCCCTTCAGGGGAATCGCTGAAAAGCTTATTTTAACCTCTTTTAATGGCGAAATAAATAGAAAAGTTACAAGAATTAAGGAACTGATAGAAAAAATAAAACCCGACGGCATTATACAGTTCTGCAACCTGGGCTGCAAGCAGTCCATAGGCGGAACATTTATAATTAAAAATCTTGCTAAAAAAATGGGTATCCCGTTCCTTTATTTGGATGGCGACTGTGTAGATAAAAGAAATAATCAGGAAGGGCAGAACAGGACGAGGCTCGAAGCCTTTCTTGAAATGCTCTAGCAAAACCCTTCAGGGGGTGAAAACTTGATAGGATACGTCTGTAAATACACACCCGTAGAAATAATCGAAGCCTTTGGAGAAGAACCGGTAAGGCTTGATTCAGGATGTAAGTCTCAGGAGCGCGCTGAAGCCCTGATTCATTCAAATATGTGCAGTTTCATGAAAGGAGTCTTAGAAAATATTATTGAAAATAATATTCAAGAAGTTGTATTGACCAGCTGCTGTGACAGCATAAGAAGACTTTATGACGTATTAAAAGATAAAGTAAAATTTATCTATATACTGGACCTGCCCAGAAAAAAAGATCCTTTTGCAATAGATCTTTTTTACAATGAAATAACTAAATTTATAGATGCGTATAAAGTATTTAAAAACAAGAGTTTTACTAAAGAAAATTTATTGAAAATTTTAAAAGATAAATCCTTTAAAAAGAAAGAAGAACCTTCTGGAAGCATCGCTATATTTGGTGCGAGGCTCAAAGATGATGTTATAGAAAAAATTAAAAATTCCTGCACAGTAAATATAATAAACTTTACATGCACCAGGGAAGAAAGAATATTCAATATTGAAGCAAAAGATAATTTATTAAAAAGCTACGCGGAATCGCTTCTCAATTTAACACCATGTATGAGAATGGCAGAAGATCGAAGCAAGTTAATCAAAAAAGAATTCAAGGGAATAATATATAACACCATAAAGTTCTGTGATTTTTATTCCTATGAGTATGCTGAACTCAAAAACAAAGTGGATATTCCCCTCTTAAAAATTGAAACTGACTATACTGATTCAAACAGCGGGCAGATTTTAACAAGGGTAGATGCGTTTTTCGAATCAGCCGGCATTAAAAAAATTGAAAAACAGGAAGCCAGAAAAGGCTATTTTGCAGGAATTGACAGCGGTTCTACTTCTACAAATGCGGTCATAATCGACCAAAATAAAAACATAATATCATATTCCATTATTCCGACAGGCCCTAAGGCTCTTGAAAGTGCTTTTAAAGCTTTTGAAATAGCTTTAAACAATGCAGGACTTAAAGAAAAGGATATCACATCAATAGTAGCGACAGGATATGGAAGAGTAAGCATTCCCTTTGCAGATAGAATTGTAACCGAAATTACCTGTCACGGCAAAGGCGCATTTTTTATAGACAACACTGTTAGAACTGTTATAGATATAGGCGGACAGGACAGCAAAGTGATAAGGCTGGATGACAGCGGCAATGTCATTGATTTTGTAATGAATGATAAATGTTCAGCTGGGACAGGCCGATTTCTAGAAGTAATGGCAAGGACTTTAGGTATTTCAATAGAAGAAATGGCAAAAGTACATAAGGAAGCAAAAGAAAATATCACAATTACCAGTATGTGTACTGTATTTGCAGAATCAGAAGTAATATCTCTTATTGCGCAAAATAAGGACCAAAGGGATATAATACATGCCCTCAATAAAGCCGTTGCTTCAAAAGCAGTTTCCCTGGTCGACAGAATAGGGCGAAAAGGAAAATACATGATGACAGGAGGCGTAGCAAAAAATCAGGGAGTAGTTTACGCAATCGAAAGCAGGCTCGGTGAAAAACTTATAATCCCATTTGAACCTCAGATTATCGGGGCACTTGGAGCAGCATTAATTTCCCTTGAAGGCAAATGCGATTTATTAGAAAAATAAAAACCTCCTTTTCTTTTTGGTATTGCTCTTTGTAAGCAACCAAGGAAAAGGAGGTTTTTTTTGTCAACTTAGCCTAATTAAATTGTCAAGGGACAGTTGTTCATAATATTTCGTGGGGAATATTGCATAAATAAACAAAAAAATGTATAATTATAAAACAAATGTGACGACAAAAAGAGGTGTTTATCATGAAAGCCTTATTGGCATTAGAGGACGGTTCAGTGTATGAAGGAGTAGGTTATGGAAAAGGCGGGACGAGTTTTGGCGAACTTGTATTTACTACAGGGATGACGGGCTATCAGGAAGTTTTAACCGATCCATCCTATGCAGGCCAGATTGTTATGTTTACCTTTCCCTTAATAGGCAACTACGGTATATTTAATGAATTTCAGGAATCAGAAAAAATTTTTACAAGAGGTATAGTAGCAAAAGAAATTATAAATTTAAGACAATCGAAAATTGAAAATTTAATAAATTATTTAGAAAAAAACAATATAACCTTGATAGCAAATATAGATACACGAGCAATTACTTTAAAGCTCAGAAGTTACGGGGTTATGAGGGCAGTTATCTCAACAGAACTTAGCAAAAATGAGCTTTTGGACTACTTAAGAAAAGTTCCTAAGATTGAGGAGGAAGATTTAATTAAAGAAGTTACAACCCCATATAAGAGAATTTTTAAACCTGCAAATCAAAGCAAAAATAAAAATTTTTTAAGAATAGGGATATTAGACTTTGGGGTTAAAAAAGGGATTATTAATGCATTAACAAAGAGAGGATGCGAAGTTGTTCTCTTCCCTGCATATACTTCTTTTAATGAAATTTTAAGTGAGAATATTGATGGTTTAATTTTATCTAATGGTCCTGGAGATCCCAAAAAAGCAGAATTTGCAATAAAAACGATAGAAAATCTTATTGGTAAAATACCCGTATTTGGGATATGCCTTGGGCATCAGCTGTTATCCCTTGCATTAGGAGGAGAAACATACAAGTTAAAATTTGGTCATCGAGGGGCAAATCATCCTGTCATAGATTTAAAAACAAAAAGAGCCTTTATAACCACGCAAAATCATGGTTTTGCTGTAGATGAAAAAAGTTTAAGAAGAAATGTAAAAGTGACTCATATTAATGCAAATGATGGAACTGTCGAAGGGATTGAAGACAAAAATAGCAAAGCTTTTTCGGTGCAGTTTCATCCTGAGGCATGTCCTGGTCCAAATGATACAGAATATTTGTTTGATGTATTTATAAATCTAATGACCGAGGGTGAAACAAATGCCAAAAGATAAAAATATTAAAAAAGTGCTTATTATAGGCTCTGGGCCGATTGTTATAGGTCAGGCGGCGGAATTTGACTATTCAGGGACTCAAGGGTGTCTTGCATTAAAAGAAGAGGGTATAGAAGTAGTACTTTTAAACAGCAATCCTGCAACGATTATGACGGACCCAAATATAGCTGATAAAGTTTATATGGAACCGATTAATCTTTACTTTGCAGAGAAGATAATAAAACTTGAGAAACCGGACGGTATTCTTCCTACCTTAGGTGGTCAGGCGGGTTTAAACCTTGCTGCGGAGCTTTACGAAAGCGGGATATTAAAGAGAGAAAAGGTAAGGCTTCTGGGTACACCTATAACTGCGATAAAAAAAGCAGAAGATAGGAAACTTTTTAAAGAACTTATGTTGAGGATAGGGGAGCCGGTACCTGAAAGTAGGATTGTTAAAGATGAAGATGAAGCTTTAGAATTTGCAAAACAACATGGATTTCCGCTGATTATAAGACCAGCCTATACCTTAGGAGGGACGGGCGGGGGGATTGCCCACAACGAAAGGGAGCTAATAGAAATTACGAAATTAGGGCTTTCATATAGCAGAATAAAGCAGGTTTTAGTAGAGAAAAGTTTGCTTGGGATGAAAGAGATAGAATACGAGGTTATAAGGGATAAAAAAGGGCAGTGCATCACGGTTTGCAATATGGAAAATATCGATCCTGTAGGAGTTCATACAGGAGACAGCATTGTAGTAGCGCCAAGTCTTACCTTAACGGATAAGGAATACCATGTGCTGAGAAGTGCAGCGATAAAGATAATAAATGCCCTCAAAGTAGAAGGGGGATGTAATATCCAATTTGCCATTGATAAAGAAAGCGGAAAATACTATGTAATTGAAGTAAACCCGAGGGTATCAAGGTCCAGTGCTCTTGCTTCAAAAGCCACAGGATATCCAATAGCTAAAATAGCGGCGAAAATAGCCTTAGGGTATACCTTAGATGAACTTAAAAACCCAATAACGAGTAAAACCGCGTTTTTTGAACCAGCCCTTGATTACGTGGTTGTAAAAATCCCGAGATTTCCCTTTGATAAATTTGAAAATGCGGACAGGACATTAAACACGCAGATGAAGGCAACAGGAGAAGTAATGGCGATAGGGAGAAGTTTCGAAAGCGCTTTAATGAAAGCCATAAGGTCTTTAGAACAAGGATATTTAGGGCTTCGACTCTCGGAGTATAAAAATATTGGCAATGAAGATTTATTATCCATGATAAGAATACCCACGGACAAGAGATTATTTGCAATAGCAGAAGGATTGAGAAGAGGTATTGATCCAGATATTATTTCAAAAGAAAGCAAAATAGATCGCTACTTCATAGATAAAATTAACAACATAGTAGAAATAGAAAAAGAATTAAAAGAAAGGCCAAATGAAGAGACTGTAAAAAAGGCAAAAATGATGGGTTTTCCCGACAAATTGATAGCCGAGATTTTAGAAAAAAAAGAAGAAGAGATAAAGGAGCTAACAAAAGAACTAAAACCCTCATATAAAATGGTAGATACCTGTGCGGGAGAATTTCAAGCCTTTACACCCTATTTTTACTCAAGTTACGGAGAAGAAAACGAAGCATTGCCGATAAAAGACAAAAAAGTTGTCGTAATAGGTTCAGGGCCAATTCGAATAGGCCAGGGAATAGAATTTGATTACTGCAGTGTTCACGCAGTAAACGGAGCAAAAAAAGAGGGCTATAAAACCGTAATTATTAACAATAATCCTGAGACTGTAAGCACCGATTTTACCTTAGCTGATAGATTGTATTTTGAACCTCTTTATATAGAGGATGTCCTTTCGGTTATTGAAAACGAAAATCCTGATGGTGTGCTATTACAGTTTGGCGGACAGACTGCAGTTAACTTGGCAGAGAAATTGGCGAAGAACAATGTAAAGATATTTGGGACATCTGTTGAATCCATAGATATTGCTGAGGACAGGGAAAAATTTGATAACCTTCTTGAAGAATTAAAAATTAAAAGGCCTCCGGGGGTAGCGGTAAAAAGTAAGGATGAGGCAGCGAATATAGCTTTAAAATTGGGATTTCCGGTGCTGATAAGGCCTTCTTATGTTCTTGGCGGTAGAGCAATGGAAATTATTTATAGCATGGAAGAATTGGAAGAGTACTTGGGGAAAGCTATAGAAGCCTCTGAGGAAAAACCGATATTAATTGACAAATACATTTCTGGTAAAGAAGTGGAAGTAGATGCGGTTTCAGATGGAGAAGAGGTATTGATACCGGGGATAATGGAACACATAGAAAGGGCAGGGATTCATTCAGGTGATAGCATAGCGGTTTGCCCACCCAGAAATTTGAAAAAGGAGATTATCAACAAGGTAGTAGATTATACAGAAAAAATATCCAAAGCATTAAAAATAAAAGGGTTAATAAACATTCAGTTTGTAGTAGAAAAAGACGAGGTTTATGTAATAGAGGTTAATCCACGTTCCAGCAGGACAGTGCCGTTTTTAAGCAAGATAACGAATTTACCGATAGCAGAGATAGCAGCAAGGGTAGCATTGGGGAAGAGGTTGAAGGATTTAGGGTTAAGGGGAGGTCTTTACAAGCAGGAAGGGATCACGGCGGTAAAAATGCCTGTGTTTTCCTTCTCAAAATTGAAGAAGGTGGAGCCTTCCTTAGGACCGGAAATGAAATCAACGGGAGAAGTTATAGGAATAGATAAAAGCTTTGAAAAAGCCTTATATAAAGCATTTTTAGCTACAGGGGTGAGAATACCTGAACGAGGGGTTATTCTTGCAACAATTGCCGATAAAGACAAAAAAGAGGCAATAAAACTTTTGAGGAAGTTCTATGAGTTAGGTTTTTCGATAATAGCCACTGAAGGGACTGCAAGAGCCCTTGAAAAAGCTAAAATACCTTCAGAAAAGGTTAATAAGGCTTATGAGAAAGAACCAAATATTTTAGGCTATATTAGGGAAGGGAGGGTTCAGATAGTAATAAATACCCTTACAAAAGGTAAAACACCGGAAAGGGATGGGTTTAAAATTAGGAGGGCAGCTACTGAAAGCGGTATTTTATGTATTACTTCCTTAGATACGGCTGAAGCCCTATATCAAGCATTAGAAGCTGTTACTTTAAAACCGGTTAGCCTTTTATGTGTTTAGGAGTTTAAAAAGCTAATAATAAAATATTTATTTTGGATAAGGAGTATTAAAAATGCTTTAACCTCATGAAGTAATATCTTCTCTTGAGAAGTATATTTTTAACGGATGATTTTATACACCTCCCTTGTATAAAAATAAAACGTCCACGAAAAATAGTTCGAAACTGCGTAATCACTGCCTCAAATCAACTTTAGCCTTTCCTGCAGTGCCTTTGATACTGTTATGACATTGAAGGGAGCATCGTTACGCCGGCAAACTTGAAGATGAGTGTTTATCACGTCATGAATTTAAAACATTTGCAGAGGCTTATAGAGTAGTATCTGAATTTATGAAATTTTATAACGAAACTCGAATTCAGTCCGTCATCAATTATTTTAGCTCCAATGAATATTACAAAAAATCTCTATTAAGAGGTATTTCACCGACTGAAATACTTGTATAGTTTCCTTTGACCTAAAAAATTAAATACCGATGCTTGCGACAGAGGTCAAGGGGTGTGTGAGGGATAAATTGAGGGGACCCTTTGGGGAGGCAGCCGTTTATGCTCACCTGCAAATTAATCAGTTTTCAAGTCAAATTGTCCGAAATTAAGAGGTTAAGCCGCAGAGATTTGAAAATGAGTGAATTGCGATGATTAGAGAAACAGATGAAATACCGATTTTAGGGCATTCAA
>NZ_JBNATW010000033.1:0-22900 GCF_049701175.1 Thermovenabulum sp.
TCTACATTTTTTCTGCTTTTTCCTCCTTTTTGACCTAAAAATATTTTACACTATCCTCCCTTTCCAGAATCCGGCTTTTAATAGTATTAGCAAAGGTAGATTAAATTATCCTGGAAAGGGTTACATAAAAAAAGCGCAAGCATATGCGCTTGCGCTCTTTTACGCAGTAACTTCCTTTTTCTTTCCTTTTTTGCGTTCGGCTGTAACCAAAATCGGTGGTTCTTTTTTCATCACCACTTCTTTTGTCACAACACATTTTGAAATATCCTGCCTTGATGGTATTTCGTACATTACATCCATCATAATTTCTTCCATAATAGCTCTTAAACCTCTTGCCCCTGTTTTTCTTTTTAACGCTTCTTGAGCTATCAGTTCTAAGGCCTCATCGGTAAATTCTAATTGCACATTATCCATTTCAAATAATTTTTGATACTGCTTTACCAAAGCATTCTTCGGCTCTTTTAATATTCTTATCAAAGCCTGTTCATCAAGGGCATCTAATGTTACAATTATAGGAACCCTACCTACAAATTCCGGAATCATGCCGAATTTTAATAAATCTTCAGGCATTATGTGGCTCAATATTTCACCTACATTTTTATCTTCTTTGCTCCTTATTTCAGCTCCAAAACCTATACCCTTTTTACCTAATCTGTTGGCTATTATTTTTTCAATGCCTTCAAAAGCTCCGCCGCAAATAAAAAGTATATTTGTTGTATCTATCTGGATAAACTCTTGATGAGGATGCTTTCTGCCTCCTTGGGGTGGAACGCTGGCAATAGTGCCTTCAAGGATCTTAAGCAGTGCTTGCTGTACACCCTCTCCAGAAACATCTCTCGTAATTGAAGGGTTTTCTGATTTTCGTGCTATTTTATCTATTTCATCAATGTATACAATACCTTTTTCTGCCCTCTCAATATCGTAATCCGCAGCTTGAATAAGTTTCAATAAAATGTTTTCAACATCCTCGCCCACATACCCTGCTTCTGTTAAAGAAGTAGCATCAGCTATAGCAAAAGGAACATTTAAAATCTTTGCTAAGGTTTGAGCAAGTAAGGTTTTTCCACTTCCCGTGGGGCCGAGCATTATAATATTACTTTTTTGAAGTTCTACATCATCCAGTTTCACATTGGAATTAATCCTTTTATAATGATTATAAACCGCTACCGATAAAATCTTTTTAGCTTTTTCCTGCCCGATAACGTATTGATCTAATATTTCTTTTATCTGATTAGGTTTTGGAATATCGGAAAAGTCCATTTTATTATCTTCGCTGAACTCTTCTTCAATTATTTCATTACAGAGTTCTATACATTCATCACAGATATATACGCCAGGGCCAGCAACCAATTTCCTTACCTGATCCTGAGTTTTTCCGCAAAAAGAGCACTTAAGCTGACCCTTTTCGTCGTTAAATTTAAACATTTTATCACCTCGTCTTGTTAGCTTTTAACCCTCTTAAAAATGACTTCGTCTATTAGCCCGTATTCTTTTGCCTCCTGTGCAGACATAAAATAATCCTTATCAGTATCCTTTTCAATTTTTTCAATGGGCTGATTGGTATGTTTTGCTAAAATCTCGTTTAATATACCCCTTAAATGAAGTATTTCTTTCGCGTGAGTTTCAATGTCTATTGCCCTACCCTGAACACCGCCCCAAGGTTGATGTATCATTATCCTGGAATTTGGAAGGGCAAATCTCTTTTTGGGAGCACCCGCTGCTAAAAGTACTGCCCCCATGCTGGCAGCAAGTCCCATACACATGGTACATACATCTGGTTTAATATACTGCATAGTATCGTATATTGCAAGCCCTGCAGTGACAGAACCACCGGGTGAATTAATATAAAGGTAAATATCTTTATCAGGGTCTTCGGATTCAAGATAAAGCAGCTGGGCGATAACAAGGCTTGCTACTGTATCATCTATGGGTGTACCAATAAATACAATCCTTTCTTTTAAAAGTCTCGAATATATATCGTAGGCCCTTTCCCCTCTATTTGTCTGCTCAACAACAATAGGAACAAGGCTCATATAAAACGCCTCCCCTTTTAAAAATTTATTCTACCTCTTCCTGTTTTGCTTCTCCATTACTATATATACCATCGGCTTCTTTTTCGGTTATTTTTGCATTCTCTATCAAAAATTTAAATATCTTGTCGGTCAGCAGTCTATCTTTTATATACTCTATGTTTTCCTCTTTAAGACCTTTTTTATACTCCGCTAAGGATTTATTTGCTCTCTCAGCATATTTTTGCAGTTCCTGGTCCAATTCCTCCTCAGAAACTGTTATATTCTCAAGTTTTGCTATTTTCTCTAAAATCAACGAGGTTTTAATGTTCTCTATAGCCCTATCCTGGAACTTATTTTTAAATTCTTCTGGTGTAAGCTTCACTGCTTCAAGGTATTCATTTAAGTTAATCCCGCGAAGCCTTAAGTTTAAAGCAAAATCGTATATGAGCCTTTCAATTTCTCTATCTATCATAACTTGAGGAATATCCACTCTTGCTTTTTCAATTAGTTTTTTTAAAATAGAACCTTTTAACGAATTTTCTTCAAAATTCTTTGCCCTCTCTTCAAGTTTATTCCTGATATCCTTTTTTAATTCCTCAAGGGTTTCAAATTCACTAACATCTTTTGCAAATTCATCATCAAGAGGCATCAATTCTTTTTCTTTTATTTCTTTTAAAGTTACCTTAAAGGTTGCTTCCTTTCCTTTTAAATCTTCCCTGTGGTAATTTTCAGGGAAGGTTACTGTTATTTCCCTTGTTTCTTGCGGCATCATGCCTATAAGCTTTTCTTCAAATCCCGGTATAAAGGTATTTGATCCAATGGTTAATGGATAATTTTGAGCATTGCCCCCTTCAAAGGGTTCTCCATTTATAAAACCTTCAAAGTCTATAATTGCCAAATCTCCTTCTTTTAGAGGCCTTTCAACATTAACAAACCTTGCATTTCTTTCCTGTAATTCCTTTAGTTCTTTTTCTACGTCTTCTTCTTTAACATTATATACCACTTTTTCCACTTCTAATCCTTTGTATTCTTCCAATATCACTTCCGGCTTTAGGGTAACTTTTGCTATTGCTATTAATGGTTTATTTTTTTCTATTTGTTCAATGTGAAAATCGGGATGATCCACAGGTTCCAAATTGTTTTCTTCTATGCCAATTTTATAAGCTTCTGATAAAGCAAATTCAGCTGCATCTTCATATAATATCTCTGGCCCGTAGTATCTTTCAACTATGCTTCTTGGTGCCTTTCCACGTCTAAAACCAGGGACATTAAATCTTTTTGCATTTTTCTTAAAGGATTTTTCTAAAGCCTTCTCAAATTCTTCCTCGCTTACCTCAATTTTTAGAGTAGCCACATTATTTTCTATTTTTTCCAAATTTACTTTCATTATGCTCCTCCTCACTATTTCCACTTCCATTGTTGCTTTTTTATTATAACATAAAAAAAATTAACAATCTATAAAATACAAAAATAATAAAACAATACCTCGGTTTTATACCGAGGTTAATCTGTTCAACGTATGGTGCGGGCGAGAGGATTTGAACCTCCACGGGGTTACCACTAGATCCTAAGTCTAGCGCGTCTGCCAGTTCCGCCACGCCCGCATGGTGAGCCATGGAGGACTCGAACCTCCGACACCCTGATTAAAAGTCAGGTGCTCTACCGCCTGAGCTAATGGCCCTAAACAAATAATGGCTGGGGCGGCAGGATTCGAACCTACGATGCAGGATCCAAAGTCCCGTGCCTTACCGCTTGGCTACGCCCCAGCATCTAATAAATGGGGTGGATAGTGGGACTTGAACCCACGACTTCCAGAGCCACAATCTGGCGTTCTGACCAACTGAACTATATCCACCACATAATGGCGCGCCCGAGGGGATTCGAACCTCTGACCCACGGATTAGAAGTCCGTTGCTCTATCCTGCTGAGCTACGGGCGCATAAAATATACTGGAGCGGGAAACGGGAATCGAACCCGCGACACCCAGCTTGGAAGGCTGGTGCTCTGCCAACTGAGCTATTCCCGCACATAATGGTCGAGGCAGAGGGACTTGAACCCCCGACCCCATGGTCCCAAACCATGTGCGCTACCAACTGCGCTATGCCTCGATACCCTAAAGACAATGTATAGTATACAATAATTTTTTTAATGAGTCAAGATATATAAAACCTATAATAAAATATTTTTAAATTTGTTTTTTTATCTCGTACTAGATTTCTATTACCTTAGCCAAAATTTCTTCTTTATTTACCTCTATCATTCCACAGGAAGGCAAATTTTCTCCTCTCGGCAAAGTTGTACTTCCTGGGTTGAAAAAAATAATATTATCAATTTTAATATTTAATGCCTTATGAGTATGGCCAAATACAACCACATCTGCACATAGTTCTTTTGCCCTTTTTATGAGTAAGCCCAAATCTGATTTTATATAAAAATAGTGTCCATGTGTCAAAAAGAATCTTTTCCCTTCAATTTCCAAGACCTTCTCATAATCACCATCTAAACCAAAATTTACATCGCAATTGCCTAAAACTCCTATAACCTTCTTACAAGTGACCGCCTTTACATATTCAGCATCTTTATAAAAATCTCCTGCATGTAGTATCAAATCTACATCTTTTAACTTATCAATAGCTTTTTCTAAAGAGCTAAAATCTCCATGGGTATCGCTTAATACACCAATTCGCAAAGTATGTGCCTCCTTATTTTTTCCAAAGCCCTACCTCTGTGACTTATTCTATTTTTTGTTTCAGAATCTGCTTCGGCCAAGGTTTTCCCTAATTCCGGTACATAAAATACAGGGTCATATCCAAACCCGTTTTTGCCTACTGGTTCAAATGTAATAAAACCCTTTAAATTACCTTTTTCTATATAATATTTCCCATTCGGTAAAGCAAAGCATAAGAAACATACAAATTGGGCTTCTCTTTCTTCAAAAGGGACTCCCTCCAATTCCGAAAGCAGTTTTTTTATATTGTCATCTGAAGTAGCGTTTTCTCCTGCATATCTTGCTGTAAAAATACCCGGCTTTCCTCCAAGGAATTTTACTTCAAGTCCTGAATCATCACCCAAAGAGGGTAATCCGGTCTTCTTGGCAGTTTCTACAGCCTTAATCACAGCATTTTCTTCAAAGGAATTCCCATTTTCTACAATTTTAATTCCTGGAAAATCTAATAAAGATAAAATTTCCAAAGGTGTATCGGAAAGCATTTGTTTGAACTCTTCTAATTTTCCCTTATTGGAGGTTGCTATAACAAGCTTCATTTGTTTTCTACCTCTTTGTTTTCCACTTCACTTAAAATATCCTTTAAAACATTTTTTTGTACTATTATAAGCTCGTCTATACCTTTTTTAGCAAGTTCCAAAAGTTCATCTAAATCTTGTCTTGAAAAAGGAAATGCTTCGCCTGTCCCCTGAACTTCTACAAATTGGCCTTTTTCGGTCATGACCACATTCATGTCTACCTGAGCCTTTGAATCTTCGTCAAATTTCAGATCCAAAAGCTTCTCACCATCGACGATTCCAACACTTATTGCCGCAACAAAACTATCAATAGGAATAGAATTAATAAGCTTATTATCCTTCATATATTTTAGTGCATCCACAAGAGCCACAAAAGCTCCGGTGATTGAAGCTGTTCTCGTACCACCATCCGCTTGAATCACATCGCAATCAATCCAAATAGTTCGTTCCCCTAATACACTTAAATCAACAACTGAACGAAGCGCCCGCCCAATAAGTCTTTGAATTTCCATGGTCCTACCGCTTGGTTTTAATGTTTCCCTTACATTCCTAATCTCAGTAGCTCTTGGGAGCATGGAATACTCCGCAGTAATCCAGCCTTGTCCCTTTCCACGCAAAAAAGGAGGTACTTTATCATCTACTGTAGCTGTACAAATCACTTTAGTATCTCCACATTCGATTAAAACCGATCCTTCAGCGTATTTATTATAATGGCGAGTAATCTTTACCGGCCTTATTTCATTATTCTGTCTACCGTCAGTTCTTATCAATACTATCCATCCCTTCTACTGCAATTTAAGTTTATTTTTATTTTTTCTTTATAAATATTTTAATATCTTTTTTTGCCCCTTACCAAGTCTTAAATTTTATATACTTTCAGGATTAACAAAAAGAGGTTTTAATATTGGTGTATCCAAAACTGTGCCTTCAGATAACACTGTTTTATTTCCTTCCACCTGAATTGTAACTTTATCTACACCTTCAAAAGCGGTAAGTGTAAGGACAATTGAATTTACAATTGCCTGTTCGTTTTCTAATCCTCCTCCGAAATTTTCAAGTTCTTTCGAAAAGTTTGCTATGACCTCATTATCCTTTTTAACTACACTTAGCACCTTTGTTTCTTTTGGAATAACTGCTGTCAACCCCATATTAGGCTTTGGCCCTTTTATTAACTCCTGCAGGGCAGTTTTCATCAAATTATCAGTGTTTTTTACAAGTCTGGTAACAGGAACATAATAGCTGAATGTACCTTCTTTATTTGTCCCTTTAAAAAACAAGGTAACCTTTTGTACATTATTTATATTTTGTCCCTTTGATTCAAGATTAATATTCTCCCTTTCCAATTGGGGATTTAACTGGGTTCCAAAGGGACACTTTTTAAGCGGTTTACCCTCAACTAATAATTCGACTTTATTAATAGTAGGAAATTCTGTGAGGGTATAAACCAGTGATAAAATTGCAGTTTTCTCTGCTGTTTTGTCTTTAAAATTTAAAAATTCCCTACTAAAATCGACTTTTGCAACCCCGTTTCTGATCGTCATTCCCAAAAGCTTAGTATTTTCTGGTAATGTAGGCATTAACCCTTTGTCTTTGAGGTGTTCTCTTATTTCGGCTTTATCTATTAAATTTTCTATAGTTGCTTTTGCAATTCCTTCCACCCATGGGATATTTTTAGTCACAGGTACCAGTAAATTATTTTCATTTACATAGTATAGAACAGTTTTCCTTAAATTTGCCTGGGTTTCCTCAATCGTATTCTTTTGTTCAGATTTCCCTTTTTCAGTAAAATTCAAAATATTGCACCCTGTAATCGTAAAAACTATACATAATACCAAGAATATACCAATAAGTCTTTTAGGCATAAATCTACCTCCTCCAAAATACCATCTTAATAATATATATTTTGGAGAAGGTTAAATAATGATTTATTTATTCTGCTTAAAGTATCCCCCTCTTGCCGATTTTGTATCCAATACAGTAATAAATGCTTCTTCATCTTCTTCCTCTATTAAAGATATAAGGTTTGACAATTCCTTTCTTGCTGTTGAAATCATTAAAACTTCCCTCGTTCCTTCTTTCCCCATACCGTTCAATACTGTGACTCCAAAACCGCAACCTCTAATTTTATCACATAGTTGAGATTTTTTAGTTATAACCTGAACGGTGGTATATCCCAATGCAAGCTTTTCTTCAAGAAGACTACCGACATAGTTTCCAGTTGCAAAACCTGCAGCATAAAAAAGAAGGTTTAAAGGATTATTCAGTTTCCCAACAACCTGAGTAAGTGCAGTTATATATATAATTACTTCAAAAAAACCTATGAAAGCAGCTTGAACCCGATGTCCCTTAACAATCATAATAGTCCTTATAGTCGCAAGGGATACATCAGCTACACGAGCAAAAAATATAAAAAAATAACCCGCTATTGGTGACATTGATTAAAACCCCCTTAATTATCAAAAGTATAATATCAAACCTCCCTATTTCTGTCAATAAAGTTTATGTTTTTGCAGGGCTTTTAATTCCAAAAAATATACCCTTTACAAAATTATAAAAGCCTAACATACATTTTATGGCAGAAAAGGTCATTTTTTGCAAAAATAAATAACCCCCCAAAAAAAGGGGGTATGATATAAACCAGTTTTTTAACTTTATTTATTTTTGAAGCTCTATGCTTGGAGTATTCTGTCTGGCTTTGAGCAAAAAGTAAACAAAAGTCAGCAGTGCCACCACAAGACCTACTGGGTACGATACACTTGTAGGCAGTCTCAGCCCTTCCGGTGCCTGGAGTATATAAGTCACGCTAACTGCCGTCATGAATGTCGCTGGTAGGGTAGCTATCCAATGGAATCTGCCCTCTCTTGCGAGATATACTGCTCCGGTCCAGAGCATTATCATTGCAAGGGTCTGGTTGGACCAAGCAAAGTATCTCCAGATAATTTGAAAATCTATCTGGGACAATACAGCCCCTACTATAAATAGCGGTACTGCAATTTTATACCTATCTATCACGTTCTTTTGACTCAATTTAAAGATTTCGGATATGGTGTACCTGGCAGCCCTAAAAGCTGTATCTCCTGAAGTTATGGGAAGTACCACTACACCAAGTATTGCAAGCACGCCTCCAAGTGGGCCCATCATAGTAAAGGCTGTCTCCTTTACAACAGCAGAAGCACCCGCAGTTGAGGAAAGTACCTTGCCAAGCTGCGCCGTTCCACCGTAAAAGCTCATTGCCGCAGCTGCCCAAATCAGTGCTATGATGGATTCACATATCATCATACCGTAGAAGATCATTCTTCCCTCTTTTTCATTTCTGACACAACGGGCCACTATAGGTGATTGTGTGGAGTGGAAACCGCTTATAGCACCACAGGCTATAGTTATGAACATCAGCGGCCATATAGGTGTTCCTTTGGGATGCAGGTTCTGTAGCGTAAGTTCCGGTATCTGGTATCCCTGGAATATAAGTGATCCACCAATTCCCAGTGCCATTATGATAAGTATGGCTCCGAATATTGGGTAAATCCTTCCTATGATCTTATCAATTGGTAGTACTGTTGCCAAGAAATAATAGAGGAAAATTATCCATACCCATACGCTTTTGGTCAGAACTTCGGGCGTCAAAATCGCCAGCAAACCGGCAGGGCCATTGACAAAAACAACACCCACTAACACCAATAGCACGACTGAAAATGCGTTCACGAATATCTTGGCCTTTGAACCCAGGTACTTACCCACCAGTTCGGGAACATTGGCACCGTTGTTCCTGAGCGAAAGCATACCTGATAGGTAGTCATGAACCGCACCTGCAAATATACCGCCGAATACGATCCACAGGAAAGCCACCGGGCCCCAAAGAGCTCCGGAAATCGCACCGTATATAGGACCAAGGCCAGCAATATTTAAAAGCTGAATAAGGCTGTTGCGGTACTTGTCCATCGGTACATAGTCGACACCATCGGCTAAGGTGTAACAGGGCGTCTGCCTTTTCTCATCGGCACCGAATACCCTCTCAACGAACGTGCCGTATATGATATAACCCAGAATGAGAACAGCAATTGAAACAAAAAAAGTAACCAAACGCAAAACCCCCTTATATGCCCACATCTTGTGGGATTTATTTATCCACATATTATTTTAGTCAAAATATCGACAAAAAGTTCAATTTTTCTCCAAACGGCAAAAAATAATCCCCCTTCGGCAACGAAGGGGGGCTGAACGGCACACTCAACTATATATCAAATAACTTTCTGAGTTCTTTGGCCTGGCGGCGGCTGACCGGGACCTCATCCTTTTCATATCCTTGAATAGAAAGGATAAACGTACCGTTGAACCATGGAATTATCTCCTTAACTCTGTCCAGATTTACCAAATAGCTCTTGTGTGTCCTGAAAAAATTCGGGCTCTTTATTTTTTCTTCCAACTCGGAGAGGGTATAAGATGTGCTGAACTCACCCTGTCTGGTTTTAACTATACTTCCCTTTTCTACGGCAACGCAGTAGCATATATCCTCAGGGCAGATTAGATAGATCCTACCGTTCTTCCAGACAGATAGCTTGTTGCACAAGGGTATCTCCTTGGTCCTTAGGTACTCGGCAATCCTCAGGACCTCTTCGCTTTGCCTCTGATTTTTGAACATATTTATTACCTTTTGCACCGCCTTTTCCAGCCTATCAGCAGAAAAAGGCTTTAGAATATAATCAACCGCGTTTATCTCAAAAGCCTTTACTGCGTACTCATCGTAAGCAGTTGCGAATATTATAATAGGGGTTTTACCCTTCTCAAAAATCCGCCTGGCAACCTCAAAACCATCCATATCCCAAAGTTTTATATCAAGGAAGACTACATCCGGGTTAAGTTCAATAACATTTTCTATGGCCTCCTCCCCCGAAGAGGCTTCTCCAATCACGTTTATTTCCGGGTATTTTCCCAGAAGGTAACGCAACTCATCCCTGGCAGGGCTTTCATCATCTACCAAAAGCGCGGTAAGTTTCATCATCCTCCCTCCAAATCTTTGCCGAAACAGGGATAAAGAATTTTACAACCGTACCCAACATAGGCTTTGAAGATATTTTTAAACGGCTCTCATGCCCGTAAAGACTCTCTAGTCGCTTGTTCACATTGTATAGACCTATATTTTCCCTTGCAATCTTCTGTGAAAGGATATTTTCAACCATCTCTTCGTCCATACCTACCCCGTCATCGGCCACGGTTATTTCCACACCGCCTTTCACGTTTTTAGCTTTGACCACTACCCTACCTCCATCTTTTTTTGGAAGCAAGCCATGCTTTACGGCATTTTCAACAAGTGGTTGAAGTATAAGGGGAGGAACCATTATGTTGGTGCCAGGCTCTATTTCAAAAACTACTTTTAATCGCTCGCTGAACCTGGCCTGTTCAATGGCAAGGTATGCCTTTACATGCTCAATCTCCTGCTCAAGCGGTACCAGTTCTTTGTTCGCACTCAGGCTCTTTCTGAAAAACTCTCCAAGATGTATCAGAAGAATCCTGGCTTGTTCGGGGTCCCTACGGCAGATTGAAATAATGGTATTCAAGGCATTAAAGAGGAAATGCGGGTTTATCTGGGACTGCAACGCCCTGAGCTCGGCCTTTGCTAGTAACTTTGCCTGCAGCTCCATCCTCGAAAGCTCCAGTTGTGTGGAAAAGAGCTGCGCAAGTCCTTGCGCCAGCCTTATGTCTACGCTGGTTATGCTGTTTTCCCTGGTCCTGTAAAGCTTTAAACATCCTATTACCCCTCCATTTTCTACTAGGGGAACTATCACAGCTGATTTCAGAGGACAGTCCCTGTTGAAGCACTCTATCTCTTCTTTATTAGAGGCTATCTGACATTCGCCGGTTTCCAGTGCCCTCTTGGTAGCTTTAGTCAAAACATCAAAGCCGCTTCTATGATGTTCCTCTCCAATCCCAATGTGTGCCAGGATCTGCCTTTTATCTGTTATGGCAACAGCGTCGTAATCCGACTTCTCGTATATTATCTTGGCAGTTCTGTAAGCAGAAAACTCATTCAATCCCTGTCTCAAATAGGGCAGCGTTTCCGCGGCTATATCAAGAGCAAGCTGGGCCTGGTAAGCCCCTACCCTTTCCTGTTCACGGAATATGTTCTCAACTATTAATATAAATATAGCAATGCCTAATGCGTTTACAGAGCTCATTGGAAACCATATTACCTTTACCAGTGCCAGTGCTGCTGAAAAAGGCTTTGCTACAATAAGTATGATAACCATCTGAAGCAGTTCCAGACCAAAGCCTATAACTAAAGCTGTCTTCCAATTCATATTGGCAGGATTCAGTTTCCTGTGGAGAAGCCCTGCAATGGTCCCTTCAGTGAATGTAGAGATTCCACAGGCCAGTGCTGTAAAACCGCCTATATCTATGGCCCAGCGGTGAAAGCCTGCTATCAGCCCGGATAAAAGGCCTACAAAGGGACCCCCGAGAAGTCCTCCTATTATAACTCCCACGGCTCTCGAATTTGCGATAGCCCCGCAGACCGGGATACCCATATAAGTCCCCAGTATGCCGAAGGTACCGAATATGGCCGATAACAAAATTTTATCCAGCAGTGATACACGGTGCTTCAATATGAGGTTTTTAAAGGCTTTATTTCTCGAAAGAATATAGGCTATAACAATAAAAAGACCCAGTCTGTTGACAAGTCCAGTTAGTATCAAATAGACCATCAGTATTCAACTCCATAAAACTTCATTTAAATAAATTATATCATATAATCGATTTTACTTCACCAAATGGGTGTATCTACAAAACCTTGTTTCTATAAAAATCCGGTTAAGATGCTTTTTCGAAATAATTTAGAATACCTTTAAATATTCCTTCTGCAGCCTTTTGCCTGAAATTTTCATCCAATAAAAGGGATAAATCCTTAGGGTTACTCATAAAAGCTACCTCTACAAGGCATGAAGGCATTACCGTTTCTCTTATAACTACAATACCTGTTCTTTCAATAATTCCAAGGTCGGGAATATTTAAGGATTGCACCATACTTTTTTGTATTAGCTCTGCAAGCTTCTTTTTTTCAGGAGTTGGAAAGTATAAAGTCTGAACCCCTGAAGTAGCAGGATTTGGACTGGAATTGTTGTGAATGCTTATAAAAACATCGGCTTTGATCTCGTTCGCCATACCAGCTCGAGCGTATAAATTTACGTATACATCGCTTTCTCTGGTCATTAAAACCCTTGCTCCATTGTCTTCTAAAATCTTTTTCAGTCTTAAGGCTATATCAAGGTTTAAATCCTTTTCATATACACCTTGATATACCGCTCCAGGGTCGCTTCCTCCATGCCCTGGATCAATTACAATAGTTTTCCCAAATAGTAATAGGGAAGAAAATTCTATGACAATTTTATTTTCAACAGCATTTACATCATATAATAGTTTAGAATCACCCCTATTTATGAATGCTGATACTATATTTTTACTCTCATCTTCTTTCAAAAATATGTTCCCTGGTATTTCATTGAAAAAAACAATATTTAAAGAGTTTTTGTCATACACTAAATTTGTTTTATTAATTTCAATAATTATATTTTTATTTAACGCATCTTCTTTTACCGAATATGTAGTAATTTTGTCAAGTTCAAATATAACAAGGCTTTTTCCCTCTTGATTTTCTGTTCTTACATTTAACAACTTTGCATTATTTTTAAACTCTATCAGCAAACCTTCATCCTTTTTGTCAATAAAATAGTTGAAATCTCCCTTCATATCAAAAACAAGTCTCGTTATAGCCGGATTTATCGAAAACTGACTTGCTCTAATACTTTTTAAAAATATATCCCCATCCACTTTTGGAATTTCAAAGGCAGGACGAGAGTAATAAAAGTCAACAACCAACCTATAATCATTGGTTTCAGGTGAACCCAAGGTAAAATATTTATATTCTACGGGACCGGAAGACATAATTGTAATAGTAGAACCTTCACTATTTTTAACATATTCCAGCTTATTGATTAGGCTAAAAAATTTTACTTTAAGAACTCCATTTTCTATAAAGTATTCATATAATAAACCTTCTTTTTTTTCTAAAATTATCCGAGTCCCCTTATCGGTCGATATAATTTGGGCATTTTTTAGAAACTTCTCATTAAAAATATTAAAATTTTGATCCTGCTTTGCTTTAGCGGATAAGTCAACAATTATACTATTTTCCTTTTCTTGTATAGAAAAATTTAATGGATTATCTCCTATTATTTTTAATACCCCTTCATTATCATCCCAACAAATTTCCTTTATTTCTTCAATTTCCCTATATATCTTAACAATCTTATTTTCTCCATCCCAATAAACTTTTGCCTCAAAATTTTCTGCTATAAATCTGAGCGGGACAAATACCCTATTATTCTTTATCATTGGCGGAACATCCAAATTAATTTTTTTGCCACTTATATATGCATAAGGATCATTAACTTTTAAAAGTATCGTTATGTTTTTATACGAAAGCACTATCCTCTTAATACTAATTTCATAGTTTACAGTTGCCCCTAAATTTTCAGAAATTACCCTCAAAGGAACCAATGTTTTATTATTGTAAATAAAAGGTGAAACATCAGATATTACCCTTTTGTCATCAATAAAAATCTCTATTGATTTTTTATTAGTCGATGCTAAAGCTAAGGATTGAAATAATATAAATGCTACGAATAGAACAATTATTACTTTCTTAGTCAATTGTCTACCCCCTTGAATCCTTTTCTTTTTTAATTCTACTTTTTTACCCATAAATCCTTTTAAAAACCAAATTTTAAAATAAATGTAATTTTGTTGTAATAAAAAAACCGGTTTTTAAAACCGGCTTTTTAATCTTATATAAGGTTATTTAGAGTTTTTTATAATTTTCTCTTTTAATTCATCTCGTTTTGATTTTTGTTTCATTAACCTCTCCATTAGTTTGTTTTCGTTTATTTTATAACTTAAAGTAAATAAGCTGTCTATTAGATGGACATTTTCTACCATGATATGGGGTGGTACCTTTATTTCAACAGGTGCAAAATTCCATATACCCTTTATCACAGTACCACTTAAAATATCAGCTACATGTTGGGCACTTTCTTTTGGAACTGTAATTATTGCAATATCCACGTTGTTTTCATTTACAATGTAAGTAAGCTCATCTAAATCGTATACAGGAACGTTGTGAATCTTTAAACCTATTAATCGTGTGTTTGTGTCAAACATGGCGATCAGCTTAAATCCGTGAATTTCAAAATCTTTGTAATTCGCCAATGCTTGACCTAAATTCCCAGCACCTACAATTACCATTTTGTGCTCGGTATTTAGCCCCAGAATTTTCGCGACTTCATTATAAAGTTGTTCTACATTATAACCGTATCCCTGCTGTCCAAATTCCCCAAAATTATTAAGATCCTGCCTCACCTGAGATGCAGTAAATCCAAGCATCTGCCCTAATTCCTGGGAAGATACTTTTTCTACATTGTTTCTCAAAAGTTCTCCCAAGCATTTATGATACTTGGGAAGTCTCCTTATTACAGCAAGAGAAATCCTCTTAATTTCTTCATCCGCCATAATATCACCCAAAATTTTCATTTTTACACTTGATTTTGATATTATCATAATTTATTAATATTGTCAAAAATTTATTTTTAACTTTTTACGTAATTTAATAAAGTAAAAGTAAAAAAAGGGGAAAACCCCCCTTACTGATTTTCTAATTAACATTTCTCATCCTTTCTATTTCTTTTGCATATCTTGCTTCTCCAAACATTCTGTGCATTATGTAAACTACTCCAAAGAACAGGGCAATTGTTATAATCCATACTACAAACACATTCTTATAAAAACCTAATATTAGAAAACCAATAGCCGATGTAATTGCTGCTGTCAGTGCATAGGGAAGCTGAGTGTTCACATGTTCTATGTGAGGACATGCTCCTCCTGTTGATGACATAATTGTCGTATCAGATATAGGAGAACAATGGTCTCCGAATACTCCGCCGGATAATACTGCTGCAATAACGGGCAACAAATCTATTTTCATCGAGACAGCTAAAGGTACAACTATAGGAATCATAATTGCCCATGTACCCCACGACGTACCTGTAGAAAAAGCTATAAATGCAGAAAGAACAAATATAGTGAAGGGTACCGCCCATGCCGGGAAGGTTTCGGACATTATACTCGATACATAAACACCCGTTCCTACTTCTTTGCAAATTGAACCAATAGTCCATGCAAGAGAAAGTATGAAAAGAGCTACCATCATAGACTTTGCACCTTGAATTACCGCTTCCATAGAATCTTTAAGTCTCACTACACCTCTTATCGAATAAAAGATTGCTGTTAAAAGCAGTGTCAAAGACGCACCCCACACAAGGGCAGTTGCGGAATCACTGTTCATAACTGCTGTAAAAAATCCTGCTTTTCCATCGAAAAAGCCGCCGCTATAAGCCATACACAAAATAATTATTAAAATTAACCCTAAAAGGGGGCCTACCATATCTATTGCAGAACCTTTTTCCGATTTCTCTAAGTTTTCAAATTCGTCTCCCGGTGGATTCTTCATAATAGAGGTATCCCAAAGTCCAAGCCCTGCTAGCGCTCTGTATTCGGATCTTGCCATTGGACCATACTCCAAATCGGTAAAAGATGTTATGAGCACCATCAAAACAATAAGCCAAGGGTAAAAATCGTAAGGCACCATCTGCACGTAAACACTGTAGGGATTCAAATTAAGTTTATATTGCTCAAAAAGTGGGACGAGCAATGAAGCAACATAAGCAACCCAAGTAGATATAGGCACCAAAGTGCATACAGGAGCAGCCGTTGAGTCGATTATAAAAGACAGCTTTGCCCTTGAAACTTTAAACCTATCAGTAACTGGCCGTAAAGCCGTACCTACCGTCATGCAGTTAAAATAGTCATCCATAAAAATTAATACCCCAAGGCACCATGTTATAAACAGAGCTACACTTCTACTTTTAATGTGTTTTTCAGCCCATTTTCCAAAAGCCTGTGGGCCATTGGCCCTCGATACCATTCCCACAAGGGAACCCAAAAGTGCTGTAAACAAAAGCACCCTAAAATTCCAGGAAGAATCTCCAGCAGTATTAATTATAGTTTCCATTGCTTTTTTAAAAGCTTCCCATAAATTTCCTCCTGTTAATATCAAAGCCCCGCTCATTATTCCTATAATCAAAGAGCTCAATACTTCCTTGGTAATAATAGCAAGGCTTATCGCTAATACCGGTGGCAACAACGATAAAGCACCGTAATGTTCAGGTTTATTTTCCTTTTGCCCTTCATCGGCAAAAAGAGGTAATGAAAAAGCCAAAAGAAGCAAAATTAAAATTATTATTATAACTCCTTTTTTCGACAAAATTAATCCCCCTTTCTCAAAAAATCGAAATCTACACTAAAGCTTTAAGTTTAATACTACCCAACACCCCCTATCCGTTTTTTAAAAAAATTTATTTTTTATGTTATTATTTTATTTATTTTTAATTAGCAAAATTTATGCCGTTTTAATAACTTTGTTATTATTTATACTTTTTTTTACTTTATAAGGAAAGTATATTAATCAATCAGTTTTTTTCTGTGTTATATATGCCCATTTTTTTGCTATATGCCAAATGTTATGCATTTATTTTATCAGTTAATTTTATTTTTGACAACATGTTTAAAATAAAAAAATGCCCAATTTAGGGCATTTTCTCAAAGTAAATTATTTTTTTATCCTTTGTAAAAATAAAAATGGTGGACGTGACGAGACTTGAACTCGTGACCCCCACAATGCCATTGTGGTGCTCTCCCAACTGAGCTACACGCCCACTGCTTTTATAGGATAACATATCAATTGTTTTTTGTCAATATAATATGGTGGGGAATTAGGGATTCGAACCCCAGACCTCTACGATGTGAGCGTAGCGCTCTAACCACCTGAGCTAATTCCCCACTTTTAATATGGTGGACGTGACGGGATTCGAACCCGTGACCCTCTGATTGCGAACCAGATGCTCTCCCAGCTGAGCCACACGCCCACAATTTTACGCATATAATATTATACATGACAATATCATTAAATTCAATAATACACCAATTATTTTTTTATCTATTTTAATTTTTACTGGATCCTGCCTATCCTTCCTAACGGCCAAATTCTAAAAACAGCTTTCCCAACAATGTACTTTCTGGGCACAAATTTATTTATCCAAAAACGGCTGTCCTTTGAGTTGTTTCTGTTATCACCCATCATAAAGTAGTATCCTTCCGGTACTTTATAAGGGCCAAAACTTCCAACCATTGGCTCATTCAGATACTTTTCTTTATACTCTTTCCCGTTTATAAATAATACCCCATCTTTTATTTCTATTATATCTCCCCCCAATCCAATTAATCTTTTTACAAAAGTCTGAGATGGATCGTCAGGGTATTTAAAAACTACAATGTCGCCCCTTTGAAGAGGTTTTATCCTGTAAATATACTTATTTACTAATATCCGATCCCCAATATTTATTGTAGGTATCATAGAACCTGTAGGTACTATCATGGGTTCAAAGACATATGCCCTTATCGCTAAGGCAATAATCAATGCTATAGCAATGGATTTAATCCATTCCAATAATTCATTTTTCAATCTGCTATCCATGTTACCACCTTTTTCAAATTTGCAATAATAAAAAATGCTTTTTTTATTATATCATAAAAAATCTTGATTTAAATATTTTAAAAGTATTCTACTAACGCATTTTTTATTTCCTCTGCCAGTAGAACTTGAAAACTTGAAGTTTTTAATAATTGGCGGTCTTGTGCATTTGTTATAAACCCGACTTCAATAATCACACCCGGAATCTTGGTATTGCAAAGCAAAAAAAGTGAAGAGTTTGGATAAGGATTCCTACTTGGTACCCTATGCCCTGAAGATGAATATGCCTTTTCAAGATATTTTTGCAAAATCTCCGCTAAGCGCTTGCTCTCAAAACTTTCCCTAAAATAAAATATCATTGGCCCTCTAACCTTTGGGGCTACTTTTTCAGAATTGACATGTATACTCAAAAAAACATTTGCGCCTGAACTATTAATTATTTCCGTTCTTGCTATTAAATCCCTTCGATGCCTTGAGCTGCTTTTATTATTCCTATCATCTAATGCTTCATCAGTAGTACGCGTCATTATCACTTTGGCACCTTCTAATTCTAAGGCTTTTTTCAATTTTAAAGAGATCATTAAATTAATATCCTTTTCAAGGGTCCCATCTTGATGAAAAGCACCGCTATCTATACCCCCATGACCAGGATCAATAACAATAACCTTTCCAAGCAGGGACTTTTTAATATAGAACACATTTAACGCTGAAATCCTAAAAAAAATAAAATAATAAAGGCAAAAAAATAAAATCAGTATTAAAATGATAATATTTTTATTTTTACACTGTATGAAATTATTCTTCATAATTTTCCTCCCCAGGCATTTGACTTTTACAATAAAAAGATATTTACTGGGGAGAAAACTTATGCTTCTTTTTAAACCACAATGTTACTTAAAAACATCCTCCTCTATACTTTCCTCATTTTTGCCCCTCGTTGAAGAGGTTAAAATGCACAAGAAATCTATAAATGCCGCCAAAAACAAGGCATCTTTTACTCCATATAAGAATGATAATTCATTAATATTAGAAGCCTTAGGCAAAATCCTTAGATAATAATTTTGCCTTAACGCTAACAACCCACCTGATAGTGCTATACCCAAAACCATTCCTGTATTGCGCATTGTAGCCAAAACCCCCGCAGCAACACCCTGTTTATCCTTTGGAGCACTTCCCATTACCGCACTATTATTAGGAGTCTGAAAGAGTCCATTCCCTATTCCAAATATAATTAATCTTGTTATTACGTCAATCGATCTAAAATTGAAAGGCATTTTAGAAAGAAGCACAAGAGATAATGCCGAAATTCCTGCACCAGTAGTACTTAATATTAAGGAACCAGATTTATCGAATAATATTCCGCTGATGGGCGCAATTAAAAGAACGGTTAGAGGAAAGGCCGTCATTATAATTCCAATTTCACTGGAAGAATAGCCTGATTTTGTAAGGAAAAAGGGCATGAGGAAAATCATCATGTACTGAGCTGTATAATTCAATAAACAACTAATATTACTTGCTGCAAACATCCTGTTTTTAAAAAGTGTCAAGTCCAGCATAGGATGAGTGAATCTTTTTTCCCTTAATATAAAAAGCACAAAGGAAATAATAGAAAATAGAAGTAAAAATATAGATTTTTTTGAGCTCCATCCGTACTCCTGCCCTTTGCTCAAAAAAGTGAGTATTGAAAAAAGAAAGACAAAAGCCAAAAAAGCCCCTTCTATGTCAAAAGGTTCTTTTTTCTTTCTTTCAAACCGAGGGATTACTTTATTAGAAAGCAGCATCCCCAACAAGCCTATGGGGATATTTATTAAAAATATCGATCTATAGCCATAATAAGTTAATAAAAATCCTCCCAAGGAAGGTCCAATAGCTAAACCTACTGCTACGGACATTGCATTAAACCCCAGCGCCTTTCCCCTTTCGCTTTTAGGAAAAGTGTTTGTAATTATTGCAGGTGCAACCGCCATCATCATACCAGCTCCTGCTGCTTGAAGAGCTCTAAAAAATATGAGTACACCTATTTTATTTGCAAGTCCGCAAAACAGTGAAGAAGCTGTAAAAACACCCATCCCTGTTATGTATAAACTCTTATAACCCATAAGATCCCCTAATCTGCCAAAGGTTAAAAGTAAACTACTAAGAACTAATAAATAAGACATTGAAACCCAGCTCACTGTTGTCACAGGAGCGTTAAATACTTTCGAAAAAGTAGGCATCGCTACGTTTACTACACTCGCATCTATCGGTCCCAACATGCTTCCTATTAACACCGCAAAAAGAACTTTATACTTATTATCCATAATTTCAACCCCTTCGAGTGATTTATATGTGAAAAAGATATTTTTCTTATCTTCGTAATATTCTTGATTTTTTATTATTTTCAGTATATATTTATATTATCAAAAATCATATTTTTATAATTTACTGTCAGCTTAATATATTAAAAGAAATAAATATGTTTAATAAATGTTATTTTTATTAAATGTCATCTATTAACCGATGATGTTTTTACACATTACAATTTTATAATATTTTATCTATGACAAGGAGGGTATTTATGAAAGTCCCAGAAAAAACCGATTTTACTCAGATATCCGAGTGCCCGTATTTAAAATGTGAAGAAACATGCTATGGCATAACATGCTATTGTTTATTAGGAGCTGAGGGTAAAAAAGAAGCTTGTTCTGCTGAAGTAAAAAAAGCATGTGAAGAAGAACATCAATACACCGTTTAATTTTTAGGTTTTCTGCCTTTTTTTACAATAAATTTTATTTTTCCATTTTCCCTATATCGATGAACCCATGTGGGAATTTCTTCTACTTCTTCAATGTAAACTTTGTTGCTTTTTTTATCTACTTCAATATTAACCCTTAATATTAATCCCTCATCGGTATAGGGAAATCTTTGCGCAGAAATAAAATTGCCCAGCGAATAATGCACGTATTTTTTTTGATTCAAATTTTCATCTTTTATAAAAATCCATTCGCCCGACTGGACTACATGAGGATGACTGCCTATAACAATATCCGCACCTTCCTCAATTACTTTTTTTGACAATTCCCTTTGAAAGTCCGATGGTTTGCGCTGATACTCATTTCCAAAGTGAAAATAAACAACGAGAACATCCACTTCATTTTTTGCTTTACTTACATCTTTCAAAACCTTTGCCTCATCAATTATATTTACTAAGTAGGATTTTTTTACGGAAATCCCATTGGTACCATATGTATACGCTAAAAACCCGATTTTAACACCTTTAACATTTAGGATTCTTAAAATATTTTCTTCTCTGCTCTTGTTGGTCCCAACGTTTACTAATCCTCTTTCTTCTAAAACTTTTATCGTCCTTAAAACCCCTTCTTCTCCCCTATCCATAGAATGATTATTAGAGGTCACAATAACATCAAATCCTGCATTTTTTAAAGCATCGGCAATTTCATCAGGGGCATTAAAAAGGGGATACCCTGTAAATCCTTTTTCCTTTCCAGCAAGAGTTGTCTCTAAGTTTGCTATAGCTATATCCCCCGACATAATATCTTCCCTTACTTCATCAAAAAAATAATCAAAATTAAATTTCTCGGTTTTGTCTACATGTCCCGACCATATTTGAGGAGTATGCATCATTACGTCCCCTACAGCAACTAAAGAAATATCTACAATATTGGAATTTTCTTCTAATTCTTTTTCGTCTTTACTTTCGTGTTTACTAAAGTTACTTTTATCCTTTTCGTAAGTAGCGAACGCTGTTAGATCCTTTTTATACTGTAAAAACACAAATAAAGAAAATAATAATAAAAATATCAAAAGGACTGAAAATACTCGTTTCATTCTATACCCTCTTTATTTTTTTTATAGTAAATCTTCTCTTCCCATTTTCCTCAATTTTTCTACAACTTTTTTAACATCCTGAGCTTTCTTCTTTGGACAAACAAGTATTGCATCCTGAGTTTCTACAACTATCATGTCTTCCAAACCTACTGCTGCTACCATCCTGCCGTTAGAATATAATATGCTATTTTTTGTCTCAATTTCTACATGCTCTCCTCTTATTATATTGCCGTTTTCATCTGGAGGAATTACGCTTCCCAAGGAATCCCAACTTCCCACATCGCTCCAGCCAAAATCACATGGAATCACCGCTACATCTAGAGCCCTTTCCATTATTCCGTAATCAATAGAAATGTCCGGTAGATCCTTATAAACCTTTTCCAATTCTTTAAATCCTTCATTTTTCCCTAAAACATCAATTATAGATTTTAGCTTATAATAAATCCTCGGTAAAAATCTCTCAAAATTTTTTAAAATAACTTCCGTTTTCCAAACAAACATACCGCTGTTCCAAAGGTAATCTCCACTTTCAATATACTGCTTTGCTTTTTGTACATCGGGCTTTTCTACAAACTCCTTTACCTCGTATGCTGTTTTTACTTCATCAACTTTTATTGTGTTTTCCTTATCGTATTTAATATAACCGTACCCGGTTGATGGGAATGTGGGAGTTATGCCCATAGTTATAAGCTTTTCGGTATTTTCCGCAATATTAAAAGCAGCATTTAAGACCCGTTGAAATTCGAAAGTATTTTTAATGTAATGGTCAGAAGGAAAAACTCCTATTACCGAATCTTTATCCCTTTTTTCAATTACCATTGAAGCGTATGCTATACAAGCCGCTGTATTTCTACCAAAGGGCTCTACCAATATGTTTTCATCAGGTATTTCTTTTAATATCACTTTTTTCAATGTGCTCTCTTGAGCTTTATTCGTAACAATAATTATTTGTTCAGGTGGCACCAAATCTAATATCCTTTTTATTGTATCATTTATCATTGTATCTTCACCAGTAATATTTAAAAATTGCTTAGGCGTTGAATTCCTGCTCAGCGGCCAGAACCTTGTTCCGCCACCTCCTGCCATTATCACTCCGTAACGTTTCATAAAATCCCCCCTCTATTATATAAATGTTATGTCAAATTAAGGTATCAAAATTACATACCAATAACCTATAAAACAT
>NZ_JBNATW010000034.1:0-22196 GCF_049701175.1 Thermovenabulum sp.
GCGGAGGGGAAACACCGGTATCCATACCGAACACACAGGTTAAGCCCTCCAGCGCCGATGGTACTGGGGAAATCCCGGGAGAGTAGGTCGCTGCCGAAATCTTTATTTTTTTTATTTGAAAAACATATTGACAAAAAATAAAGAAGATTATAGTATAAAGAATAATAGTTATAAAGAAGATAATTAGTGAACTGTTTTTTATATGTGTTTAACAGATTATATAAAAAAATTAAGGAAAGAAGGTAGAGTTATAATTTGTATTATAAAAAAAGTATTAAAGGGCATTGTTTAAAAAAAATATATTAGCAAAAAAATAGATATATTAACGATAGAAATATTAAAATTGACAATAAAATACAAAAAACATAAAATATAAAGAAATATTAATAATGGGAAAATAAGGGAAACCTTTTGGTTTCCCTTATTTGACTTTTTGGGAGGTTTTATAATGATAAAGTATCAATATAAAGAATAAACAAAGATTAAAAAAACCAAAAATAAACAAAAAGTAAATGGGGGAGGGTAAATAATGATTATAACCGGTGAAAACCTTAAAATAGAAGATGTGATAAAGGTTGCAGTTAAAGGGGAAAAGGTCACGCTTTCTCATGAATCCATCGAAAAGATAAATAAATCAAGGAAGTACATAGAAGAAATAATTGAAAAAGGAGAGGTTGTTTACGGTGTGACCACCGGATTTGGCAAGTTCTGTAATATTATTATTTCATCAGAAGATACAAAAAAGCTACAAAAAAATCTAATAAGGAGCCATGCAGCGGGGGTAGGTGAATATTTTCCTGAAGAAGTGGTAAGGGCAATGATGCTTTTAAGGATAAATGCACTTGCAAAGGGATATTCAGGAGTGAGGCTTTCAACCCTTGAAACCATAATTGAAATGCTAAACAAAAATGTTATACCCCTTGTACCATCTCAAGGTTCTCTCGGGGCAAGTGGAGACCTTGTACCCTTAGCTCACATGGTACTTGTGATGATGGGCGAAGGAGAGGCAGTTTTTAATGGGGAAGTGCTTCCCGGGAAAATAGCCCTTGAAAAGGCAGGTATAGAGCCTGTTATTTTGGAAGCAAAAGAAGGGCTTGCTTTGATAAACGGCACTCAAGCGATGTCGGCTTTAGCATGTCTTTCTATTGCAGCTGCCATTGAATTGTCAAAGGTTGCAGATATATGTGGTGCTATGAGTCTTGAGGCGTTATATGGAATTTATAGATGCTTTTGATGAAAAGGTCCACTTGGTAAGGCCCCATGAAGGTCAGATGGCGACAGCGAGAAATATGAAAAAGTTACTGCAGGGAAGTCAATTGGTTACGCACCAGGGGGAGATAAAGGTTCAGGATGCTTATGTGCTAAGGTGTATTCCTCAGGTACATGGAGCTGTTAAGGATGCTTTAAAGCATATAAGAAATATAATAGAAATAGAAATCAATTCTGCTACCGATAATCCCCTCATATTTCCTGAAGAAAAGGAAGTGATATCAGGAGGTAATTTTCACGGCGAACCGATAGCCATAAATATGGACTACCTTGCTATTGCAGTTTCAGAACTTGCAAATATAGCAGAGCGTAGAATTGAAAGGCTTGTAAATCCCAACCTTAATGAAGGGCTTCCAGCATTTTTGACAAAAAACGGTGGCTTAAATTCAGGCCTTATGATAAGCCAGTACACTGCGGCTTCCTTAGTTTCTGAAAATAAAACCCTTTCTTTTCCTGCAAGTGTCGACTCGATACCCTCCTCTGCCAATCAGGAAGACCATGTAAGTATGGGCACAATTGCTGCTAAAAAGGCATTGAAAGTTGTGGAAAATACTTTCCACGTCCTTGCTATAGAGCTTTTATGCGCAGCTCAGGCATTGGATTTTAGGTTGGAAAAAGCAGAAAAAACTTTTCGAATGGGGAAAGGAAGTGAGGCAGCCTATGAATTGGTAATGAATTTAGTGCACAAAATAGAAGAAGATATAAAAAATGGCGAACTGGTAAAAAGGGTTGAAGAAGTTGTAGGAATTTTAGAATAAATGTGCTAATATGAATAACAGAAGCTAAAATGGAGTGGCTGATGTGCTTTCCCTTTATGATTTAGTTGTAAAATACGGTTATGCAGGAATTTTTATTTTTCTATTATATGAAGGGACGGGAATGCCTGGTCCTGTCCAGATAGTATTTCTTGCCAGCGCGTATTTAATAAAGAAGGGGAAATTGAATCTAATAAAAGTTGTTTTTTATGCAACCCTTGGGAACTTGTGCGGAAATATTTTAGCATATGTAATTGGAAAATATAAAGGGAAATATTTTGTAAAGTATCTATTAAATAAATTAAAAATAAAGGAAGAAATGTATTTAAAAATTGAAGATTGGTATAAAAAAAAGGGAGGGTTTGTGGTTTTCATAAGCAGATTGATTGGTATACCCAGGACTCCTGCGATTTGGGCATCGGGGATTGTGGGTATTGATATAAAAAGTTATATATTTTTTAGTATTTTGGGTGATTTAGTATGGGCTGCATTTTGGACAGTGTTCACTTATTACGGAATAAATTTTTTGTATTTAGTTAAGAAATTAGGATTTAAAATATAAGTTACTAAATAGTTTTTTGGAGGTAAAAACATGGATGGGCGAAACGAAAAAGTAAAAAAATATATACAGTTTAATCCTTTGGATTTAAAGGAGGTTAAGGAGAAGACCTTAGGTTCGGAATGTATAGGAGGAAAGGCTAAAGGTCTTATATTTGCCAAAATACACCTTGAAGATAAAAAGGCACAAGAGGAAATACTAAAAAACGTCATGATTCCTGAAAGCTATTTTTTGGCAACGGATGTATACCAAGATTTTTTGGAATTTAACGGTATTGACAAGATTATTGATGAAGAGCCCAACAATTTTAAATTGATACAGCAAAAAATTTTAGAAGGTATTTTCCCGGAATATGTCATTAAATTTTTAGAAAAAGTGGTTCTAATTATGGATTATCCCCTTGCAATTAGGTCTTCTTCCTTATTGGAGGACAGCATAAAATATTCCTTTGCAGGTAAATATTTTACTACATTTATACCCAATACAGGGAATATAGACAAAAGACTAAAACAAATAACGAGCGCTATAAAGCAAATTTATGCAAGTACATATGGAAAAAATGCGGTAGTTTACAGGGAAAAGCACAACCTGTCCAATGAAAAAATGGCTGTTATTATTCAACAGCTTTTCGGGAAAAGACGAAAAGAGGGGTTTTACCCTGAAGTAGCAGGAGTGGGTTTTTCGCAAAATTACCGTAGGTTTACCGAAAGAATAAGGAAGGAAGACGGTGTTGTAAGGATAGTGTTCGGTCTTGGAACGCGAAGCACGGGAAGAGGTTATGCTCGCATTTTTTCACTTACGAATTTAAGTCTTCGCCCTGAAGGAAATAATCCTTGGGAAATTGCAAAATATTCTCAAGAAACCTTTGATATGCTCGACATGGATACAGGAGAGCTTAAATCCTATAACATAAATGACAGGCTTGATCTTATTCCCTTTCACAGGAATTTTGGTAAATACGCTTCCCTATATTCAACAACTGAAAATATGTTAAAGGACATTCCTCCAGTTCTTACGAAATTAAATCAAGGGGAAAAAATAGTTTTTACCTTTGATAACTTTCCTGCTTTCAAACCTCGATTTTTTAGGCTGATGGAGTTTCTGTTCCGCTATTTAGAAGATTTAATGGGTATTGCTGTTGATGTGGAATGGGCTTATGAACCGGAGGATCCTAAATTTGCATTGGTTCAGGTAAGGCCTTTGACCAGCTACGAAGAATACAGCAAGGTAGAAATACCTAAGGATATCAAAAAGGAAAACATCATTTTAGCGGGGGACAGGATGCTTACCAACGGGGTTTTAAAAAATGTAAGACACATAGTATATGTAGATTACGAAGAATACAACAAATCCAGCGATAAATACGAAGTGGCAAGGGAAGTGGGCAGGGTTAACGAAAAACTCTCAAAGGAAAGGTATATACTTGTTGGCCCTGGCCGCTGGGGTTCGAGCAATCCCAACCTCGGGGTACCGGCAACTTACAATGAAATTTCAAACTGTGGAATGCTGGTGGAACTGGGAATAAAAACCAAAAATTTCATGCCCGAGCTTTCCTACGGGACCCACTTTTTTGCAGACCTCGATTTAGATGGGATACTTTATATGCCGGTTTTCGATTCGATTGAAACCAATATTATAAATTTTGACTTCTTTAAAAATGCCCGAAGGCAACCTACCGAAAATCCTGCTGTATGGGTAATAGAAGGGCTGTTCGATGCCTATTTAGATGGAGAAAAGATGCGTGGAGTAGTGGTATCTAAGGAGTAAACGAAGGCAAGAATTTCGGCTACAGCTTTGTAAAGTTCAGGAGGTATTTCAAATCCGATTTCGATTTTCATTAGAGCATCCACTAAAGAGGAATTTGACAAAATAGGGATGCTCTCTTTTTCTGCCAATTTTATAATTTCCTTTGCAATTTCACCCTGCCCTTTTGCGACTAAGATGGGTGCATTATCCCTATCCTTTTCATATTTTAATGCTACTGCTTTAAAGGGCTTTGGAATTTTTTCTTCATTCATAAAAATACTCTCCTATAATTACACTTTTTGATTTAAAACCTTTTTATCGAGAAGGTATATTTCTTCTTTAAAAAAATTATCAAATAAATCAGTTTTAACCTTTAGCTTTAGATTGGATGGTAATTTTTGCATTTTCCCTTCTTTTTTCAAAAGGTTAATAGCCTTTTTTGCTTTATCCAAGCAAGCAGTGTTTTCAAAGATTAGATAGGGAAAAAGGTTTTTATTTTGATAAAGTAATTTAATTTCAACAAGGCCTAAATGAAATGTGTTTATTAATAGGCTTAATTGAATTATTTCTTTTAAATCCTTTATTTTTTTTGCCTTATAAATCAGAAATTTATTTTCGGATAAATTTATTTTATTAAAATAAATTTTGTCACCAACATTATTTAAAGCAGTATTTAGGAATCTAAAAAGCAAATCTGCATCTTTGCTTGAAACAGTGTTATTTTTCGGACTTTCAAGAAAGAGTTTTTCTATTTCGGAAGAAACTTTTTCACTAATGGTGTTTTCCTTTGAGGTAAAGTTCTTCTTTAAAGATTTGAACTCCTCTGTGAGAAAATTAATTAATTGTTTTGTCCCGTTTTCTAATTCCTTACCGTAATTTTTTAATATTTGGGCTGCTACAATTGATGATGCATGTTCACAGAAATCTTCTTTTAATAGAACTATATCCTTATAGTTTTCTGAATTATTGATTGATGAATTATCCTTTTGGTAAGAAAGTTTTTTATCGGTTTTTGAAATACTATTTAACGCCTCGATGGTAATTGAAAAAAGTTCAACAATATTGATTTTCATTTTTTAAAAACCACCTTAAGATTTTTAATTTTATTGTAGTTTTTAAAAAATAATTCTTCAAGATAAAATTTTAAATTATAACTATTGACAGCATTTAGAAGACCGTGATATAATTTTTCGCAAATAAAAAAGGGAAATTAGGGAAAGGCGATGAAGGAAGAAAGTAGGCTAAAAAGACGCTTTACAGGGAGGAAACGTCATGGACTGAGAGCGTTTCCAAGCGTTATTAGTCGAAGTTCACTTCCGAGCTTTCGGGCTGAAAAATAAAGTAGGCTCGAACGGTTTTGACCGTTAAAACAATAGGGCATCGACTTTTATGTCCGTGCCCGAAGGAGTGGGCTTTATGCCAATTTGGGTGGTACCGCGGAAAGTAGCCTTTCGTCCCATCATGGATGAAAGGCTTTTTTATTTTGGTTTTGTGATAATTTCTAAAACATATTAATACGAGATAAGGAGGTTAAAAAATGTACTGGAACCAAAAATATGAATGCATGCCGAGAGACAACCTTAAAGAATTACAGTATGAAAGACTAAAGCAAACCTTGGAAAGGGCTTTTTACAATGTCCCCCATTACAGAAGAATAATGCAAGAGGTTGGTTTTGAACCTGGAGATTTAAAATCCTTGGATGATTTAAAACATCTTCCTTTTACTTATAAAAAGGACCTTAGGGAAAATTACCCTTACGGTATGTTTGCTGTACCTTTGAGTGAGGTTGTGAGAATTCACTCTTCTTCAGGGACAACGGGTAAACCTACTGTAGTTGGATATACCAGAAATGACATAAATGTTTGGTCAGAATTAATGGCTCGTGCATTGACGACTGCGGGGGTTCATAAAAACGATGTAATACAAAATGCTTACGGATACGGTCTTTTTACAGGCGGATTGGGATTTCACTATGGTGCTGAGAAAATAGGAGCCACTATAATACCGATTTCCGGAGGAAATACGAAAAGACAGGTAATGATAATGAAGGATTACGGTACAACGGTTTTGACATGCACTCCTTCTTATGCCCTTCACATAGCCGAGGTTATTAGAGAAATGGGGCTTTCTCACAAAGATTTAAACTTAAGGGTAGGAGTTTTTGGGGCAGAGCCTTGGTCGGAAAATATGAGAAAAGAAATCGAGGAAAGATTAGGGATAGTTGCTATGGATATATATGGGCTTAGTGAAATAATTGGACCAGGGGTTGCCATAGAATGTCCTCATAAAAACGGGCTGCATGTTCAAGAAGATCATTTTATAGTGGAGGTAATAGACCCAAAGACCGGGGAAGTTTTACCTCCAGGGGAGAAAGGGGAGTTGGTATTTACATCCCTTACAAAAGAGGCCCTTCCCATTATACGCTATAGAACGGGAGATATATCCCGACTCATCGTAGAGCCCTGCGCCTGTGGTAGGACCAGCATAAAAATAGGTAGGATTGAAGGAAGAACGGATGATATGCTAATAATAAGGGGTGTTAATGTTTTTCCTTCTCAGATTGAACACGTCCTTTTAGAAATCGGAGAAACTGAGCCCCATTACCAATTAATAGTAGATAGGGTAGACCATCTTGATGTTCTTGAAATTCAAGTAGAGGTTTCTGAAAAAATGTTTTTTGATGATGTAAGATCCCTTGAAATTTTGAGCAAAAAAATCCAAAATGAAATTGAGAACACCCTTGGTATATCGGTGAAGGTAAAATTAGTAGAGCCCAAAACTATTGAGCGCAGCGAGGGGAAGGCAAAAAGAATAATAGACAAAAGAAAAATTTAGGAGGGATATTCTTGGTTGTTAAACAGCTATCGGTTTTTTTGGAAAATACTCCGGGAAGACTTTTTGCGGTTACTTCTGCACTTGCTGAAAAAGGTGTAGAGATAAAGGCTTTGATGTTAGCAGATACTGCAGATTTTGGTGTCCTCAGGCTAATTGTAGATGATCCAGAAAAAACATTAAAAATTTTGCAGGAAAAAGGTTTTACGGTAAAAATAACCGATGTAATAGCCGTTGAAATCCATGATACTTTTAAAGAAATGCAAAGGATATTGGAACTTTTAAGTAAAAAAGACATAAATATTGAATACATGTACGCCTTTATGGGGGGAGCTCCTGGAAAAGCTTTGATAATATTCCGCGTAGACAATTTAAAAGCTGCTTCGGAATATTTAAAAGAAGAGGGTATTATTGTTTAAGAGACTTTTAATCCTCTATCTAATAATATTTTTTTTGATTTTTTTATATCCTCCGCTGAAGGAGGATTAATTTTTGAAAGGGGATAGTTTAAGCCTAAGGCTTTCCACTTATGAACGCCTAAATTATGGTAGGGTAAAATTTCTACCTTTTCAATCGAACGAAATAGAGTAAGAAAATCGGCGAGCTTTTTAATTAATTCGGGGCTGTCGGTAATACCCGGAACCAATACATACCTTATCCAAATTTTGACTCCCATCGAATCTATAAAGGATAGGTTTTGAATGATTTTCTCGTTATCCTTACCTGTGAGTTTTATGTGTTCTTTTTGATTTGGGTGTTTAACATCAAAGAGCACAAGATCTGTATAGGGCAAAATTTTTGCAAGATCCTTTTGTTCGCAGTATCCCGAGGTATCTAAGGCCGTATTTATACCAGCATTTTTGCATCTTTTAAAAAGTTCAGCGGCAAAATCCGGCTGAAGAGTGGGTTCACCTCCCGAAAGGGTAACACCTCCTCCGGAAAAATCCATATAAGTCTTATACCTTAAGATTTTATTAAAAATCTCTTCAACATCGATTACAAATCCCCCCAAGGGATCCCAGGTGTCCGGGTTGTGACAATAGGCACACCTTAAAGGACACCCCTGGGTAAAAATCACAAAACGAATCCCCGGACCATCTAATGTTCCCATTGTTTCAATGGAATGAATCCTTCCTTTTATACCCATTTTTTAATCCCTTCCTAAGCTTTCAAAAAAGGTCCTTGATAATACTTCTAACTGCTGTTCACGAGAAAGTTTGGTAAAGTGGACTGCATACCCTGAAACCCTAATTGTAAGTTGAGGAAATTTATGGGGATTTTCCATGGCTTCAAGGAGGAGGTTTTTATCCATTACATTTACATTTATGTGATGTCCACCTTTTGAAAAAAATCCGTCAAGCAGTGCAGTAAGGTTTTTAACCCTGTCATCTTCAGTCCGCCCGAGAGCCTTTGGAACTATTGAAAAAGTGTAGGATATACCGTCCATGCAGCATTCATAAGGCAATTTGCATACTGAATTAAAGGCGGCGAGGGGCCCCATTTTATCCCTACCGTGCATGGGATTTGCTCCTGGAGCAAAGGGTTGACCCGATTTCCTCCCATCGGGAGTGGCACCAGTTTTTTTACCGTAAACTACATTTGAAGTTATTGTGAGTATGGACAGGGTTGGCTTTGCATTCCTGTAGAGAGTCTTGTTTTTTAAAAATCCGTAAAAGGTCTTAACAACTTCTACAGCAATAGAATCTACCCTATCATCGTCGTTGCCGTATTTTGGGAAGTCGCCTTCGACCTTGAAATCTACGCAAATTCCTTCAGAATTGAGTATAGGGGTAACCTTTGCGTATTTTATAGCACTCAGCGAGTCTGCTACTACTGAGAGCCCTGCGATTCCAAAAGCCATCATTCTTTCTACTTGGGAGTCGTGCAGTGCCATCTGTAGCCTTTCGTAATTGTATTTATCGTGCATGTAGTGGATGAGGTTCATGGTATCAACATATAAATTTGCCAGCCATTCAAGGACAATGGTGTATCTTTTGAAGACCTCTTCATAATTAAGTGGGCCTTCTTTTAAAGGGGGAAGTTTCGGGCCAAGTTCTATATTGGTCATTTCATCCCTTCCGCCGTTAATAGCGAGCAAAAGAGCTTTTGCAAGATTAACCCTTGCGCCGAAAAATTGCATTTGTTTTCCTAATTTCATTGCGGAAACGCAGCAGGCTATGCCGTAGTCATCTCCAAAGATAGGTCTCATTAAATCATCGTTTTCATACTGCAATGAACTTGTTTTTATCGAAACCTCGGCACAAAATTCTTTGAATTTCTCTGGCAGATTTTTAGACCATAAAACCGTAAGGTTTGGTTCCGGTGCGGGCCCAAGGTTTAATAGGGTGTTAATAAAACGGTAAGTTGTCTTTGTTACCATGTGGCGTCCATCAATACCTACTCCTCCAAGGGCTTCGGTTATCCACATGGGATCACCTGCAAAAAGTTCATTGTATTCGGGAGTTCTAAGCTGTCTTGCCATCCTGAGTTTTATCACAAACTGGTCGATAAGTTCTTGAGCCTCTTCTTCTGTTAGGATTCCTCTTTTAATGTCGCGTTCAATGTATATATCGATAAAAGTGCTTACCCTGCCGAGGGACATGGCTGCACCGTTTTGTTCCTTTATTGCAGCAAGATAAGCAAAATATATCCACTGCACTGCTTCACGGGCATCCTTTGCAGGGTAAGATATATCATATCCGTAATCGAAAGCCATTTGCTTTAGGTCTTTTAATGCTTCAATCTGATGGGATAATTCTTCCCTTAATTGTATTACTTCGGGGGTCATAGGGCCTAAAAGATTTTCTAAGTCTTTAATTTTTTCTTCAATAAGCCTGTTTACGCCGTAAAGTGCAACCCTTCGATAATCACCTATTATTCTGCCCCTGCCGTAGCTATCGGGCAATCCAGTAATAATTCCGGCTTTTCTTGCTAAAAGCATTTCCTTTGTATATGCTTTGTAAACGCCGTCATTATGGGTTGTGCGGTATTTAGTAAAAATTTCCTTTATGGATTTATTTAAGTTATAACCGTAAGCGTTGCATGCTTGTTCGGCCATACGTATACCGCCGAAGGGATTTACAGCTCTTTTTAATGGTTCATCGGTTTGGAGACCTACTATCACTTCATCTTCCTTTTGGATGTATCCGGGTTTATGGCTTGTAATTGTAGAAACCGTATCTGTATCTATTTTGAGAACCCCTCCCTTTTGGCTTTCATCTAAAAGAAGCTTTTTGCATTTTTCCCAGAGTCTTAAGGTCCTTTCTGAAGGTCCTACTAAAAAATCGCTTCCCCCGTCATAAGGGGTATAATTTTTGTTTATAAAATCCCTTACATCAATTTCTTTCATCCACCTGCCAGGGATAAAATCTTTCCAAGCGTTTTCCAAGTATGTTCCCTCCTTGAGTGGAATTTATAGAAAACAAAAACCGCCCAGGCAAAATGCACAAATTGCCCAGGCGGTCGGCTTCAAATATTGATCCCATTCCCTTGTGGTCAATTCCACTGCCGCCAGTCATGGGACCCTCTTTTTGTCATTTATATTTTATACTTTTTTAATGGCGAAAGTCAATACATTTTTTATAAAAAATTGCGTTATGTTGATATATATCCGAATGATTATGAACTAAATATAGATCAATGTTCCAACATTATATTGACTTCATTCAATTATTTTGATAAAATAAAAATAAATTAAATACTGCCCGCAACCCCTGTATAATTCCGGGAATATGGCCCGGAAGTTTCTACCGGGCGGCCGTAAACCGCCGAAGGCTATAGGGGAATATTGTATATTCCCCTTCTTTTAAAGAGGGGATTTATTATTTTTTAAGGGTTCGGGTAAGAATAAAAAGGAGGTTTTAGTTTTGAGGGAGGAGATTGCCATCAGAAAAGCAAAAGAAGAAGGGTTTTTAGAAAGGTACTTTCAGCTTAAGGAAAACGGTACCGATGTCAGGACGGAAATTTTAGCGGGTTTTACAACTTTCGTAACAATGGCATACATTATTCTTGTTAACCCAATCGTTCTAAAAGATGCAGGGCTTGACCAGGGAGCCGTTTTTATGGCTACAGCGTTGGCTGCTGCTATTTCTACCCTTTTTATGGGTCTTTATGCAAATTATCCCTTTGCTTTGGCTCCCGGTATGGGACTTAACGCATTTTTTGCCTATGTCATGGTAGGGAAAATGGGAATTCCCTGGCAAACGGCTTTGGGTGCGGTGTTTTTATCTGGAATTATAGCTGTTATAGTTACATTGACTGGCCTTAGGGAATTGTTAATAAGAGCTATTCCCCTTCCTTTAAAACACGCAGTGGGCGCGGGCATTGGGCTTTTCATCGCTTTTATAGGTTTTAAAAATGCTGGTATAGTAGTTTCAAATCCAGCAACATTTGTTGACCTCGGCAATTTCAAAGATCCGGGGACACTTCTTGCTACAATTGGTTTAATTATTACAGCTGTTCTTGTGGCAAAAGGCGTTCGCGGTGGAATGCTGCTCGGCATCATTATTACCACAATAATAGGGATACCAATGGGAATAACAAAAATTCCTTCAACTATAATTTCTGCACCCCCAAGTATGGCTCCCGGCTTTTTAAAATTGGATGTAATGGGGGCACTTAAGGTTTCGATGTACCCTGTTATTTTTTCACTGTTCTTTGCCGACCTTTTTGATACCATAGGGACCTTTGTAGGTGTTGCTTCGAGGACAGGAATGATAGATGAAAATGGAAATTTGAAGAGAGGTAATAAAGCCCTTTTTGCAGACTCCTTAGGAACTGTAATAGGTTCGCTTCTCGGAACCAGCAACACCACCACCTATGTAGAAAGCGCTGCCGGAGTCAGTGCAGGAGGAAGAACAGGACTAACCTCGGTTGTTGTATCTTTACTGTTCATTGCATCAATCATATTTTCACCTATAGCTTTGGCAGTTCCTTCACAGGCCACTGCACCTGCTTTAATAATAGTGGGTATATTCATGGCATCCAGCTTAAATGAAATAAAGTTCTCAGATTTTTACGAAGCTTTTCCTGCATTTTTAACAGCTATACTGATGCCGCTGACCTTTAGCATTTCCTTAGGCCTTGCGGTAGGTTTTGTGGCATATACTCTTTTGATGGCCCTTTCCGGTAGGGCAAAAGAGGTTCACTGGGTAATGTATGTTCTTGCAATAACATTTATTCTATACTTTATATACGTAAGGTAGAATTAAAACCGCCTTCAAGGGAAGGCGGTTTAATTTTTTCTATTGTAATAATTGACAAAAATTTAACAATAAGTTACAATGTGAATAAAGGAACAAATATGAGAGGGAGATGAATAGATGAGCAAAGATTCTATTGCAAAAAAAATCACATATATGGCTATGTTCATTGTACTTAATATAATTTTAACGAGGATAGCGAGCATAAGAATTGCCATAGGTAATGTCGAAGCAATAAGGATAGGGTTTGGTGGTCTCCCTGTCATTTTTGCAGGTATTTTGATGGGTCCTGCTGCGGGCGGTATTGTCGGTGCGATTGGAGATATTGTAGGGTACAGCATAAATCCCATGGGTCCTTATATGCCGCATTTTACTTTAACTGCTGCTCTCACAGGTATAATACCTGCATTGGTCCTCAAACTTACAAAAAGTAAAAATTATGGTTTTTGGGAACTTTTGTTATCCATAGCAGTCGGACAGACTATTACGTCGGTATTGCTGGTACCGTACTTTTTAAATAAACTTTTTGGAATACCGCTAATTTATAAAATTACTACAGCCGCAGTTACTCAGGCAATTAATATTCCTTTGTATTCTTTGTTTATAAAAATTCTTCTAAAAAGGATTAATTTTGCTGTAGTCTTTTCTAAAAAATAAAATACTGGTAAAATTAAAGTTAGTAAAATAAGATTATTTTAAAAAGTTTCTTAGAGGAGTCAATTAATGTGAAAAGCATTGCACCTCAAGCAGCAGCAATTAGTTTATTGTTATATATAACGGAAATTACATTGATAAAGAATGTGGAATTTCTTATTTGTAATTTTTTCCTAACAGTTGTAATTCTTTTATTTTTAGGATTTAAACCTTTAAAAGCAGCAAAAAATTCTTGGTTTGCAATAATATTCTTAGTTCTGATGACTTTATTTGCATATATTGCAAATAAAAGTAACGGTTATGAAAAGTACTTTGTCATATTTTTAAAGGGTTTTTCATCAATTATTGTAATATCTTCTTTTAATCAGAAATTTTCCTTTAATAAGTTAATGGCTGGTTTTGGGAAAATCGGCCTTCCAGAAATATTAGTAAATATAATGTTTTTAACTTTTAGGTATTTTGAGGTGATAGCAGAAGAATTAAAAAGTATGGAAAAGGCTTTAATATCAAAAGGATTTGAGAAAGGCAAAGGTTTTTGGGATAAAAATACCATGAAAGTATTGGGATTAACCATTGGAAATTTATTTCTTCGCTCCATGGAACGAAGCGAAAGGGTATATAATGCTATGCTTTCTAGGGGGTATAATGGAAAACTATATTTTAAAGAAGAGTCAATTAACCTTTTTTATAGTGTATTGTTTACAATTGTTTTTACTTTACCTGCCGCAATTTTATTATTTTTAGAAAAGGTGCTTTAAAATGGAATATGCGGTAGAAGTTGAGAATCTATTATATAGGTACAAAGATGGCAATGAGGCTTTGAAGGGAATTAGTTTTAAAGTTAAGCCGGGAGAGAAGGTTGCAATATTAGGGGAAAATGGAGCGGGAAAGACAACCCTTCTTTTGCACCTTAATGCTGTATATCTTCCTCAAAAGGGAAAAATCAAAATATTTGGTGAAGAGATCAAAAAGGGAAATGAATACAAAATAAGGAAAACTGTTGGCCTTGTCTTTCAGAACCCAGACGATCAGGTTTTTTCTTCAACAGTATATGAAGACATCGCTTTTGGCCCTGCAAATTTTGGTATAAAGGAAAATGAACTTGCAAAACGAGTGGAAAAGGCCATGAAGGCCTTGGATATAGAAGACCTAAAAGAAAGAATTCCTTATCATTTGAGCTTTGGGCAGAAAAAGAAGGTAGCTATCGCAGGAGTTCTTGCGGTGAATCCCGAGATACTGGTATTGGATGAACCAATGGCATATCTCGACCCTAAATCTAAGCTGCAGATTAAAAAGATATTGCAAGACTTGGAAAATGAGAACAGAACTTTAATTATCGCAACCCACGATGTGGATTTTGCAGCAGAGTGGGCGGAAAAAGTAATAATTTTAAAGCAAGGGTATCTTCTTGCAGAAGGTGGACCGGAACTTTTAACAAAAGAAGATATAATAAAAGAGGCAGGCCTTGATTTTCCTGTTGTTTATAAATTTTCAAGGGAAATTTTTGAAAATAAAAGCCCTTTGCCTTATAAATCCAAGGATTTTATAAATTTAATAAAATTAATGATTAATAGGCCATGAAGGTCAAAAGAATTCCTGTGAAAGGAATACTTCATGGCCTATTTATATTTAATTATTTTTAGAGGGGGATGAAATTATGCATATACCTGATGGCTTTTTGGATGCAAAAACACTTATTACAACCGCTGCTTTGAGCGCTTATGTTTTAAAAAAAGATGTGGATAAGGCAAAAGAAATTTTGAACGAAAAGGATGCACCTATTTTGGGAGTTCTTTCAGCTTTTGTATTTGCCGCACAAATGGTTAATTTTCCCGTAATGGCAGGCACTTCCGGACATTTTTTAGGAGCTGCCCTGCTTACTTACATGATGGGGCCACATTTAGCAGGTCTTGCTATGTCAGCTGTGCTGATACTACAATGCCTGCTTTTTCAGGATGGAGGTTTATTGGCTTTGGGTGCAAACATTTTAAATATGGCAGTTGCAGCACCATTAACGGCATATTATGTGCTTAAAATTATAGATTCAAAAATTCCCGGTAAAAAAACTTTTGGCCTTGTTTTAGCGGGTTGGAGCTCTGTAGTGATTGCAGCGATATTTTGCAGTTTTGAACTTTATGCTTCTGGTGTTGGAAAATTGCAGGCGATTATAATACCTATGCTTACCATTCACGCTTTAATAGGCATAGGGGAGGGGCTTATAACCGTAGCGGTTGTTTCCTTTATAAATAAAGTAAGGAAGGTAAAAATAGAGTTTTAATAATGATATGAAGGAGATGATGATTATGAATAAAAATATTAGATGGGTGTACATCCTGATTGCATCGTTAATTGTTGCTGCGCTGCTTTCTCCTTTTGCATCTTCTTTTCCGGACGGTTTGGAAAGAGTAAGTCAAGATTTGGGTATTGAGGAAAAAGGAGTGAATGAATTTTTCACGACACCTTTTAGTGATTATAGGGTTTCATACATAAAAAATGATTTTTTCTCCACAGCTATTTCAGGAATTATCGGCACCATCACGGTTTTCGCTTTAAGTTATGGGCTGGGACATATTATAGCAAGGAAAATGGAACAATAAAGTTAAAACAACATTTAAAAGTCTGTGTAAAAACACCCCGATAAAGGGGTGTTTTTATATATTGACAAGAATTTAACGAAGTAGTAATATATACTTAGAGTTGTGAAAATTTTAACAAAAGGGCAGTTAAAAGGAGGAGTTTTTATTGGTTAAGATTTTATTTGAAAAGGATAAATGTTTAGGGTGTAAAACCTGTGAGCTTGCCTGTGCAGCTGCCCACTCAAAGTCAAAAAGTATACTCGGAGCAATAAAAGAAAAGAAGTTTTCTCGCATAAGGATAAAGGTTAAAAACGGGAAATTAAAGGTTGAACAATGCATGCTGTGCAGTGACCCGAAGTGCATCAAGGCCTGTCCTGTCGGTGCTCTGAAGAGAAGGGAAAATGGCACGATAGAAGTGAATGATATAACTTGCACAGGGTGCGGATTATGCCAGGAGGCGTGTCCTTTTGATGCTATAAGATTATGCGTTCTTCCAACGGTTTGCGATAGATGTATGGAAGGCGATGAACCCCTATGCGCGAAAGCATGCCCTACAAAGGCTTTAAAGGTAAAGGCGGTATAATTTTTAAAGGAGGTATTTTTTTGAAGGAAAATGTCGTTTGCAAAACGTGTGACAAAGCCACATCGAAATTATACGAATACGCAAGGGAAAATGGAATAGAAACCGTATGGGATAGGGCTTTGGCCATGCAGCCCCAGTGCGGATTCGGAGAAATGGGTCTTTGCTGTACCAATTGCTCTATGGGGCCATGCAGGATTGTGAAGGTAACCGATGATGGTCCGAAAAAGGGAATATGCGGTGCTACAGAAGAAGTAATGGCATCAAGAAACTTTGCAAGGGCTGTTGCGGCAGGTGCTTCTGCACATTCAGACCACGGCAGGGATATCGCTGAAGCACTGTACCATGCGGCAAATAATGAAGGCGATTATGTAATAAAAGATGAAGAAAAATTGATGAAAATAGCAAAAGAATGGAATGTTCCGACTGAAAAGAGAGAATTGAACGAGATTGCAAGGGAAGTAGCCCTTATTGCCTTAGAAGAATTCGGTAAACCTTTTGGAAAATTAAGATTTTTGGAAAGGGCGCCTGAAAAGAGAAGGGCTTTATGGGATGAACTGGGAATTACACCAAGGGCTATAGATAGGGAAGTTGTCCAGGTTATGCACTCCACACATATGGGATGTGATGCCGATTACAGAAATATTATAAATCAAGCTGCGAGAGCTGCGCTTGCTGATGGCTGGGGAGGCTCAATGATAGGAACGGAGCTTTCTGATGTGCTTTTCGGTACACCTAAACCCAAGAAAGTCGAAGCGAACTTAGGCGTACTTAAGGAAAATTGCGTAAATATCATTGTTCACGGCCACGAACCCACCCTTTCCGAAGCAATAGTTATTGCCTCCAAAGACCCTGAGCTCTTAGAACTTGCAAAAAAACAAGGGGCAGAAGGAATAAACCTTGCCGGAATGTGCTGCACCGGTAATGAAATCACCATGAGGCATGGCGTTCCCATGGCAGGAAATTTCTTTCAGCAGGAATTAGCCGTCGTTACAGGTGCGGTAGAGGCAATGATAGTCGATGTACAGTGCATTATGCCTTCCCTTTCTGATCTGGTAAAATGCTATCATACAAAGCTGATTACGACGTCTCCAAAATCAAAATTACCCGGTGCGGTGCATATCGAGTTTAACGAAGAAAAAGCGGTGGAAATTGCAAAGAAAATAGTAAGAGAAGCTGTGCTCAATTTTAAGAACAGGAAAAACAAAACCTTCATCCCTGAAGAAAAAGCCGAAGGTATCGTAGGTTACAGCTATGAATTGATAATAAAAACCTTAGACAAGGTAACTAATTCCTTCGCTCATCCGACCGGTACGGTAAAACCCCTTGTTGATGCAATAAAATCGGGTGTTTTAAGGGGAGCTGCTGCAATTGTCGGGTGCAACAACCATAAAGTTCCCCATGATATGGGCCATGTAAATTTAGCAAAGGAATTGTTAAAGCGGGATATACTTGTTGTAACTACGGGGTGCGGTGCCCATGCCTGTATAAAAGCCGGTTTAATGTCGCTTGATGCTGTTAAATACTGCGGGAAAGGCCTTGCTACATGCTGTGAACTCCTCGAAATTCCTCCTGTGCTGCACATGGGCTCCTGCGTTGACATAAGCAGGATTTTAACCTTACTTTCCGATGTTGCTAAATACATGGGAGTTGATATAAGTGACCTGCCCGTTGCCGCTGCAGCACCGGAATGGATGTCTGAAAAGGCACAATCCATAGGGCTTTATGCTGTATCCTCCGGTGTATACGTTATACTCGGCGTAGCTCCTTTTGTTATGGGTTCGGAAAATGTCGTAAAATATCTAACTTCCGATATGGAAAAGATTCTGGGAGGAAAGTTTGAAGTGGAAAGCGATCCTGTAAAAGCGGCGGAAAAAATAGCTTTCCACATTGAGAATAAAAGAAAGATACTCGGCATATAAAGAAATTTTTTTGATAAAAGGATGGGGAAAAGATGAAAATTGCAATTTCCGGCAAGGGGGGTGTCGGAAAAACCACCCTTGCCGGGTCGCTTGCGAAACTTTTTGCAGAAGAAGGTAAAAAAGTAATAGCTGTTGATGCTGATCCGGATTCAAATCTGGCATCTGCTTTAGGGGTGCCTCATGAAAAAATGGAAAAACTTACTCCTCTTTCGGAGATAAAAGAACTGATAAAAGAACGGACGGGTGCCATACCTGGCGTTTTGGGACAAATGTTCAGTCTCAATCCAAAAGTTGACGACATACCAGAAAAGTACTGTATAGAACATGAAGGGGTAAAACTTTTGCAGATGGGTGGAATAAAAAAAGGAGGTTCCGGTTGCGTTTGCCCGGAAAATGCCTTTTTAAAAGCCGTAATTCAGCATTTGCTATTAGATAGGGATGATGTTCTTATACTCGATATGGAAGCAGGAATTGAGCATTTGGGCAGGGCAACGGCTTCCTTCGTAGATGCTTTTATTGCTGTTGTTGAACCCGGAGCGAGAAGTATAAAAACCTTTGAGGCTATAAAAAAACTAGCGAGGGATATCGGAATTGAGCAGGTTTTTGTAGTGGCAAATAAAGTAAGAGATGATTGCGATAGAGAATTTATAGAAAAATTTATTGACGATGATGACTTATTGGGCTGCATTTCTTATAATGAAGATATAATAAGAGCCGATAAAATGGGTTTAGCACCTTACAGCATAAGTCAAAAACTGAGGGATGAAGTGTCGAGGATAAAGAAATGTTTATTTGAAAAAATATAAAATTTTTGAAAGGGTGGGGTAATTATGGTAATGAAAAGCGATATTGAAATTGCCCAGGAGGCAAAGCTGGAACATATTAAAAATATCGCTGAGAAAATTGGATTGACGGAAGATGATATTGAGTATTACGGGAAATATAAGGCAAAGGTAGATTACAATGTAATTAAGAGGTTAAAGGATAAAAACGACGGCAAATTAATACTAACTACAGCAATTAACCCTACACCTGCAGGTGAAGGAAAGACTACAACGACAGTAGGACTCGGCGATGCCTTAAGAAGGCTGGGCAAAAATGCAGTAATTTGTTTAAGGGAGCCGTCTCTTGGCCCTGTTTTTGGGGTTAAAGGTGGGGCAGCGGGAGGCGGTTATGCTCAAGTTGTTCCGATGGAAGATATTAATCTACATTTTACAGGAGATATTCATGCGATTGGAGCAGCTAACAACTTGCTTGCAGCTATGGTTGATAATCATATTTATCAGGGCAATGAACTTGGCATTGACCCGCGCCGGGTTGTTTGGAGACGCTGTATGGATATGAACGACAGGCAGTTAAGGTTTATTGTCGACGGTTTAGGTGGGAAAGCCAATGGTTTTCCGAGAGAAGATGGTTTTGATATTACTGTAGCATCGGAAGTTATGGCAATTTTTTGCCTTGCAAAAGATTTGAGTGATTTAAAGGAAAGGCTATCAAAAATAATTGTAGCTTATACATATGATGGCAGGCCTGTAACTGCCGGAGATTTAAAAGCTCATGGTGCAATGGCAGCGCTTTTAAAGGACGCACTGAAGCCTAACTTAGTCCAAACCCTTGAAGGGACCCCCGCATTTATCCACGGCGGACCCTTTGCAAATATAGCCCATGGATGCAACAGCATAATGGCAACAAAGCTTGCACTGAAACTTGCTGATTATGTGGTAACTGAAGCAGGTTTTGGCGCGGATTTAGGTGCGGAAAAGTTTTTGGATATTAAATGCAGGTATGCAGGAATTAAGCCGGATGCGGTAGTTATTGTTGCTACGATAAGGGCTTTGAAGTATAACGGTGGGGTGCCGAAGGAAAGGTTAAATGAAGAAAACTTAGAAGCATTGAAAAAAGGAATCCCCAATTTACTAAAGCACATAGAAAACATCACAAAAAAATTCAAGCTGCCGGCAGTAGTGGCACTGAACCGATTCCCGTCAGATACCGAGGCAGAGTTAAAACTGATAAGAGAAGAATGCAAAGCTTTAGGGGTAAATGTGGTAATTTCCGAAGTATGGGCAAAGGGCGGAGAAGGCGGAGTAGAGCTTGCAAAAGAGGTATTAAGGCTAATTGAAGAAGGCAAAAACGGATACGCTCCTTTATATCCTTTAGAGTTAACCATAAAAGAAAAGATAGAAACCATTGCAAAGGAAATTTACGGTGCTGATGGTGTAGACTATACTCCGGCAGCGCAAAAGGAAATTGAAAACTTGGAAAAATTGGGGTTTGGCAACCTTCCCATATGTATGGCAAAGACTCAGTATTCTTTGAGTGATAATCCTGCACTGCTTGGCAGGCCCACCGGTTTTAGAATAACCGTGAGGAACGTGAAGGTTTCGGCGGGGGCAGGATTTATCGTTGTGCTAACTGGAGAAATTATGACAATGCCGGGATTGCCAAAAAGGCCTGCGGCCGAGAATATAGATGTGGATGAAAACGGAAGGATCTCTGGACTTTTCTAATTAATGAATTCTGGGGTGTAAGAATTGAAGGATTATAAATTGCTTCTGGCAGCGGGGAAGGATGATCCCATCTTTCCTTCCCCATTTTATTCTAGGTTTAGCGGAGAATATATATTGAGAAAACTCCTGCCGAATTTAACCTTCAATAAAATGGGGAAGGGTAAAATCTCTTCGGATTGCCTCGAATTCAAAAAAAGGCAGGTTAGGGATTTTACTCAAAATATAGTTGATATTGTATTGTTCCCTACAATTTTACCCGAAATCATCGATGAGCCCGGTGATTATCTTCCAGATAATCTCCCGGAACATGATGTGTTAATTGCTGCAGGGGTGCATCCCGATATTTTTCCAGAACTTTTGAAAAGGGCAGCAGAAGCCGGATGTAAAGCACTAATAGCCCCAAGGGAAGATCCAAAATGGATTGATAAATACTTAGAAAAAACTCTCAAAAATATATGTGAAAAATACGGCATAGAATATGCTTTCCCGAAGCCGTTTTGTTCACTAAAGAAAACGGGTTTTCACTATATTGACAACTTCCTTAAAGAATTTAAATTAGGTAGGCCTGAATACGAAGTCCAGGTTGATGATAAAGGCTATATAACAAATGTAAATGTAATTCGTTCTGCACCCTGCGGTGCTACCTATTATGTGGCTTGCGGACTTATAGGGAAAAAGATTGGAGAAGAGGCCGTAGAAGAAGCCAATAAACTGTGGCATGCCTACGCCTGCATAGCTTCTAATGCTATTGATGAGGAGATAAAAGACTCCATTATGCATATTGCCGCTCATATAAATTTACAGGTTGCGGAAAATACCTTAAAAATATGAGAGCAAATAGGAGGTCAATCATGTTTGTAGATAAAACTGTAAAGGATTTTATTAGCATCCTTTCATCAAAGGAGCCGGTGCCGGGTGGTGGAGGAGCTGCTGCTTTAGCTGGAGCAATAGGCAATGCTTTGGGAAGTATGGTAGGCAATTTGACTGTGGGTAAGGAAAAGTATAAAGATGTGGAACCAGAGGTTATTGAAATATTAAATAAGGCTAAGGAACTGCAGGAAAACTTACTTTCTCTTATTGATGAGGATGCACAGGTTTTCAGCGAAGTTGCTAAGGCATATAAATTGCCTAAAAATACCGAGGAAGAAAGAAAGCAAAAAGAAGAGGCTTTAAAAAATGCTTTAAAAAACGCCTGCCAGGTACCAATAAAGATAATGGAGAATTCATTAGAAGCTTTAAAACTTCAAAGGAGGCTTGCGGAAATAGGATCAAAACTTGCCATAAGCGATGTAGGAGTAGGAGCTTTGCTTTTAAAAGCAGCCGTCTTGAGTGGAAAATTAAATGTCGTAATTAATCTAAACGGAATAGATGATGAGGAATTTGTTAGAAAAATCAGTGAATACATAGAAAGAATCTGCAAAGAAGCTGAGAATTTAGCTGATGAAGCTTATAAAATCGTTTTAGAAAAATTAAAGGGTTAAAACATGGTTTGAAAAATACAAAATAGAAGGGGTGAACTAAATGGCCTTAATTTTATCCGGCAAGGAAGTAGCCGAGGCCTTAAAGCAGGACTTAACCAAAGAAGTTTCAG
>NZ_JBNATW010000035.1:0-22047 GCF_049701175.1 Thermovenabulum sp.
TATCATCACCTAATTAAAATTATACTCTTTTGCATAACTATCTTCAACTGTTGTATCCTCCTTGTTTTTTGCTATTAAAGCTGCATAATTTTCACTTATGATACGGCTCTTTTTTGATAATCTTAATCCACCTGTAAATCTGTTCCAACAAAATAAGCCTCACCAGCTGATGAGGAAAAGTAAAATCAGAGAAGGAGAGAATAAGGTCGGCACTTTTTTTGACTTCATCGGAAAGCCCGAGAGACCCGCCTATTATAAAGGAAAAATCGGAAATTCCTGAAAGCATAAGTTTTTCTATTTTTTCCGCCATGGATTCCGACGTGAATCTTTCCCCTTCTATTGAAAGGACTACTTTAAAGCTTTGAGGCTTTAATATTTTTAAAATCCTTTCTCCTTCTTTTTTTAAAATTGCTTCTCTTTCTCCATGGGTAACTTCCGCTGGAGCAATTTCCTCCATTACCTCAATGATATTTAATCTGCAATAAGGAATTAGCCTTTTTTCATACTCCTTTATCCCATCTTTTAAAAATTTTTCCTTTACCTTGCCTACCGCAACTATATTTATATTCAATTTCCATCCCCCGCGACAATTTTTCTTATGTCTGCTTTTGCATCGTATAAAGCCGCGCTGTTACCCATTTGCGTTATATTTTCTTCAATAATAAGATTGACATTGCCTCCGCTTTGGCTTTCCCAACCCGATTCTACCATTAAAATATCCCTTCTCATGTTTTCTTCAAAAAAAGCGCGGGCAAATATTCTCCCCTTTTCGTTGAATATTTCTACCTTCTCGCCTTCACATATGCCTTTTTTTGACGCTTCTTCGGGGTGTATGAAGACTTTTGGGTAGGGGTTTAATTTCTCAATGGTTTCGGCGTGCTGAAATTGAGTATGTATTCTGAATCTTGAGTGCATGGAAATAAGGTGATAGGGATAATCTTTGTTTTCAGCATACGGGCTTATATAAACAGGTGTAGGCGAAAGCCCATCCTTTTCTGCCTTCAAAGAATAAAATTCATATTTTCCACTTGGTGTTCTAAATTTTCCATCCTTCCAAGCTATTTTAGGCGCCAAAGGATTTCTTATGAATCCTTTTTCTTTTAAATCTTTAAGGCTAACTCCTATGCTTTGAAGGGGTTTTACCGCCCATTCTAAAAGATTATCTTTTGTTAAACCTTCAAAGGGTTTTAATCCTAACCTTTTTGCAAGTTCAAGGAAAATTTCTTCATCTGAGCGCACATCGTAAAGGGGTTCTACTATTTTAGGGCAGTAGTAAATATAAGGACTCCATGAATTAAACTTTACGTTTTCTTCTTCAAAGAAGGTGGTGCAGGGGAGGACAATATCCGCCTCTTTTGCCGTATCGGTCATGAAAAGTTCTATGACAACTACCGTGTCAATGCTGTTTAACGCTTTTTTAATAAGGGCAGTATTAGGGGTATTGGCAACCACATTCGCCCTATTTATTACCGCAAGTTTTACGGGAGGGTTGTCAGCATTCAATATATCCCTTGCAAGGGCTGTTTTGTTAAAATATCTCTTATACTTTACTTCCTTTTCAAATAGAATATGGGAAAACTTGTCCCAGAAAATATCACTGCCGTAGGAAACTCCTGCACCGCTTTTCCCTATGTTGCCGGTTAAAGCTGCGAGGGCATCTATTGCCCTTATAGTATTTCCTCCACCCCTGTACCTCTGCAGGCCAAATCCCAATAATGTAGTAACCGGTTTATTTTCAGCATAAAGGTTCGCAAGTTTTACTATTTGCTCCTTTGAAACACCGCATATATTCTCAACTTTCTGTAAGGAATAATCTTTTAAAATTTCTTTAAACTCTTCAAAACCGTGACAGAATTTATCCACATAGTCAAAATCCCAAATCCCCTTTTCTACGATATAGCTTGCAGCTCCTAATGCTAAAGCCGCATCAGTGCCGGGTTTTGGCCTAATTACTAAACTTGCCATTTTTTCAAGACCGGTATTGAAAGGATTTATTACAGCCAATTTTGAGCCTTTTTCAACTGCCTTTTTTACAAAATAATATGCATTGGGCTGGGTAGAAAGTATATTTCTTCCCCATAAAACTATGGTCGCAGCATTTTCGATTTCCGTTAGATCATTGTCCAAAAGCCCCCCAAAGTCGTAGTTTTGTGCGGCTATGCCCGCTCCCCAGCAAAGCGACCCTGATGTTACGGTAACACCACCCAATGCGTTAAAAAAACCCCTATCTATATTTTTGGTAAGAGCTTCCGATCCTCCCGAAGATTCATGAAGAATGGAAAGATTCCCATAGTCTTTTATCACCTTCTGTATTTTTTCGCATATTACATCTAAGGCGTAATCCCAAGAGGCCTCTTTAAAATCTCCATTCTTTTTGATGAAAGGCTTTTTTAACCTCTTTTCATTGTATACAATTTCTGGGTAACTTCTTGCTTTAATGCACGTAAAACCTTGCGTCCATGGGTGTTCGCCATCGCCTTCAACCTTAAAGAGTTTTCCTTCGTCATCTACATAGGCTATTAAGCTACAGCATCCAAGGCAGTCCCTTGGACAGCCTGTTTTAAAAATTTTCATTTTATTCTCCTCTCCCCATTTTTTAACTCAAATCGTCCTCTTTTTACTACTCCTTCCCGATTATTACCTCTGTAGTGATTTTGTCATTCCCCCTCATAAGGACGATTTTCACCTTCTGTCCGGGTTCTAAGGTATACAACACTTTCCTCATTTGGGAAACCTTAGTCAGCTTTTCTCCATTTATATTTAATACTATATCTCCCTGCCTTATTCCTGCTTTTTGGGCGGGGCTGTCTTTATGGACCTTTACGATGTAAATACCCCCATCTACAGGAACATCTATATTAAAAAGCCTTGCCATTTCTCTATCAATACATTCAACACCAATGTAGGGCTTTTCAAACCCGCCTTTTTCAATTATTTTATTTATGATTGGTTTTGCAATGTTTATAGGGATAGCAAAACCTATGGCTTCCGCTTCTGTGGCCTTAACAGTATTTATCCCGATAACTTCCCCTTTTCCGTTAAGCAAAGGGCCTCCGCTATTTCCCGGGTTTATAGAGGCATCGGTTTGAATGAGATCCTGTATAAGAGTCATGCTTTTTTGTGTTCCAACAGCTATCGTCCTGTTTAAGGCACTTATAATCCCTGCTGTCACTGTCCTTTGAAGGGTAAGTCCTAAGGGGTTTCCTATTGCAATGGCCCTGTCCCCCACTACCACCTTGTCAGAATCTCCGAGTCTTGCCGCTGTCAGATTGTCTGCATCAATTTTAATAACCGCCAAGTCCAGTTCCCCGTCCTCATAAATTTTTTTTGCCTTGAATTTTCTTCCATCGTAAAGGTAAACCATTATCCTATTAGAGCCTTCTACCACATGAGCATTTGTCAGAATATACCCGTTTTTATCAACGATAATCCCTGACCCTATGGATTGACTCTCGACCCTTCTGAAAAAGAAGTCATAATCTATATAAATAGTAACAACTCCCACCACTGCAGGGGTAATTTCTCTTGCTATATCAGGAATGGGGGCTTCTTTTACGGTAAAAGTCTGTGTTTTTTCTGGTGGCTCTACAGGCTTTTGCCTTTCTCCATAAATTATCTTTGTTGTTACGAAAGTGGCGGAAAGCGCCCCTATCAAGGCACTTATGAGTACGACTGCAATAAAGGCCCTAATATTTTTTATCATTCTTTTTGCCCCTCCCTTAAAATATTAGTCTCTTTTTTCCTTAATTTCTATCAGTTCGTAATCCTTGTTCCCTAAACCGAGTTCAAAGGCTGCATCAATTTGTATCTGGGCATCTTTGCCTGTGACTTTTCTTAAAATATTTTCTCCTTTTTTGATATTTTTATCCGAAGCCTTTGATTGTGGGAGGGGTTCCGAGTTGTTTATAATATCAAGGGAGGCTTGTTCAACAGCGACTATGTCAAAGGAAACCAGCACACCCTGATCCTGGACGATAGGTGTATCCGCCATAGGCATGCAGTCGCACTCTGGCTGTACTTCGGTAATAAAATTTATGTATAATATCCTGCCTTTTTCAAAAGTAGAAATTACCGCATAGGCTGCTTCTGCAAGGCCCTTTTGAAATGTAAAATCATCTATCGGCACCTCTAATGCTTTTTCTTTGCAAACCCTCGCACACCTTGCACATTTTGCGCACAGAGATTTCTCTATAATTAGTTCGTCCCCCTCAAATCTCAACGCCTTGTGGGGGCATACATTAACACAGCTTAAGCACTTTATACATTTTTCCTTTAACCAATGCAAATGCTTGCCTTCGTAAAAGTGTATCCTGCCCCTTTCTGCCCTTCCGCAGTGGTCTTTGCAGCTTATTCCCCCCATTCCGAGATTTTTTATCGCACCGCCATAACCTGATCCTATATGACCTTTGCAGTGGGAAACCACTATCATAGCAGGAGCGTAGTATATTGCAGAGGCAACCCCCACATCTTTTAGGATGGAGCCGGATTTTACCCTTATTTGGTCCTTCCCGAAAATGCCGTCGGCAAGAATTACGGGAGCCCCTACGGAAAGGTGGTTTATACCTTCCATGTTGGCAACTTCTAAGTATTCAAGTCCAGGTATCCTCACAGTATCCGTAACAAAAGGCAATCCCCCTACATTTTTGACCCTTTCAACTATTTTTCTTAAAAACAGTGGCCTTACTATCCTGTGGGCTCCGTAAGAGCCAAAATGGGTTTTTATAGCCACATAATCATCTTTTTTTATAAAGGAGCTGAAATCTATACGATTTAAAATTTCCTCAAATTTTGCCACAAAACTGTATTTATAGTCGTACTCTTTTGCGCGTGCATCGGCGAAATAGACAATGCTCTTCAAAAAATTTCCCTCCCATTTAATACAAAATTTTATTTCCCGGGAAATATTTCTTCATCATTTTCCAAAAAAGGAACAATTGTCGAAGCATGGGGAACAATATAGGACTTAAAGTCAGGCTTAAAGTTGTCTTTTAAATAATTGATAGCATTATTTAAATCCTTAATGGGTATCAATCCCATTTCCCTGACCAAATTCTCATCCATAGAAGAAACCAGCAATATTTTTGTTTTTTCCAATCCCAAAGTCAAGATATATCCTACTGCCCTTGCTATAGTAAATTCCTCTCTAAGGACCCGTTCCCTTTCCTTTCGCGTTCTGTAGCGAGTAATGATTTCATAAAATCCTTCATGGCCAATGCCGTCAGGGCATTCTGCTGTTAGAACAATATAGCCACCATCTCTTACAGCTTTCAACCAATTTTCTATGGCTTTTGTGGCCTGGTAAAAATCTATATCCTTAGGAAACCCTCCGCAAGAAAGTATCAAAGCATCTGCCTTAGCGGGCAATGAAACACTGAAAAATGAAGTTGCAAAGCTGCATCCCTCTAAAAAAGCCTCTTTGTAATCACCGCAGACCACTTTTAAAAGGTTACCTCTGTCATCCAATATTACGTTTACAAGAAAATCGGGTTTTATTTTATCGCAAATCTCATCCATGTCCTCTGCAATGGGATTATCTTTCAGCCTCCCATGACCCACATTGGGATTGATACCACCTTTTTCCTCATCGGAATTCAACATGAGCTTGTGGTTCATCTGTATAGTCTTATAGCCCGAAACGCCAGGGCATATGCTTTTTCGTCCCCCGCTAAAACCGGCCATAAAGTGATAACTTATTGCCCCCGTTAAAATGATAAAATCAGCATTAAAAACTCTTTTATTGATATACACTTCGGTTCCTCGTTTTGTCTTGCCTATATATACAAGGTCTTCTTCATCTTTAGCATCGTGATCTATTATATCGACCTTTCCGTATGCCCTTCCAAACAACATCTTAAGCTCTTTTTCTTCATGCTTTCTATGGGTTCCCGTAGCTGTTATTACAGTAATGTCTTCGTCGGGTATGCCTATTTGGTTTAATTCATCAATTATTAAAGGTACCACCACATCATTTTTTGCAACCCTCGTTATATCGCTGGCTATAATCACTACCCTCATGCCCTTTTTTAGCATTTCCCTCATTGGTTTGGAATTGATAGGATTTGACAGGGCTTTTTTTATCTCTTCCTCTTCATCCAAAGCGGCACTGAAATTTCCTCCATCAATTATTCTTAAAACGTTTTCCTCTCCTATTGTAAATTCCATCATACCTCTGCCGTAAGGCAGGCTTAAGGCCCTGCTTCCCATAAAAACTCCCCTTTTTTTAATTTTTTTTATTTTATATTTTTCTACTATTATATTAAAAATTTACCAAAACGCAAAATAAAAAAGCACCTTTTGGTGCTTAAAAATTAATTTTTATTCCGCTTCCCCTGTATAACCGTTTATGTAAAAGGTTTCTCCATCTTCCAGCTCTATCCTCCAAACCGGAGGGATCTGCCACTTTTCCGCATTAACAGGTTTTGCATAATATCCCTGCTTTATACTGCTTACCGCTATAGGATTGTCCTGCCCTTTCAATTCAGCAACCTTGAGCAAAGCCACCACGGGGAGAATCACTTCCCTTTTTTTACCCTTGAAACCTTCTATTTCTAACCAGTTTTTTTCAAGGATAATTTTACCGCTCTCTAAAATCCTCACCTTAATAAAGCTGTTAAAAATCGGAAAATTTTTGTATTCTTGAATATACACTACATCATATTCCTCATTTAAATCATCAAAAACCGCCTTAAAAAAACATGCATTAGAAGGCATTCCTATTTTATCTAATATAAATTTTTCTGCAGTCCTTTTGGCCTTGTCCAAATCAATATTTTTAAAATCGCGGCTGATTTCCTGATTATAATCTTCTATTATTATCTTTTCTACAGGCATGACTTCAAGCCAGAAAGTTTCTATCCCCTTTGTAGGAAATTTTTCCTTTACAGTTATCCCCTTTTCTTTTAGAAACTTTAAAACCTCTTGTGATGTATTCAAACTGGTAATTTTTTTATTATACACATCTCTAAGGTAAAGATTAGCCACCATAAAAACGTTTAACAAAAAAAATGATGCTATCAAAATGGTTACTGCTTTTTTCCAATCCATCAAAAATCATCTCCGACTGGTTTTAAGGTTATTTCCGCTGCTTCTGCTGCATCTACGTAAAATTCTCCTTTATCGCTTTTTAAGACCCAAATAGGGATATATGAATTATCCTTTTCCGCATAGCCTAGGTATAAATCGTCTATTTCTTTGATTTTTCCTAAGCTCACCACTGTGTCAATTGCCTTTATAGGGGAAATAGGGGTTAATCTTTCTTCAATTTTTTCACCCTCAGTAAACCACCTATAATAGTAGGTCACTTGATTATCCTCAACAGTAACCACAATATAATCCTTTGCCTTAATTAAAGGAAGACCATTCAGTCTTTCCCTTAGCACAAAGGTAATGGCCTGGTTGTTTATCTTAAAAGAATGAAGATAAGCACTTTTTGGAAATCCACCATGTGTTGCTATAAAATTAACAGCTGTCGTAAGGGCTTCCTGAAAATTGATTTTCGACTTTTGCTCTTTAAAAAGGGGTCTTGTATATTCTATAATACCCCGAGGAAATATTCTAAGGCCCCTCGTGCCATCGGTAAAAATGACAGCTCCATCTTTTTCCTCTATCCTTCTTGCTATGGTAAAATCAGGAAAAAACTTGGGAGCAATGTTTTGATAACTATTTTTGACATCTTTTACCCTGTATACGGGAAGTTCCTGATTTTCGAGAGAAATATAAATATCTTTTGCAACTTTTATATAAAGGTTGGTCTTTGGAAGAAGGGTATATAAAGGTGCCCTGCTGTCCTTCATTTTTTTTAAAAGTGCAATAAATTCGGCATAGTCCTTTGTATTTGCAATTTTAAAAAATTCCCCTGACTCACCCTTTAAAAAAACTGAAAGTCCATCCTCTTCCGAAATTACCACTGAAGAAATTCTCTGTTCTTCTTTTATAGATGCCGAATCAGATTTAATATTCAATAAACTCTTTACAGAAGAATAAGGAAGAGGAACATCAAATACGAATTCCATTCCTCTTTTTTGTGTCATAGCATCATAATTAGAGGTAGAAACTGCCGGGTTTAAGGGACTGCTTTTTTCTAAAAGGCCTTTTAAATATCCCCAGGCTTCGTCAAGAAATGGGCTTGCAGGATTCAACACCGTATGTACATTTTGTCCAAAGTTCACTATAATTTTCCCCGGCTTTAAAAATTCTTCTATGTTCACAGGTTTATTTTCGATAAGCTCGAAGCTTTTTTTAACGGGACCGTAGGAGATTTGGGACCAGGTCATATAAGAAAGAAAAAGGCTGGTGCATACAAGAAGAAGGAGAACAATAAAATTAAACCCGTCTTTCTTCACATAAGCACCGCCTTTTACTTCAGTATTAATATTGCTTTTATCAATTGCAGGATATTGGCACTCATTTGTTCTTCATTAATTAGAAGAACTTTTTTGGAAAAGGTTTTTGTAACTCCTGAAGGAAAGGTAACTTTAAAGACGATTTTGTTTATCCCTTCTTCGAGCTCAAGCTGTGTAGCAAAAATTCCCGATGCACCAACCGATATAACTTCTTTCTTTTCTCCATTTAAATAAATCACAACAACTGAGTCGGGTTCAGTTTGCCCTGATATAGGCAGAATTTTTTCTGAAGTTGAATCTTCAGTAGGTTTAAAGATGATAAAATTCTCCTCCGCCAACGCAGTGGTGGTAAACAGAAGTAATAGAATGAACAGGCTTAGGGCTAAAATCATCCCGAATCTCTTCATAAAATAACACCCTTTTATATATATTTCTGTTTTTAGTTTAATCCTTTTTTATTACATTTATATTACACAAAAGTTAATTTTAAATTACACAATTGCGGGGATCTTCACGATTACCTCTGTACCCTTCCCCACTTCACTTTTTATTTCAATTTCACCTTCATGGGCCTTAACAATTTCCTTTGCTATGGAAAGCCCAAGGCCTGTACCTCCGAATTCCCTGCTCCTTGTCTTATCCACCCTATAAAACCTCTCAAAAATACGAGGCAAATCCTCTTTTGGTATGCCTATGCCGGTGTCTTTAACTGAAGTAAAGACGTAATTATCTTCGTCCCATAGCCTTACCGTAATACTTCCTCCACTCGGCGTATATTTTATGGCATTTGAAAGGATATTTTGAAATACCTGCTCCATTTTATCCGAATCGGCAAAGCAAAGAGGCGCATCTTCCTTTATTTCCCAAAAGAGTTTTACGCCTTTTTTATCCGCATTTACCCTCATCTTCGAAACAGCCGAGCTCAAAACATAGGCTAAATTTATGGCACTTTTGTTAAAGCGCACCTCTTTATTATCAAGTCTTGAAAGTTCTAACAGATCGTTTACAATACGGGTCATCCTGTCAGCCTCTTCATTAATGACATTCAAAAATTGCCATGAAACCTGGTCATCCTTTAAGGCTCCGTCAAGTAGTGTTTCTGTATAACTTTTTATTGTTGTCAAAGGTGTCCTCAGCTCATGTGAAACATTGGCCACAAATTCCCTGCGCATTTCTTCCAGTTTTTGTTCTTTAGTTATATCGTGAAGGATGAGAATAAAACCTGCGCTCTTATCCTCTCTTTTCATTGGAGCTATTATAACCTTTAGTATAGAGTTGTTTATTTTTACCATTAAATCCTTTTGTGCTTCCATTTCATTTTTTAAATTTAGCTTAAGGTCTTCTCTTAATCTTTGACCTAAGGTTTCATAAGAATTTTCCTCTTCTATCTCAAGCAACCTAAAGGCGGCAGGATTAACATAAATTACTTCTCCATCCTTGTCAAGGGCTATAACTCCATCTGCCATATTTTTGAAGATAGCTTCCATCTTGTTTTTTTCTTCAGATATCTGCTCTAAGGTTTCTTTCAATCTCCCTGCAAGGAAATTAAACATCTCCGTGAGCTTCCCGATTTCGTCCTTAGACTTTACCTCAATTTTCTGGTCAAAATTGCCTTCTGCTAAGAGTGCAGCTTTATTGGTAACTTCCTGAATGGGGCCAGTAATCGTTTTTGAAAGGGAATAACCCAAAAACCCTGTAATAAGTAGGGCTATTAGCGTAGCAGTAAAAAGGATGGTCTTAATTTCATTTAAAGTGTCGTAAATACTTTCCATTGGAGAAATTAGGTATACAATTCCTAATACGCGGTTGTTATCCTTTATTGGATAAGCTAAATATTCGTACCTTGTCCCTTTAGTTGAATCCATTCTAATTTCTTCTCCTACCTGGCCAAAGGACGCTTTTACCAATTCAGGTTGAAGTACCTTTTTACCCCTCGGGTATAATTCCTCATTAGTTGAAGCAATTACAGTAGATTTATCATCAAGAACCAGCATGCATTCTACAGTAGGAGAAATTTGTTTTATATAATCTTTCACAATCACTTGAATCTCTTCTATTTTTTTTTCTTCCCTTAAATACCTCGAAAGAAGGTTAGAAATTATCTGTGCCTGTCCGTTTAGGTAAGTCGAAAAGTTTTTTATATGGTACTTCTCCAAAGATTGCAAAAGATAAACCCCTACAAACTCCATAGCGAGGAGTATTAAGAGGATATATATAATTACCAGTTTCGTTTGAATGCTTTTAAGCAAACGGGATCCCCCATTTTTATTTTGCAAAATAATAACCTATGCCCCTTTTTGTTATTATGTATTTGGGATCAGAGGGGTCATCCTCTATTTTCTCTCTCAAACGCCTTATGGTTACATCAACCGTCCTCACGTCCCCGTAGTATTCGTAACCCCATACCTCTTCCAGCAGTTTTTCTCTTGTAAAGACAACCCCCGGCTGCGTAGCCAAAAACTTTAAAAGTTCAAATTCTCTAAAGGTAAGCTCAACAGTTTCTCCCTTTTTTCTTACTTGAAAGCTGGTAAGATCTATTTCTAAATCCCGAGTTCTTATAACCTTTTGGGAATTTGATTCACTGTTTAAATTTATCCTTCTTAGGTTTGCTTTAACCCTTGCAAGAAGTTCTCTCATGCTGAAAGGCTTTGTGACGTAATCATCAGCCCCCAATTCTAAACCCAACACCTTATCCACTTCTTCACCTTTTGCAGTCAGCATAATTATGGGGCAAGAAATTTTTTCCCTAATTATTTTGCAAACGGTAAAGCCATCCTTTTTAGGAAGCATTATGTCGAGTAAGATAAGATCTGGTTTTTCAGCAAAAGCCATTTCTACAGCTTCATCCCCGTCAAAAGCCGCAACAACCTCGTATCCTTCTTTAGTCAAGTTATATTTTAATATATCAACGATGGGCTTTTCGTCATCTACTACCAAAATCTTGTTTTTCAATACCACCACCTCTTTAAAAATATATTCGCCACTCAAACCGATTTCCCTTCCAATCTTTATTTCTTATTAAGCATTAGGATATACCGAAAACTTCTTTCATTGTATAAAAACCGTTTTTCTTTGAAAGCAAATATTCTGCAGCCTGTACTGCTCCATCGGCAAAACATTGGAAGTTGGTAGCATGATGGGTAATTTCCAACCTTTCGCCTAATAAATTAAAAATTATTTTATGGGTGCTGGGCACGTCTCCTCCTCTGATGGAGTGAATATTTACATTTTTATCTGGAAGTGCTTTTTTCAAAACCTCCCTCATTTCAAGGGAAGTCCCACTGGGTGCATCCTTTTTGAAGCGTTCGTGCATCTCTATTATATCAATGTCAGCGTAATTCCCAACATTTTGGGCAAGATACTCCAATACTTTATAAACGTGATTTATCAAAAGTGAAGTATTCCCCGCAAAAACTATGGGTATCTCTTGGGAAGCTTTTATAAACTCCTCCTTTTCTTCTCTTTTAAAACCTGTGGTTCCGCACACTAAAGCCTTTTTATGCGATACAGCGTGTTTTAGTACCTCTAAGGAAACTGCAGGAAAGGTAAAATCTATAATAGAGTTGCATTGTTCTATCACACTTTCTATGTCATCCGTCACCTTCACATTTATCTCTTTGCCCAACCCGCATAAGAGCCCCACATCCTTCCCAACATAGTCTGCTCCTTTCGGCGCAACCGCCCCTACTATTTGAGCATTTTTCCTCTCGTAAAGGGATTTAACTATAAGCCTTCCCATCTTTCCTCTCGGTCCTATTACAACAGCTTTAAGCATTTTATTCCTCCTCTTTTTTTTTAAACACTTTCCAAAATAAAAGCAGGGATTTTCCCTGCCTACTCTCTTCTTATTTGTTAAGATATGTTATCGGATTTTTGGGCACACCGTTTACCCTTACTTCAAAATGAAGATGGGGACCTGTGGTTCTTCCGGTGCTTCCCACTCTTCCTACAATACTACCCTTTTCTACCTTTTGACCTTCCGAAACAAGGATGGAGCTCAAATGGGCATAATAGGTCTGAATTCCTCCGCCGTGGTCTATTATAACAAGGTTACCATATGCACCGTTTCTGCCGCTAAAAACCACTACCCCGCTGTTTGAAGCCCTAACGGGAGTACCATAAGATGAACCTATGTCAATGCCCTCATGGTAGTCACGACCTCTTTTGCCAAAGGGAGAAGTAATATTCCCCGTCAGCGGCCATAGAAATCTTCCACTTCCACGGAAGGCGACCTGATTTTTTGTGCCTCTAACAACAACCCTTGTTACAGGCTGCTTTATTATCTTTTCTCCTAAAATCTGTTCATCTATCTTTACACCGTTTTTAAAGGTAACTTGAGAAGCTAATTCCTTTAAACCTTCTTTACCTTCCGTTTTGACCTTCTGATCCCATCTCCACATGGAATCATCTTTTTCTACTATCGTATCGTAAGGTATAGCCTTTTGATATGTTATTTTCTTAACAACGGTAAAGTTCAATAAAGGTTTCCTTTCTTCTAAGTAAATTATATCTCCGGGCGAAAGGCGGTCTGCAGATTTAAGGTGGGGGTTTGCATCAATAAGCTTTTCTATCGAAAGGTTGTTTTTCTTTGCAATCGCCCAAAGGGTATCTCCCTGGGCAACTTTATATTCTTTTAATTCAGGGGTTCCATTGATCAAAAGTTGTTTTAATTCCTTTTCGCCCAATATACTCTTTACATCTACCGCCTTCTCTTCTAATTTAACTGCATCCAAGGATTCTATTTTTATCAAATCACCAGGTGCTGAATCTATGTAATATCGCTTTACATCCTCAAGAACCTTCTGTGCTGTTTCTTTATTTTTTGCAAAGGCAACATCTTTACCGTTTATATTAATTGCTACAGCCTTTGCTTTTATACTTGCGTTTTTTTCTATCTTTAAAGCCAATTCCTCTTCATTCAAAAATTGGATATTTTCCCTTCTCAGAGGTAAGAAATTAAAATCACCTTCGATGATGATATCGCTGCCGTACTTTTCTTTGTATTTATCGGTGAGTTTTTGCTTTGCCTTTTCTAAAACTCCTTTATCTTTTACACCACCTAATTCTTTCCCATTACACGTAACTATGTAAGAACCACTTTTAAGCAATGCCAATAAAACAAACATCAAAATTATAAAGGGTGCTATAAAAAAAATTGGTTTTTTGCCTTTCCACCCGGAAGGGAGCCCTAACCTCATCCCCCCACTCCTTTCTCAAAAATGTAACAAAAATTTAATGTAATTGTAATATTTAATTCTACATATATCATATTTTTCCTTCTAAATCAAATTTTTTATTTTACATCCGAAAGGACTGAGTAAAGGCCTAAAAACATGATGATTATTCCTATTATTGAATTAAGTGAAGGGATCTCCTTCAACAAAATTATTCCTAAAATTATACCTCCGGTGACTTCTTGAGTAGAAATAAGGTTTGCATAAGTAGGATGTATATAGCGTATGCCTGCATTGTAAAGGGTGTGCCCCAAGGTAGTTGGAAGTAATCCGAGGAGTATCAAAGGTAGCCACTGGTTGAAATTCATTGGTAATATAAAATTTTTTGCTGAAAGGATAAATAAAAAAATAGCCGAAATAAAGTAAACCCAAAATACGTATTTTAAAAGAGGATAGCTGTCCCTTTCCCTTCTTCCCGCTAAAGAATAAAGAGCAAGACAAAGGGCGGATAGAAGGGCAAAAACATCTCCCAATATCATCTTTTTTGTAAGTAGCGGTTCAAATCCCGCAAGCACTATGATTCCTAAAATCACCACAAATATACCAATGTATTTCTTTTTTGGAATTTTTTCTTTTAATATAATTCCCGAAAGCAGGGTAATCATAATGGGTGCTGTGTAAACAAGGCTAAGGGAGTGAGCAATTGTCGTGTACATCACCGATTTGATATAAAAAAGGAAGTGGAGCGCCGTAATAATGCCGTAAGCTGTAAATTTCAATACATCATCCTTTGCAAGTTTTAAATTTGTTTTGTATATTTTTGCAGTGATAAAAATAAAAAGGGACCCAAGAAACATCCTGAAAAATGCAATTTCCTGAGAAGGGATATCGTGAACCATACGGGTAAATATAGGGCTTGTGCTGAAAAAAACCGTGCCTAAAATTGCAAGTAAAAGCCCTTTTTTGCTTTCTTTATTCAGAAGGATACCCCCTTTTTAAAAATTCAATATTTTTAAGCAGCCTGTTTTAATTCCCCCTCTTCCTTCAACATTTGATAAATTAAGCCCCTAAAATCAGTCCCCGATGTACCGTTTACTGCTTTAATAAAATCCTCTGTCGTGGCATTTTTTAGTTGGTTTTGTTTGTAGTAATTTTTTAAAACATTTATAAATTTTTGTTTGCTTATCCTCTTTTCAAGCTCTTTAAGCATTATAGCGCCTTTTTTATAAACCGCAGCATCGTATTCCTTCCAATCTATAAATTCATTCAAAGGACGAAGGATAGGACCGGTCTTTCTTGATAATTCGTAGAATTTGTAGGGATTTAAAATAAAGTTTTCGTAAATTTCCGTACCCTGCCTTTTCCCATAGTATTTTTCAAAATAGTTCACAGTGGAGTATTCAGCCAATGCTTCGTCAAGCCAAGGCTCATTTACCTCATCATTTCCCACAATCCCGTACCACCATTGATGGGCGGTTTCGTGGACAACCACATATTCTAATAAAAGATTGTCTTTATTTTTATAAAGATTCCTGTCAATTAATACCAGATTGGGATACTCCATACCTCCCATATAAAAATCTGCAGCTACAACGGAATATGTATCGTAAATATAAGGCCCAAAGATTTCGCTAAAATATTTTATGGCCTTTTTGCCGATTTCTAATGCTTTTGCTCCGCTTTCTCTGTCATCTTTAAAATAATAGGAAATAACCTCAGTTTCCCCTACATTTCCTTTTAACATCTCAAATTCCCTGCTTAAAATAAAGGCAAAATCACGCACAGGGCCACTCTCGATAACCCATTTTGTCCTGTGATTCTCCTCTTTTTTTTCAATTATTCTGCCTGTAGAGGCTATTTTGTAATCCGGCGGTGCATAAAGGATAAACTTATAAAAGGCTATATCGCTGTAAAAGGGGTCGCCAATTTTGTAGTAAGGGTCCTTGTGCCAACCTTTTTCATCATAAACGCAAAGTATGGGGTACCAATTCCCGAAATTATACGTCCTCTTGTAATATCCAAAACGCCCCGGGCTTTTTGGGAGCAATACTTCGAATTCTATAGAAAGCTTAATCTCATCACCAGGCTTTAACTCTCTTTTTAAGCTCACATTTAAAAGTGTACCTTCTACTTTAAAAATAAGGGGGGTATTGTCTTCAGCAACCTTTTTAATTGTTATTCCACCTTTTGAAAAACCCTCAGGATACGCAAGACTCATTTCATCAGCAGTAAAAGGAGCTGTTTCTTCTGCACTAAAGGCATTGGGATAAACGTGGAAAAAAAGCTCCTTTAATGGATCCTTTTCGTTATTCTTATAATACACTATTTCTTTCCCAGAAAAAACCCTTTTTTCAGGAAAAAATTCGCCTTCTAATTCGTACCTCGTGGCATCTTTTATAAAAGGCAATGGTTTTTGTTTTAAGTGTTTCGAAAAATAAAACCCATATAAAGATAAAACAGCAAAGGATAAAAATAAAAGTACTGCAACAAAAAAGCAAAACCTTCTTTTCATCAAAACCTCTCCTATCAAAATATTAAAAATTTATCGTACTTAATTATATTCCCCATATATTGCCTTATTCCTTTAAAATTTCGTATATAAATACAAAAACCTTTCGGTATTTTCTACCGAAAGGTTGTGTTGCGCCCTGCTCTGCCCGGGTAAGCACCATCTTCCTTGCTCCCCAGCACACCATCGTACAATGCTTGAACAAAACTTTCCGAAACCGAGACTTGGTAAAGGACCTTTTCAATGCCTTCAACCAATTCTTTTGCCCATTTTGAAGCATTTTCAGTAGGTGAAATTGAAGAACTACCAAAAAATCTGAAAGCCGATTGTACAGCTCTTAAGGTATCTACTCTTGAGGCAGCGGAAATGGGCCCTCCTGAATACGCCTCATCAGCAGAAGCAATGGTTATAGCATCCACACCGAGGGAAGAAGCAAGTGAAGCGTGAAGAGCAGTGCTTAAAGATGATTGAACCCTATCTTCAGTTTGTGTAAGGAATCCAATTGGAGCACCACACCAAATGGGGGCATCTATGATCTCCCTTAATGCCATTATCTTTGCTGCATTGAAATCTACATAGTTATTTTCCATCCTTCCGTTTATCATTACCTCGGGAGAATAGCAGAACAAGGGTTGAAGAATGGGTTTTGCACCCAGCCTTATCCCGAGCATCACTGTTATAAGCATGCCTGCAAAAGCTTTATACGCAGGTACTCCGCAGAGTTCCTCATTGGTTACAACGTCAAAGGGCATGTTAAATCTTGCCGCATACTTTATTGCTGCTACCGCATCAACCGTCAATCTTTCGGGATCGGTACCCCCTCCTAAGGAACCGTAAGCAATATTTATTTTTGTGAGGTCGGCACCGAGTTTGCCAGCCAAAAGTACGGTTTCGGGTGTATTTAATCCTCTATGCGCCCTTACCTGCCAAAGGGTGTACGGCAAAAGAGAGTCCTTTATCTTTCTTAAATTTTCATAAGTAATAACAGAACCATCTTCCTCGTGAGTAATATAACCTTCGTAAAACCCTTCTGCCCTGGCTCCCCATGAAGGGTCGAAATGCACTACACCGTCTGCTCCCCACCCTTCACAAACTTTTATATGGGCTATGTCCATAAAGGGGCAGCCGGTACCGTACTGAGTAAATACCACCGGATTGCCTTTTACATGCTGCAGCTTTGCAATATCTATGTTTTCATTGGTTCTCTTAACGTATTCATCCAATGATATTATTTCTTCTTTCGTTAAAAACCGGGTTTTACTTTTTATACTGCCCTTTTCATAAAAGGCCTTTATTAATTCATCACAGTAAGCTGCATATTCTTTGCGCAGAATATTTTTCTTTGTTTCATCTTCCTCGTCAAGGATTTTTTCCCTTATTTCAGCCCTTTTAACACCAGGAGAAGATAAGTCCTTTACATAATCTAAAATTCCATCCGTAATTTTTAAAAGCAGGTTTTCTATGGCTTTGTTTTTGAATGTATATTTATACCCCTTTGTGATATCGACTTTTTCCTTCTCCTTAGTATAGTTTATAGGTACGTATTCCCTTCCTTCTACGAAGGCAATAGCTTCCTCTACTGTAGTACCCGGGCCAAATCCCGCATCAAAGCCGAGTTCGGCTGCAATCTCAGGTTTTATAGCCATTCCGCCGATTCCTATTTTTACCCTATCTCTAATACCTGCAGCCTCAGCTAAATCTATAAATCGTGCAAGTATCTCCGCTACTCCGTAACCCAGCGTCCTGCTTATCAATACAACATCCACATCGTTTTCAATTATTGCCTTTATAACTTCCTCTTGAGTAAGGTCAGGGGGAAGGAGAATAGTTTCATGCCCTGCATTCTCCAACCCCCTTTTAATCACTTTAAGACCAATATCATGGACGGGGTCAAGCGGAGCAAGAAGGACTTTCCTTTTTACTCCAGCCATAATATATAACCCCTTTTAAAAATTTAATCGAGATATCCGCTGTATTTTGCAACAATCTCCATTAACTTTACTAAAGCCCTTACAGCATATCTTGCATTATCTTTGATTAATTGACCATTTTCATCTGTGGTTCCAAGACCTGGCGAAATGAAAATGTTCGCATCATAAGCTACAGTAGGTATTACACCCATTTGAGAAACACCGCTTTGGAATATATTTGTACCTGCATACATATCTTCTATTGAGAAAATAGGAAGACCAAATTCGTCTTTCGTCCAAGTATTTTCGTAGTTTACTTCAACTGCCCTGCTGTTATACGACTTTGTTATAATCAGTCCCTTTTTGATCTTGGGATGGATTTGTTCGAATTCTTCTACTACAACTTCATACAGATCATCCACTGGCTTTGTTAGTTCCTCTGGATTATCTCTTAGTTCTTTTAATGCAGCAATCATGCCGAGCAGTGCTTCCTTACCCGGATCGTTGGTTACATAGGCTGCTTTCCCGTAAGAGGCTGTCGTACCGTACCTATCGCCGTGGTATCCTAATGCCCTTCTTATTTGAACCATCACATCTTCTTTACCAATTATTAAACCTGCTGTGGTTGATTCACTGGCTTTATCCATGCTGTAAATCACCACATCTGCACCGCTCTTTCTTATATCGTGTCCTATGAAGGGCACACCCCAAGCGTTGTCTATTACATAAGGCACATCGTATTCATGAGCTATTTCTGCGAGCCTCTTTTGAAGCACAGGCGTGCCGTCAGCGTCTTTTACTCCATAACCGTATCCGGGGGTATCATATCCTAAGGAAGTTATACCCGAAAGCATTGTTGCATGTCTTTCTGCAACTACCTTTATTTTCTTTGCAGAGGCTTCAGGATCTACTTTGGTTAATAATATTACAGGATGATATTTTATTCCATGAACGGAATAATCGGCTCCTATAAGCGGTACGATGTATTCGCTTAAGTTGTTCTGCCTTTTGCCGTAAAAACCAAGCTCCCCTGCTGTGCAGCCCCTATCAGCAAATATATCCTTGAATTTTGGCGGGAAAGGCCTCCCATATCCGCCGTGATGGTGCAGGTGTTTTTCATAAGGTATAATGTACCTTGCTAAATAGTTATCTCCTCTTCCCTGCATGGGCGGTGTGAAAAGCACATCAAATGTAACCCAAAGTCCTGCTTCACAGGTGTTTATAGGTGCTGCATCATACTCATCACCATAGACGTCTTTTATTAACGCTCTTATTTCATCTACAAGTTTTGCAAGGGGTATTACCTCTGTGCTTCCTTTGTCTAAGGCTTCTCTGACCTTTTTTGTAAGAGGCGATGGGCAACCCGAAATTGCACCAGTTAGTCCAAATTTTCCACGCAGTTCCGCTGGAATTCCTATTTCATCTGCAGCTTTTCTTGCTTCGGCATAAATATTCGGGATATTCATTTGAAGATAACGGTACATTTCAAACTTCTTTTTAAATTTAGGCATATTAAATCCTCCTTTAAAATTTTTTTATATTTTTTCTTAAAAAAAGTTTTTTATCCTATTTCCACTTCCATATCAAGTTCTATTAATCTATCCTTCCCCGATATAAGTTCATCCCCCTTTACTACAATATTGTAATGGTTAGGAGAATGAGTCTCATCAAATCCTGCAATAACTCCTACTTTTTTACCTCCAATTTTGACAGGATCCTGAAAGACAACAACAGAACCTTCAGTCACTTCAAAAAAACCTAAATATGCAATTTTGTTTACCTTATCGCCAGGTTTTGCTTCTTCAGTAGTTAGTATTAATTCATGAATTTCGTTTTTTAACAAACACCTTGAAGGTTGAACAATGAGATTTAATCCCCTTTCTTCATAAACTCCATCTAACACTACTTTGATGACCCCTTTTACAGGCCTTTTTTTGGCATATGGGTTCTTTTTAAACATCCCTTCTTTATAAGGATCTTTCATTATTTGTCCTCCTCATCAATGATGAGTCTTTCTATTATATTGTATTCTCTATAAAATTAAAAATTCCTGCTTAGAAATAGTTTTTCTAAAAAAAAAAGAGGCTTTTAGCCTCTCTCTTAATATTTATCCCTTTTAATATTTAATATCCCAATATTTTTTTCTTTTTATTAATATACTCTTGTTCTTCAATTTCCCCTTTGGCATACCTTTCGTTTAAAATTTCCAAAGCTTTTCCCGAAATATTTCTGGTATAGGTCTTGTTAATTAATAGTTTTGCCACATAAATTGCTGCAAAAAGTACTATTAAGCCTACAACCACCTTTATACCCACCATTATATACCAGTAAGGGAATAAATCAAAACCGCCTCTTCCTATGAAATTAGGACCATACCCAAAAAATCCGCATCCGTATCCTCTCCACATGAGAAATCCCTCCTTATAAGCCTAATAATTTTTTCCTTTTTTCGTACTCTTCGTCGGTTATCTCGCCTTTTGCATATTTTTCATTTAATACAGCAAGAGCGCCATTTTTTTCCGACTTATCGAATAGTCCTTTTGAATTTAATAAAAAGAAACCGATCAATAAGAACAGCAAAATACACATCATAAAAGGCTGTACCTCCTTTGTTTAACTATATACACTTTAACATTTATTTTTAATAATTATGTGAGTTTTTCTCCTTTATTTGTGATTTTTTTGTGAATTTTTAAGGCACCAAAATGGCACCAAAAAAAAGGTCCTGGCATCGATACTGAACGCCAGAACCCTTATTTTCTTTGGAGCGGAAAACGGGATTCGAACCCGCGACCCTCGGCTTGGGAAGCTGGGGATATATAAAAGACGAATAGGGCCCTGCAAATTCGAAGTCCTCAGTTCCTACTTAGGAGGTTTATGTAGAAAATGTGGGGCCTTATCTTTTTTTAACTTTACTTTCATCAATTTCATATTCTGATGAGTTAAAACACCAATGTCTATAAGGATGTAACCACCTGTCTTAATAACCTCTTTTACATCCCGTTGAAAACCTACTAAATAAGACACATTTCAATTCAATTCTATCAGAAAAGAGGCTACACTCTTATTCCCAAAAATTTTAGTTTGCGATTGAACAACGCTACTCTTTTGATTAACTTACAATGTTTTCGTCTATATATTTGAAATCAATATTAAATGGCAAATATTCTTTTATAAATTCCTTGTCTCTTTTCTTATAGTCCATTATAGAAAATCCAATTACCTCCCCAGTTTTTCTATCGTAATAAGTATATATGCCGTAATAATTTTCTTCAGCAAACGACGGAGAGACCCTCTCAATAAAAACGTCTAATATGTCATATTCTTTATTATAGATATATTTTAATGAGTCAGTTGGTACTCTTGTTTTGTTTTCTATCATATATAATTCCCCCCGTCGTCCTCATTTCCTTCATCTTGGTTAGCAAATAAGTTGTTACAACTTTTCCCTCATTCTCAGTTTCAAATTCAACTATTGTTTTCAATAAGAAAAAATGTTCATTTCCCGGCACAACATCCCAATAATCTTGTCTACGTGAATCAATTACAAGTTCCTTACTACCATCATATGCTGGTTTGAGATTTTGAGTTATATAAATAGGATCTTCTATATTTTTTTTAATTGTCTCCTCTGTAATGATATCTTCTCCATGCTTTGCTCTTATATGCGATAACCATGTATCCCTCTTTAATAATACTTTTCTACCTAATGGATCAGTTGTTGTAAATACGATTGGCTCCGCTTTCCTCTCCATGATTATCTTACCCTTTTTGTTTGATTTTATACATTACTTGAATTATCTTTACCTACAAAGTCAACATTAATAACTCCAAAGTTTTTTTCATAATTATCAACTACCTCACTTAAGACTTTTAAAAACATTTTTGCATGCTGAGGGCTCATTATAACTTCAAAGTCAAAATCATCTTCACCAAGAGGAACATTTCTTTTCTTCTTAATACCCAATTTAAACTCAAAATCAAAAGCTCCCGCTTCTACTTGAACAACATTGCAATAATATATTGGAATCCTCTTGACTTCTTCCATTGTTTTATTCTCCTCGTATAATATGTTTTAGAAATTATCACAGAACCTTTTTTAGGTTCTTGAT
>NZ_JBNATW010000036.1:0-20286 GCF_049701175.1 Thermovenabulum sp.
TCAATGTTTTATAGGTTATTGGTATGTAATTTTGATACCTTAATTTGACATAACACAGAAATTAACAGGGGGTGAAAAAATGAAGGATGATGATATAGAGAGAATAGAAAAAATAAGATGCATGTTAAATAATGCTTTAAATATGAGTTTAAGCAGTGAAATGTTATTGAAAATTAGCCGAAAGCTCGATGTAAAAATTGTTGATTACTATAAAAAGAGAGTTTTTATTCAAAAAAGTCAGAAATGAAAGTTAAGTAGCTATTTACTAAAAAATAAAAATGATAATGTTTTGAGAAGGAAAATGTATTATAATTTAAGTTAAAGGTAGCCCTTGAGTCTTTTGAATTTCCTTGAGGTGATTTTTTTGAAAAAACGTAAAAGATTTGGCTTTTTGAAAAAGATATTGGCCTTTACCTTCCTCCTAATTTTTTTGTTTTCAATAAAGGTGTCAGGAAATAACAACAACAAAATTAAAGTTGCAGGTGATAAAAATTTTCCGCCATATGAATTTTTGGAGGCAGGAGGAATTTTTAAAGGCTTTAATGTTGATATAATGAATACGATTTCAATCTATACAGGATTAGAAGTTGAATACGTGCCTATGGAATGGAGTGAAGCGGTAAAGGCTTTAGAAGAGGGCAGTGTAGATGCAGTCCTCGGAATGGCAAAAAGCCCGGGGAGGGAAAAGAAGTTTGATTTTTCCATTCCAATCTTGGTAAACTCAAGGGTTTTATTTACAAAAAGGGATAATACAAAAATCAACTCACTAAATGATTTAATAGGAAAAAAAGTGGCATTACAGAAAGGGGATATAGCCGAAGAAATAATAAAAAAGGTTGAGGATGTTGAGGTTATTAGAGAAAAAACGCAGTATGAAGCCCTTATGGATTTAGTTGAGAGCAAGGCAGATGCATTCATAGGTAATAAATACGCCAGTCTTTATTTTGTAAAGAAAAACAATTTAGAAAAACTTGTAAAAATAGTTAATGGGCCATTAAGTGAGAGCGACTATTGTATAGCTGTTAAAAAGGGTAACTATAAGCTTTTGGGTTTGATAAACAGCGGGCTTGAGAGAATGAAAAAAGACGGCGTATATAATAAGATATACGAAAAATGGTTTGGCGAGGAATTCGTTGATGTAAAATCGATAATTAAGAGATACTTATCTATTGGGCTTGGTGCTGTTTCCATTTTAATTGCAGCTTTGGTTTTGCTTGCTGCTGCAAATAAAAAACTTAATAAGATGGTAGCAATAAAGACAAAAGAGCTTATAAGGGCAAATGAAGAACTGACAGCGACTTATGAAGAGATTTCTGCACAAAATGAAGAATTAATAGCAAGCTATGAAGAATTAAGGGCATCAGAACAGAAAGTAAGGGAGCTTCAAGAAAGATTAATGCTCGCATTAGATGCCAGCGATACCAGTGTATGGGAGTACAATTTAAAAGAGAAGAAATTTTATATCACTGAAAATATTCAAGCTATAATTAAAAATTTTAAAGAAAACAATGGATACAAGTCTATATTGAGAAGTATTGAAAAAAAAGATAGAAAAAATCTTTTTGAAAAAATAAGGCAGGCCTATAAAGGTAAAATTGAAAATATTGAGGTCAAGGTAAGGGTAAAGAGTTGCGGAGAAAATAAGAAATATTTGTTAATACAGGGAAAACTTATAGATGATAAAATTACTGGTGTAATAAGTGATATTACGGAGTTAGAGAGCTATAGAAAAAAGCTCGAATTTGAACTGGAACGTTATAGAGCACTTTTTATGAATTCAAGGGATGGTATTATCTATTATGATAAGGACAAAAAGATAACGGGAGTAAATCCTGCTTTTGAAAGGATATTTGGGTATAGTAAGGAAGAAATATTAGGGAAGAGTATATATGATGATGTAATAGCAAAAAAGTTTAAACTTAGCGCAAAAATGGCGGAGAAAATATTAAATGGGGAAAGGAACTTTTTTACCTACGAGGGGATAAGGTATAAAAACGACGGGAAGCCTGTTTTCGCAAAAATGAAAGATATAATTGTAAGAAACAAAAACAACGAGATAGTGGGTGCTTTTTCCTTTTATGAAGATATTACAGAAGAAAAAAGGTATTTGGAGCAATTGAAGGCTTTATTCAATTATTCCCCTGATGCCATTGTTTTGGTAGATAGAAATCATAAGATTGTTGATATAAATCCTGCTTTTGAAAGACTTTTTGAATATAAAAAGGAAGAATGTGTTGGAAAAGATATAGACGAACTTCTGCCGGGGGAAATGGATAGGGATTCAGCTCGAAGGATAACAAACTCAGTCTTCCAAGAAGAAAGTGTAAGCACGGAAGGAATAAGGTATACAAAGAGCGGTAAACCTATTTACGTAACCATAAAAAGCATCCTTGTAAAAATTAACGAAGAAATAATAGGATTATACGGTATTTATACGGATATTACGGAAATACACGAGTACAGGAAGAAATTGGAGTACATGAGCCTGCACGATAATTTAACGGGGCTTTATAATCGGGCGTTTTTTGAAGAGGAGTTAAAAAGGTATGCCGGGAGCAGGGATTATCCCATTTCTATTATAATGATAGACTTAAACGGCCTAAAGCTCATAAACGACTCCTTAGGTCACGAAAAGGGGGATAAGCTCCTTCGTACGTGTGCGGAGGTACTTCAACGCTCAATTAGGACTTCAGATATACTTGCGAGGATAGGTGGAGATGAATTTGCCCTTCTTCTTCCGAGGACTTTCTATTCTGATGCAGAAAAGATAGTGAAGAGAATAATGGAAAATGTAGAAAAATACAATGCGACAGAAGCACAAGATGGCCTTTATTTGAGTTTAGCTATTGGCTTTGCAACTGCTGAAAGCGATAATATAAATTTAAAAGACGTCATGAAAAAAGCCGATGAATTGATGTATCGCGACAAACTTTTAAAAAGCACAAGTATAAGAAGCCAAACCTTAAATGTCCTGCTGTCGGTTTTAGCTGAGAAAGATTGTATTATAGAAGGACATACAAAAAGAGTAAAGGAACTATGTCTCAAAATGGGGCAAAAGTTAGGACTTCCTCCTAAGGAGCTCTCTGACCTTTCCATTTTTGCTGAGGTGCACGACCTCGGCGAGGTAGCAATATCTGACAGCATATTAAATAAAAAAGGGCCGCTTACAGATGGGGAATGGGAAATTATTAAGCAGCACTCGGAGAAGGGATACAGGATTGCTCTTTCGTCACCTGATCTTGCGGGTATTGCCGATCTGATATTGAAGCATCATGAAAGATGGGATGGGAAGGGTTACCCCCTTGGACTAAAAGGAAAGGAAATACCACTTTTATGCCGCATACTTTCCGTTGCAGATGCTTTTGATGCAATGACCTCGAAAAGGCCTTACAATATGGTAAAAAGTGTAGAAGAGGCGCTTTCGGAGATAAAAAGAAATGCAGGCACCCAATTCGACCCTGAAATCGTAGAGGTATTCCTCAGCCTATTTGATAAAAATTAACCCCGCAAATAAGCGGGGTTTAAGATTTTACTATTCAATTTCGATTTTTCTACCTTGAGGCTTTGATGGGGTTATTTTTGGCAGGACTAAGCGCAGGACGCCATTATTATAACTTGCTTTTATTTTATCCGCGTCGATATTTTCAGGTAAGGGAATAGTCCTTGAAAAGCTACCCCTTCTTCTTTCCCTGTGGATATAGTTTTCATGTTTTTCTTCTACTATCTCGTCCTGCTTGCCGGAGATTGTGAGCATATTGCCTTCATGGTGAATTTCAATATTGTTTTTGTCATATCCGGGCAAGTCCGCTTCTATGATGTACTCTTTTTCAGTTTCCCTCATATCAATTTTTATTGTTTGTGGATTGAATAAATCATAAAAATTATCAAAGAAGTTTTCTATATCAAGGTCAAAAAAGGCAGGTAAAAAACCCCTTCTTCTCCATGGCATAATATGTCTTTCACTCATAATAACACCTCCTATGGAAAATATTAGTTTAATCTACAATAAATTATACAATAAAGGTCAAAGAAGGTCAAGAAATTATATTTGAAATTTTTAAAAAAAGAAGGTATTTTAATAAAGCAAATCGAAATTTAATTATAGTAGTTTAACGTTATCATTTATATTTTTTTCTCATATTCCACTTTTATGTTCGTATATATCAGGAAAAAAAGGCGGGAAAATATAAAGGATGGTAAAAATGGGCATAGGAATAGATATTGTAGAAGTAGAACGGATAAGAAAAGCCTGTGAAAAAAGGAATTTTTTAGAAAAAATTTTTACAAAAGAAGAAATTAAAAGTTTAACGAAAAATAAATTTTTTTACCAAAGCCTTGCGGCAAGGTTTGCTGCAAAGGAGGCAGTCGTAAAAGCGTTGGGTACAGGGATAGGGACTGTTAGATGGAAGGATATTGAAATATTAAAGGATGCGAAAGGCAAACCTATTGTTAATCTTTACGGAAAGGCGAAGGAAAAATTTTATGAAAAAGGATTTAAATGTATCGAGATTTCCTTGAGTCATACAAAAGACTATGCTTGTGCGGTTGCCTTTGCTTTTGGAGGGGTTTTTGATGAAAGTAGTAATGCCTGAAACAATGAAAAAACTCGATAAAATTGCTGTACAAGAGTATGGTATTCCCAGCATTGTTCTCATGGAAAATGCAGGGAAAGCTGTGGCCGATGTTGCTGAAAGGGCTTTTTTTGAACAAAGATTAAAAGCAAAAAGGGTCTATGTTTTTTGCGGTAAAGGCAACAATGGAGGCGACGGTTTTGCTGCTGCAAGACATCTTAAAAATAAGGGTTTTGAAGTTGAAGTTTTTGCAGTTGAGGGAAAATCAAAAATTTCCGGCGATGCCTTAATAAATTGTAATATAATTGAAAAAATGGGTATTCCCACATATCTAATAAATGATGACGAAGGTTTAAAAAGGGCTAGGGATGCGGCAAAAGACGACGCATTCATTATTGATGCCCTTTTGGGGACTGGGGTAAAGGGTGAGGTAAAGGGGATTCTCAAAGAAGTAATTAATATTATCAACAATTCTACAAGTTATAAGATTGCGGTGGATATTCCATCAGGGGTATGCGGAGCTACGGGTAAAATTTTAGGTTGTGTCGTAAAAGCAGACGAGACGGTTACCATGGGTCTTTTAAAACCAGGCCTTTTGCTTTATCCCGGAGCATTATATACAGGAAAAGTTACTGTCGCTGACATTGGTATGCCGGTGGATTTAATAGAAAAGATTGAGTCCGAAGGTGTACTTTTAAAAGAAGATATAATAAAAAGTTATTTTGAACCTTATCCACCCAATGTCCATAAAGGCTATTTCGGTAAAGTTTTTATAATAGCAGGCTCAAAAGGACTGACAGGGGCTGCTGCCCTTTGCGGATTGGCTTCTCAAAGAGCTGGGGCAGGCCTTGTGACCGTAGGTGTGCCGGAAAGCTTAACACCTATTTTTGAAATAAAATTAACTGAAGTTATGAAAAAACCCCTTCCTGATATTGATGGCAAGATTTCTTTCAAGGCTTTAGAACCTGCTTTAGAGTTTGCAGAGAAGGTGGATGCGGTAGCAATAGGTCCGGGACTTTCGCAAGATGAAGAAACTAAGGAATTTGTAAAACAGTTCGTTAAAAATTGCAATAAACCTATGGTTATAGATGCCGATGGCTTAAATGCTTTCCAGGAAGAACCAGAAAGGCTTTTGGAAAGAGGGGGGGATGTTGTGCTTACTCCCCATTCCGGAGAACTTTCCAGGTTATTATCTGTTTCCGTTGCTGAAATAGAGGAAGATAGGTGGCAAGCAGTAACAAAAGCGGCGAAAAAGTTTAACTGCACGGTTTTATTAAAGGGTGCAAGAACATTAATAAAAGATAGTAATTCTCCGGTATATATAAACCCTACCGGAAATCCGGGAATGGCAACAGGGGGAAGCGGGGATGTTCTTACAGGTATAATTGCAGCCTTTTTGGCCAGGAAAATGACTCCTTTAAATGCGGCACAGGCGGGTGCCTATATTCACGGCTTAGCCGGAGATATAGCAAAGAGAGTTAAAGGGGAAATATCTTTAATTGCCGGTGATATAATCGAAAATTTAGATAAGGCATTTTTAGATATATTTTAAATAAGATTATAAAGAGAGGGGAATTGCGATGATAGAATCTGTAAGACCTACAAGGGCAGAGATTTTACTGGATAACTTAAAACATAACATAAAAGAGGTTTTGAGGATAAAAGACAGAAATTCCAAATTTTGTGCTGTGGTAAAAGCTGATGCTTATGGACATGGAGCTGTTGAGGTTTCTCGAATAGCTCTTTCCATGGGGGCTGATTACCTTGCAGTTGCTTTTTTAGACGAAGCACTTGTACTGAGGAAGGAAGGGATAGAAGCTCCAATCCTTATTTTGGGTTTTACACCTGAGGACCAGTTTGATAAAATAATAGAGAACGACATTACTCAGACCGTATTCAGCTTTGAGTTAGCAAAAAAATTGTCTTTAAAGGCAAGAGAAATGGGAAAGTCTGCTAAAGTTCATATAAAATTGGATACGGGTATGGGCAGAATAGGATTTTTAGCTGAAACTTCTTCACTTCCAGAAATAGAAGAAATTTTTAACCTGCCAAATATCGAGGTGGAAGGTATTTTTACCCATTTTGCTAAAGCCGATGAAAAGGATAAGGGTTTTACCTTTGAGCAATTTGATAGATTCATGACTGTTGTAGGTAAATTAGAAAATAAAGGGTATAAAATCCCTATTAAACATGTGGCTAACAGTGCTGCTATAATAGATCTGCCAGAGACCCATCTGGATATGGTGAGGGCAGGCATCATGCTCTATGGGTGTTATCCTTCCGATGAGGTAGATAAAGAAAAGGTTGATTTAAAACCTGTAATGTGTTTCAAAACCAAAATTGCTCATCTTAAAGAGTTGGAAAAGGGGAAACCCATAAGTTATGGAGGAACTTTTATTACGCAAAGAAAAAGTAAAATCGCCACACTGCCCGTAGGGTATGCAGATGGCTATTTTAGGCTGCTGTCCTCAAAAGGAGAGGTTGTTGTAAGAGGAAAAAGGGCAAAAGTAGTGGGAAGGGTCTGCATGGATCAGTGCATGATTGATGTAACGGATTTAGAAGAAATAAAAGTAGGTGACGATGTGGAGCTTTTTGGGGAAGGTAGAGAAAACGGAGTAACTGCCGATGAAGTAGCAAAAATGATAGGCACAATTTCGTATGAAGTATTATGTGCTGTGTCAAAACGGGTGCCAAGGGTCTATATAGAAAATGGAAACATTGTTAAGGTAAAAAATTATTTAACAAATTAGGTATATTTTTCTATTTTTATTCAAATAATTATAGTGGTTTGTTTTTTGAAGATGCTCATAGGGGGTGCCGCTGTGGCCGGGCTTGTAAAAATTACTGTTAGCTTGCCAGAAAATCTTTTGAAACAATTTGACGGGATTTTATCATTGGAGAAGAAGGATAGAAGCGAATTGATTCGGGATGCTATGATGCTTTATATAAAAGAAAAGGAAAGGATAAGGATGAGGGAACAGCTTAAAACGGGGTATATGGAAATGGCGGAACTAAATTTGAAAATTGCAGAGATGGGAATTCATCAGGATTTTCAGGATTTTTTTTCCTATGAGTTAAGACTGTCGGAGAGTGAATAACGTGCTTGTCCGACGAGGGGATGTTTTTTACGCTGATTTAAATCCTGTAGTAGGCTCAGAACAAGGTGGAGTGCGCCCCGTTTTAGTGGTACAAAACGATGTGGGTAATAAATACAGTCCTACGGTAATAGTTGCTGCTATTACCTCTCAGATTGATAAGGCTAAACTACCTACTCATGTAGAACTGAAAAAGGAAGATTACGGGCTTGAAAAGGATTCCGTGGTTTTGCTGGAGCAGCTTAGGACTATTGATAAGAGGAGATTGAAGGAAAAGATTACCTTTTTAGACAGTGAAATAATGGCAAAAGTAGATGAAGCTTTAAAGATAAGTTTGGGACTCGTGGATTTTTAATAATAAAGGCAGGGTATTCCTGCATTTTTATTTATAAAAAATAACAATTTTGCTATAATTTTGGTGTGCGTATTTATCAATAAAAAAACATTTTTGGAGGATTTATGAAGGCAGAAAAAAAAGAAAAAGACAAGTTTTTGTTGGAGCTAATTGCTGCTCTGGCTTTAATGATGGATTTGGACGAAAATAAAAAAATATTTCACGCCTGGCGGGTAGCACTTTTATCCGAAAGAATGGCAAGGCAGATTTTACCCGAATATAAAGCCCATATTTTTTACGCGGGATTGCTTCACGACATCGGCGCTATTTCCTTACCTGAACATGTGGTGCATTATACAAATATAAAAGAGCATTTTAAAAATCCAGTGATTTTTAACCACCCTATAAAAGGTGCGGAGATAGTAAAAGAAATAAAACCCCTTAAAATAGCTTCAAAAATGATAGAGCACCACCATGAAAACTGGGATGGTACCGGATATCCAAAAGGCATAGGAGGAAACAGTATAAACATTGGAGGACAGATTTTGCGCGCTGCAGATACTGTGGATATATTGTTAAGGGAAACTGAAAGTAAAAATTTGCAAGTTTTAACACACAAATTAGAGAAAAGACGAAATAAAGAATTTTCGGATTTAATTTTTGAACTTACTGCTTTTATTTTGAAAGAGGGAGATTTTTATTTAAAAATTTCCGAGGAAAAGGATATTTCGCCACTTTTTATGGAAGCACTACAAAGTTTGCCTTCTTTAGATACAGATGAATGCGGAGGAGATGCAGGAGATGTAATAAGGGTATTCGGAAAGGTCATTGACGCAAAACATAAGTATACTGCGGGGCATTCGGAAAGGGTGGCCTTCTACTCCGAGAAGATTGCAAGGGGCTTCGGTTTATCGCATAAAGAGGTATCGGGTTTGAAAATTGCTTCTTATTTACACGATGCGGGTAAGGTGGCTGTGCCGCGGTATATACTGGATAAACCGGGAAGGCTTACGGAAGAAGAGTTTAAAATAATGAAAATGCATCCGGTGTATACTGGCGATATAATGAGCATAGTGGGTGCTTTAAGGGATGTTATTCCCATTTCCATAAACCATCATGAAAAGTATGATGGCTCGGGATATCCCCATGGGCTTTATAAAGAGGAGATACCTTTAGGAGCAAGGATTATGGCCATAGCCGATGCCTTTGATGCCATGACCTCTGAAAGGCCTTACCAGAAGATTAAAAATCCTTGGGAGGCAAAAGGAGAAATTTTAAAAAATGCTGGAAAGCAGTTCGACCCCTTAATTGCGAAGGAAGCGGTTAAATTGCTTTAAACATAGGGGAGGAATATATGAAACCAGTAGTAGGAATTACTTCATCTCACCTTGAAGAAAAAGCAATGCTAAATGAGGGATATTACTTGGCTGTTGAAAGGGCAGGAGGGATTCCGATAATTATACCTCCATTGGAAGAAGAAACATTAAAAGGCGTTTTGGATTTGGTTGACGGCGTCCTGATATCAGGAGGCCCGGATGTGGACCCTTTAATTTTTGGAGAAAATCCCATAAGGGAATTAGGGGAAGTAAACCCTTTAAGGGATAAGGCGGAAATATTCCTTGTAAAAGAAGCTTTTTTTAGGAAAAAACCTATTATGGGTATATGCAGGGGTATTCAAGTGATAAATGTTGCCTTGGGTGGAAACCTTTATCAGGATCTACCTTCACAGGTTAGGGATTGTATAAAACATTCGCAGAGCGCTCCCCGATGGTACCCTACCCATAAGGTAAAGATAGATAAGGGAACGACTCTTTTTGAGATATATAATTCCCAAGAGGTAAAGGTTAACAGTTTTCATCATCAGGCAATAAAAGAAGTTTCACCATACCTTAAAGCTGTTGCTTATGCCCCTGATGGGATTATAGAAGCGGTGGAAAGTAGTGCTGAAGGTGTATTTATCCTTGGGCTTCAATGGCATCCCGAAGGTATGTGGCATAAAGACCCTATGCAATTAAAACCTTTTGAAAGATTTATTGAGGAAATAAAAGGGAGGAAGGGAAAATGAAAATATTTATTTCTGCGGATATGGAAGGGATTTCGGGAGTTGTTTCTTCAAGACACACGGAACCGGGGAATAAAGAGTACGACAGGATGAGGGCCTTGATGACAAAGGAGGTAAATGCAGTTATCGAAGCTGCCTTTGACTTCGGTGCAAAAGAGATAGTTGTTAATGATTCTCACAACAATATGGACAATATTTTAATAGAAGAACTGGACAGCAGGGCAGTATTGATAAGCGGAAGCCCTAAGCCTTTAAGCATGATGGAAGGCATAGATGGAAGTTTTGATGCGGTATTCTTTGTAGGATACCATTCAAGGGCGGGTAGTTCTAATGCTATAATGGACCATACGTATACTTCAAAAGTTCTGTACGCAAAAATAAACGGAAAGGAATTGAGTGAGGCGGGGATAAACGGAAGGCTTGCCGGATACTACGATGTCCCCGTTGCACTTGTTACGGGGGACCAAAATGCGGTTTTATGCGCCAAAGAAGAACTGAATGACCCGGTAGGTGTTGTCGTAAAGGAAGCTGTAGGCAGGTATGCTGCAAAAATCTATCCCTTTGAGATAGTAAGGGAAAGAATAGACGAAGGGGTAAGAGAAGCATTATCAAAAATAAATTCCTTTAAACCCACTAAGGAAGAGGGGCCTGTGGAACTAGAAGTATCCTTTTTTAGAACCGTAATGGCCGATATGACCCTTCTAATTCCCGGGACCAAAAGAAAGGACCCGAGGACAGTAGTATATATTGCCAAGGATTATTTGGAAGCTTATAAGATTTTTTGTGCAATGCTTGCTATATCACCAGGTATTAATTGAAAAGGGAGGGGTGAGATTATGCTCGCTATAAAAGGTGGAAAAATTTACACAATGTCTCAAAAAAAGGTCATAGAAGAAGGGGTAATTTTTATTGAAGAGGGGAAAATAGTAGATGTTGTGGAAAGGACAGAGATTCCAAAGGATGTAGAAGTTATAGATGCAGGAGGGAAATACATATTTCCTGGTTTTATAGATGCCCACTGTCATATTGGGCTATTTGAAGAAGGAGTAGGTGCCATAGGTGAAGACGGAAATGAATGGACGGACCCGATTACTCCTCATCTTAGGGCGATTGATGCCGTAAATCCTTCGGATATTGCTTTTAAGGATGCTTTGGAAGGCGGTGTTACCGCCGTTTTTACGGGGCCGGGCAGTGCCAACGTAATAGGGGGACAATCGGCTGCTTTAAAAACTTACGGCAGGGTAGTTGATGAAATGATAATAAAATCACCTGCGGGTCTAAAAATTGCTTTTGGCGAGAATCCCAAAAGGGTTTACGGTGAGCAAAAAAAGTCACCGGCAACGAGAATGGCAACGGCTGCTCTTTTGAGAGAAACCCTTTATAAAGCACGTAATTATAAGCAAAAAAAGGAAAAGACGAAAGAGGGAGAGGTATTTGAAATCGATATAAAGATGGAAATTTTGTGCGAGGTGCTTGAAAAAAAGCTTCCATTAAGGGCTCATGCCCATAGAGCGGATGATATCATGACCGCCATAAGGATAGCTAAGGAATTTAATGTGGATTTAGTAATCGAGCATTGTACGGAAGGGCATTTAATTGCCGACAAAATAGCTGAATACGGGGTACCTGCGGTTGTAGGTCCTTCGCTTACATCCCGGTCAAAATACGAATTAAAAAACCTAACTTTCAAAACTCCGGGAATACTTGCAAATAAGGGCGTAAAAGTGGCAATAATGACGGACCATCCCGTAATACCAATACAGTATCTGCCTTTACTTGCTGCCCTTGCGGTAAAGGAAGGCATGAAGGAAGAAGATGCCCTTTTGGCAATTACAAAAAATGCTGCTGAAATAATTGGAATTTCCGATAGAGTGGGCAGTTTGGAAAAAGGAAAGGATGCAGATATAGTAATTTGGGATAGATTCCCCTTTGATTTGATGGCGAAGCCTATAATGGTTTTAATTAATGGTGAAATTGTGCTTAAAAAATAATTGGAGAGAGAAGTCCAATTAGAATTAAAAATTTATTATTGTATATTTTATAAATTTGTGTTATGATATTACTGACAATTTAATTTGAAAACCCAGAGACCTTCGGGGCAGGGTGAAATTCCCGACCGGCGGTAAGCCTATGAGGCGAGCCCGCGAGCCCGTAAAGGGTTGATCCGGTGAGATTCCGGAGCCGACGGTTAAAGTCCGGATGGGAGAAGGTTTGTTTTTATTTTGAATTTTGAAATTTATGCCCCGAAGCTTTCGGGGCCTTTCAATTTTTAAAAGTAACTGCCAAATTTTAAAGGAGGAATTTTTATGACTGTTATGAATCAAAAAGACGTACAAAGTTTAAGAGATGTAAAAAGTTTAACAAAAGTTGCGGTCCTCGGGGTTATTGCGTTTTTCATAATGGCCTTTGAATTTCCGCTGCCCTTTTTTGCATCCTTTTTGAAAATTGATTTCAGCGATGTACCAGCGCTGCTTGCAGGGTTTGCCTTAGGCCCGTGGGCAGGGGCAGGTGTGGAAGTATTAAAAAACATCCTTCACGCAATATTTAAAAATCAGACGGCTTTTATCGGAGAAGCAGCAAACCTTCTTACAGGGATACTTTTTGTAGTGCCGGCTTCATATGTTTACTGGATGAATAAAAACAGAAACACGGCGATTATTGGAATGCTCTTAGGCACGATTGTAATGGCTGTAGGTATGTCTTTGGCCAATTATTTTGTATTTATTCCCCTATACCAAAAAGTATTAAATATCCCCATGGATGTCATAGTATCCCTCGGTACAAAAGCAAATCCCAGGGTAGTCGACTTAAAGACATTGATAGTATATAGCATTCTCCCCTTCAATATTTTAAAAGGGCTAATGCTTTCTTTGGTTACCCTTCTTATATACAAGAGAATATCTATTTTACTTCATAGATAATGGGATAAAAAAAGCCCCTAATGATAAAAAGGGGCTTTATTTTTTTTGAATTTTTTTTGATATAATAAAAAATGTAGAAAAAATTAGTATATAGGGAAGGTAATGTATGATTTTAAAAACAAAAAGCGTAAAAGAAACGGAAGAATTAGGTAAGAATATAGGAAAACTCCTAAGGCCCCGAGACGTTGTAGCTCTTATAGGCGACTTGGGAGCCGGCAAGACGGCTTTTACGAGGGGCATTGCTGAGGGACTCGGTGTTAAAGAATATGTTGTAAGCCCTACTTTTACAATTATTAATTTTTATAAAGGGAATATTCCTTTTGCTCATGTGGATGCTTACAGGGTTGAAAGTGAAGAAGAATTAGAGGAAGCGGGTTTTTTGGATTTCTTAGATGAATGCGCAGTTGTAGTGGAGTGGGCGGATAAAGTGAAAAACATTCTACCTGAGTCTTCTCTTTGGATTGAAATTCGTTATATAAATGAAAATGAGAGAGAATTTAAGTTTTACGGCGAAAGTCCCCTAATACCAATTATTGAACGGGAGCTGATGCAAAATTGAAGGTTCTTGGAATTGAGACAACATCAAAGGCTGCAGGGGTTGCAGTTGTTACTGAAGAAAAAATTATAGCTGAATATTTTTTAGAAACCAGCAAATACACCCATCTGGAAAAATTAATCCCAATGGTAGATAGGATTTTAAAGGATTTAGGTATAACACTTAGAGAAATTGATGGGATTGCAGTTTCTGTAGGGCCGGGGTCGTTTACGGGAATAAGGATAGGTATAGCTTGTGCGCAGGGAATTTCGCAAGCTTTAGGTATACCTTTGATCGCAGTAAATACCTTAGACAGCCTTGCTTACAATTTGCCTGGAAGGGACTTAATTTGCCCGGTAATAGATGCTCAGAGAAATGATGTTTATTCTGCACTTTTTACTTGGGAAGAAGGAGAATTAAAGAAGATTTGGGATTATTCAATATTCGATACAGAAAGGTTATTAAAAAGCTTAATAGATTTAGGAAAAGAAGTATTCTTATTGGGAGACGGGGTCGATAAAGTTTTTAATAAATTAGAAAATAATAGCAATAATGTTAATTTATTACTTATCAAAAAGGAAGGTTTGTATTCTATGCCGAGGGCTTCTTCTACAGCGATAATAGGTTTAAAGGAGCTAATAATGGGGAATATAACTGATTGTTTTTCTATAAAACCCTTTTATATGAGAAAGTCTCATGCAGAAGAGAAATGGGAGGAAAAGCATGGAAAACAAAAATTTACCTGAAATTGAAATAGATTTAATGAGGGTTGAAGACCTTGAGGAAGTATTAGAAATAGAAAAAAGAAGTTTTACAAATCCTTGGTCAAAATACGCTTTTTTATCCGAGCTTAACGAAAATCGCTTTGCTACTTACATAGTTATTAGGACAGATGGGAAGATAGTAGGCTATGGAGGCATGTGGATAATTTTTGATGAAGCCCATGTCACAAATGTAGCTGTTCTCCCAGAATACAGAGGTATGGGAATCGGAGAACTTATTATGAGGACGCTGATTGATCTTGCGAAAAAAAGAGGGGCTATCAAAATGACCCTTGAAGTGAGAAAAAGCAATCATATAGCTCAGAATCTATATACCAAGCTTGGCTTTCAGCCTACAGGAATAAGAAGAGGGTATTATTCAGACAATAATGAAGACGCTATAATAATGTGGAAGGATATTGAATAAATTTTTGTTATCCACATATCCACAAAGTTATCCACACTTATCCACATAATCCCCAGAATATGTTTCCACAGCTCATCAAAAATCAGAAACAGCATAGGCGTCTAAGGTAAAATCTGAGGTTTCACCAGCAAGGAATTTATAATAGCCAGCACAGGCAATCATGGCTGCATTATCGGTACAAAATTTTATAGGGGGAAAGTTGACTTTTATTCCTAATTCCTCAGAAATCTTTAAAAATTCTTCTCTTAGCCTTTTATTTGCTGCGACTCCTCCGGCTAAAGCAAGGGTACTGCTTTTTGTGATTTTAAGTGCTTCTAATGTTTTTTCAACTAAGGCTTTGACAACGGCTTTTTGAAAGCTAGCTGCTACATTCTCGATTTTAATATTACTGCCTTTTTGCCTTTGTTGGTTTAAGTAGTTTAACACGGCGGATTTTAAACCGCTAAAGCTAAAGTCGAGCTCTGAATTTTTTATTTGTGCAACGGGAAAGATTACTGCATCTTCATCTCCATTTTCTGCAACCTGCTGAATAGCGGGGCCTCCCGGATACCCCAAACCTAAGGCTCTTGCAATTTTATCAAAAGCTTCTCCTGCTGCATCGTCGATGGTTTTGCCGAGGAGCTTGAATTTGCCAAAGTCTTCAACCATAAAAATATGAGAGTGTCCGCCAGAAACTACAAGGCATAAAAACGGAGGAGCAAAATCGCTTTCTAAAAAATTAGCGTAAATATGTCCTACTATGTGATTGACCCCTACGAGGGGTTTTTTTATTGCATAAGATAGCCCTTTCGCATAAGAAACACCTACTAAAAGAGCGCCAATCAATCCTGGGCCATTTGTTACCGCTATAACATCAATATCTTTAAAGGTTACGTTTGCCTCTTTTAATGCCTCATCTACCACAGGGCATATTTTTTCAAGATGCGCTCTTGAGGCTATTTCGGGTACAACACCACCAAATTTTTTATGAGAATCTATTTGACTGTAGACTACATTTGATAAGACCTTTCTCCCGTTTAACACCACTGAGGCTGATGTTTCATCACAGGAAGTTTCTATGCCTAAGGTTAAAATATTTTTGCTGGACAAAACCCTTCTCCCCTTTTCCAATTATCAGGAATAATAATAACACAGGCGATTAGTAAAAGCAATTGTGATAATATTAACAAAAATAGAAACAAATTAAAAAAATTATATTATTCTTGCAGGAATTTTATTTTACATATCGAATTATAATAATTGAACTGGGCTACCAAGTAACCCTAAGGAGAAAAGAAGGTGAACTATGAATTTTAAGAAGGTTAGAAACGTTAGATTATATGAAACAATCATACAACAAATACGCCAAATGATCGATGAGGGGAAACTTAAGCCCGGTGATAAATTCCCTTCGGAGAGGGAGCTGATGGTGCAGTTAGGCGTTAGTCGATCTATTTTAAGAGAGGCTTTTAGGGTTCTTGAGTCTCGCGGTCTTGTTGAATCGAAACCGGGAGGTGGAAGGTTTTTAAGGAATGTTTCAGGATTTCAGCTAATAAACTGCTCGGCAGAGGACTTAGAAAGGGATGCACTCCTTGAGGTTGTTGAGGCAAGGGAAATAATAGAAGTTAAGATTGTTAGGCTTGCTGCCAAAAGGGCTACGGAAGAAGAAATCGAAAAATTGATAGAACTGGATAAAGAATTTCACGGAAATGATATGAGCATAAAAGAATACATGGAAAAGGACAGGGATTTGTTTTTCCACATTGCTATTGCAGAGAGCGCTCATAATTTTATTTTAAAAGAGGTAATAAGCCATATCCTGAATATCAGCAGAGAATTAAGGGAAAGGGCAATCTTGGATTACAACGACTGGGTAAACTTATGCAAGCAGCACGGTGATATTGTTAAGGCTATTGCTAAAAGGGATGAAGAGGAAGCAGCAAAAAAAATGGCCTATCATTTGAGCGAACTGAGAAGGGATTTGTTAAAAAGATGTTTTAACAGCTAAGGTCATTTGTTGATTTAAGAGAGTTTTATAAATTAAATAGTCTAAACATTAACAATACGATAAAAAACAATAAAATGTTAAAAAGCTTTATAAATATAAAAAAACAATGAATTATAAAGAAGGAGGTATAACAATGAGAATAGAAAAGCACCCCATTTTGACCTTTGAAAGGGGGCGTGAAGTGGAATTCACCTTCAACGGCAAAAAGATGAAAGGCTTTGAAGGTGAACCCATTGCAGCAGCTCTTCATGCGAACGGTGTGAGGGTATTAAGCCATAGCAAAAAGCTTCACAGGCCACGCGGTTTTTATTGTGCTATAGGTAACTGCTCTTCTTGCCTAATGACTGTAAATGGAGAACCAAATGTAAGGGTTTGCGTAGAAAAATTAAAGGAAGGAATGGTAATAGAAACACAGGAAGGAAGAGGTGATTTGAAATGATTAAAACGGAAGTTGCTGTAATTGGTGGAGGACCTGCCGGTTTGATGGCTTCTCTTGCAGCAGCCAACATGGGGGCAAATGTTACACTTATCGATAGAAACTCCCGGCTTGGCGGCCAATTAGTAAAACAGACCCATATGTTTTTCGGTTCAGAGAAACAATACGCTTCAATAAGGGGAATAGATATAGGAAAATTTTTAGCTTCTGAGGTAGAGAAAAATCCTAAGATTAAAACCATGCTGGATTCAACAGTAGTTGCTTATTATCCCGACGATGGCGTGCTGGGCATAGAAGTGGAAGAGAAAAAATGGGTTAAGATGAAGGCGGATAGGATAATAATAGCTACAGGTGCATCGGAAAGATTTTTACCCTTTGAAAACAACGACCTGCCCGGTATTTACGGAGCGGGTGCAGTCCAGACCTTAATGAATGAGCACGGAGTACTTCCTGGGAAAAATGTGCTTATGGTAGGAGCGGGTAATATAGGACTTATAGTTAGCTATCAGCTTATGCAGGCAGGGGTAAACGTAAAAGCAATTATCGATGCAGCCCCGAATATTGGAGGTTATTGGGTGCATGCCTCAAAGGTAGCAAGATTAGGGATTCCTATCCTTACTTCCTATACGGTTAAAGCAGCTTATCCCAATGAAATGACCGGTGCTTTGGAAAGGGCCGTTATTTGGAAGGTTGATGACAAATGGCAGCCTATTCCCGGTACCGAAAAGGTCTTCAACGTGGATGTAATGTGTATTGCGGTTGGCCTTTCACCTTTGGCTGAGTTGTTGTGGCAAGCCGGCTGTCAGATGGTATATGTGCCAGAGCTGGGCGGACATGTACCTTTGAGAAACGAAAATATGGAAACAACAGTGCCAGGAATATACGTTGCTGGCGACGTTGCAGGGGTAGAAGAAGCATCAAGTGCAATGATGGAAGGGCAATTGGCGGGCCTTTCAGCTGCCAAGAGCTTAGGCTATGATGACGGGTCCTATGAAGAGAAAAAGAATGAGGTCTTAAGAGAACTCGAAGCCCTGCGCTCTGGGCCTGTTGGAGAGAAAATACGAAAAGGTTTATCAAAAGTAATAATTTAGGAGGTGCTGTATATGCTTGCTAAGAATGGGATACCTGAACTTGAAGAACTAAGCGTTAGAATTCCTCCAAAAGAGAGGTTGGCAAAAGGACCAGTTGTAATGGTGGAGTGTTTTCAGAAGATACCGTGCAATCCATGTGCAAAGGCGTGCAAAACAGGAGCAATTACCTTGGGGGATGATATAAACAATTTACCTATGGTCGACTATGAAAAGTGTACGGGATGCGGTTTATGTGTAAGCAAATGTCCTGGTCTTGCAATTTTTGTAATTGATGAAACCTATTCAGAAAAAGAGGCTACAGTTTCGCTGCCCTTTGAATTTCTTCCTCTGCCAGAGGAAGGAGATGAGGTAGATGTGCTCGACAGAGCAGGCAAAGTCGTTGGAAAGGGCAAGGTGGTAAAAATAAGAAACGGTAAATACGAAGACAAAACGCCTGTTATAACTGTAGCCGTTCCTAAGGAACTTTCTATGATTGTTAGGAACATAAGGGTCGGAGGTGACAAATAATTATGAAAAGCAAAACGATTATTTGCCGCTGCGAGGATGTTACTTTAGAGGAAATTGAGGCTTTGATTGAAAAAGGATATACAACTATGGACGAAATTAAGAGAATAACAAGATGCGGGATGGGGCAATGTCAGGGTAGAACATGCAGGTCTCTGCTTTTGGCTGAGCTTGCAAAAGCGACAAAAACCAACCCAGCAGAAATAAAGATAACTACCTTTAGGCCGCCTGCTAAGAATATAAAAATGGCTGCTATTTTAGGAGGGGTGGAAAATGAAGAAAACAGCTGAGATAGTAATTATAGGTGGAGGAATGGCTGGACTCGCAACAGCATATAATCTTGCTGCAATGGGCATGAAGGATATAGTTGTCTGCGAGAAAAGTTACCTGATGAGCGGTTCAACCGGAAGATGCGGAGCTGGTGTACGCGCCCAATGGGGAACGGAAATGAACTGTCTTCTCGGGAAAGCTTCAATAGAGATTTTCGAAAATTTAAATGAAATATTGGATTATGAAGGGGATATAGAATTTAAACAAGGCGGCTATCTTTTGATGGCAATTACCGAAAAAGAAGTCGAGCAGTTTAAGAAAAATATAGCTTTACAAAATAGTTTAGGTATAAAATCTGTGCTTTTAACTCCTCAGGAAGCCCTCGATATAGTACCGGAATTAAATATAGAAGGCATACTAGCATGTGCCTTCCACCAAAAAGATGGTCATGCTAACCCCTTCCATACAATGATAGCGTATGCCGAAGCAGCAAAAAGGCTTGGTGTTGAAATAAATACATTTACAGAGGTTACTGGTATAATAGTTGAAAATAACAAGGTTAAAGGAGTTAAGACTAATAAAGGAGATATAATGACAGAAAAAATACTCATTGCAGCAGGTGCTTGGTCAAGGGAAATAGGTAAAATGGCAGGAGTAGATATACCAGTTCGTCCTGAAAGGCATCAGATATTGGTTACTGAGCCTGTAAACCCGAAACTTGGCCCTATGATTATGTCCTTTGCAGGAAATATTTATCTGCAGCAAGAACCCGGTGGAGAATTCATTATGGGTTTTGGCCCTGCAGAACATGAAACTTACAGCGTAACATCTACATGGGACTTTATAGAGACAATGTGCAAAAAAGCTGTAAGATACTTGCCTTACCTGAAAAATATTAGAATAGTCCGCCAGTGGTCGGGTCTCTATGAGATGTCTCCCGATGCTCAACCCATTTTGGGCAAAGCTGATAATGTAGAAGGAGTATACATCGCCACGGGATATTCAGGTCACGGTTTTATGTTCGGCCCGATTACCGGAGTGCTTATGGCACAGTATATATTAGGATTGCCTACAACAATTCCTATAGACAAATTGGATTTAGGTAGGTTTGAAAGAGGAGAACTCATCTTTGAACCATCGGTTGTATAGTTAGAAAAACCCCACCTTAATTCGTAAAAATTAAGGTGGGGTTTTAAATGTATAACAAAGCAAATAGAAGTAAAAGCCAGATAGACTATAGCAACACATAAAAAAAGCGACAATAGGGCAAAATAATTGTCGAAAATGGGGGG
>NZ_JBNATW010000037.1:0-19398 GCF_049701175.1 Thermovenabulum sp.
TGAATGCCCTAAAATCGGTATTTCATCTGCTTCTCTGATCATCGCAATTCACTCAAAATTAATTAAAAAAATTTAAAAAAGGCATTGACAATAAAGAATTTTGGTATTAAAATACCTAAATAGAGGGAGGTGAAAAAATTATAAATCTTTTTGGTATATCAGAAATGCTTTCCTTAGCTTTTCATAGCATGGTATTAATTGCTTCTACTAATGAAAAGGAATATTTAAATGTAAAAGATATTGCAATTAAATTAAATGCTTCTGAAGCCCATCTTGCAAAGGTAATGCAAAGGTTATCAAAATTTGGCCTTCTGCGTTCAGTGAGAGGACCAAAGGGAGGCTTTACCCTCGCAAAGGGTCCTGATGAGATTACTTTATATGATATATTTGAGGCTGTGGAAGGACCTTTGTCTGAAAATCCATGTCCTATGGGCTATGACAAAAAGTGTTATTTTAAATCGTGTATATTTGGGGGTATATTTGGAAAATTGAGCAGTGAATTTTTAATGTTTCTTAAAAGTAAAAAATTAAGCGATTATATAGGGGAAATAAAATAAAAAAATTAAGGAGTGATATTATGTCAATGTTTTGCTTTCAATGTCAGGAAACTGCCAAAAATCAAGGTTGCACCGTAAGAGGGGTGTGCGGAAAATCGGAAGATACTGCAAAACTACAGGACTTACTTATCTATACTTTAAAAGGTATTGCTTACGTAAATCAAAAAGCGCGAGAAAAAGGCTTGGCAGAAGAAAAGATTGATAAATTCATGATTGAAAGTCTGTTTTCTACGCTAACAAATGTAAACTTTGACGAAGAGTATTTTGTTTTGGCTATAAAAAAGGCTCTTGCTTTAAGGGAAGAAATAAAATCAAGGCTGAATTTGGATGACCAAAACCTCCCCGATGCTTCTACATGGACTGGCAGCACAAGAATAGAATTTATAAAAAAAGCGGATAATGTTGGAGTTCTATCTGAAGAAAATGAGGATATTAGGTCTTTAAAAGAGCTATTGACTTACGGTGTTAAGGGGATTGCAGCATACGCTTTCCATGCTTACGTCCTTGGATTTAAAAATGAAGAAATTTTTAAGTTTATAGAAAAAGCTTTGTCAGAAATTCTAAGAAAAGATATTTCTCCTGATGAACTCTTTTCCCTTGTAATAGAATGCGGAAAATATGCTGTAGAAACCCTCTCCCTGCTTGATAAAGCCAATACTTCTACTTACGGAAACCCTGAAATAACAAAGGTAAATATTGGAGTAAGAAATAATCCCGGCATCTTAGTTTCCGGCCATGATTTGAAAGACTTAGAAGAACTCTTAAAGCAGACGATGGGAACCGGGATAGATGTTTATACCCATGGAGAAATGCTACCTGCCCATTATTACCCTGCTTTTAAGAAGTACCCTCATTTTGCAGGAAATTACGGCAATTCCTGGTGGTTGCAGGATAAGGAATTTGAAAGCTTTAACGGACCTATTTTAATGACTACCAACTGCTTAATACCGCCAAAGGAAAGCTATAAAGATAGGCTTTACACTACCAATGTAGTAGGATTTGAAGGAGTAAAGCATATACCCATAGGGCCAGACGGTAAAAAGGATTTTTCTGAAATCATCGAGCATGCAAAAAGGTGCAAACCTCCAGTAGAAATTGAAAAAGGAGAAATAATAGGCGGATTTGCCCATAACCAGGTTCTTGCCCTTGCTGATAAAGTGGTAGAAGCGGTAAAATCCGGTGCTATTAAGAAATTTGTGGTAATGGCGGGATGCGATGGAAGGTTTAAGAGCAGAGAATACTACACCGAATTTGCAAAGGCACTTCCCAAAGATACTGTAATCTTAACTGCTGGATGCGCAAAATACAGGTACAATAAACTTAATTTAGGCGATATAAATGGCATACCGCGAGTTTTAGATGCTGGACAGTGTAACGACTCTTACTCCTTAGCGGTTATAGCCTTAAAGCTAAAAGAAGTTTTTGGATTAAACGATATAAATGAACTTCCAATAGTCTACAATATTGCTTGGTATGAACAGAAAGCTGTTGCAGTACTCTTGGCACTTCTTTACTTAGGTGTAAAGAATATACACCTTGGGCCTACGCTTCCCGCATTTTTATCACCGGGTGTTGCAAAAGTGCTTGTAGAAAAATTCAATATCGGCGGTATTACTGATGTGGAAAACGATATAAAGGTTTTAATAGGGTAATAAGAAAAGAGGAAGGGATAAAAATTCCCTTCCTTAATTTTTATCAATAAAATTCGATAAAATAATAAAAGTTTTTGTGGGAAAATATATATGCTATAATAAAATAAATAAAAAGGGAGAAAGGGAAAAAGGTATATATGATCAATTTTTTGATGCCCGATATTTTTATAAAGGATATTTATGAATTGGATTTTGAAATATTGAAAGAAAAAAACATTAAGGGTATACTTATAGACCTTGACAATACCCTCTTGCCCTGGAACTCTTCTAATATTGATGAAAAACTCACTCAATGGCTTTTGAATGCCAAACAAATGGGATTTAAATTCTGCATTATTTCTAATAACAGGGCAAGCAGGATAAAGGAATGTGCAAAAAAATTAGGGATACCTGCGGTAGAGGGTATAGCATTCAAACCTGCAAAAGGAGTATTTATTAAAGGAATGAAAATATTGGGGACATCACGGGAAGAAACTGCAGTAATCGGCGATCAGTTATTTACGGATATATTGGGAGCAAAAAGGATGGGGCTTTTTGCTATTTTAGTAAGGCCGTTGGCAGAGAAAGAATTATTTTTTACAAAATTTATGAGGAGATTAGAATCGAGGGTTTTAGAAAGATTTTATAGAAAAAAAGAAAAATAAATAAAAAGATGTAATAAAATATCGAAAAATGAAGGATTTATTTATAAAATGTTGAATATAAGAATAATAATTATTCGAAGGATTTTGGGGGGCTAAAATGGCAAAAAGCAGAAAGCGACTTGGAGATATCTTATTGGAAGAAAAACTGATAACGCCAGATCAGCTAAGCAGAGCTTTGGAAATACAAAAAAAGACAGGCGAAAGATTAGGAGAGATTTTAATAAAACAGGGTTTTATAACAGAAGAAGAAATGGTAGAAGTGCTGCAGTATCAACTCGGTATACCGAGAATAAATTTGCATAAATACCTTATTGAACCGGAAATAGTAAAACTTTTGCCCGAATCCATTGCGAGAAAATACATGATCTTCCCCGTTAAAATAGAAAATAATACATTAACCCTTGCTGTAAATGACCCTTTTAATATTATAGCAATAGATGATGTAAAAATGCTGACTGGCTTAAATGTGGAAATAGTTTTAGCAACAAAGTCTGAAATAGAAAAAGCAATAGACAATTATTATTCTTCAAAAGAGATTATTCAAAAAGTATTACAAGAAGTAAAAAGTGAACTTGGTACAGCAGATGATGAAGCAATAGGTATAATAGATATCCCCGAAGAAGAAACTGCTCCTGTAATAAGGCTTATTAATACTATTATTCATCAAGCAGTAAAAGAAAATGCAAGCGACATACATATTGAGCCACAGGAGAAGAACATACGAGTCCGATTTAGAATAGATGGAGAATTATATGAAGTTATACGGTGGCCTAAAAACTTACTTCCTTCTGTGCTTACAAGGATAAAAATCTTGGCTGGTATGGACATTACCCAGCGTAGATTGCCTCAGGATGGGCATCTTGAGCTTCAAATTGAAAGCAGCAATATCGATATAAGGGTTTCAACCCTTCCTACGGTGCACGGTGAAAAAATAGTTCTGAGGATCTTTAACAGGAAGCATACCCTTTTAGGACTTGAAGAACTTGGGTTTAATAATGAACAAATAATAATCATTGAAAAAATGCTTAAGATTCCTTACGGAATGATACTTGTAACTGGTCCAACGGGAAGCGGAAAGACAACAACCCTTTATTCTATGTTAAATAAGATTAATAATCCTACTAAAAATATTATTACCTTAGAGGATCCTGTCGAATATCTTTTACAAGGGATAAATCAGGTTCAGATAAATCCTAAAACCGGATTTTCTTTTGCAAACGGATTGAGGTCGATTTTGAGGCAGGACCCTGATATAATAATGGTAGGAGAAATAAGGGATGCGGAAACAGCAGATATAGCGGTAAGGGCAGCGCTTACAGGGCATCTTGTTTTTTCTACATTGCACACCAACAATGCTATTGGAACTATTACAAGGCTCCTTGATATGGGGCTTGAACCCTATCTTGTTGCTTCGTGCTTAGTGGGGATTATTGCTCAAAGGCTTGTAAGGAAAAATTGCCCATACTGCAAGGAGGAGTACGAGGCTTTGCCTCATGAGAGGGCCTTTTTTGAAGGGCAGGAAAAATTAATTTTATATAAAAGCAGGGGATGTAATTTTTGCAGCAATACGGGTTTTAAGGGAAGGACCGTATTAGCTGAAATACTTACCGTAAATGCGGAACTTAGGGAATTAATCGCAAAAAAAGCCTCGACAAAAGAAATAGCAGTAAAAAGCACCGAAATGGGGTTTAAACCCATGAAAGAGGTTGGATTTGAGATGGTAAAACGGGGAATAACTACTTTGGATGAAATATTAAAAGTACTTTATTCGGAAGAGGATTGAGAATGGGAAAGGAAAGATTGCTCAAAATCTTGGAAAATGCTTTGCTTAAAAGAGCTTCAGATGTTCATATTTCTGTAAACCTTCCTCCCATTTTGAGGGTAAACGGTGAACTTGTTGCATTATCCGGTGAAGAAATCTTTACGGTTTCTGAATTAGAAGAAATTGTATTAAATGTTTTAAAAACAGAGCAGATTCAAAAATTTAGGGAAAATGGAGAAATCGATTTTGCTTACTCTATCCACGGCTTGGGAAGATTCAGGGTGAATTTATTCATGCAAAGGGGGACTCCTGCTTTTGCCATTAGGATTATACCTGATAGGATCCCATCCTTTGAAGAACTTCAAATACCTCCTATTTTGAAAAAGTTTGCATTGCTGGAAAAGGGCTTAATTATAGTTACGGGTCCGACCGGCAGCGGAAAGTCAACTACTCTTGCGGCCATAATAGATTTTATAAACAGTCAAAAAAACTGCCATATCGTAACTATTGAGGATCCTATTGAATACCTTCATAGACACAATAAAAGCATTATTCATCAAAGGGAAGTGGGAGAGGATACTAAATCCTTTGATAGAGCTTTAATTTCAGCTTTAAGAGAAGATCCCGATGTAATAATGATAGGCGAAATGCGAGACCTAAATACAATGGCATCTGCTATTACTGCGGCAGAGACTGGACATTTGGTGATGTCAACCTTACATACCTCAAGCGCTATAGGAGCAATAGAAAGGATCGTTGATATATTCCCTCCTCATCAACAAAACCAAATAAGGGTTCAGCTCTCTGACATATTGGCCTGTGTTATTGCTCAGAGGCTTTTACCGAGGGCTGATGGGAAAGGGAGGATTGCAGCCTTTGAGATACTTGTTGCAACTCCTGCAGTAAAAAATTTAATAAGGGAAGGCAAGACACACCAGCTTTTATCAGCGATGCAGACCGGTGCAAAATTCGGTATGCAGACGATGGAACAGTCCCTTCAAAAGCTTTTAGAAGGGGGCTTAATATCTAAAGAGGTTTTTGAAAACTACCTCAGAGAATACAGCCTTGTTCAGTAGGTGAAACAAATGGATACATTTTATTATAAGGGAGTTAGCTTTCAGGGAGATGTAGTTGAAGGATTTTTTGATTGCAACGACAAAAGCGATGTCGCAGATATGCTGAAAAAAAAGGGTTACATTCCCGTAAGGATTGAAAAAAGAAAAAACAAAAGCCTTGTTGATTCATTAAGGTTATTGACTTCTAGAATCGGTTACAAGGATTTTGCTGTTTTTTGCAGGCAATTTGCCATAATGCTGGAAGCTGGCATACCTGTAATAGAATGTTTAAGCATTATATCACAGCAGACACCAAACCCCGTCTTTAAAAAGACTTTAGAAAAAATGGTGTATGATTTAAAAAGAGGGCTTACATTAGCTGAGGCTTTTAAAAACGAAAGTAATATATTCCCTGAAATTCTCATCAGTATGGTTGAAGCGGGTGAAGTAAGCGGTAGGCTCGATGAGGTGCTAAAAAAACTTTCAGTTTACTTCGAAAATTTATCAAAACAGAGGGAAAAAATAAAAAACTCTTTAACCTATCCTATAGTACTCAGTATAGTCGCCTTTTTTGTGGTAGTTTTTTTAATGAACAGTGTAATCCCTACTTTTGTCAGCCTTTTTTCAGAAGCAAAGGCTGAGCTTCCTTTTACGACAAGGGTGCTTTTATTAATCAGTCAAAAATTTAATACCATTTTGATAATAATATTGCTTTTTGTAATTTTAGTTATAGCTTTATATTATAAATTGATGGAAAATCCACAAATTGCCTATAAGATGGATTATTATAAACTTAACCTTCCCATTATTGGGAGGTTTATAAGAAAAGGGCTTACAGCAAATTTTGCAAGCACTTTGGCAATACTTATCGCAAGCGGTATCCCAATATTAAAATCCTTAGAGGTAGTAGAAAGAGTAATACAAAATAGGGTTTTTGAGAAAGATTTAGAAAAGGCAAGGGAAGATTTGCGGAAGGGTAAAAGTTTATATGAGGCTTTGGAAAGAAGTGAGCTTCCCATGATGCTTAAAAAAATGATAGGCGTTGGAGAAGAAGCAGGTGCTTTGGAAGATATGCTTTCAAGAACTGCAGGATTTTTTGAAAATGAAATGGAATTTGAAAGGGAAAGGCTTTTAAGCTTAATTGAACCTATAATGATAGTATCATTGGCTTTGATAGTGGGTTTTATAGTAGTTGCCATAGTAATGCCAATTTTTACTATTTACAGTTTTTATTAAAAATAATAATCTATAAATTGGAAAGAAAGGGGGTGCACGGGGGGCATGCTTTTAAGGATTAAAAAGATATTAAAAGATAAAAAAGGCTTTACATTGATTGAATTGATTGTGGTAATAGCAATTTTGGGTATTTTAGCTACGATTGCGGTACCGAATGTTAAAAAAACTTTAGAAAATGCAGAAGAAAAGACTATAGAATTTAATACTGTGCAAATTCAAAATGCTGTTGAAAGATATTATGCGGAAAATGGAAAATATCCAACAAATTTTAGTGAATTACAAAATTACATTAATAATTATGCTGAAATAGATTCGAAATATAATATAAGCATTGATAGTAGTACTGGTAAGGTTACAATTACTAAAAAACAACAATAAATATTAACTAAAATTTATAAAAATCGACTGTGTATTTATTCAACATGATTTATATTTTAAATTCAAATATATATTCTTTCTAATTATTTTGGTTTGTTAAAAATATTTAAAAGTTTTCAATAAAGAATTGTTTTATAAAATTACCCCCGGAGGGATATAATGCTGTTTTCTTTTATCTTAGGAGCTATAATAGGAAGTTTCATCAATGTGGTAGTATACAGGCTACCACGAAATATGTCCATAATATATCCCTCCTCTCACTGCCCTTTTTGCAAAAAAAGGCTTAGGTTTTACGAACTTATCCCTATTTTGAGCTTTTTATTTCAAAAGGGGCGCTGCAGAAGTTGTAAGGCTAAAATTCCGGAAAGGTATTTTTTAATTGAGATAATAAACGCATTATTATTTTTATTTTTGTTTAATAAATTTGGTTTTAATATTCATTTTTTAAAATATGCTCTATTTATAAGCTTGTTAGTTATTGTATCCTTTATTGATTTGGAGCATTATATAATTTCAAATGAGGTTGTTTTATTTGGGGTTATTGCAGGAATTTTATTTTCACTTTTGGAAAAAAATTTTCTGACCTATCTTTTAGGCGCAATTTTAGGCCTTTTTGTTATGACTTTAATTTACCTTTTTTCTCGCGGCGGTATGGGGGCAGGGGATGTAAAGCTTGCCTTTTTAATAGGGCTTTTTGTCGGAAAAAAGCTTATTTTACTTTCGCTTTTAATTTCCTTTGTCGTTGGAGCTTTTATTGGAATATTATTAATATTAAGTAAAATAAAAAACAGAAAGGACCATATTCCCTTTGGGCCTTTTTTGAGTTTAGGTGCGGTTTTTTCTATTTTTTATGGTGAAGAAATTTTAAATTATTACATTAATACGTTTTTAATGTAGTGGTGGAATGAGATTTAAATGATTAAAAGCATACCTTCTAAATCTTATGGTTTTACATTAATAGAATTAATTGTTGTGATAGGAATTATAGGGATTTTAGCTACTTTTGCTATTCCAAAATTTGAAACTACGGTTGATAATTTTAAACTAAGTATTGCCTGTGAACAGATTGCAAGGCATATATTGATTGCAAGGGAACGAGCGGTATCTGAAAGCAAAACTATTAGGATTGTATTTGACTTGGATTCAAAGAACAGCTATCAGGTATTAAATTCAATTCAGGGTATAAAGTATACCCTCCCTTCAGGTATTACATTTTGTTACACCAACTTTCCGAGCAACACTGTAGAATTTTATCCTTCTGGTGTACCTTCGCAAGGTGGCACTATTGCAATAAAGGGGAAATCTAAAACTTTATATGTAATTGTAACTCCTGTTACTGCAAGGGTAAGGATAAGCGATTCACCGCCGGCTAATTAAATGTAAGTTTTTAAAAAGAGGTTTTATATATGAAAGGTTACACCCTTATAGAAGTAGTTTTATCGGTTGCCCTGTTGGCTTTGATTTTTATCCCCAGTTTTATGCTGCTAAATGACAATTTATTAACGGAAAGGGTAAGTGAAGATAGGACGATTTATACCCATTTGGCTGAGCAAAAAATGGAAGAATTAGTTTCTAAAAGTTTCGGCGAGCTTTATGCTAAAATTCCCTCTAATTCTAATATATATGAGGAGGAAGAAAGGGATTTAAGTTATAATGGATATATGTTTAACAGAAAAATAAAAATTATTGCACAAAATTCCGGCCTAATCAAGTTGATTGTAACGGTTGAAGGGAAAAATGATAAAGGCGGGTCGGTTACGATTGCGACTTTTAAAGGAAAATTTAATTGAAATTAAAAAAAGTAGAAAAGGATTTACATTGATAGAGCTTGTTTTAACCCTTGCCATTATGAGTTTAATTGTGGTTACTGTCTTGAGCGCTTATAAAGGGACTGTTTCAACCTACGGCGTTATTTTGAAAAAAAGCGACAGCATTTTAAACGCAAGGACTGTTTTAAACAGGATTATAGAAGATGTAAAATATGCTAAGGAAGTAAATTTATTGGACGAAGAGGGGACCGGAAGTGGAAATTTTAAAAAAATAGAAATCGTATTTATTAATTCTCAGGGGCAAAGGGAAAGCGTTTATTATTATTTTAATTCAGGCAATAAGACTCTTTATAGAGAAAGCAATAATGTTTCAAATCCTGTTGCGCAGGTCGAAGACCTAAGTTTTTCATGGGAAGATAAAAATATCGGTAAAATAAAAATTTATATAAAGGTGAAATACAACGATTTGGAATATACTTTTACTTCCTATTCCACTCCTTTGTTCTTTTTGGTCAATTAAAATTTATATATTGAGAGGATGATTGAATGAAGGAGTTAAAATTAAAGAATTTTATGGAAGACGTGGTTTTTCAAATATTAGATGAAATTTTAATGGAAAAAAAGGATTTTTGTAGCTGTGAAAGGTGTAAAATGGATATTGCCGCGATAGCCTTGAATCACCTTCCTCCAAAATATACCGTTACGGAGTCGGGTGAAGTTTTTACTAAGGTGGAGCTTTTGAGCCAGCAATTTAGGGCAGATGCTTTAGTTGAAATTTTAAAGGCTATTGAGATAGTATCAAGGAAACCGCATCACTGATGAGGTGTTAAGATGTTCAAAAAAAAGACAAAAATTGGCATCGATATAGGCAGTGCATTTATTAAAGCTGTTGAAGCCTTTAAAACAAAAAATGGAATTTATATAAAGGAATTTATGAAAGTAGAAAAAAAAGATGATGAAGAAGATATACTTTCCCTTTTAAAGGATATTAGATTGAAAATGGGCAAGAAGAACGTGGTATTTGGGCTTCCTTCAAAGCACATTGTCTATAGGAATATTTCCCTTCCTAAAATGAATTCTAAAGAATTAAAGGAAGCCGTTTATTGGGAAGCTCAAGATTTTAGCATGGTTATTAAGGACGATTTTACTTTTGATTATGAAATAATTTCAGAAAACGACCAAAATGCACAAATTCTCTTAGCAGCAGCATCAACAGCAGTGATAAAAGAATATATTAAAATATTTGAAAAAGCGGGATTTTTTGTGGAAGCAGTTGATGTATATCCTTTAGCGGTTAGCCGGGTATTTAAAGAAAAATTTAAAGAGGAAGTTATAGTTATACTGGATTTAGGCCAGAGCCACAGTGAGGCAGCTATTTTAGAAAATGGTATGCTTTTTTTTAGTAAAACCTTTAATTTTTCAGTTTCCTCAGAAAGATCTAAGATAGTAGAATTTATTCAAGAATTTACAAGATTCATAGATTATTACTCCATTCAAAGAAAGGGTAAACAGGTAGAGAAAATTGTGTTAATTGGTGGAGGAAGCAAGGTTTCTTATATAGCAGGAATGTTATTTGAAAATTTGAGTTCTGAAATCATTTTTGCGAGGGATTTGAAACCAGAGGAGTTAAAAGTTTACGCATTGAAAAATGCATCCTTTTTTGATTTATCGGATTACTGCAATGCCTTAGGGTTTGCAATGAGGGGATAAAATGAGCAAGCTAAACTTGATTCCGCAGGAGATACTTTTAAAAAGGAGAAATAAAAGAAAATTATTGGTTACTTCTTTTTGCATAGGAGTAGTAGTACTTGTTCTGCTTTATTTTTTTGTTACTTTTTTTGCGAATATCTTTTTCTTAGAAAGGGATATAGCACTTTATCAAGATAAAATACTAAGAATACAAAACCAGTTGGGTGAGGAAAAGGATTTTCAAAGGGAATTAAATGATTTAAGGAAAAGGGAAGCAATATATTTAAGTTTAATTAAAGGCAAAACCTATTTTTCAGATTTAATTTCTAAAATTGAAGGTCAAAAATCTGGTGATATTGTTTTAACTTCAATTATTCTAAAAGACACAAAAAATGTTGGCATTGTCGGTTTTAGCTCTTCATTGCTTTCCTGTTCAAACTATATAAATAAATTGAAAGCTATTGATAAAATAAAAGATATATTTTTAAATCACATCCGCTTCGATACTTCAAGAAATGTATATTATTTTGAATTGAATGTGATTTTAAAGTAATAATTTGACAGGGTGAAAAAATGAGACCAATAAAATTTTTTTTTAAGATAAATTCAAAACTTTCACGGAGGGAGAAAAATCTTCTTCTTTTACTTTTTATAGTTCTTATTTTTTATATTATTATGAATATTTTTATACCTTTACTTCAAAACTATAAACAAAAGCAGGAAAAGTTGATGTCATTGAGGGAAGAATATAAAAAAATGGTAGATTATTATAATGATTTAATGCGAGAAAAAAAATATATGGGAGAATTTAAAAAGAAAAAAGAAGAGGTATTAAATATACTTCCTGATAATGGTGATTTAGAAAATATTATAGAAAGTATTGATTTATTGTCGGCTAAAAATAATGTTAAAATTTTGATGATAAAACCTGAAGGAGAAAATACGGGAGAAAAAGGTGAAAAATATGCATCTTTTTTTATTCAGATAGAAGGAAGTAAAAAAGATTTATATTCTTTTATTTCGGATTTTGAAAACCAAAAGAGGTTGACCTTTATAGACAGCTTTGTAATAAACTTTAATAATGAGAATCTTGGAAGTGTTGAATTGAAAGTTAGATACGTTTATTACTAAATTTTTACTCTATTTTTTCATAAATTATAATGTTTTAAAGAAATCCTATTCAATATTAGTTAAATATGGTAATATAAATTTGATTATAATTTTAATTTAAAAATTTGGAAGGGAGGGAAAAAGTGAGCAATATCCGCATTGAAAAGCTTCGCAGTGCATTAAAGAAAAAAAATTTAAATTCTGCTGTTATTTTTAAACCCGAAAACATATACTATCTTTGTGGTTATACCGGTGAAGGTTTTATTTTGATTACTGAAAATAAAATTTACATATTTACTGATTTTAGATACGTAGAACAGGCAAAGAAGGAAAGTCCGTATAGTGAAATAGTGGAGTATAAGCCGGGAATTTCACCTTATAACCTTCTTTCAGAGGTTTTAAAAGAAAATAACATATATAATACAGGAATCGAAGAAAATATAATTACTTTAAAGAATTTCGAGGATTTAAAGCAAAATTTGGAAGGCATAGAAATTGGTAGAATCGGCGGTGTGGTAGAGAAAATAAGAATGATAAAGGATGAAGAGGAAATTGAAAATATAAAAACAGCTCAAAAGATTGCGGACATGGCGTTTATATATATATTGGACTTTATAAAACCGGGGATATCGGAGAAAGAAATAGCTATTGAATTGGAATTTTTCATTAAGAAAAATGGCGCTGAAGGTCTATCTTTTCCAACGATTGTTGCAAGCGGTGAAAGGGCTTCTTTGCCTCACGGAGAACCCACTGAAAGAAAATTAAAGACAGGGGATTTTGTAACATTAGATTTTGGGGCAAAATTTAAGCACTACTGTTCAGATATGACAAGGACGGTATTCTTGGGCAAACCCAATGAAGAACAGATAAAGATTTATAGAATAGTTAGGGAAGCACAGGAGAAAGCATTGGAATACATAAAGCCGGGTGTTCTGGGTAAGGATGTTGACAAGGTTTCAAGGGATATCATTGAAAGTGAAGGCTTTGGCCCAAATTTTGGACATGGTTTAGGGCACGGAGTTGGAATTGAGATACACGAAGAACCGAAGCTGTCCAAACTTGGTGAAGAAGAATTAAAGCCTGGTATGGTTATTACCGTAGAACCGGGAATATATGTCGAAAATTTTGGTGGTGTAAGAATTGAAGATTTGGTAGTTGTTACTGAGCAGGGTATAAAGAACTTGACAAAATCCAGTAAGGATTTGATAATTTTATAATGTTATATTCTTTTAATGAAAATACTAAGAATGGAGGTATCTAAATATGATTTCAACGAATGACTTAAGGCCCGGGGTAACGGTTGAAATTGATGGAGAAGTTTATGTTGTTGTTGAATTCCAGCACGTAAAGCCAGGTAAAGGGGCGGCTTTCGTAAGGACGAAGATTAAAAATGTAAAAACTGGGCAGGTCTTTGAAAGAAACTTTCGCGCAGGTGAAAAATTGAACAGGGCTATTTTAGAAAGAAAAACTATGCAGTATTTATACGAGACAGATGGTACATACTATTTTATGGACACACAAACTTATGAACAAATACCTTTAACCAAAGAACAGTTGGGTGATGCACTGAAGTTTTTAAAGGAAAACTTGGAAGTAATGGTTGTTTTCTATGAGGGGAAAGCCATTGGTATTGAGCTTCCTACATTTGTTGAACTTAAGGTTGTAGAAACGGAGCCCGGATTTAGAGGTGATACTGCAACGGGTGGTTCAAAGCCTGCTACCCTTGAAACAGGTGCTGTAGTGCAGGTTCCGCTTTTTGTTGAAATAGGCGATGTAATAAGGATTGATACCAGAACGGGTGAATATTTAAGCCGAGTTTAATTTCAAAGGAGGATTTATATGAGTGATTTGAAGGCTAAAGTATCCTATGTAAAAGGTCTTGCGGATGGCTTAGGACTAGAGGATTCGAAGGAAAAAAGATTACTTTTGGAAGTCATAAATTTACTTGAAGAAATTGCTAATGAAATCGATGAAGTAAGGGCTTTCTCTGAGGCCACGCAGGAGTATGTTGAAAGTATTGACGAGGATTTAGGAAGATTAGAAGAAGAGCTTTATGGAGATTTAGATTACGAAGAGGATGAAGACGATGAAGATTATTTATACGATGAGGAAGAGGAAGACGAAGATGAAGAAGATGACGAGGATTATGATGAAATAGATTTTGACGAAAACGATTTAGTAGAAATAGAATGCCCTAATTGCCGTGAAACTATATACATTGACAAAAGCCTTTTGGATAACAACGAAGTTACCGAATGTCCTAACTGCAAAACAGAAATAAATCTTAATTTTGAAGAAGATAGTAAGGAACAGGAAGATTAAGGAGGGTGTGAATACCCTCTTTTTTTTATTTATTTTTCTTTTTTAAAGTCATATTACCCCTTTTTTTCAAATATAAATTTATAACAAGGGGGGACAAGGTTTGTACAAAGAAAACTTTTTCAGGTTATTTGAAAAAGATATTTTGCCGATATTACCTATAAATATAAGAGGAATAATGCAGAAAATAAAAGACGAAAAGTTAGCGGAACTTGAAGAGATAAGACTTCGCACAGGTAAACCACTAACATTGATTTTTACTGAAAATGATTTTTTTGTTACATTCGAAGGATTTTTAACTCAAAATCCAGCAATAGCCTATAAGGTAACTGAAGAAGATGCTTTAAGGTTGCTTTCTCTGATAAGTCAAAATTCTATATATGCAGTAGAAGAAGAAATAAAAAATGGTTATCTGACACTTAAAGGCGGCCACAGGATAGGATTGGTTGGGAAAGCTGTAGTAGAAAATGGGAAAATAAAAACATTAAAGCACATTTCAGGTTTTAACATTCGCATAGCGAGGGAGGTAATCGGTGCAGCAGACAAGGTTTTGCCCTTTATTATAGATAAAGATGGCCAGATATTAAACACTTTGATATTATCGCCACCAAAGGCAGGAAAGACTACGCTTTTAAGGGATCTAATAAGGCAGATTAGCAATGGAAATCCAAAGTTGAATTTAAGAGGATTTAAAGTGGGTGTAGTAGATGAACGTTCCGAGATTGCAAGCTGTTTTGAGGGGATACCTCAGAAGGATGTAGGTTTAAGGACCGATGTACTGGATGCATGTCCAAAAGCTTTAGGGATTATGATGCTTTTAAGATCTATGTCTCCTGAAATAATAGCAACCGACGAAATAGGAAGACCCGAGGATGTGACTGCAATAGAAGAAGCTATTAATGCGGGTGTAAAACTTATTGCTACTGCTCATGGCAAGGATATTGAAGATGTAAAAAAAAGACCTATTCTAAGAGAGATTGTTGAAAGAGGAATTTTTGATAGGTATGTAATTTTGGGCTTTACAAAAGGGGCTGGGACCTTGGAAAAGGTTTTGGATGAAAATTGTGAATTGATATTTAATGGTGTTTTGATGAAAAGGGGGTATTTGAATGTTGTTTAAAGTTTTAGGAGGAATTCTGATTCTTGCTTCTTCATCTTCCATAGGATTTATAATAGCAAATTATTATAATGAACGGCCAAAATTATTAAGACAATTACAAAATGCTCTTTCAATGCTGGAAACCGAAATAAATTTTTCAAATTCTCCATTACCGGAGGCTTTACGCAATGTAGCATTAAGGTGTGACAAAGATGTAGCTTTCCTTTTTTCAAAAACGAGAGAGTATATAAATTCAATGGACGGTTTTACTGCATCAGAGGCTTGGGAAAAGGCTTTAAAATCTTATTCTAAGGCTAAATCCTTAAATGAAACGGATTTTGATATACTTTATGCTTTCGGTAAATATTTGGGAACGTCCGATAGAGAAGACCAGATAAATAAATTGAAGCTTGTCATTTCCCAATTAAAATCTCAAGAAGTGAAAGCGGAAGAGGATAAAGATAAAAATGAAAGGGTATGGAAATATTTAGGGGTCATGACAGGACTTTTAATAGTTCTTTTATTATTGTAGTTAGGGGGAAAAAGTATGGAAGTAAATATTTTATTTAAAATTGCTGCTATTGGCATAGTTATTTCAATAATTAATAGTGTTTTAATAAGATCGGGCCGAGAGGAACAAGCCCAATTTACAACACTTGCAGGTGTTATTTTAGTACTTTTAATGATTATACCCTTACTTACTCGATTGTTTTCTAATATAAAAACCATGTTTCAAATATATTATTAATTTTTTCTTGAAGGGGTGTATTGATGGAAATTATAAAAATAGTCGGAATAGGTATCGTTTGCGCAATATTTATAGTCCTTTTAAATAAAGATAGGCAAGAGATTGCAATACAGCTTTCTATAGTAGCAGGAATAGTCATATTTTTAATGGTTTTAAATAAAATAGGTTCGGTTATAGATGTTTTAAGCGAGTTAGCATCAAAATCCAATATTCAGTCCTTTTATTTTAATACTATTTTAAAAATAATAGGAATTACATATATAGCAGAGTTTGGTGCACAAATTTGTAGAGATTATGGTTCTACCTCAATAGCATCAAAAATTGAGTTTGCGGCAAAAGCAATAATAATGTACCTTTCAATTCCAATAATTTTTGCCGTGGTTCAGACTCTTTTTAAGATACTTCCTTAAGAAGGAGGGTCTCTTTGAGAAAAAAGATTTTAATGATATTGATATTCATATTATTTTTTTACACGGTCAGTATTAACAAACCTAATATTTGCTTTGCAGATATAACCGATGAAGTAGAAAGCCAATTGAAAGATATGGAATTAGATAGGATAAATTCTTTTTTAGAGGAAATTGAAAGAGAATACAAAGATTATATGCCTTCCTTTGGTTTAAATTTCATGTTGGATTTTGTCAAAGGAAAAAGCAGATTTGATGTAAAAAGTTTTTTTATCGGGCTTTTAGAATACCTTTTTAAAGAGATAAAAGCCAATTATAACCTTCTTGCAAAACTCATAGCTATGGCTGTAGTTTTTGCAGTTTTGAAAAATATGGAGTTAAATTTTGAAAATAAAAATATAAGTAATTTAGCACATAGTGTAATTTATATGGTTTTGATAATAATTGCGGTTCAGAGTTTTTATGTAGCATTATCAGCAGGAAAACAAGCAATAGAAAAAATGGTTTCTTTTATGCAGTCCCTTTTGCCCGTTATGATGTCCTTGCTGTTAGCAGTAGGCGGAAAGGTATCAACAGCTGTTTTACACCCTTACATATTTGCGGCAATAACCGCTTCAAGCACTTGGATAAAAGATATTATACTACCAATTGTAGTTTTAATTGCGATTTTAAATATAGTTAATAATATTTCGGAAAGTTTTCACGTTTCACAATTGGCAGTCCTTTTAAAACAAGTGATGATACTATTAATTGGTTTATTCCTATGCGTTTTTTTAGGAACCATAGTGGTAACCGGAGCAGCATCTTCAGCAGTTGATGGGATTTTTATCAGAACCATGAAATTTGCTTCTAAAAATTTAATTCCTATTGTAGGTGGAGTATTTGCGGATACGGTAGATACAGTTATCGGGTGTTCTTTGATTATAAAGAATATGTTGAGCTTGGCAGGGCTTATTGTAGTGATTATTATTACAGCCTTTCCTATATTAAAAATATTTTCCATAGTGTTTATTTATAGAATTGCTGCAGCTGTTATCCAGCCTCTTGGAGAAAAATCATTGGTAAAAAGTTTGGAAGATATTGCAAATAGTTTAGTATTGGTAATTATTTGTATTGCTTCGGTATCCATAATGTTTTTTATAGCTATAACAGTAATTTTATCTGCGGGTAATACTGCCACAATGATGAGGTGAAATAATGGAGTCTTTAGTAGCTTGGGTAAAACAGATAATTATTATAGTTATGTTTTCTGTATTTATAGATTTTTTCATACCGAGTGGTAGTTTTTCAAGATATGTAAAGGTAGTTATAGGAATGCTGATAGTTTTAGCTTTATTGAATCCCGTTATAATGTTTTTAGATAGAAATATGATTTATGATCAGAATTATTTTAACGTTAAAAGTTTCTTGGACAGAAGGGATGCAGCAGATTTATACCAACTCTCCAAAAGCGAAGAAGCAAAAAGAAATGTAGTAAAAAATTACAAAAATGAATTGGAAAGTATAATAGAATACCAAATCAAAAAGTTGACAGATTATGAAGTTGACAGGATTACAGTGGAAGTAGAAGATAAGGAAAATAAAAACTTTGGGGAAATTAAAACAATAAATTTAGAAATAAAAAATAAAGGTAAAATTGCTGAGCAAAAAATTAAGAAGGTCTCGGTGGATTTGAGTAAAAATAACGAAAGTGAAGAAAGTGATGAAAGTATAAAAAATTTAATTGAGGTTTTAAGCAATATTTATAATATCCCCAAAGAAAACATAAATATAGAGCTGGAGGGATCCTGATGAAAAATTTTATAAAGGAAGATTTTATAAAGGAAGATAAGTTAATAAATTTAGTATTTAACAATAAAATTATTATTTTTCTCTTCATATTAGGAATTTTTCTCATGACGTTCGGGGGTTTTTTTTTAAAAAAGGAAAATAATTCTGTTGGGGGGCAAAAAAGTGTTATAGAAAATGTAGTGACTGAGGATTATCAAAAAAATATAGAGAAAAAATTAGAAGAAGTATTAAGCAGGGTAGAAGGTGTAGGGAAGGTAAAGGTTATGATTACCTTTGGAAGCGAGGAAGAAGTAGAACCGGCTTTCAATACGGTGGAAGGAGAAACCGTTACCGAAGAAAAAGATAATGAAGGAGGGATGAGGACAGTTACTGAAAGAGAAGTAAATAAACAAGTTGTTTTAGTGAATAAGGAAAATAAAAGTGAGGCCTTAATTGTAAAAAAAGTTATACCTGAAATAAAAGGAGTATTAATTGTAGCTGAAGGAGGAGAATCTTCAGAAATTGTAGATAGGTTGACTAAAGCTGCATCAACCCTTTTGAATATTCCGGTATATAAAATTAATATTCTTCCTTATGTAAAAAATTAAAAGAGGGGGGAAGACAAATGACGTTTTTGCTAACAAGAAAAAGAATAATAGTAAGCGTTTTATTGATTTTATTAGTTTTTTCAGTTTATTTAATGGTAAAAAACGATTATCCCAAGCTCTCTTATATAAGAACAGATAAAAATGAAAAGAATACGGTGCAAATAGTGAATAAAAATGGATTGGAAAAAAATTTCTTTATTGATTACAGGCTGGAAAGGGATAGGTTGAGAAGCCAGGAAGCAGATTATTTAAGAGAAATCATTAACAATCCCAATGCGAGCAAAGAATCAAAAGAGAAAGCACAAAAGGATTTAATTGCCCTTGCTCAGAAGATAGAAAAAGAAATGATGATGGAGAATTTAATAAAAGCAAAAGGTTTTGAAGACTCGGTAGTGTTGCTCGCTGAAAATTCCGCAAATGTTGTTGTAAAATCCAGCGGCTTGCAGACTAAGGAAGTAGCTCAAATTACCGATATAGTGACGAGGATCACAGGTCTTCCCATTGATAAGATTACGATAGTAGAGAGAAAATAAAAAATATTGATAGTGTAAAATATTTTTAGGTCAAAAAGGAGGAAAAAGCAGAAAAAATGTAG
>NZ_JBNATW010000038.1:0-19234 GCF_049701175.1 Thermovenabulum sp.
AATGCAATAAATTTGTGATAGAAATTAAAAAAAATGGTACAAAGCAAAAAGCTCAGTAAAGAGACAGGTGGAACTTTTAGAAGTTAACCGCACTAGCATATACTACAAGCCGTCGGAGACAGCAGATAAAGACATTGAATTGATGCACCTGATAGACGAGATCTACACTCGCTGGCCACATTGTGGCTACAGGCGGATCCGGACAGTGTTAAGGGATATTATAAAATTTGGAATGAATATGCATATTGTGAATTAAAATTTATAAAAGTTGTGAAAGAGGGGAGCAATTTGTTAAAAAGTGTATATTTAGCAGATGTCAACTTTCATGATCCGAAAATGATTGGTGTAGTCAAAAAGATTCTTGGGCAAAAACGGGTTTTTCAAAAAAATGACATGCAGATTAATCTTATATATTACAGGAATAATTGCTTATGTTTAAATGATGATAAGATAAAGTGTTATCAAAATAAGATAATTAAAAGGTACTATAGATATAACGATATACTAAGGGTAATAATAAATGGTGAATACGATTTTGCATATATTAGATATCCTTTTTCGGATATGAAATTCATTGAATTTCTTAAAAAGATTAAAAGCAAGCATATACCAGTGATTATTGAAATACCAACATACCCATATGATGGAGAAGTTAGAGGAGTAAAGGGAAGAATTCTTCATTTACTTGATAAAATCTACAGAAAGAAATTGAGAAGTTATGTTGATTATATAGTTACTTACTCAGATCATAGAGAAATATTTGGGATTAAGTGTATAAATATTTCAAATGGGATTGATATTGATTCGATACCTATCAAAAAATCAAAGAGTATTATTCAAAATAGGTTTAATTTAATTAGTGTTGCAAATGTCAGTCTATGGCATGGTTATGATAGAGTAATAAGGGGGTTATATGAATATTACAAAATGAAGAATGGTTTAGAAGTATATTTTCATATTGTGGGCGAAGGAGATCAATTACAAAATTTAAAAAGATTGACTAAAGACTTAGGGTTAGAAAAGTATGTTATCTTTCATGGAGTAAAAACTGGAAGTGATTTAGATGATTTGTTTGATGGAAGTCATGTAGCTATAGGAAGTTTATCAATGAGCAGAGTAGGATTGAGTTTTGGGAAAACACTTAAAGTTCGCGAGTATTGCACACGTGGGATCCCGTTTGTAATTGGATATGAAGATCCTGATTTTCCAGATAGTTTTAAATATATATTAAAAATTCCTGATGATAATACACCTGTGGATATTAATAGAATAATAGATTTTTTCGAGAATGCAATTAAGAATAAAGATTATCAATTAGAGATGAGGAAATTTGCAGAGGAAAATTTATCGTGGGATGTAAAATTTAAGCCAGTTATTGATGAAATAAAGCGGTTGATTGGTGATAAAACCGGATGATATATTGAGTCGAAGTATCCCTCTGATTTGAATTAAACCCTAAAGGATCAGAGGGAAATAGAAATGCTTGGGAGTGGGTCTATTATCATGATACACGAACTCAAAGCAAAAGCAAGAGTATTCGTGCAATCGCACGAGAAACAGGTCATTGTAGAAATACAATAAAAAAGTATCTCAGAGCAGAGGGTATCTCTAAAAGAAAACATCATTCCAAAAGAGGTTCAAAACTTGACTCCTACATAGATTATTATTTACATATGCGGCGAAAACTTTTTGTTATAGATGAAATAAGATATTTGCCTTTAGCTTGCTGGCCCCTCAAGAGAATTGGACTAAAACGTACAACATGCTAAAATTTCTCTTGGGGGAGGTCAAAGGCAATGGCAGCACATAAAAACTTTACCCTCGAAGAAAAACTTGCTATCCTTGCCGAGGCTGAAAGCTCTTCTACTACCAAAATTGCTGTATGTAGGAAGTATGGCATATCAAAGAGCACCCTAGATTACTGGAAAAAACATCTCCTGAACACTGAAAATTATCCCGAAGATGAACTTGCAAAACTCAGAAAAGAAAACGTTATGCTACGCTCAATAATTGTTGATAAAGACTTGGAAATCGCTTATTTAAAGGAATTATTAAAAAAAACGAGCCGGAGTTAAATGAAAAAATCGAGATCATCGAGAAGTTCAGAGCTCAGGGTATAAATCTAGACTTTCTCCTTAGGATTGCGGGTGTTCCGAAAAGTATGTTCTTTTACAAACCTCATGAAGAAAAATGTAGTTCAAGCCGAGGATTCTTTATTCCTGGCTTTTCAAGGACCAAAAATGGCGAAATTGTAACTGACGAAGCAATAAAGACGCTACTTTTTGACCTCGCCGAAGAATATCCACGATATGGATACAAGAAACTTACGGTTCTCTTGAGATTTCAGTTTGGCATAATGATTAACAAGAAGAAGGTCTACAGGCTATGTAAGGAAATGGACCTTCTCTTGCCAATAGAAAGGTACCATAGGCCTAAGGAATGTCCAATAGCCTTCAAAAAAGTTGCCGTAAATGCGCCAAATAGCCACTGGCAGATGGATATCACATACATAACCCTCTTTCCAAGGATTATTTTCGTTCCAGGTATCATAGATACATATACCCTGGAAATAGTGGAATATAAGGCAGGTTTTTCGATAACAGGTCGTGATGTTGTAAAAACAATTTTAAAATCCATGGTCACAAGGAATATTCAAGGAAATCTCACAATCCGGACAGATAATGGCCCTCAGTTTAAATCCAAGGAATTTCAAGAGTTTTGCAAACGCCAGGGTATATTACACGAGCGCATACCCGTGAGATCACCGGAGAGAAATCCGAACATAGAGCGATTTTTCAGGACATTGAAGGAGGAGTTTGTGGAGCTAAATGAATTTGTTGGGTATGGCTCGTTTATAAAAGGACTTGATAAGTTTATGATGGAATACAATACTTTAAGGCCCCATCAATCGCTGGGATATATGACGCCAAGCAAATTTTACGAAGAATTTTTAAGAAATAATGCGAGCCGGGGAGTACTAGTCGTTTAAGTCCAAATAACCGGGGGCCAGTACAATACTTACAAAGCAATAAAAGATTTAGGGAATGGGGTGAACTAATAGGAGACTCAGTTCTTGCAACTGCAATACTGGATAGGTTGCTGTACCATGCCCATATAATTAACATAAGAAGGTAACAGTTACCGTTTAAAATATAGATTAAAGACTGGTCTTTACGGTAGTCCAAACATTAAGGTTTAATTAAAAAACGCAGAGTGGGTCAATTTAAAACCGATGAAAATGGTTCAATTTTAATCCACTATTAACAATTGATAATTTTTACAAGCACTAAAAATATAAAATTAATCATAAAAGCGGCAAAGGATGGCTATAAAAGGAGATTGGGAAAGGTGGAAGTATTGAAATGAGAATATTATTTATAAATGTTCTATATGCCCCATTCATAGGTGGTGGAGCTGAAATTATTTTAAAAAATTTAGTGGAAGGTACACATGATATGGGTCACGAAGTAAAAGTTTTGAGTTTTTGGGATAAAGATGATAAGGAAGAAATTATAGACGGAATTACAGTTTATAGAGCAAAAATTCCTAATGTCTATTTACCATATGGGAAAATTAGACAGCCCTTTTTAAGGAGGAGGTTATGGCATATTTTAGACATTTATAATCCTATATCCAAGAAGATTGTACTAAAACAGATTAGAGATTTTAAACCTGATATTATATCAATTCACAATACTCAAGGTTGGTCTTGTTCTATATGGGATGCTGTGAGTGAATATAATGTGCCAGCCATACAAGTTCTTCATGATTTATATCTCTTATGTCCGACTAATATGTTTAAAAATAATGTTATATGTAAAAAACAATGTTTAACTTGTAAGCTAATGAGACTTCCTTGCAAATTAAAATCTAGTAACATAAAAGCTGTTGTTGGAGTGAGCAATTTTATTCTCAATAAATTGCTAAGCTACGGATATTTTAGAGATGTACCAATTAAAAAAGTGATATATAACTCTAGGAAACTGAGTAGTGTTATTGTTGAGAGAAAGACAGATCCAAGGTATGTAAATTTTGGTTTTATAGGTACATTAGCACCAAATAAAGGGATAGAAGTTTTATTGCGAGCCTATCATAAGATTAAAAAGCCAAACTATAAGTTATTTGTAGCGGGTGCTGGGAAACAGGATTATGAAGAATATCTAAAATCAAAGTACAAAGATGTTTCAATTATTTTCATGGGAAGAGTAGAACCTAGGGACTTTTTTGAGAAAGTAGATGTTACTATTGTTCCGAGTATTTGGTATGAAAACTTACCTGGAGTAGTTTACGAGTCATTTACTTTTGGAATTCCTGTAATTGGAAGTGACATAGGTGGTATACCAGAAATGGTTACAGAAGGGGTAAATGGTATGCTTTTTGACCCTTATAAGAAAGGAGATTTAGAGGAAAAATTGCTAAAATTTGAAAGCGAGATTTCAGATTGGAAGAATAAATCTGAAATCATAAAACAAAGTGCTCAAAAATTTTTGGACTATGAAGGATGGTTAAATCAGTGGGAAGAGTTGTATAAATTGGTTTCACTGGGAGAGATTAAATGATGGCAATGGAAAAGAATGCGGATATACACCTCAAGCATAAAAATCTTATGGAATTAATTAAGGTATTTATTTTTATTGTTACATCATTCATCTTAATTGTAATTCCTGTTTTTTTACCATTGGGATTTTGTCCTGACAGTTTGAGTTATTACACAACTATTAATTTTTCAGTAAGTCAATATAATTTTTTATCTTTCGAGCCTTTTTATTGGTTAATTGTATATATTAATCAAATATTGTTTAATGCGAATTGGACGTCATTTTTGTTATTTTTTAGTGTTACTTATGTAATCCTAAGTGTATATTTAATAAAAAGATATTCTATTTTACCTGTTATAAGTTTTATAATTTTTATGTTATTATTCTATCCAAACTTTGGATTAATCCAAATAAGAAATGGTGTCTCCATAGCATTTGTATGGTGGGCGTTATTTGATTTGCTTGAAAGTAAAAAGTTAAAATTTATAATAAAAATCATAATTGCTACTTTTTTCCATTATTCTTCCATAGTTTTTCTATTGGTATTGTTGCTTGATAAAAATCATATTAATAAAAAGTTTTACCTTTTATTGCCTTTAATTGGATTTTTGTTAGGTCAATATGTTTTTACTATCGAATTTTATCAATTTATCATAAATTATTTGCCCAGTTTTTTAAAATTTAAAGCACAGGGATACTTGGATTTTGTAATATACGGTCCGCAGGAACATAAATTAAATCGAATTAATATACTTAACATGTATTCTTTGTTTAACATAATGGTTTATTATTTAGGTTTAATGATTGGTTCAAACGATCGCTATTTTATAACTCTTGAAAAGATTTTAGCGTTTGCGATATTCTCGTTTTTTTCTTTTAAGACTATACCTGTATTTTCATTTAGAATTTCTAATGATTTTTATACATTTATAGTATTTTTAATTCCGTATATTCTAAAGAATTTCAAAAAAGAAGAAAAGTCTTTGGTTTATTATTCATTGGTCTTAATATTGATTCTACTCTCTTTGAATATTTATATAAGGCATGATCTCTTTAATTTTTCTTTGCTATAATTACCTACGTAAAAGGGGTTTTGCATATGAAATTATACATTGATGGTCTCTTTTATAAAGGCTCTGGAATAGGCAGATATTACGAATCTCTCACAAAAGAGTTTGCCAAAAGAGGCATAAAGATTTATACTTGCGTACCAAAAAGACTTAGAGATGATTTTGAAAAAGATTTTAAAGATGTTGCTGATAATATAGAGCCTATTTTTGTAGATTATGAGAAGTTTTCTATTAAAGGCTTATTTGAACAGTCTAAAATCTTAAAAAAATTAGAATCTGGTGTTGATTTATTCTTCTATCCACATGTTAATTTACCTTTTTATATACCGAAAAACACTATTGTAACAATACATGACTTAATACCGCTTACAAGTTTTTGGGATAGGAGTGAGATTAAAAGAAAAATATTTATTTTTTATCTAAAAAGAGCAATAACCAAATCTAAAGGCATTATAACTATATCTCATATTATAGAAAACGAACTTAAAAAATACTTTAGAAACTTACAAAACAAAGTAAATGTTATTTATGAGTTTATAGACGACAAATTTTATACCCCCAAGTTTGATCCAAACCCCATAATAAAGGATGATTATATTTTATTTGTAGGTAATAGAAAAAAGCACAAAAACTTGACAAATTTGATTTTGGCTTTTGACAAAATAAAAGATAAAGTAAAAATTAAACTTGTTATAGCAGGTTCTAAAGATAATAAAAACACAGAAGATGAAATTGATTTACTAATTAAAAATCTTAATTTAAAAGATTATATAATTGAAGTTTTGTCACCATCGGATAATAAACTAATAAATCTATATCAACATGCAAAGCTTTTTGTGTTTCCATCTTTGTTTGAAGGTTTTGGATTACCCCCACTTGAAGCAATAGCTTTAGGTTGTCCAGTAATAACCTCAAATATACCTGTATTAAAAGAAATTTTGGAGGAAAATATTGCCTGTTTTGATCCTTACAATGTAGATGATATAGCTGAAAAATTATTACAAGCGCTAACAAATGAAGATTTAAGATTTCAGCTTTTAAATGAGGGAAGAGGAAGGCTTAAATTTTTTGATAAAGATGAAATAATAAATGAATTTTTTGAGTATTTTAATAATTACCTTGGTACGTAATAGATGAGGGAAGTATTACACCTTGGTAAACTTTTTTCCAAAAGAGGATTAAATTGCCCTCTTTTAATTGATTTCTTTGCATGATTATACTCTCAAAGAATTAAGACAGATTTTCCTTGCTTTATGGATAGACATAAAAATCGAATTTTTGAGGATTTAAATATTTATTCGGAAAAAGGATGTAAAACTGAATTCTATGTCTTTGTCTTGCGATGATTTATCAAATGAGATAATAGAGTGGAATTATTTTCATGGTATTGAGGTGTTTAAACATGATACTGCAAGTAAATAAGATGTATTATCCTGATATTGGTGGAGTAGAAACAGTAGTGAAGCAATATTCGGAATATCTGAAACAATTTGATGAAGTCGTAATTCTTTGTATACATAGGAACTTTAGACTTAGAACTACTGTTGAAAAAATAAATGGGATAACAGTTTATAGATGTGCTTCATGTGGGACGTATATGTCAATGCCTATATCTTTAGCGTTTTTCTGGTATTTATTTCGTTTGTCTAAAAGAGCTGACATTATACATTTTCATGAGCCTTTTCCATTGGGTAGTATAGGGAGTTTATTAATAACTAAGTCAAAAAGGATATTTGTTACTTGGCATAGTGATATTGTAAGACAAAAGATTTTAAAAAAATTTATTGAGTTTTTCCAAAGAAAGCTTTGTGAAAAAGCAGAAAAGGTTATTGCCACTTCTGAAAGAATGATCGAATTTTCTTCGATTTTAAAAAAGTTCAGAGAAAAGGTTGTGATTATTCCGTTATCATTAAATAAGGAAGATTATATTAATATTAATAGTTTTGCAGAGACCAATTTAAATTCAGATTTGCTAAATTTACCTGCGAATTACGTATTGTTTTTGGGAAGATTATCATATTACAAGGGTTTAGATGTGTTATTAGATGCTATAAGTATTGTAAATGAAAATATACCCTTCGTAATTGCAGGTGATGGAGAATTAGCAGGAAGTGTTAATGAAAAAATAAAAAAGAGCAATAAGAAAATATATTTTATAAATAGACATGTATCGGAAGAAGAAAAAAAGTATCTGATTATGCATTCAAAATTCTTGGTTTTTCCTTCAATTCTACCAAGTGAGGCATTTGGAATTATTCAACTTGAAGCTATGGTCTATGGCAAACCAGTAATAAACACAAATTTACCGACGGGGGTTCCATGGGTTAGTTTAAATGATGTATCAGGGTTAACTGTAGAACCATCTGATGCTTTTCAACTTGCAAGGGCTATTGAAAAACTTTATTTTGATGAAGAATTATATAAACGTTTATCAAAAGGTGCTTTGGATAGGTTCAACAAATATTTTGATTCAAAAGTTACAAATGAATTATTATATAGTATATATTTCAAAACAAATTGTTCTTCTTAGTTTGGTACGTATAGTTAATTAACTCAAGGGGGATGAATTCATGATAAAGGGATAATACTAGCAGGAGGTTCGGGGACAAGATTATACTTGTTAACAATAATGACCAGCAAGCAGTTACTGCTAGCATATGGCAAGCCGATGATTTACTGCTCATTATCTACACTTATGCTTGCTGGAATAAGAGATATTTTGATAATTACCTCATATAGTTTATTGAATTTCAAGAACTTTCAGGTAGTGAAAGCCGCTTTAGAATTAGTTATATTTTTAGAGAAAATATTTGAATTAGAAATCAGTGGAAGCTTTAAATGGGGGAGTTTTTGCTGTAATAATTAATTTTAAGGGGAAAATCTAAATTTTACAAAAAATGAGCGAAGGCTATTTTTGATTTATCTAATATCTTTGCATTAACTATACATGCTTGACAAAACATAACCATAGAAGAAAATATATTTTTGCATTAACTTCATTGCATGAAGGGCTTCCAAGAGCAATAATGGAGGCAATGGCAGCAGGTAAACCTATTATTGCCACAAATGTAAGAGGGTATAGAGATTTAGTTATAGATGGTGTTAATGGGTACTTAGTTCCTGTAAATGATATAGAGGCAACGGTTAAAGCAATTATAAAATTGACCGAAAATAAAAATTTGAGGGTTAAAATGGGAGGAGAGGGTAGAAAAATTATACAGGAATTATGCCATTGAAAAAGTTTTGAAAGAAATGGATGAGATCTATAGGATGTATGTTTAAAGTGTTTATTACATATTTTGAGGTGTCACCATTGCAAAAAACCGCCTTTATATTAATGATTATATCAATACTATCCAAATTTCTTGGCTTTGCAAGGGAAACGTTTTTATCCTATTTTTACGGTGCATCAAGTATAAGCGATGCGTATTTGATATCCCTTACCATCCCTGCAGTAGTTTTTTCCTTTTTAGGAAGCGGGTTGGCTACAAGCTATATACCTCTTATAAGCGAAATATTGAAAGAAAAAGGGGAAAAAGCTGCAACCAGGTTTACAAATAACCTCGTGAATTTTATTATACTGATTTCAAGCTTTCTTGTAATAACGGTTTTTATATTTACTACTCCTATTGTAAAGCTTTTTGCATCGGGGTTTAAGGAGGAGGCTTTAAGGATAGCGGTTGCTCTTTCAAGGATTACCGTTTTCGGGATTTATTTTACAGCACTGACTTATATTTTTAACAGCTTCCTTCAGTTAAATGGGAATTTTGTCATACCTGCCCTTATCGGGTTTCCTTATAACATTGTGATAATCTTTTCTATAATATTGAGCAGTAAATTAAATAATCTTCTCCTTCTTTCCATCGGAAGCGTTATTGCCATAGCATCCCAATTTTTATTTGTTTTACCCTTTTCCTATAAAAAAGGCTTTAGATACGATTTTATACTTGATTTCAAGGATGAATACCTGAAAAAGGTTTCGATTTTAACCCTTCCCGTTATGCTGGGGACATCGGTAAATCAAATAAATGTCCTTATAGACAGGACCATAGCGTCGGGAATAATAGAGGGCGGTATATCCGCTTTAAATTATGCAAATAGGTTAAACGGATTTATTCAGGATATTGTTGTATCCTCCTTGGCTACGGTTATGTACCCTCTTATAACCAAAATGGCAGCATCTAATGATGAAGAAAACTTTAAAAAAACCCTTGCTGAAAATATAAACCTTATAAATCTCCTTATTGTTCCGGCAACTGTGGGATTGATTATTTTTTCCGTGCCTATTACGAGGCTTGTTTACGGTAGGGGAGCCTTTGATGAAAGGGCTGTGATATTGACTTCGGGGGCACTTCTTTTTTACTCCTTGGGTATGGTGGGAGTTGGTGCAAGGAACATCCTCTCAAGGGCTTTTTATTCCATGCAGGATACTAAAACGCCCGTGATAAATTCTATCTATGCGGTTATTATGAATATTATTTTAAACATAGTTCTTTCAAGGTTCATGGGAATAAGCGGTATTGCGCTGGCTACGAGTATTTCAAATCTTTTCTGCACGGGGCTTTTGTTTATCGGTTTGAGGAAAAAGATAGGCCCCTTTGGGGTAAAGAATGTGATTATTACTTTTTTTAAAATATCGATTGCTTCTTTGATAATGGGGATTTTAGCGGGATTTTCATATATGAAATTGTTAAGTTTTTTGGGACAAAATTTATCCCTTTTGGTTTCTATTATCATTGGTGCTTTTTCCTATTTCTTAATAATAATTTTTATGAAAATTGAAGAAGTCGAAACCCTTTTATCCAAGGCAAGGAGGCGTTTTTTATGAAGATAAAAAAAGCGGTTATTCCTGCTGCAGGGCTTGGGACGAGGTTTTTACCTGCAACCAAGGCTCAGCCAAAGGAGATGCTTCCTATCATAGACAAGCCCACGATACAGTATATTGTGGAGGAAGCGGTAAAGTCGGGCATAGAGGAAATACTTATAATCACCGGCAGGAATAAAAGGGCTATTGAGGACCACTTTGACAGGAATGTGGAGCTGGAGCTTGAGCTGAAGAAAAAGGGAAACGGCGAGCTTTTAAAGCTTGTTGAGGATATATCAAACCTTGCGGATATACACTACATAAGGCAAAAGGAGCCGAGGGGGCTCGGGCATGCGGTTTACTGTGCAAAAACGTTTGTGGGAAATGAACCCTTTGCGGTGCTTTTGGGTGATGATGTCATAGATTCAGAGGTGCCCGTACTAAAGCAGATGATCAAGGTCTATGAAAAATATAACTGCAGCATTATAGGGGTGCAGGAGGTAAAAAGGGAAGATGTGTCAAAATATGGGATAATAGATGCAAAGCCCATAGATGAAAGGATTTACAAGGTGGAAAATCTTATGGAAAAGCCTCCCGTAGAGGAGGCGCCTTCGAATCTGGCGATACTTGGGAGGTATATTATAACCCCCAGGATTTTCGAGATCCTCGAAAATACCAAGCCCGGCAGGGGCGGGGAGATCCAGCTCACCGATGCTTTAAAGGAGCTTTTAGACTATGAAGTTATTTACGCTTATAATTTTGAAGGAAAAAGATATGATGTGGGGGATAAAATGGGATACCTTGCGGCGACGGTGGAGTTTGCGCTAAAAAGAGAGGATTTAAACGGAGTATTCAGGGATTATTTGATAAATCTTATTTGTAAAAATTAGCCCGCTTTTGAAGCGGATTTTTAGGTTTTTGGTCTAAGCTCCAGACATTAAAAAAAAATTTATTTACAAGATTTTAAAAAGATTTTAGTAAATTTTATGATATAATTAAGTAGGAAGGGGTATAATTATGGAAAATGAGTAAAAAAGAAGTTATTACGCAAATTTAGCTCAAATTGAACTTGGCTTTTATGATATAAGAATATCTTTCGGAGAAAAGAAAAAAAGAAATCCAGAAATTGCCGATGAGGATATAGATGTAAGAGTTATAATGAGCCCACAACATGCAAAAGAATTTGCTAATTTATTGATGCAAAATATAAAACAATACGAAGAAATTTTTGGAGAAATAAAAATTCCTTCAAATGATGATAAAAACAAGAATAACAGCTAATTTTAAAAAGATAAGAATATGTTATTTATGAGAGGGATAAAAAATTTATGAATGATGCAGAGGTAATTTTTACTACATACGATCCATTGAATAGACAAATAATATTAAAGAGCGATACATGGAGCAACCATATTAGCAAGCATAGTGAAGTAACACCTGATGATATCAGGACGAATATAGAACAACCGGTTTATATAATAAAAAATGTTAAACCCTTAGAAGACGGAAGTGCACAGATAAAAGTGGATGAAACACGACAAGATTACATAGGATTATTTAAAAATACTCAAACTCAGCGTTTATATATTATAAAAACTATAGTTGAATTTAACTCTACTGATAGAGGAGAAGTGGTTACTAATTATATTTTGAGAAAAGCTAGTGAAATCAAATTAGATGGTGGTGTAGTTTATGATATGTACAAAAGTAAGAATTCCTAGAGAGGCCTTTGTGTACGACTACGACCGGAAGTACGATATACTTAATATATTTATTGATAAACCTGATCCTGCAGTGTCTGAAGAAATATATTATGGTGTGTATCTTTTCATCGATGAGCTTACTGATACAATAATTGGAGCTTCAATTATGGATTACAGCAAGCGTGATAAAGAATATATCAGGAAGATATTGCCTTTTGATATTGATTTTAATTATATTAATTCTAAAATAATAAATTAAAATTAACTATGATATATAAAAAGCTGCGCAGATAAAATGCGTGGCTTTTTTGTATACAATATAAGTGATATAGGGGATAAGATGGGATACCTTTAAGCGACGGTGGAATTTGTCTTTAAAAACGGGAGGATAAACGGGGACTTCAGGGATTATTTGGTTAATTTGCTTGGAAAGTAAAAGCCCGCTTTTTCGCGGGCTATTTTTCCAGGAGTTTTAAAAACTCATCAGGAGTAATTGCTTTATTAGTTAGTTTTAAAAATCTTTCATCTCTTGTTACTATATAATCGGCTTTTATTTTTTTTGCACACTGTAACTGGAGTGCATCTTCAAGATCGTTGAATTCTGAAAATCTAAGCGCTTTTTCTATGTCTTTTTTTGCGATGCTTACCGGCTTTGCAATTTCCATTAAGGTAGTTATAGCTTCTATACAGATTTCAAGAGAGAGTTCTTTTCTTAAAAAGTAATAAATATCGGTTATGGCAAAAGAGGCTATGAAAGCCTCTATTTTTTCTTCTTCGGATAATTTAAAAATTTTATAAGCTGCCTCATCAAAAAGCTACATTTTCAAAAATATGAAATATATTTCATAAAATAAGCTAAAAAATAATAACTATAATTTATATTTTTATTGTAAAAATCATAAATACGGTTATAATATATATAGGAGGTGCATAATATTGGCAATTGTAACTCCTGATAACATACTTAAATTGCTTTATTCATATAACCCGTGGTGGCGAAATGGAAAGATACCCGGAGATTTTGTAAAGCCTGTAAAAAGGATAGCATATTATGAAACCATGAAAATGTTTATACATCCCGAATTAAGACGGTTCGTAATTCTTTCGGGGGCGAGGCGTGTAGGAAAGACTACGATACTTTATCAAATTATTGAAACTTTATTGGAAAAAGGGATTGAACCAAGAAAAATAATATATATTTCCTTTGATCATCCGCTTTTAAAATTTTGTAGATTAGACGATATAATTGAAATTTATGAAACAAATATATCATCATCGGAGGATGCTTTTCTATTTTTTGACGAGATTCAATATGCTCCAGACTGGGGAAATTGGTTAAAGGTATATTATGACACAAAACCTAATTGGAGAGTTGTTGCGACAGGTTCTGCAAGCCCTGTATTGGTTCAAGGTGCCAGCGAAAGCGGTGTAGGAAGGTGGACCGTCCTTCATGTTCCTACGCTTTCTTTTTATGAATATTGTGAACTTTTAAATGTAGAGAGTAAGCTTACTGAGTTTGTAAATGACATATTAGAATTAAATAGGCTAAACAGGTATGAGATAAATAATATTATGAATGCTCTTTCTCCGCTGCAAAGGTATTTTTTTCGTTATTTAATTGTTGGGGGATTCCCCGAATTAGCTTTGTCGAAAGATGATTTTTTTGCTCAAAGGATTTTGAGGGAGGATGTAGTTGATAAAGTTTTGAAGCGGGATATACCATCCTTATTTAATATTCGCAATGCTTCGGTATTGGAAAAGGTATTTTTATATCTTTGCTTTAATTCATCAAATATAATAAATATAGCTACTATGAGCAAGGAGCTTGACAATACACCTTCAGCAACTTTATCTAATTATATAGAGTATTTGGAAGAAGCGAATCTTATATATATTAGTTACCCGGTTAGTCTTGACGGAAAGCAAATATTAAAAGCAAAACCAAAAATTTATATTGCTGATGCTGCAATAAGAAGCGCAGTTTTAATGCTGGATAATGTGCTGATTGAACCGGAAGAGATGGGAATAATGGTTGAAACCACGGTTTATAAGCACTTAGTTTCTTATTATAACCGAATAAGGGCGAAGATTGGATATTATAGAAAGACAGGGGGTAATGAAAAGGAAGTGGATGCTGTTGTTGAGCTTCCCCAGGGGAAGGTTCTTTTTGAGGTGAAATTTAGAGAAAACCCCGTGATTAAGGAAAGCGATGCGATTATAGAAATGTCTAAGAATAGCAGTGAAGTAATCGGTTCATTTATAATTACCAAAAAGGCGGAAGATTACGGGAAGTTACCTGTAGATACAAAAGTCCCAGTAATGCGCATACCTGCTTTTGCATTTTTGTATATTTTGGGTTATTTGGAAAAAATAAAGTTTGCATGTAATTAGTAAAGGATTTTTCTTTAAAAAATTGTTTGTAAATTTTATAAATGGTAAAATTATACTAAGAGAATTTTTTTATTAAATGAATGAACTGTATAAATAGAGGTGAAAAGAGTGAAAAAGCTTCCCATCGGGATACAGGATTTTAAGAAACTGGTTGAAGGGGACTATATATACGTGGATAAAACTAAATATATATACGAATTGGCCTCATCGTCAACGCCGTATTTCATATCAAGGCCAAGGAGATTCGGGAAAAGTTTGACGGTGTCAACGTTTTTTTATTTGTTTAAGGGAGAAAAGGAGCTTTTTGAAGGGACTTATATATACGATAAATGGGAATGGAAAGAATATCCCGTTATAAAGATAAGTATGACCGAGATAAACTCAACGGATTCAGATAGTGTAGAAAGAACGTTATTGTTGAAGCTTGAAAGGATATATGAAGAGTATGGTTTAAAAGTTCGCACGGATGATATAATAGTGAGGTTTAGTGACCTTGTGTATGAGTTATCAAAGAGGGGGAAAGTAGTCATATTAATAGATGAATACGACAAACCCATACTTGATCATATAATGGAACCAGAAATAGCAAAAAGGTAAGGGAAATACTGAGGCTTTTTTATTCAACGATAAAAGATTTGGACCCGTATTTGAGGTTTGTGTTTATAACGGGGATATCAAAATTTACGAAGGCGGGGATATTCTCTTCTTTGAATAATTTGAATGATATAACCATAGATAGAGAATACTCTCAAATGATGGGGTATACGCAGGAAGAGCTTGAAAGGTATTTTAAAGGATATATAAACAAGGTATCGGAAGAATTGAGTGCTACAAGAGATGAATTATTGGATAAGATAAAGCATTATTACAATGGTTTTTCCTTTGATGGGGAAAATTTTGTATATAATCCCTTTTCTATATTGAATTTTTTTAGCAAAAGGAGGTTTGACAATTATTGGTTTGAAAGTGGAGCACCATCGTTCTTGGTTGAGTATATTAAAGAAAATAAGGTTAAGATAGATGATATAATAGGAGAGTATGTCAATAGCTATGATTTGACGACGTATGAGATAGAGAATGCACCCCCGAGTATTTTTTTCGTTCAATCGGGGTATTTAACATTTAAGGATAGAAATGAAAAGAAAGGATATTTACTTGATTTTCCGAATAAGGAAGTAAAGGATAGTTTTTCTAAACTGATTATGCTGGGAACGTAATGTAAATTTGGTAGGAATAGCGATAGACGAGGAAAAGCGGAATTTAAGGGAGTATAGTATAGAGAGGATTTAAACTTATATTACATCTGCCCTATTTCACCATTTACCTATTTTTAGGAGTATAAAAGACAGCAAAAATTCGGCTTCTGGGGTGGATATAATGAATAAAAAGTTGCCCATCGGGATTCAAAGTTTCAAGGTAATAAGGGAAGAACCTTATTACTACGTTGATAAAACTTTTTTTGTCAAGAAACTTGTTGACAATGGGAAGTATTATTTTTTATCCCGACCCAGGAGATTCGGGAAGAGCTTGTTTGTGGATACGTTAAGATGGGCTTTCCTTGGCAAAAGGGAATACTTCGAAGGCCTTTACCTTGAAAATAATTGGGATTGGGATAAAAAATACCCTGTAATATCTATCAGCTTCGGGAGCAGCGGTGTAAGTAATGTTGAAGATTTAAAGGTAATGGAAAAAGAAATAATACTGAGAAACTGCAGGGAGTACGGAATCGAATTAGAATTCGAATCTGTTACCGGGAAATTTTTTGAACTAATACAAAAATTATACGAAAAGTATAATGCTCAGGTCGTTATACTTATAGACGAATACGATAAACCGATTCTGGACCGTATTGAAGAAAAAGAATCGGCTTTGGCAATCAGGGAAGAGCTTAAAAGTTTCTATTCCGTAATAAAAGATGCGGACCAATATATTAAATTTGTTTTCATAACGGGGGTAAGCAAATTTTCTAAACTATCCTTATTCAGCGGCTTAAACAATCTGCAGGATATAACTTTAAATCCCGAATATGCTGTCATTTGCGGTTATACGCAGCAGGAATTTGAAAAGGTATTTTCGGATAGATTGCAGGGGGTTAATTTAAAAAAGGTAAGGGAATGGTACAATGGCTACAAATGGCTGGGGGAATCCGTTTATAATCCTTTCGATGTTCTTTTGTATCTGAGCGAAAAAAACTTCCGCCCTTTCTGGTTTGAGACGGGCACTCCTACTTTTTTGATCAAACTGATGATTGGCAATAAATATTACATACCTTCCATGGAAGATTTAGAAGCCGGAGAGGAACTTATAGGCAGCTTTGATGTGGAACAAATTTATGCTGAAAATCTTTTATTTCAAGCGGGATATTTGACGATTAAAGAAAAGCTTGGGAACGAGGGGTTAATAAGATACAGACTCGGTTTTCCAAACTTAGAGGTAAGGTATAGCCTCACAAATCATTTATTGAATTATCTTGTGGAGGACTACAGGAAAAAGGAAATAAATAGAACCGCTCTTTTTAAATCGGTTTTAGAAAACGATTTTGAAAAAATGAAGGAAGTTTTCTACTCATTTTTTGCTTCGATACCTGCGGAATGGTATAGGAAGAATGATATTTCCGGGTCCAAAGGATATTATGCGAGTATTTTTTACTGTTATTTTTCATCCTTAGGGTTTAAAGTAATTGCTGAAGATGCAACAAATTATGGGAAAATAGATATGAGCGTGATTATTAATAAAAAAGTGTATATATTTGAGTTTAAAGTTTTAGAATATATTCCACAGGGTAGTGCACTTTCTCAATTGAAGCAAAAGAGATATTTTGAGAAGTATTTGGCAGAATATGAGGAGATATACCTTATTGGAGTGGAGTTTAGCAAGGATGAAAGGAATATAGTGAGTTTTAATGTGGAAAAAATTAAATGAAAATTAGCCCGCTTTTAAAGCGGGCTTTTAAACTATCTTACACCTCCCACTTTTTCCCTTTAAAGCAATACCTGCTTTAACGATATTGCTAACCCTTTCCCTTAAATCTACCTCGTATCTTTTTTCTTCAATCTGCTCCAGGGCTTTTAAAGCTGTTTTTTCTAAATCCTCATTATCTGATACTTTAAACTCTATTATTACAGCTCTTGGCAATTTTTTATCTATCACAACAACATCATATCGCCCAAATCCGCTTTCCCTTTCGGATTTTACCTCAAATTAAACTCTCTTTCAAAGGCTTTTTCATCTTTATTAAATAAGTGTTCTAACAACTGCCCTATTTTGGGGTATTCTATACCAAATCCTTTAAGCCAGTTTAATATGGTTGTTTTATAAAAAGAAAGCACTTCTTTATTGGGTGGGATGAGCTTACATACCCATTGGCCAAAATCTGTATTAAGCTCTTTTTCTTTTGGAGTTAGATATCCTCCGAATAAAAACAGCCCCCACATTGCGCTTTCGTTTATTTTTCCGTTTTCGTATTTTAAGTCCCTCAGAGCGGATGTGGATTCTACCATTTCTGTAATGGGTTTACCGTTTAAAAGTTGTTCTATTTTTATTTTTATTTCAGAAGTGCTTTTCAGGATTAATTCTCTAATTAAATCATTGCTGGAGGTATTTATCCAGTAAGGCTGTGTTATGTTACGTCTAATGCATTCTATAACGCTCCATGGGTTGTATATGCCGTCGGTATTACCGAATTTGTATCCGTTATACCATTCCTTTATTTCTTCATATCTATCCAGCATGTTAAAGTCTGAGAGCATTTTCTTTACTTCATCGTCGGTAAAGCCGAAGTAGGAGGAATAAAAGTCGTCGAGGACTGTGTATACTACGAGGTTGTTTAGTCCTGAGAAGATGTCCTCCTTTGCGACCCTGTAGACACCTGTTAAGAGCCCTTTGAATAAAGATGTGTTTCCTTTGAGGGCAGCGGTGAGCATACCCCGCATGAAGTCAACTGCTTTTTCGTAGTATCCATTTACATATCCGCTTTCTATGGGAACGTCGTATTCGTCTATGAGGAGGATTACTTTTTGATTCCAGTGAATTTCGAGATATTTGGTTAACCTTGAAAGGCTATGCCTAAATTCGTTTTCTTTTAGCTCTTTTTTTAATAAGGCTTTTATGTATTCTTTGTCAAAATCCAAAATTTTTTCACTATTTATAAGGTAGATGTGTTCTCTATAAGCGTTTTGCAAGGCTTCAAAAATGGCATTAAAAGTGTCTTCCCACGAGTTTGCTTTTGCATCCTTAAAAGTGATGTGGATTACCGGGTATTTATTCATATGTTTTGAAGCGATGGGGTCATCGTATATCTTCATGCCTTTGAAAAGGTAGGAATAGTCTTTTTCATTGGAAAAGAAGTATTTAATCATGGAAAAGTTGAGGCTTTTTCCGAATCTTCTGGGGCGGGTAATTAGGATTGCGTTTGCGCCGTCAAGGAGCAGGTCTTTAATGAGCCCGGTTTTATCGACGTAGTAGTAATTTCCCTCGATTATGGTTTTAAAATCATCTATACCTGAAGGTAAAAGCAATTTATCACCCCTTAATGTTTGGTTGAGATTATTATATCACAATTCTTGATTGGTGGGTTTTATTTTAGATATTTACCGATGCGCAGCTTGAATTCTGTTGAAGCTGTTGATATTATAACGTTTTTGGCTAAAATTATAAATACAAAATTAGCTAAAATGTTGTATTTCTGTGATAATGTCATATTAAAATTTCTCAGTGAAAATGTCACTT
>NZ_JBNATW010000039.1:0-17519 GCF_049701175.1 Thermovenabulum sp.
CAAGAACCTAAAAAAGGTTCTGTGATAATTTCTAAAACATATTATACGAGGAGGAATAAGTTGTGGGAAAAGAAATTATGATTATGACTCCTGGGCCTACCGAAGTGTCAGAAAGAGTAAGGAGGGCTCTTTCAAAACCAATAACCAATCCTGATTTAGATGAAGAATTTTTTACATTTTACGACAGCTTGTGCAGTAAATTAAAAAAAGTTTTAAATACTGATGAAGACGTGTTCATATTAAGCGGAGAAGGCATACTGGGCTTGGAAGCTGCTGTAGCTTCGATTGTAGAGCCTGAAGATAAGGTGCTGTGTGTAGCAAATGGTGTTTTTGGAGAAGGATTTGGCGATTTTGTAGAAATGTACGGCGGTATCCCTTTTTATCTCAGAAAGGAGTATAACGAGCCTGTAACAAAAAAAGATTTAGAGGATGTTTTAAACAGGCATCCTGATATAAAAATAGCGACTGTGGTTCACTGTGAAACCCCTGCAGGCTTGATAAACCCGATTGAAGAAATATGCCCGTACCTTCATGAAAGGGGAATTATCACTATAGTTGATGCGGTTTCTTCCATAGGGGGCATGAAAATAAAAACTGATGAATGGGGAGTAGATGTAATCCTTGGAGGTTCGCAAAAATGCCTTTCGGCTCCTCCTGGTCTCACCTTCCTCTCCATTAGTAAATGGGCATGGGAAAAAATAGAAAAACGAAAACATCCTATTCACGGTTACTACTTGAACTTACTCTTGTGGAAAGAAATGTGGAAAGAAAAACGGGTATTTCCGTATACCCAACCCGTATCAGATATTTACGGGTTAAATGAAGCAGTAGACACGGTTTTAGAAGAAGGGGAAAACATTTACGAAAGACATAGAAATATTGCCTGTGCGGTAAGAAAAACTTTAAAAGAAGCGGGATTTAAGATTTATCCTAAGGAAGGTTTTGAATCAGATACTGTTACGGCTTTTTATGTACCTTCTGGGATAGAAGATGAAAGATTTAGAAAACATTTGCAAGAAGAATACAAGGTAATGATTGCGGGTAGCTGGGGAAAACTTTCCGGTAAAGTGTGGAGAATCGGTCATATGGGCGAGAATGCAAGGGAAGAAAAGCTTTTTAAGTTTTTTAAAGAGTTTCAGAAAGCACTAATAGATTTTAATTGGGATTTGAAAGGGAAAAATCTTTCAGAAATCTTCGCCGGGAATATATAATTTTCCGGCGATTAATTTTGTTGTATAATGGTAGGCAAAATGATAAAATATTAGTCGTTGAAAACTGTGGAAAGAGGTGAAAACGTGAAAATTACTAAAGAGACTGTTGAACATGTTGCAAACTTAGCGAGACTTTATCTTACTGAGGAAGAAAAGGAAGAAATGGCAGAAAAATTAAACTCTATTTTGGAATATATGGATAAATTATCCGAATTAGACACAAAGGATGTTCCTCCCACATCTCACGTTATACCTATACAGAATGTTTTTAGGGAAGATGAGGTTTTTGATAGTCTTCCTTTGGATGAGGTTTTAAAAAATGCGCCTGACAGCGAGAAAGGGTTTTTCAAGGTCCCGAGGGTTATTGAAGAATAAGAGGGATAGGAGGGTGCAAAATTGAAACTATATGAACTTACAATTCATGAAGCCAACCAGCTTTTAAAAGAAGGAGAAATATCCTCAAAGGACTTAACCTTATCGGTTATTGAAAGGATTAAACAAGTAGAGGGAAAAATAAAAGCCTATGTTACTCTGAATGAAGAAGAAGCAATAAAAAATAGTGAAGAAATTGATAAACAAAAGGATTTTTCAAACCCTCTTTCCGGTATTCCTGTTGCCGTAAAGGACAATATTTGTACATATAATTTGAGGACAACCTGTTCCTCTAAAATTTTAGAAAATTTTATTCCTCCCTATGATGCGACGGTTGTAAAGAAATTAAAAGGTTGTAATGCTGTAATTATTGGTAAAACCAATATGGATGAGTTTGCCATGGGCTCTTCAACCGAAAATTCAGCTTTTTTCCCCACCAGAAATCCCTGGGATTTGGAAAGGGTTCCTGGTGGATCATCGGGAGGGTCTGCCGCAGCTGTAGCAGCTGATGAATGCATTTACGCCCTCGGTTCGGATACGGGTGGGTCCATAAGGCAACCGGCAAACTACTGTGGTGTAGTAGGTTTAAAACCTACTTACGGGAGGGTATCAAGATACGGCCTTGTAGCTTATGCATCGTCCCTTGACCAAATCGGTCCGATAACAAAGGATGTAACGGATTGTGCCATAGTTTTAAATTATATTTGTGGATGGGACGAAAAGGATTCTACTTCTGCAAATGTCCCTGTAGAAGATTTTACCAAAAGCTTGGTTGAGGATGTTCGCGGCTTAAAGATCGGTATCCCTAAGGAATACATTGGCGAAGGAATCGAGGAAGATGTAAAATCGGCAGTTTTTGATGCTGCAAAGCTTTTTGAGGATTTAGGAGCAAAATGTGAGGAAATATCCTTGCCCCATACAGAGTACGCCTTATGGGCTTATTATATTATAGCTCCTGCGGAAGCCAGTTCCAACCTTGCAAGGTACGATGGGATAAGATATGGTGTAAGGGCTAAGAATTACGATGATTTAATAGATTTGTATAAAAAGACGAGGAGTGAAGGGTTCGGCGCAGAGGTTAAAAGGAGAATAATGCTCGGCACTTATGCATTAAGTGCGGGTTACTATGATGCCTACTATTTAAAGGCACAAAAAGTAAGAACCCTCGTAAAGAGGGATTTTGACAAAGCTTTTGAAAGATACGATTTAATACTATCACCTACAGCACCTTCTACAGCTTTTAAGATCGGTGAAATGGTTGATGACCCTTTAAAAATGTACATGTCTGATGTATGCACTATCCCTGTAAATATGGCAGGACTCCCTGCTATCTCTATACCCGCGGGTTTTTCAAATAATTTGCCTATTGGAATTCAGCTTATCGGAAAGGCTTTTGATGAAAAAACGATTTTGAGGGCTGCATATACCTTTGAAAAGGCTGTAGCTTTAGAAAAAAGAAAGCCGCAACTTGATTAAGGAGGTCCGCATAATGGGGTATGAAACAATAATTGGTTTGGAAGTTCATGTAGAGTTACTGACAAAATCGAAGGTTTTCTGCGGTTGCAGTACCGAATTCGGGGGAGATGTTAATACCCACTGTTGTCCGGTTTGCCTCGGAATGCCTGGAGTGCTTCCGGTAACCAATAAAAAAGCTGTAGAATACGCAATAAAAGCTGCCCTTGCGTTAAACTGTGAGATAGCCGAGTATTCAAAATTTGATAGAAAGAACTATTTTTATCCCGATCTTCCAAAAGCTTATCAGATATCCCAATACGATATGCCTCTTGCAAGAAAAGGGTATATAGAAATAGAAATCGATGGTAAGATAAAGAGAATTGGAATTAACCGGCTGCATCTAGAAGAAGATGCGGGCAAACTTATTCATGAAGAGGGGAGAAATTATTCTCTTGTTGACTTAAACAGGACGGGTGTTCCTTTGATAGAGATTGTATCCGAGCCCGATCTTAGGTCACCTGAAGAAGCCTGGCTATACCTAAATAAATTAAAAACAATCCTTCAATACATAGAAGTTTCCGACTGCAAAATGGAGGAAGGGTCTCTTCGCTGTGATGTGAATATTTCATTGAGGCCTTTAGGCTCTGAAAAATTTGGTAAAAAGGTAGAAATCAAAAATTTAGGTTCTTTTAAAGCGGTCAAGCGGGCTCTTGAATATGAGGAAAAAAGGCAGAGGGAATTGTTAGAACAGGGCTACGAAATCGTTCAGGAGACGAGGCGGTGGGATGAAACAAGAGGTATTACTACTTCTATGAGGAGCAAGGAAGAAGCCCACGATTATAGATATTTTCCAGATCCTGATTTAGTTCCAATGGTTATAGATAGAAAATGGGTGGAAGAAATTAAAAACACCCTTCCCGAATTGCCGGATGAAAAGAAAAAAAGATATATAAAAGATTTTGGACTTCCCGAATACGATGCTTCTGTTATCACTTCAAATAAAGCGCTGGCAAGATTCTACGAAGAATGTGTGAAGCTTTACCATGACCCGAAGATGGTGAGCAACTGGGTGATGTCCGAACTCCTCGGTTTATTAAATGAAAAAGGAATGGAAATTGAAGAGATAATTTTTAAACCTGAAGATTTGATAAAAATGCTAAAACTCATTGATAACGGCACTATCAGCGGCAAAATTGCAAAGGATGTATTCAAGGAAATGTTTGAAACAGGGAAAGACCCTGAATTAATTGTAAAGGAAAAGGGCCTGGTTCAGATAACCGATGAAGAGGAATTGAGAAAGATAGCACAAAAGGTCATAAATGAAAATCAAAAATCAGTAGAAGATTATAAGAGCGGCAAGGAAAAAGCCTTTGGATTTTTAGTGGGTCAATTGATGAAGGAGACTAAAGGCAAAGCAAATCCCCAGTTGGCTAATAAGGTGCTAAAGGAACTGTTAAGTTAATTTATTTATTAAAATTTTATAAAATATACCTTGTATTTTTAAAATGTTGGTTCCCTTTAATGGGAGCTTTTTTATATTTTAAATTAACTTGTCTGACATCTTTTTATAATTATGTTTAAAAAAGAAGGAAAATAAAAATCTTTGGAGAATATATAAATGTAGTTGTAAATTGTTAAATTGCAGTGTTTTACTAAATAAAGAAATAAAAAATTTTTTTTTTTTTGGAATTATTAATAGCTTTAGTATATTGTGTGATATTTGTGTATATACATATTTATAAATATTCTTTTGGTTAAATTTACATTTGTTATTTTTTAATAATAAATTTAAAATAATTACTAAAAAGGGGGGATATTAGAATAAAATTATTATGAAAATTAACTAAAATTCTTAATTCTACGGGAGGGAATTAAATGTTAAGAAAAAGCATAGCTCTTTTGGTAATTCTCTTATTAGTGATAGGAATGCTTACGGGATGCGGCAGCCAGCAGTCTTCCAATCAAAATCAGCAGCAACAGCAAGCACAACCCAAAGAAAAAGAATTGGTATTTGCTATCGGCGCAGAAGTTCCAAACCTTGATGCGCAGAAGGCTACCGACACTTATGCAATAATGGTTGGTAATGCTATTTTTGAAGGTTTGGTAAGGGTATATGATGGAAAAGTGTATCCCGGAATGGCTGAAAAGTGGGAAGTATCAGAAGATAAAACCACGTATACTTTCCATTTAAGGGATGCAAAGTGGAGCGATGGTTCACCGGTTACAGCTTACGATTTTGAGTATGCTATTAAAAGGCTACTTGACCCCAACACCGCTTCTGAATACGCTTTCCAGGGCTACTACATCGTAAACGGTGAAGAATACAATACAAAGAAAATTACAGATCCCAATCAGGTTGGAGTAAAAGCTCTTGATGAAAAAACACTGCAAATCAAACTAAAGGTACCGGTAAAATACTTTGAAAGCTTGTTGAGCTTTATTTCCTTCTATCCTGTAAAGAAGGATTTTGTAGAAAAGATGGGCGAAAAATACGCTGCTGATGCGGATAAGATGCTCTACAACGGGCCGTTCATATTGAAAGACTGGAAACACGAACAGGAATTAATCCTTGAAAAGAACCCCAACTACTGGAACAAAGATGCCATTAAGCTTGATAGGGTAAGGATTTTAGTAGTAACAGAGCCTAATACAGCTTATCAGATGTATGAAAACGGAGAACTCGACTTTGTCGGTATTCCACCGGATTTCGTAGAACAGCTTAAGAATGAAGGAAAAGCTCTTTTCTACTACGACGGTGCCGAATTCTACTTCCAGTTCAACGTAAAGAGGCCTGGTAAACCATGGCTTGCAAATGAGAACTTCATAAGGGCCTTTGGATTTGCAATCGACAGAGAAGACTTCATCAAGGCTACAATGAAAGGTGTATCCGATCCTGCTACAAGATACGTACTGCCACTCCTTTCCGGTGTAGAAAAGAAATTTGTAGAGGAATACCCCTATGAGTTCTATCCCAAGAAGGCTGACCCTGCAAAGGCAAAAGAGTATTTAGACAAAGCGCTTAAGGAACTGAAGATAAGCGATCCTTCAAAAATAAAGATTGAATTCTTGACTGATGACAGCTCCAGGGCAAAATTAATGGCAGAAACCGTGCAGGATATGATAAAGAAGAACCTCGGCATTGAAATTACCATTAAACAGGTGCCCTTCAAGCAGAGACTTGAGCTTATGAACAAATCCGACTACGATATAGTATTTGCCGGTTGGGGTCCTGACTACGATGACCCAATGACCTATATTGACCTCTGGGTAACCGGCGGTGGCCATAACAATACCGGATGGAGCAACAAACAATACGATGAACTTGTTAAATTTGCAAAGACTACAACGGACTTCAAGAAACGTGCCGATGCTATGTTTGAAGCTGAGAAACTCCTCCTTGAAAAAGGTCCAATTGTACCGGTATACTTCAGACAAAGGGCATGGACAAAGAGAGACTATGTAACAGGCTTAGTAAGAAACTTCATAGGTCCTGATCCTGACTTTATCTATGCCGATGTAGAAGGTAAATACAAGTAATTGAAGTTAAAAAATCTTGAATAAAGAAAATAATGGACGGAGGTGTATGCATAAAGCATATACCTCCGTTTGTGATAATTAAAAATGTTCATTATAATAAAATATTAAAAAATAAAATAACTAAAATAAAATAATTAATCGGGGGTATATAAATGGGCCGATATATATTGAATAGGTTTCTGGTTTCTTTAATTACGGCATGGGTTTTAGTAACCATTGTATTTTTCCTTGTAAGGCTTCTTCCGGGTGATCCCTTTTTAAGCGAAAAAATTACTCCTGAAATTAAGCAAAACATGATGAGATACTATGGATTTGATAAACCTTTATACGTTCAGTATTTCAGATATATAACTAATTTATTAAAAGGCGACTTGGGTTATTCTTTAAGATACAAGAATAGAACGGTAAATGAGGTAATAAAACAGGCTTTTCCTTATTCCGCAGATTTAGGAATAAGGGCAGTAATTTTTGCTACAATTGTAGGAGTTACTTTGGGTATTATTGCTGCTTTGAACAGGAACAAACCTTTAGATTATTTAAGCATGTTTATAGCAATTATCGGTATTTCCGTTCCGGGATTTGTTATAGGACCTTTGCTTCAGTATTACTTTGCAATAAAACTGAAACTATTGCCTGTTGCTCAATGGAAGGGTTTTGCCTATACCATAATGCCTACCTTTGCATTAAGCCTCGGTTCATTGGCATTGATGGCAAGGCTTATGAGGGCGAGCATGCTTGATGTTGTTAACCAGGACTATATTAAAACAGCAAAGTCAAAGGGACTTTCTCCCACTCAGATAGTTTGGAGGCACCAGATTAGAAACGCAATTTTACCTGTAGTTACTGTTTTAGGCCCGGTTACTGCTACGCTTTTGACTGGTACGTTTGTAATTGAGCAGATTTTTGCTATACCGGGATTAGGAAAGTTTTATATTTTAGGAATACAAAACCTTGACTATTCTTTGGTGCTCGGCATGACGGTGTTTTACGGACTGTTTTTGATTGCTGCAAACTTTGTAGTGGATATTATTTATGGAATAATTGATCCAAGAATCAGGTTATCTGGTAAATAAGGAGGTGTAAGCTATGCAGAATAATGTCGAAGAATTTTCAAAGGAACTTTTTACCCATGTAGGCAAAAACATAAGTGAAATGGAAGCAATAGTAAGGCCGAGCATAACTTATTGGCAGGACGCGTGGAGAAGGTTAAAACAAAATAAAATAGCGATGCTTGGACTGATAATCATAATATTGTATACAATTATGGCTATAGTCGGGCCTTATATGACACCCTATGATTACAGAACAACAAACCCTTCTGAAGCCGACCAGCCCCCTTCAGCAAAGCACTGGTTTGGTACAGACTCCTTAGGAAGAGATTTATGGGAACGCACCTGGATGGGAGCAAGGGTATCCTTGATGATAGGGTTTGTAGCAGCTCTATTAAATGCTTTCATAGGTGTTATAGTTGGCGGAATTTCGGGGTATTTTGGTGGAAAAGTTGATATGGTTATAATGAGATTTATAGATGTAATGTACGCAATTCCTTATATGATAATAGTTATATTAATGATGGTGGTTTTGGGTCAGGGTATTGTTCCATTAATCCTTGCTTTAGTAGTTGGTGGATGGCTTGGAATGGCAAGGCTTGTAAGAGGCCAGGTATTGCAGTTAAAAGAGCAGGAATTTGTTCTTGCGGCAAAGGTTTTAGGTGCCAGCCATGCGAGGATAATTTTTAGGCACCTGATTCCAAACACTCTCGGTGTTATACTTGTAAATCTTACCATGTCAGTCCCCGGAGCAATTTTCTCCGAAGCATTCTTAAGCTTTATCGGGCTCGGTGTGGTACCGCCACAGTCCAGCTGGGGTCAGTTAGCGGCATACGGTGCACAGACCTTTAGGATATACCCCTATCAGCTTTTCATCCCCGCGTTTTTCATCAGCACCACCATGCTTTCCTTAAACCTTTTAGGCGATGGTTTAAGAGATGCATTAGACCCGAGATTGCGCAGTTAAAAGGAGGAGGAAGGGCTAAATGGAGAAGATTTTAGAGGTAAAAGACCTTGAAGTTTCATTTAAAACTTATGCGGGGGAAATAAAAGCTGTAAGAGGGGTTAGCTTTGATGTGAAAAGAGGGGAAACCCTCGCAATAGTAGGTGAATCCGGCTGCGGGAAAACCGTAACCGTGCAGACGATTATGAGACTTATACCCATGCCACCGGGTATAATTAAAAATGGTTCTATAATTTTTGACGGCAAAGACATAACAAAACTGTCGGAGAAAGAGATGGAAAAAGTTCGGGGTTCAGAGATGAGCATGGTCTTCCAGGACCCAATGACATCTTTAAACCCTACGATGAAGGTAGGGAACCAGATTGCAGAAAGTTTAATTAAACATCAAAAGATGAATCCAAAAGATGCTAAGCAAAAAGCGATAGAAATGCTAAAAATGGTAGGTATACCCAATGCTGAAAAAAGGGTCGACCAGTACCCCCATGAGTTCAGCGGTGGTATGAGGCAGAGGGCAATGATAGCGATAGCCCTCGCATGCAACCCTAAACTTTTGATAGCAGACGAGCCCACAACGGCTCTAGACGTTACTATACAGGCGCAGATACTTGACTTGATGAGGGATTTACAAAAGAAATTAAACACTTCAATCATAATAATAACTCATAACTTAGGAGTTGTAGCAAATCTTGCCGATAAAGTACTCGTAATGTATGCAGGAAAAGTCATCGAAAGAGGCAACCTCAATGATATATTCTATAACCCGCAGCATCCATATACCTGGGGACTTTTGCTTTCAGTGCCGAGACTCAATATTACAAAGAGCGAAAGGCTTGCTTCGATAGACGGAACACCACCAGATCTTTTTGCTCCTCCTGTAGGTTGTGCCTTTGCAGCAAGGTGTGAGTATGCTATGAAGATATGTTATGAGAAATACCCGCCCGAGTATGTTATAAACGATGGACATTCAGTAGCGTGCTGGTTAAAGCATCTTATGGCACCTAAGGTAGTTCCTCCGATCGGGAAAGGGGTGTCTGTAAATGAATGATATGAAAAATAGATTAATTGAGATAAAAAACCTTAAAAAGTTTTTTAAGGTAGGAAAGAATGCGATTCTAAAAGCTGTAGACAATGTAAATTTATTTATTGAAGAAGGCGAGACTCTTGGCCTTGTAGGAGAAAGCGGATGCGGTAAAACAACCTTAGGGAGGACGATTGTAAGGTTATACGAACCAACCGCTGGAGAAGTCCTTTTTGAAGGTAAGAACGTTCATAGATTAAACGGTGCTGAATTAAGGGATTTCAACAGAAAAGCCCAAATGATATTCCAAGACCCTTATGCTTCTTTGAATCCAAGAATGACAGTGGGAGACATCATAGGTGAAGGTATCGATATTCATAGGCTTTATAGCGGAAAAGAAAGAACTGAAAGGATTTATGAATTATTAAGGACTGTGGGACTAAATAAAGAACACGTAAACCGCTTTCCCCACGAATTTTCAGGAGGCCAAAGGCAAAGAATTGGCATAGCAAGAGCGCTTGCAGTGGAACCAAAATTTATAGTATGTGATGAGCCTATTTCAGCTTTGGACGTTTCCATTCAGGCACAGATAATTAACCTTTTAATGGATTTACAGCAGAAGATGAGACTGACATACCTTTTTATTGCCCATGATCTTTCTGTAGTAAGGTATGTTTCCGACAGGGTAGCAGTTATGTACCTCGGAATTGTGGTTGAGCTAACAAAGTCGGAAGAGCTTTATAAAAATCCTCTTCATCCTTATACTCAGGCACTGCTTTCAGCAATTCCTGTACCTGATCCAGAAGTGGAGAGAAGCAAAAAGCGTATCCTGCTTGAAGGAGATGTTCCCAGTCCCATCAATCCACCCGAGGGATGCCGATTTGCCAAAAGGTGCAGGTTTGCAAAACCCATATGCAAAGAAAACAATCCGGAATTTAAGGAAGTATCAAAAGGCCACTTTGTCGCATGTCATTTATATTAAAGCAAAAAGAGAGCAAGCTATGCTCTCTTTTTTATTAATCTAATGCCTCATCTTTTTTAAAAGCATTTTCCTCCATAAAAAATCTTTTTCTGTCAATAGCTGCGATAATATTATCCCTTGCTTTTGGGAATAGCGATTCGAATTGATCTATGAATTTTTTCATTTCTTCCCTTTTAGTTTTACCTGTTGCGGGGCATAAAGACTCGATTACAGGAAGATTTTGTGACTTAACGATGGATTTTATCGTTTGTTCTTTAAGGTAAATCAAAGGTCTTATTAAAGTGACTTTTTTTCTTGAAAGATAAGTTTTTGGCTCAAAGGTTGCAAATCGGCCAGTGAATATTAAGTTGAGAAGAAGGGTTTCAGAAGCATCATCGGCGTGATGTGCAAGGGCTACCTTATTGCAGCCAAGCTCAACGGCGGCACTGTCTAAAGCACCCCTTCTCATTTTGGAGCACAAAGAGCAGGGATTTTTTTCCTTTCTAATTTCAAATACAATTTTACCAATCTCTGAAGGGATAATATGTAAAGGGATATTGATTTTTTGGCAAAATTCTTTTAATGGGGTGTAATCCATACCAAAACCTAAGTCAATAGACACCGCTACAATATCAAAGTTTAAAGGGGAATTTTTTCGGACTAAATCAAGGATGAACAAAAGTGCGGATGAATCCTTTCCTCCAGAAACTCCTACGGCGATTTTATCATTATTCTCTATCATGTTGTAGTTTATTATGGCTTTTTTTACTTTTGTTAAAAACCATTTGCCAAAGTTGCCGTTCATTTTTCGCCTCCAATCACCTTAATGCAATTTTCTTTATAACATCGATGGTGTACAATATATCTTCTTTATTTATACCATGGTGGGTTACAAATCTTACAATGGTGTTTTTTGAACCGTTAATTTTTATATTATATTTGTATAAAGATTCAGCAAGTTCATTACTTGTCATTTTAAGTCCGGAAATATCGCAGATTACTATGTTTGTTTGCACAGTACCTAAATCCAATTTTATGCCGGGGATTTCAGATAGACCTTCAGCTAAAATTCTTGCATTAATATGGTCTTCGTGTAGCCTTTTTGTCATTTTTTCTAAAGCCACTATACCGCATGCTGCAAGAAAACCCGCTTGGCGAAGCCCTCCTCCTAACATTTTTCTTAATTTGCGAGCTTTTTCAATGAATTTTTTTGTACCCACAAGCATTGAACCTACAGGGGCACATAAACCTTTAGAAAGGCAAAACATCACGCTGTCAGCGTATTTTGCGATCTCCTTTACATCCACATTCAAGTACGTAGCGGCATTAAATATCCTTGCACCGTCCATATGAATGGGAATACCGTATTTTTGTCCAACCTCTTGAGTTCTTTTTAATAAATCTAAGGGCATTACTGTACCGCCGGCGCGGTTATGGGTATTTTCTACACAAATTAAGGAAGTGCGAGGATAGTGAATGTTTTCTTCTCTAATAGCTGCCTCAATATCCTCAGGTGCCATAAATCCGTATTTTCCAAAGATGGTTTTTGCCTGAACACCTGCAAGCCTTGCAATTCCACCAACCTCATAGGTTATAATGTGGCAGCGCTCTTCCAAAATGATTTCATCGCCCGGTTGGGTATGTGCCATTACTGCAATTTGATTCCCTTGAGTGCCGCTTGTTACAAACAGTGCCGCTTCTTTTCCCATAATATCTGCGGCCATTTCTTCTAATTTATTGACTGTTGGATCTTCTCCGTATACATCATCACCTACTTCGGCTTTGTACATTGCCTCACGCATTTCAGGTGTGGGCAAAGTAACGGTGTCGCTTCTTAAATCGATAAACTTCATAATGTTTCCCCCTGCGTTTTTGGTTTTATTTAATAATTTTATTATCATGATATAATTATAGCACTCCTTTTTATTGCTTATTAATATAACTTTTTGTATAATTTGATAAAAAAAGTTGGCAGGTGGTTAAATGGAAAAGACGGTTTATGCGCGGATCTATGGGATTGTTCAGGGAGTGGGTTTAAGGTATTCCGCCATGATGAAGGCTAAAGAACTCGGCCTAAAAGGTTATGTTAAAAATATGCCCGATTTAAGTGTGGAATTGGAAGTGGAGGGTGAGGAGGAAAAAATAAAGGAGTTATTGGATTTTATTAAAAACGGTATAAGGTGGGCAAAGGTGGAGAAGATAGAAACAACCTTTAAAAATTACATGGGTAAGTATAGAGATTTTAATATAGTGCATTAAGAAGGGGTACCTATTATGGATATTCAATCATCAATTTTTGATCATTACGACAAAATAAATGCCCCCTTAGCTGAAAGAATGCGCCCAAAAGATTTAGATGAGTTTTTTGGGCAGGAACACCTTCTTTCGGAAAAGGGAATATTAAGAAAACTTATCGAAAGCGGCAATATACCTTCTATGGTTTTCTGGGGACCGCCGGGTGTTGGAAAAACTACACTTGCAATGATTATAGCAAAAAAAATGGATGCAAATTTTTTGAATTTTAGCGCCGTGATGTCGGGGATTGGAGAAATAAAAGAGGTGATGAAAGAAGCACAGGAAAGAAAAAGATTCGGGAAAAAGACTATTTTATTCATCGATGAGATACACAGGTTTAACAAGGCCCAGCAGGATGCTTTTTTACCGTATGTGGAAAGAGGAGATATAATTTTGATAGGTGCTACAACTGAAAATCCTTCCTTTGAGTTAAATTCAGCATTGCTTTCACGGTTGAAGGTATTTGTTTTAAACCCTTTGACTTCTGAGGATATTGTCAAAATATTAAAAAGGGCCTTAAACGATGAGGAGCGAGGCCTTGGACGATACAAAATAAAAATTGATGAAGATCTGCTCTTTAAAATTGCGAATTATTCCAATGGTGATGCAAGAATCGCACTAAATACCTTAGAGCTTTCTTTTCTAAAGACAAGGGTGGTCGAAGACGGAACATATGAAATTACTTTAAAAGAAGTAGAAGAGGCTGTACAAAGAAAATTTTTATTGTATGATAAAAAAGGGGAAGAGCATTATAATTTAATTTCAGCCCTGCATAAATCCATAAGAAACAGCGATGTGGATGCGGCTCTTTACTGGCTTGCACGCATGATAGAATCAGGGGAGGATCCCCTTTACATTGCGAGGAGGCTGATAAGGATAGCCTCCGAAGATGTAGGGCTTGCTGATCCAGAGGCTTTAACTATTACTGTGTCAGCATTTCAAGCAGTCCAATTTGTGGGGCTGCCGGAAGCAGCGTTGAACCTTGCTCAAGCTGCAGTTTTTCTTGCCCTTTGCCCTAAATCAAATGCCCTTTATACAGCCTACGAAAAAGCAAGGGAAGATGCTTTAAATACCATTGCAGAGCCCGTTCCGCTGCATTTAAGGAATGCGCCTACATCATTAATGAAAGATTTGGGTTATGGAAAGGGCTATAAATACGCCCATGATTACAAGGAAAAAATTGCAGATATGGAGTGTTTACCCGAGAATCTAAAGGGTGTAAAATACTATTTTCCTACCGATCAGGGCAAGGAAAGGATGTTTGCAGAGAGGTTGGAGGAAATAAAAAAGATAAAAAAGAAAAAAGTTTAAAAATTAAATTTTTTCTCAAGAATATTGTGGTATAATATAAAATATATAAAATTTAAAAATGATTTATTAAAGGGGGAAAAAATTATGGTAGACGGTAGGACCTCTATTGGGGAATCGGTATTTTTGGAAATTGCTAAGGAAGCCATGCATAAAGTAGAAGATGTCATAAAGGAAGAAAAAAAATGGGCTCTTTCAGGTATTACAAAAGCATTTACCGATAGGTTTGCTCCACAGATAAAGGTAAAAAAGCGCGACCCTATTGATACAGAAGACAATGTCGGGACGGTTTCTTTTGAAGTAACCTTAAGTGTAATCTATGGTGTTAAAATTCCGGAAGTAGCCCAAAAAGTGAGGGAAAAGATTATTAGTGAAGTTGAGACATTAACCGGTTATAAAGTGGAAAAGGTGGATATTTCCATAGATAAAATCATTAAATTAGAAGATATACAGGAAGAAAAGAAGGAAAAAATAGAAAAGGAGTAGAAGGCCTAAAAAGGCCTTTCTTTTTTTAAAATATTTTTCAAAAGTTCACCAGAATGCCCCCGGTTGAAACCGGGGGATAAATGGCGGCTTGATTTTCCTCCCCGGCTATGGCATGATTAAGATGCAGGATGTTCCTGCCCATAAAATCAATTCATTGAGGTGAGGATGTCACGGAAGGGTTTATTAGGGAAAATTAAGCAATAGAGGTGGAAAAAATGAAAACAAAAAAGCATTTGCAAGAAATTTTAAAAAGAATAAACAACAAAGGTTACAAGGCATATAAGGAACTTGAAGGCGAGTATGATTTCGAAAGCTTTATTCTTTTTATAGACCATGTTCAATCAGACCCTTTTGCGCCTCCTTCGAGGATAAGGATAAGGGTTGATAAAAAACACGCTGGCTTTGATGAGAAGTTGTATTCTACCAAAGAACGGAAAATTGCTTTTGAAGATTATATTGCAAGGAAAATATTTTCTGAAATAGTTAAGTTACCTAAGATTGCAGGCACCGGAAATAGCGGGGAAATTTTTATAGATAAAGGCGGTCAGGAGATTTTAGAAAGGACTGCTGTAAAAATAAAAGATGGTTTTATTGAGGTAAGGCTAAGCATAGGTCTACCAGCATATGGAAGAAAAATTAACGCTAATGGAGCAGAGAGGGTATTTTTTGAATACCTCCCGTTGCTCGTGGAAAAGGGGATTAATTATTCAAATTACGATAAGAGAGAATCTGAAGAGTGGGTTAAACTATATGAAGATCAGGAGTTTATAAGAAAAAGCCTGAAAAATAAAGGCCTTGTGGCATTTATAAAAGATGGTTCTATATTGCCGAGAGAAAGTGGGATAAGCGACAAACCCTTAAAAAAAGAGAAGGCTATACCTTTTATTTCACCCGAAAGTTTACGGGTGGAATTTGAACTTCCCAATAGCGGTAAAATAACGGGGATGGGCATAAAAAAAGGGGTAACTCTCATTGTTGGCGGCGGATACCATGGAAAGACAACTCTTTTGAAAGCTCTCGAACGGGGAATTTACAATCATATCCCCGGCGATGGCAGAGAGTTTGTTATAACTTTGGAAGATGCTGTAAAAATTCGCGCAGAAGATGGTAGAAGGGTAGAAAAAGTAGATATAAGCCCCTTTATTGAAAATCTTCCAGATGGCCAGGATACAAGGAAATTTTCAACGGAAAATGCAAGCGGTAGTACATCTCAAGCAGCTAATATTATGGAAGCTGTAGAAATTGGTACAACCCTACTCCTTTTGGATGAGGATACCTGTGCTACCAATTTCATGATAAGGGATGCGAGAATGCAAAAACTCGTCGCCAAAGAAAAAGAGCCGATTACTCCCTTCATTGACCGAGTCAGACAGCTTTATGAGGAATTGGGGATATCAACAATACTCGTTATGGGCGGAAGCGGAGATTACTTTGATGTGGCTGACTGCGTTATAAAAATGCAGGATTACCGCCCCTACGATGTGACGGAGGAGGCAAAGCGTATTGCGGCAGAAATAAGGACCTACCGCAAAAGGGAAAGGACGGAAGGTCCTATTACGGTAACCCCGAGGGTTATTTTGAAAGAAGGCCTTGAGCTAAAGGGTAAGAAAAAGATAAAGTCCAAAGATGTGGATACTTTGCAATACGGTAGAGAATACATAGAGATGGATTACGTGGAACAACTGGTGGACAAAAGCCAGACCAGTGCAGTTGGTGAAATTATAAGGTACGCCGTTGAGAAGTATGTTGACGGCAGGAGAACTCTCAAAGAAGTAGTGAATTTGGTATATAAAGATATAGAAAAATACGGTCTCGATATTGTTTCACCTTTTTACGGGAAGCACCCTGGAAACCTTGCTATGCCCAGGCCTCAAGAAGTAGCGGCAGGCTTAAATAGATACCGGGGACTCAGGGTAAAGTAGGCTTGTAGTGGGAGGAGATTTTATGAAAATAATCAGTGTAGAAACGACTGAAAGGACTCAAATGGTGGATATAACCTACGAGGTTCGGAAAGGTATATCAGAATTAGGGGTAAAAGACGGCCTTTGCCTTGTTTTCGTGCCCCATACAACCGCGGGAATAACGATAAACGAAAATGCCGACCAAGATGTTAAAACCGATATAATAAACTCGCTGAACAAGCTTATTCCGCAAAAAGGTGATTATAGGCACAGGGAAGGAAACTCTGATGCCCACATAAAAGCGTCGCTTATGGGAAGTTCTGTTATGCTTGCGATAGAAAACGGTGAGCTTGTTCTCGGCAGTTGGCAAGGTATCTTTTTTTGTGAGTTCGATGGCCCGAGGAAGAGGAAAGTTGTTATTAAATGCATAAGAAATACATAAGCTGTTATCTTTACTTATACTTGACACTAGAAGGTATTATAGCTAAAATTTAAATAAAAATATTAATAAAGGAAAAGCATTGAAGGGGAGGAGTAAAAAGACTTTCCTTATCAGAGAGGAAGGCGTGTTGGTGAAAGCCTTCTTAAGGAAAGCTTTTGAAGGTCGCCCCAGAGCTTCCTTGCGAACTTTAAAGCAAAGGACGGAGTATACCGTTATCAATTTAAGCGCCTGGATAAAATAAAATAATTTTTATCCAGGAATTAAGGTGGTACCGCGGAATTAAGCCTTTCGCCCTTTTTGTAAGGTGAAAGGCTTTTAATTTTTTATAATTATTTTTTAAAAAAGTAAAATCGGAAATAAATTCAATTAGTAAATTTTAAAGGAGGTCAAAACAGTTGAAGATAGTTGTGCAAAAAGGTATAATTTTAATTAGGTGATGATAGATGTTATTAAGTATGCAAAAAATAAAAGAAATATACTCGATTAGTCGAAGGACACTTATAAACTGGGAAAAAGAAGG
>NZ_JBNATW010000040.1:0-17279 GCF_049701175.1 Thermovenabulum sp.
AAAGTGACATTTTCACTGAGAAATTTTAATATGACATTATCACAGAAATACAACAGAAAATTTAAAAAGTAATTGACATATTTTAAAAATGGTATTATAATTTCTTCTAACATTTTATACTTCAGCTTTATAATAAGTTAAAAGGATAAAAAAACATAGCCTATAAACTCTAAAATAGTATACCACAAAAAGGTGATGAGGGAAAGAGTAGCCGTCTGAGCTTTTAAGAGAGCCGGTGGGAGGTGTAAACCGGTAGGCTCATGCGGTGAAGTACATTCCCATAACCGCAGGCTGAAAAATAAAGTAGGCCGAGCCGTTTAACTTACGTTACAAGGAAAGAGTGGGTTTACCATGGCTTTTTACCATGGTAAATCAACCAGGGTGGTACCGCGAGGAAAAACTCGCCCCTTTACGGGGCGGTTTTTTTTTATCAAAAATTAAATAAGGAGGAAGTCTCAAAATGAAATTTGTCATCCTTTTTCTTTACATCCTATCTCAAATAGCAGTGGGGATAATAGGAATGAAAAGAACCAAAAACCTGAACGATTTTTTACTTGCGGGCAGGAATATGGGCCCCTGGATGTCCGCCTTTGCTTACGGGACAGCCTATTTTTCCGCAGTAATCTTTATTGGGTATGCAGGAAAAATAGGTTGGAACTTCGGACTTTCAGGCCTCTGGATCGCCGTGGGGAACAGCTTCTTGGGCGGTTACCTTGCTTGGAAGGTATTGGCAAAACCCACAAAGGAGATTACACAGAAATTAAACGTCCGCACCCTTCCCGAGCTTCTGGCAGCAAGGTACAATTCTCCCTTTTACAGGATATTTTCAGCGCTTATAATATTTATATTCCTCGTACCTTATTCAGCATCGGTATACATGGGATTAAGCTACCTTTTTGAAAGCGTATTTAACATTGACTATCAATTAGCCCTTATTATAATGGCAGGACTTACAGCTTTTTATCTAATCCTCGGCGGCTACTTTGCGGTAAGCCTTTCCGATTTTATTCAGGGAATTATCATGTTTGTGGGCAGTATAATAATGATTTTTTCAATTACTTCCCATCCCAATGTAGGCGGAATATTGACGGGAATCGAAAGGCTCTACAAAATAAATCCCAAACTGGTATCTCCCATAGGCCCACCGGGCTTTTGGCCTCTATTCTTCCTGGTGGTACTAACAAGCCTCGGGCCGTGGGGACTCCCCCAAATGGTGCACAAGTTTTATTCCATTAAAGATGAAAGGTCCATAAAACCCGCAACAGTAATAACAACGGTATTTTCCTTTGTAATAAGTTTTACTGCGTATTTTATCGGTTCCATGACGAGACTATTTTTCAATTCCATACCCTTGGAAGGCGGAAAACCCAATCCAGACCTGATGATACCTAAAATAATCCAGATGGCGATGCCCGAAGCCATTGCTGCGATCATCCTTGCTTTGGTAATTTCGGCATCAATGTCAACCCTCTCCTCATTGGTTTTAATATCAAGCTCTGCGGTAAGCGTAGATTTGATAGAAGGATTGGGGATCAAATTAAAAAGTAAAGCAAAAGTGTTTTTAATGCGTGTATTCTGCCTGATTTTCATAGGAATCTCACTGATAATAGCAATTTTCAAACCTTCAATTATCATTACTCTAATGGCTATTTCATGGGGGACGGTTGCTGGGACCTTCCTTTCCCCTTATCTTTTCGGGTTATTCTGCAAAGACACCACAAAACTTGGCGCATGGGCTGGTTCAATTGCCGGGCTTTCTATATCACTGGGGCTTTCCATAATTTACAAATCCGACTCGGCTAAAATCCCCATGTTTGGCAGTCTTGCAATGATAGTGCCCCTCGCTGTTGTTCCCATAGTCTCTAAAATAGAAAGATTGTTTTCCTCAAAGCCTTTGGCAATTCACCTGCCGGAAATAGAAGAAACTTTAAGCAATGAGTAATAAATTCTAAAAAGATCCCATGAACTGGCTTTTATAAAGTTCTGCGTAAAAACCGCCTTTATCCAAAAGTTCCCTATGCGTCCCCTTTTCTACTATTTTTCCTTTATTCACAACAAGAATAATATCCGCATCCTTAATTGTGGAGAGCCTGTGAGCTATGACAAAACTTGTTCTCCCTTTCATCAGTGTTTTCATAGCTTTTTGAATGTAAATTTCTGTAAGGGTGTCCACATTGCTCGTTGCCTCGTCGAGTATAAGAATTTCGGGATTCGCTAAAATAGCGCGGGCTATTGTTATAAGCTGTTTTTGCCCTTGGGAAATATTGGATGCTTCTTCATTTAAAACCGTATTATACCCTTCGGGCAAAGCCTTAATAAAATGGTGGGCATGAGCCGCCTTTGCTGCTTCTATTATCTCTTCCTCAGACGCGCCTTCCTTTCCGTAAGCAATGTTTTCTTTAATGGTACCGTTAAAAAGCCAGGTATCCTGAAGCACCATCCCGAAAATCCTTCTTAGATTTGCGCGGCTTATGTCCCTTATATCCACACCGTCTACGGTGATTTTTCCTCCCTGGATTTCATAAAAACGCATCAAGAGGTTGACAAGAGTGGTTTTTCCCGCTCCTGTCGGCCCAACTATAGCCACGGTTTGCCCCGCTTTTACTTCGATATTAAGGTTTTCTATTAAAGGCTCATCCTCTTTGTAGCTGAACTTAACATTCTCAAATTTCACATCTCCCCTTATATCCTTCAGAACAAATCGTGGATTGTCGGGGACCTCTTCCTCTTCCTCAAGAATTTCAAAAACCCTTTCGGCTGAGGCTATGGTGGACTGAATAATATTAACTATATTTGCGGTCTGTGTTATTGGCTGGTTGAACTGCCTCGAATACTGTAAAAATGCTTGCACATCCCCTATTTCTATAATTTTCTTTGTTACAAAAATACCCCCCATTACGCTAACAATTACATAGCCAATGTTGTTGATGAAGTTCATAATGGGCATTATAATGCCTGACATAAACTGGGCTTTCCAGGCAGCAGTATAAAGCTCTTCATTTATCTCGTTAAAGACTTTTATCAAATCTTTTTCGCGATTAAAGGATTTTACTATATTATGCCCTCCGTAAGTTTCTTCTACATGACCGTTTAATTCCCCTAAAACCTTTTGCTGTTTTGCAAATAATTTTTGGGATCGAGATGCTATTGACATGGTAAAAAATACACTCAAAGGCAATGTCACTACAGTGATAAGGGTCAACACCGGACTTATTGTAAGCATCATCACAACAACACCGATAATTGTAACAACGGCAGAAATAAGCTGAGTAATGCTTTGCTGCAAAGTAGTACTTATATTATCTATGTCATTTGTAACCCTGCTCAGTATTTCGCCATGGGTTCGCGAATCAAAGTATTTAAGCGGAAGTTTTGATAGCTTTTCCATAACATCCTTTCTCATGCTCAAAACCGTTTTTTGGGAAATACCTGCCATTATATACTGCTGAAAATAGTTAAACAAAGCACTTAAAAGGTAAAGGCCGGCTAAAATAAATAGAATTTTTGCAATATAATCAAAGTCAATCTTTGCACCGGGCACTCTCATCATTTTAGCAATTAAACCTTCAAAAATTTTTGTCGTGGCTTTTCCCATTATTTTAGGGCCTAATATACTAAATACCGTGCTAAGTACCGTTAATACAAAAACAATAAAAAATTGAAAAGCAAAAGGCCTTAAGTAGCTTATCAGCCTTTTTAAAGTACCTTTAAAATCCTTAGGTTTTTCCGCCGGTCTTGCCAAAGGTGGCCCTCCGGCAAATCCCCTCCCACCCTGCCTTCTCCCGAAAAATGCGTGTCCGCCCGGCCCGATGCTCATGCTAATTCCTCCTCCGAAAGCTGAGATAAAACTATTTCTTTATATACCTCACACGTATTTAAAAGTTCTTTATGTGTGCCAATTCCGGCTATTCTCCCTTCCTGTAGGACAACAATTTGGTCGGCGTCCATAATTGTCGCTACCCTCTGTGCCACTATGATTACAGTTGCATCCCTTGTCTCCTTTTTTAAAGCCGTCCTTACTTTTGCATCCGTTTTAAAATCGAGCGCGGAAAAACAATCGTCAAAAAGATATATTTTGGGCCTTTTAACTACAGCTCTTGCTATCGCAATCCTTTGCTTTTGTCCTCCCGAAAGGTTTGTACCGCCCTGGGAAATTTCAGAATTAAACCCATCCTTCATCTGCAAAATAAATTCCGTAGCTTGAGCGATATCCGCCGCATTTTTTACTTCATCATCAGTGGCATCTTTTTTCCCGAACCTTATATTATCGGAAATAGTACCGGAAAATAATACAGCTTTTTGCGGGACGTATCCTATCATGTCCCTCAATTTTTCTTGAGATAAAGATTTTACGTCTACTCCGTCAATCAATATACTTCCGCGATCTGCATCGTAAAATCTCATAATAAGGTTTAAGATTGTAGACTTTCCCGAACCGGTGCTCCCAATAATTGCAGTTACCTTACCGGGTTCTGCTCTAAAAGAAATGCCTTCCAATGCGGGCTCTTCAGCTCCGGGATACCTGAAGGTAACATCTTTGAATTCAATTTCGCCTTTTAAATTTTTTATTTCTTCCGGTTGCTCGGGCTCCTTTATCTCAGGTATTACTTCCAGCACTTCATTAATCCTCGATGCTGAAGCCGAAGCGCGGGGAAGCATAACAAAAACAACCGAAACCATAATAAGTGAAAACATTATCTGCATTACATACTGAATAAAAGCCATTAAATCCCCTACCTGCATTTTCCCTTGATCTATCCTGATCCCGCCAAACCAGATAATTGCTATTATGGTGAAATTTAAAAGGAGCATCATCATCGGCATAAGCCCCGCCATTATTCTATTTACTTTAATCGAGGTATTTGTCAAATCGATATTGGCCTTTTCGAATCTATTCTTTTCATACTCCATTTTGTTAAATGCCCGAATAACCCTTATCCCTGTAAGGTTTTCGCGAAGTATAAGGTTTACCTTATCAATTTTCTTTTGAATGGCATTAAAAAGCGGCATTGCTTTTTTATACAGAATAAAAACCAATAAGATAATTAGCGGTATGGAAATCAACAAAACTAATGAAAGTTCTGCATCCTTAGATATTGCCATTATTATACCGCCTATACACATTAAAGGCGCCCTTGCAACCATGCGCAGGGTAACCATTAAAACCATCTGAATCTGGTTTACATCATTCGTCGTACGGGTAATTAGAGAAGCGGTACCGAATTTATCGAATTCATGCAAAGAAAAATTTTCCACATGCGAAAAAACCTCTTTTCTCAAAATTTTTCCAAATCCCATCGCAGCCTGAGATGACAAATAGCTTGCAATAATAGCGGATAAAGCCCCTCCCATAGCCACAAGGAGCATTATTTCCCCTTTTTTCAAAATGTATCCCACATCACCCTTAACAATTCCAAAATCTACTATATCAGACATTAAATTAGGCAGATAAAGTTCTGAAAGAGATTGAAAAAATATTAAAACCAAAGATATAAAAATGTAACTTCTATAGGGTTTTAAAAATTTAAAAAGCTTAACCATAATCACACCTCTATTCATTCAATGCTTTTTCCAAGTTGTTCGCCATTTTAGACAACAGCTTTGCAAAAATCTCCTTTTCTTCTTCAGTAAAATCCTCAAAACACTCCCTTTCTATGGATGCAATTATTCCTCTAAGCTTTTCGCACGCCTCTCTTCCTCTTTCGGTAATATATACCCTTGAAACCCGCTGATCGTTTTCGTCCTGCTTTCTTATAATAAAACCGGCTTTTTCAATTCTGCTGAGCATCACCGTAACCGTCGCAGGTTTAATTTTCAATTTTTCTGCGAGCTCCCTTTGACTTTGCCCATCATTTTTATAAAGGGCAAAAAGGAGGGGGGGCTGCCCGGGATATACGTTTATCTTTTCTAAAATCGCATGCGTTCTCAAATAATGAAGCCGATTTACCTTTAAAAAAAGGCCGTAAAGAGAATTTTTCTCAAAAATTATTTCCATATGCCTTCCTCCAAAGAATTTAGATGTCTATCATTTAGACGTCTAATTATTATAATATTATAATACTATCGCCAAAAAAAGTAAACACCAAAGTAAACACCTTAATTAAATTTCATGATTGTTTTATTAAAAACTCTATATTTTATTAAAATTACAAATAGATAAAAAACAATAATAAAAAAAATTTTAAAACACGTTGACTTTTTCTATAATTGTAATTATAATAAAATTGTAATGAATCCATTTTAATTTGCTTTATATTTTAAAGGGGGATGGTAGGATTAAAAATGCAAATTTTGAATTTTTCAGCAATTATTTAGCCCAAAAAGGGTTAAAGCCTTCTTTTATCAGAGTAAAAATTTTAGAATACCTTGTAACAAAAAAAACTCATCCTACTGCCGATGAGATATACAACAATTTAATAACCGAAATTCCTACATTATCTAAAACCACAGTTTACAATACTCTAAATGCTTTTTTGAAATCAGATATTGCAAAAATGATAACAATAGAACAGGATGAAGCAAGATACGATGCGGATACAAGCGACCATGGACATTTTAAATGTGAAAATTGCGGCACCGTATACGATTTTAAATTCAAAATGTCGGATATAGTTTACACCGATTTAGAAGGCTTCGAAATAAAAAGTAGAGATTTATACTTTAAGGGTTTGTGCCCAAAGTGTAAAAATAAAAAATTTTAAAGGAGGTATATTTTTTAAATGGAAAATCAATTTAGAATCCCATTATTAGGGGAAAAATTCCCTTCTATGGAAGTAAAAACAACCCACGGAGTTAAAAAATTGCCGGAAGACTACGCAGGCCAATGGTTTGTACTCTTCAGCCATCCCGGAGATTTTACCCCCGTATGCACTACAGAGTTTGTTTCCTTCGCAAAAAATGCGGACAAGTTCAAGGAACTGAACACAGAACTAATCGGTCTTTCGGTCGATCAGGTTTATTCTCACATTAAATGGGTAGAATGGATAGAAGAAAAACTCGGCGTTAAAATTCCGTTCCCGATTATTGCCGATGAAGTCGGGAGAGTTGCCAATCAATTAGGAATGGTACATCCAAATAAAGGTACAAATACAGTAAGAGCCGTATTCATTGTAGACGACAAAGGTATTTTAAGACTTATAATGTATTACCCGCAAGAAGTCGGTAGAAATGTACAAGAAATTCTGAGGGCACTTAAAGGCCTCCAAACCGCAGACAAAAATAAAGTAGCACTCCCTGAAAATTGGCCTCAAAACCAATTAATAGGCGATAAAGTTATAATTCCACCCGCTGCAACAGAAAAAATGGCAAAAGAGCGCCTTGAAATGGCTAAAAGAGGAGAAATCGAATGCTTCGATTGGTGGTTCTGCTATAAAAGCCTGTAAGTAAATACTACATAATAAAAAATATCAGGGGTGGCTGTCAGCAATACACTAACAGCTACCCCTTTATTTTTATAAAACCCTTTCACACATATTCCCTGTCAATCATTATAACGGGATTATACCCGGGAAAAACTTCCTTTATTCTTTTTATAAGTTTTTGTTTTAAAATTTTTTCCTCTTCAAATTTAACATCGTGAGATATAACAATATCAAAAATAACGTTTTTCCTTTCCCCGCTGCCAACTATTCTCAAATCGTGAAAGGATAAAATCTCGGGAAACTCCTGAATGACCCTCTCAATCTCCATCCTTGTCTTATTAACTTCTTCATCGTTTACATTGATTGGGTCCATGTGTACAACGAGAAAAATCCCCAACTCTTCAGATAATTCCTTTTCAATAGCGTCTATTATTTCATGAGCCTGCATAACCGGCATTTCCTCAGAAACCTCGGCATGCAGCGTCACCACACACCTTCCCGGGCCGTAGTTATGCACCATCATATCGTGAATACCCAATATCCCTTCGTACGAAAGCACCCTGTTTTTTATATCTTCCGTCAATTCGGGGTCAGGCCGCGTTCCTATCAATACGTCTATGGATTCTTTAACCAGATTATACCCCGAATACATAATAAACAAAGAAACAGCAATACCTACATATCCATCAACGGGCAGGCTTGTAAATCTTGAAATAAAAAGGGATAAAGCCGCTGTAGAGGTTGATATTACATCCCCATAGCTGTCAAAAGCACTTGCATCCAATGCATCGGATTTTATCTTTTTTGCAAGCTTTGCATTAAAACTGCCAAGCCACAGTTTAACAGTTATCGTTATCAGCAAAGCCAAAAAAGAAAATAAACTAAATTCGACTTTGCCGGGGTTTAATACCCTGCTGAAAGAATCTTTCAAAAGTTCAAAACCAATAAGCATCACAGAAAGGGAAATCAAAAAGCTTGTAATATATTCTATCCTGCCGTATCCAAAAGGGTGTTCTTTGTCCGGCGGTTTCGAGGCCAATTTAAACCCTATTATCGTCACGATCGAAGAACCGATATCGCCTAAATTGTTGAAAGCATCGGCAGATATGGCTACGCTGCCCGTTATCCTTCCTATAAAAAACTTTACAGCGAATAAAACTAAGTTGACGGCAATGCCAACAAAACCGCTTAATAATCCATAATAATTTCTCATCTTTTTTTCATCGTCATTTTTCTTTAATTTTGCTTCTTCGGTGCTTAAAATCAAACTACAAACTCTCCTTTCTTGAATTTTAATTAAGAAATATAAACCATGCTATGTAAATTATAACATATTCATCCTTTTTCATCATAAAGCTTACAAATAAAAAAGCAGGCATATAATTTTCATGCCTGCCTTACTTAACTTAATTGAAACCCATCAAAATATTTAATCTGCTTTTAGCCCTATTTTCCAAAAGTTCATTTTTAACTATATATCGTTCATGTAAACCACGGCCAATTTCTCCCAATTCATCGTATAAAGTAAACTCAAAAAGTAACCTATTGCCATCAACTTCCTTCAATTTTGCCTCAACCGTAACAGTCATCCCTATAATCGCAGGTTCCTCGTGGATAATACTAATACTTTTCCCCACGGAAACCAAACCTTCCGGCAAAAGAGGGTCTATCATTTTTGTAGCAGCTTGTATCACAAGTTTTGCAGTAGTAGATGTATCCAATAACTTCTTTAAAGCTCCATTGCCGTAAAGCATCGCAGTATCTTCTTCAGTAACCTTCTTTTGCACCGTGCTTGTCGTGCCAACTTTAAATTCGGGGATTTTCATACCAAATTCCCCCTTTGAAAATTATTTTTCTATTTTTCTTAATTATAACATAATTTTTAAATATTTTCCATAAAAGTTCCTAAATCCTCAGCCAATTCCTTTACAATATCATCCATTATGTCAAAGCATCAACTCTCTTTCAAATCATGGTTTTTAATCGTTTTTCATTTTATAGACATATACGTGCCTCACGTCAGAGTCCTTAAAGGCTTTCAAATATTTATATAGAGAAACATTTTTACGATTTTTCGTATGCTGGGCCATATAAAGGTCATTTCTTTTTATATCCGGATTATAGCCCAAATTGTGAACCACCTGCGTATGATACGGGAAACCGTAATTTTTAGGGTCGCCATACTGTATCACATCTCCTTCCAGCAAATAAGAGTATAATTTATCGAAATTCTCAAGGGCCTCTCTCACCGTCATTTCTATGTATGAAAAAGCCCTATTTCTTCCTATGCCGTTTTCATTGCCCCAATGCCTTCTGAAATACATAGCAACCCTCCACGTTAAAGAAATCTTGGTTAAATCGCCTTCATTTTTAGTATAGCAAAACCAAGAATTAAAATCGTGCCAAGAATTACCTATTTGCCTCATCCCTCCCCTTTCTAACACCTGTGATATGAAATTTGCGCAATCCGCTCCAACAAAATACGGGTATTCAGCGGTATTGGGATTTTCAGCATACTTTTCGGCGTAATCCTTAGCATATGCCCTATTGTACCCGGCATTTACATCCAAAATTTCAGCCTCGTTAAAAGTAGCCAAATCGTATCCGAGATATTGAAAGGCTTTTTTTCGTATTTCTTTATCTTCTATAAAGGAAAGATAATTATCTACATACCATCTGACTTTCTCCTGGGAAAGAGGTAATTTCTTCGCATTTATAAGATAATCTATTTTTTTATCGTAACTTTGAAAATGCTTTCTATTTATTTTCCCCTTAATAGCAGCTTCAACCTCTGCTGTTTTATATAAAACTATTCCTCTTAAAATTATCGCTTTTTGTTCCGATATCTCATGTATTTTTTTTATTTCCCCATCACTTGGCATCATTCGGTAATTCACCTCCTTAACTATATTTACGACTTGCTTTGAAGAAAATTACATAAAAAGGCATAAAAAAAATCCCCCTACAGTATGAGGGAAATTTTTCTCCTCTATCTTCCTTCAGGCCATGCCAAATTCAGGTAATGGCATAAAAATCATTCCCTTCTATCGCCTGTCGCAATCTTTCTTTAAATCCATCACCCTTTTTTGTTATCAATTCTTGAATCCTGTAAAAATAACCGCTTACAAAACCCGCAGCTTTCTCATTAAATTTATCTTTCAGGTACTTTACGTATTTTCCGATAAATTCACTGCTAAAAAGTTCCGAGATATCGTTTAAAATCATATTGCTGTCGTCTATTTTCCGCGGTATGTTTTTAACAAAATTCACTATACTACTAGCATAAATCTTGCTTAACGCCTCAAGATGATAAGAAGTAAAAGGAAACACAAAAAATAAAATAATATTAGCCAACTTTATAATGTTTTCTTCAGGTTTTTTAAATATGCTAAATATTTTATTGTTACCATCTTTTACAATTTTTTTAAGCCACCATATTTGCATCCCTTTAATAAAATACTCTCTAATTCTTTCATCGGATAACAAATTAAAGGTTATATTCTCTACTTCTTTAAAATCCAGTTTTTTCTCCTCTTCCTTAAGTTTTTCTTCAGCCATAATGCAGAACTCAACTAATCCAGGATAAATTGCAAAAAGAGGAAAATCGAGTTTTTCAGGAGAATCTAAAAGTTCTTTCACCACCTCTTCTAAATTTAACCTCAATGTTTCACCGAAAAATCTATAAGCATTAGGATATTCTTCAATTACTTTATTCGCTTCCTTTAAAAAATTATCGTAATCAAATTCTTTATAATTTTCAGCTCCCCTCAGCATTTCCTTCAATTTTTTATTTATCTCGTGGATTTCTTCTACAGATGCATTATAAACAGCTTCCATAAAATGTTCTACCATTAACTCATCAACGGCATAACTTACAGCTAAAACTATAATTTTTAGTTCCTCTTCAGAATATTCATCATTTCTCAGCGATTTAGCAATTTCAAGAAGAAGAAACTCAATAAAATCTCTGCCAAAAATATACTCCTGTACAGCTTCCTTAAATTCAAGGTCTTTCATTTTTTCTTCTACAAGCATATCCGCAGGAATTCTCGCATTCTTTAACCCCTGCTTATATATTAAAATCTTTTTAAAGCTTTCTTTAAAATTATCTAAAATATTAACATCATTTTCGTCATCTTCCCACGCTTTTTTTATAATACTAACAAAATTCTCGGTTTCAAAATTTTTTCCTCCCAGGTTCAGCCCTAACATTACAGATAAAACATTAACTACAGAAACTCCCTCTGCTGTAAGCCCTTCCCCCATTACTTTTAAAATACCCCGCTTTTTATCCTCAATGCTATCCATACAACATTTTTTATACTTCTTACCGCTTCCACATGGACATTTATCATTTCTATCCAAATCGAAGATCTTCATCATTTTATAATTACCTCTCTTTTTATCCGTTTAAAGTTAATTTTTATTTGTTTTTTTAATTATATCATAAAGCAATCGTCATAAAATAATCTTTTTGTAAATCGGATTATATTGAAATTAATCCCTTATCTGTTTCAGTCCCTTACAGGTAAACTTATTTGTTCTTCAACATTTCCTGTTTCCGGAGGAATATTTGTCCACTTTTTTACAACTCTTCCGGAAGTTTTACAAATTCTTCAACATTGAACATTTCCATTGCTTGCTTTTTTTTGTTGTTCATCCATATAATGGGAAATAATAACAAACATTTTTCTTTTGTGCAGAATAAAAATCCTGCAATATATTTCACCTTCTTATTTTTGTTTATTTAACCATCTTACTTCTTTCATCCAATATTTCAAAACACCCAAATCCCTGTGAATTTTTACTTCCTAAACCAGCCTCATATGCTGTTTTTAAAAGCAGAGGTTCACCACATATTTTATAAAGCCGACAGCTAAACAGATAAATCTGCTTCGAAACTATACTTTATTTTTTATGACAATTTTCTGGTAAGACATCAAAAAAATCATAGGTTTTTAAAGCATTCCATAATCTAACATCAAAGCATATTGTGGTAATCTTTTGTTTCAACATGTGACTTAATGTTATAGCTGAAGATAAATGTATCGCATAAAAACCCCTTATAGAATGGGTTTGAGTAAGTTCTCCAGCAAGCTCAATTAATTCATCAGTTATTTCCAACTTAAAATAACTATTCCAGTCCTGTTTTAAAACCGCAATAATCTCATAATATACCTGGTTCTTAATAATGTTTTCTCTAAAAGCTCGAGTAAAAGCCGCTCTCGCCTCAGCATATGCAACTTTTGAAGTAGCTACCAACGAAGAATCATTAACAGCTTTTTGCACTAAATGTGTTCCTTCTTCAGCTATATAAAGCTTGACTAAAGCACTGGTGTCTAAATATACAATCATCGCCTGTCCTCCGAGACAATATCAGAAATACTCTTGCCTTCTTCCAATGAATGAAGAATTAATGCTCCTTTAGGCTTTCCTCCATCCCATACAGCAAGCTTTTTACCTAATATTTCTATAATCTCAGAAGGAAATTTAGTCTCTACGGGCACCAACTTTGCAACAGGCTTGCCTCTATCTGTGATCTCTATTACTTTGCCATTTTTCACCTTCCCTATATAATGACTTAAAAAGTTCTTTATATTTCTAATCCCCACACGTTCCATTTTAATGCCTCCCATTATAACTATATTATAGCATATTATGTGTCTACTTAGTTTCCATTGAAAAACAATCCTCTCGAACCCGCAAAAAACCAGCATCTTCATCCCAAAAAAGAGGATATTTACGGTAAAATATAGCAGGAAGGAGAGGAATGGAGAATGCTGATAATTAAAAACGAAGACTTTGAACAATTAAGCGTATTTGACCAAATGCTTCCAAAATCATGTCTGGAACTTAAAGGTGAACTGGCTGTTGTCGATAAAATACTAAATGACGAAAGCTTACTTGCACCGTTTATAGAAAAGTTTAATTCCAAATGCGGAAAACACAGCATTCCTGTTGACACATACATTCGAATGATGTATCTCAAATTCAGATACAACCTTGGATACGAAACCTTATGCAAAGAAGTATCAGACAGCATTTCATGGAAAGTATTCTGCCATATACCAGTTTGTGCCGAAGTGCCTGACTATACCACTCTGGCGAAACTTACCAAGAGATTTGGCGAAGATACTTTGGAGAAATTAAACACCCTAATCCTTCAAAAAGCTTTAGAGAAAAAGCTAATAAAAGCTAGGAAAATAAGGATAGATACAACAGTCGTAAAATCCAACATTCACCATCCTACCGATGCAAGCCTCCTTTCAGACGGATTTAAAGTATTGACAAGACTGGTTAAAAAGGTAAAAGATGCAGGCATGGCAGTTAAAAGTGAATTTCAGGATAGACCAATGAAGTATTAAAAGGCACCACTTCCATTCCCGACAGGATAGTAAGCATTTTCGACCAGGGAGCAAGGCCTATAAAAAGAGGCAAGTCAAAAGCAGAAGTAGAATTTGGCAGAAAAGTAGCACTTGCAGAATCAGAAGAAGGTTTGATAATTTCAAGCCAAGTTGAAGAAGGTAATACTTGCGATAAAACCCTGGCCGTGCCAATGGTGAAGAAGAGTATAGAGGTTTTAAATAAAGCTCCCGAAGAAGTTGCCGCAGATAGAGGTTTTTACTCCAGCGAAAATGAAAGAGAGATACAGGGCCTTAATGTAGAACATGTCGCTATACCCAAGCCAGGCAAGAAGAGCGAGAAGAGATTAAAGCACGAACGTGAGCATTGGTTTGAAAGACTAATACGATGGAGAGCTGGCGGTGAAGCCACTATTGGACTATTAAAAAGGAAATACGGATTTGATGTATGTCTGTTTCATGGTGAAAATACAGGCATATGGGTTAATCTGTCCATTTTTAGCTACAATGTCACCGAGTTAGCAAAACTAATGGTTCAAGCCTGCTAAAAAATGGCAGTGTATGGGAGAATAAATGGATAATGATTAAACAGTCGAAGGCCATTGAAAAGGGATAAGGTCTAAAATTTGCATTTTTCAATGGTAACTAATTAATTCACAGAATATCTTTATTTTTCTTGATTAATTCAAACGAGACTATACTCGTATTTCAATAGGTGAAATAGCCTTTAACAGAGATTTTTTGTAATATTCATTAGGGCTTAGATAATTGATACCAGAATGAATTCTTGTTTCGTTGTAAAATTTGATAATAAAGACACGGCTTTGTAAGCCTCTGCATTTGTTGGGTTCCATAGATATACCACCGGCGTGTCCAACGCCACTACTGCTGGACTGGGCTTACCAATCCCCCGCAGATACTTTCTAAGTATGTTGTATGCCCCAACACTATCTGCATTATATGCTCTACCACTTACTATAAATAATCCTCTAAATTTTCTATAATCCTTTGAAGCATAATTAGCATTTACATCCTCGCTATAAGGACTACAGCTGCTAGTATAGCTTTCATCAATTAAAATCACTTCTATTCCTTGTTCTTCGGCTTTATATCTTATTTGCTCTACGATCTTACTAAACGCCCAACTATGGAATTTTTGATTATTTACAGTTCCTAAATTCTTTCCATTTTTTATTCCTTTTAAATCACCAATTATTATCTTACTTACATCATTTTCCTTTGCCAAATCTATTATTTTTTTAGTTGCTGCATGAATTGCATGAAATATTTGCTTTGATCTTTTTTGATATAACTTTATTATCCTTTTAGTTGGTTTTAAATGCTTTATTCCTTTTACTGTCTGTCCTTTATAAGCAATACTTTGATAGTATGCTATCTTTTTGCCAAAATACCTGTTGATTGATAAAATCTGTCTCCCTGATATCAAATAATTCTTCCCTTTTGAAACATAAATTGCTGCCAAATTATTTATTCCGAGGTCTATCCCCATATATATACCATTATCTTCTTTTATAATCGCATCGGGCAGGTCAGAGATAATATTAACCTTATATTTTTTATCTAAGGGTATTATCTCTATGATTTTTACCCTGCCATTTATTTCCTTAGGTAAATCAATATATAAAAATTTAGGCTGAATTGAATACTTTTGTTTAAAATATTCCTTCATCTGCTTAGAAATTGTTAGCCTTATCTTATTCCCTAAGATTTTAAATGAGTTATTTAAAAACCTTATATTAAAATTTTCATGCTTAAACCTCGGCGGTTTTGGATTTTCTACCCTTTTTGTCTTTAATAATTTAAAATAAGATTTCCATGCTTCATGCAACTGCTTCAAAACTTCTTGTGCTGATTGAGCTGGCAGCATTTTATACCAATAATTGTCTTTTAATCTTTTCTTCTGCTCATACCAATTAGGATAAGGGACATCTGACTCGTCAGTCCATGTTTTCCTTTTATATATTATTTTTTATATCTACTAAAATATGGATTTATATTATGTTATAGTCTATACCTTATAAAAAATATTAGTATAAGGTCCCCTGTTTAAATTAATTCCTACCGGTCAAATTCCCTACCAATGGTTAATTTTCCTACCACTAAGAAAAATTTTTCATTTCAGGATATAATTTTAGCCCTTCAAAAATATCCCCGTTTTTTGTTAAAGATGTGGTAAAATTTTTTACCGCCACTTTCTTAAATTAAAGAAAATCAAGGCCTCCGCTAAATGGCACAGTATTTGCTATGAAATAATATAGTAGTATAAAACTTTATACATTAAACATTGCTGGGAGGTATTTTTTAGATGAAATTTAATACAAAAGCAATCCATTTTGGTGTGCATCACGATAAAGAGACAGGTGCTCACGTAACACCTATTTTTCAAACTTCAACCTTTGTGTTTGAAAACGTTGACCAGGGGGCGAGGCGTTTTGCAGGTGAGGAGCAAGGATATATTTACACCCGCCTTGGGAACCCAACCATAACGGAGCTTGAAAATAAAATTGCAGCATTAGAAGGTGCAGAAGCAGGCCTTGCAGCAACATCGGGTATGGCTGCTATTTCAACCACTCTTTTAACCTTACTAAAAAGCGGCGACCACATCGTTGCAGGTGATACCTTATACGGCTGCACCCACAGCCTTATCACCCACCTTCTTCCCCGCTACGGCATAGAATTTACTCTCGTAGATACTTCGGTGCCTGAAAACATCGAAAAAGCAATGAAGGAAAATACAAAGGTGGTATACATTGAAACCCCTGCAAATCCCACATTAAAACTTGTGGATATCAAAAAAGCAGCAGAAATAGCGCATAAATACGGTGCAAAATTGGTAGTTGACAACACTTTTATGTCTCCATATCTACAAAGGCCTATTGAGCTCGGAGCCGATTTTGTAGTGCACAGCGCAACTAAATACATCGGGGGGCACGGAGATGTCATAGCAGGCCTTATTGCAGGGCCAAAAGCTGTTATCGATGAAATGAGGATGCCCTTTTTGAAGGACTTCGGCGGTGTTATAAGTCCCTTTGACGCATGGCTTTTAATTAGAGGTTTAAAAACCCTCGGAATAAGGATGGAAAGACACTGCGAAAATGCCATGAAAGTAGCAGAGTTTTTAGAAAAACACCCTGCAGTAGAAAAAGTATACTATCCGGGTCTTCCTTCCCATCCGCAGCATGAACTTGCTAAAAAGCAGATGGATGGATTTGGAGGAATGATAAGCTTTGAGTTAAAGGGTGGACTTGAAGCAGGAAAAATATTGATGAATAGCGTAAAATTAATCACCCTTGCAGTAAGCCTCGGATGTGTGGATACCCTTATTCAGCATCCTGCATCAATGACCCATTCGGTGGTACCCAGAGAAGAAAGGCTAAAGGCTGGTATAACCGATGGCTTAGTTAGACTTTCCGTAGGCATTGAAGATGTAGAAGATATAATCGCCGATTTAGAGCAAGCCTTAAATAAAGTAATGGAAATGAGTAAATTGCGATGATTAGAGAAACAGATGAAATACCGATTTTAGGGCATCCGA
>NZ_JBNATW010000041.1:0-16460 GCF_049701175.1 Thermovenabulum sp.
CAATGTTTTATAGGTTATTGGTATGTAATTTTGATACCTTAATTTGACATAACAATTAAATCTTTCGGGGGTTATTTTATGGAAAAGGACGTTTTTTTTATGAAAAGGGCGCTGGACCTGGCAAAGATGGGTAGGGGCAGAACCAGCCCAAACCCGATGGTGGGCGCAGTGGTGGTGAAGGATGGCGAGATAGTTGGGGAAGGCTATCACAGGAAGGCCGGGGATCCCCATGCTGAGGTGATAGCTTTGACTACAGCGGGCGAGAGGGCAAGGGGTGCGGAGCTTTACGTAAACCTTGAACCCTGCTGTCATTTCGGGAGGACACCCCCTTGCACTGATGCGATAATAAAGGCTGGGGTAAAGAGGGTTGTGGCGGCGATGACGGACCCCAACCCCATGGTAGCCGGTAAGGGTGTAAAACGGTTGAAAGATGCTGGCATAGAGGTAGATGTAGGTGTGATGGAAGAAGAGGCCAGGAAATTAAACGAGGTATTTATAAAATACATCACCACAAAGAAGCCTTTTGTTGTTGCTAAGATAGCCCAGTCTATTGATGGTAAAATAGCCCTTGCATCGGGTGAATCCAGATGGATTACCGGAGAACCGGCCAGGGTAAAGGCACATGAACTCCGGAGCTGGTACGATGCGGTGATGGTAGGAATAGGAACGGTACTGGCTGATGATCCGCTTCTTACGTGCCGGCTACCAGGAAAAAAGAAAAATCCGGTCAGAATAGTGGTCGATTCTAATGCCAGAATGCCTCTCAACGCTCGGATGCTGGAATGTAAAAACGGGCAGGTTATCCTTGCTACTACAGAAAAGGCGGATTCTAAAAAGGTCCGCCTCCTGCAGGAAAAAGGCGTTGAGGTGATAAAGACTGATGCGATGGATGGCAGGGTAAACCTGTGTAAGCTTTTGGAGATTCTGGGTTGCATGGAGATAACGAGCATACTTGTAGAAGGCGGTTCCACCCTCACCTCTTCTCTTATAAAAGAAGGCTTGGTAGATAAGCTGTTGATTTTCCTGGCACCTTTAGTAATAGGAGGGGATGGCATCGATTCAGTAAATGAGCTTTATATAGATGAAATGAGCAGGGCAGTCCGGTTTAAATTTAATTCGGTTGAATTGATAGGCAAAGATATCTTATTAGAGGCCTATCCTGATTGAGTGCAGAAAAAGGGGGAGATTCATGTTTACTGGGATAATCGAGGAGATAGGGACCGTCATGAATTTGGTTGGCTCTTCTTCGGGTGCACTTATTACAATTTCATGTAAAAAGGTTCTGGAAGACCTGAAGGTCGGCGATAGCGTTGCAGTCAACGGAGTATGTCTGACTGCCAGGGATGTTAAGACAGATTCTTTTGTAGCCGACGTAATGCCTGAAACTCTCGGAAGCACGAACCTGGGCGAACTTTCAGCAGGCAAACATGTAAACCTTGAAAGGGCCTTAAAAGCTGAGGGACGATTTGGTGGACACATGGTCCTGGGTCACGTGGATGGAGTTGGGAGGATTATCAGGTCATACCCAGAAGGAAATGCTGTGGTGTACTTTATAGGAGCGCCGCGGGAGCTGATGAAATATATAGTTCCTAAGGGTTCGGTTGCCATAGACGGTATCAGCTTAACTGTTCAGACTGTGGCTCATCAGGGGTTTTCGGTTTCTATAATACCCCATACCCTAAGGGCAACGGCTCTTCAGTACAAAAAAACCGGGGATACGGTAAACATCGAGGTTGATATCATTGGGAAATACGTAAGGGAATTTTTGAAGAATATTCTGGAGAGCAGTTCTGATAAGGGGCTGACTGTTGAAATGCTTAAATCATATGGCTTTTAGCGGATAGGTTTATCTTACTGGATGTGTTGTGAATTTATTTAGAAAGGGGAAAAAGATGAATAGAGAATTTAAGTTCAATACAATTGAAGAGGCTATAGAGGACATAAGGCAGGGCAAGATGATAATTGTCGTTGACGATGAGGACAGAGAAAATGAGGGAGACCTGGTGATGGCTGCGGAAAAGGTAACTCCGGAGGCCATAAATTTTATGGCAATTTACGGCCGCGGCCTTATATGTGTTCCGATAACAAAAAAAAGGGCTGAAGAACTTGAACTGCCGCTGATGGTGAACCATAATACCGATAACATGTACACCGCATTCACTGTTTCGGTGGATTATGTTGGAAATTCAACGGGCATATCAGCTTACGACAGGGCCGATACGGTAAAGGCGTTGGTTAATCCGGCTACAAAGCCTCAGGACCTCCGTCGCCCGGGACATATCTTCCCACTGATAGCTAGAGAGGGAGGGGTTCTACGGAGGGCAGGGCATACCGAGGCGGCTGTAGACCTTGCCAGGCTGGCCGGGCTTTATCCGGCTGGAGTTATCTGCGAGATAATGAAGGACGATGGTACGATGGCAAGGCTTCCCGACCTTATGAGTTTTGCAAGAGAAAAGGATTTAAAAATAATCACGATAGAGGACCTTATAAGGTACCGTAAGGCCAGGGAAAAACTGGTGCGATTGGTAGCTCAGACTGTGTTGCCCACCGATTACGGGGAATTCAAACTTTTATGCTATGAAGACATCATAACAACCGAAACACACCTGGTTCTCATGAAGGAGGAGATAAAAGAGGGCGATGTGCCGCTGGTGCGCGTGCATTCGGAATGTCTGACCGGAGATGTGTTCTCATCCCAACGCTGCGACTGCGGTCCGCAGTTGAAAGCGGCTATGAGAATAATACAGGAGGAAGGCAAGGGTCTTATACTTTACATGCGCCAGGAGGGAAGGGGTATAGGGCTTGCCAACAAGATCAGGGCTTATGCCTTGCAGGATGCTGGATTTGATACGGTGGAGGCCAACCTGCAGCTTGGGTTTCCTCCGGACCTTCGCGATTACGGTATAGGGGCGCAGATACTTAAGGACCTGGGAGTGGAGAAGATGCGCCTTCTTACCAACAATCCCAAAAAGGTGGTGGGTCTTTCAGGTTACGGTCTGGAGATAGTGGAGCGAATTCCACTCAAAATTCCACCCACAAAGAGCAATGCAAGATATCTTAAGACCAAGAAAGAAAAACTGGGTCACTGGCTTTAATAAAAAAGAAAAGGAGGAGGACAAAAATGCCTAAAATTATCCAGGCTAAACTTTCTGCAGAAAATCTCAGATTCGGTATTGTGGTCAGCCGTTTTAACGAATTTATAACCGGTAAGCTGCTGGAGGGTGCGCTCGACTGTCTGGTACGCCACGGTGCTGTTGATGAGGACATTGAGGTTTACTGGGTGCCCGGGAGTTTTGAAATACCCTTGACGGCAAAGATACTTGCTGAGAGCGGGCGCTTTGATGCTGTAATTTGCCTCGGGGCGGTTATTCGGGGGGCTACACCTCATTTTGATTACGTTGCAGCAGAGGTGTCAAAAGGAGTGGCGCTCGTATCTCTTGAAACAAGGGTCCCTACCATTTTCGGCGTCCTGACCACTGATACTATAGAACAGGCGGTGGAAAGGGCAGGTACAAAGGCTGGCAATAAGGGATGGGATGCTGCCCTGACAGCTATAGAGATGGCCAACCTTAAAAAGTTATTGTCCAAATGCGGCGAATAGCCGCTTTTTTTATATCCCAAAATAAATACCACTCTTTTAAAACATTTTTCATGTCAATGCAATGTGAAAATGTCCGGTTAAATGAAAGATGAAAATGTCATGGTATAATCATCGAAGAAAGCAAAGATTTTTACGAACTTGAAAAAGGCATTCATGAGCTATGCTAGAAGGTTTGCAACCAGATTTTTATCTGGGCCCTGGAACAGATAGATATAGATACCCGTCTGGTGAACGAACGCGACCGTGAAACTTTTTTAGCGAATTCAAATAAAGAAGGCGTCTTTACAGGAACAAAAAGGCGAGAGAAACCAGATTTTTCCTGGATGACCTATCGGATTCGCGGATGAAGTATATATTTCCATAACAAACTATTAAACTTGTATTAAGCGGGGAGGTTGTTAGTGAAAAAAACTTTTTTAAAGTTACCTACAAAATCTCGACACGGACCTACACCAGAATCAAATTTTACTTTACTAATTATGTATTTTATGGTACATTGAGTATGTCGTTATGTTTAAAAAAACATAACGGAAATATTAGGATAAAGGAGGGGAATTATGTTTTCCGGAAAAAGATTTAAACTTAATTCAGTATTTGTTTTTATATTGATGCTTTGCATACTCTTATTCCTGTTAACTTCATGCGGGCAAAAAACTACTTCACAACAAGGGCAATCAAAGAATATACAAAACAGTAAAGAAATTATTCTCGCTACTACCACAAGCACTCAAGATAGCGGGCTTTTAGACGTACTTATACCTATTTTCGAACAAAAAACGGGTTTTAAGGTAAAAACTATTGCAGTTGGAACAGGACAAGCTCTTGCTATGGGAGAAAAAGGAGATGCTGATGTAATGTTGGTCCATGCACCGGAAGCGGAGATGGAATTAGTAAAAAAGGGTGCTGCTATCAACAGGCAACTTGTAATGCATAATGATTTTGTTATAGTAGGTCCACCTGAAGATCCCGTCGGAGTAAAGGATGCAAAAAGTGCTGCAGAAGCTTTCAGACTAATTGCTGACAAAAAAGCTTTATTCATATCAAGAGGAGATAATTCAGGTACACATAAAAAAGAACTCGCTCTATGGAAAAAAGTAGGGATAGAACAACCCATTGGTAAATGGTATCAGTCAACAGGGCAGGGTATGGGAGCTACTCTTGACATTGCGTCTGAAAAAGGTGGTTATACTCTTACTGATAGAGCGACTTATTTAATGAAGAAGGAAAAACTTCGACTTATTATATTAAAAGAAGGCGACAAAGAATTGCTTAATATATATCATGTTATGCAGACAAATCCGGAATATGTAAGGCAAAATAACCCAAATGCTGCTAAGATGATTAATGTAGAGGGTGCAAAGGCCTTTGTAGAATTTATGGTGAGTCCTGAGACTCAAAAAGTGATAGGTGAATTTGGTAAAGAAAAACTTGGTCAATCGCTTTTTGTTCCTGATGCTGGCAAGAATGAATCCGATATTCTTAAATAGCAAGTGTTTAGAACAATTTTCTATAATAGCGAATATATAAGCGAGTCCGGGAATGGTAATATTAAGTTTTTTGATGTGTGAGTCTCAGTAATTAACTGAAAATTTTATCAAAGGTTTAAAAATAAAAACTCATTACAATTTTTATAATAATGGGATTTATAACGGCTTATTATCTCCCAGATGCCGGGAGATTTTTTTATTACTTCGCATGAATTTTTTCTTTTGGGAAATAACTGAGTTTAGTTCACAACCAGATCTCAATCAATCACCATTTCCAGTTAGGCAATTTTCATAGGATTAAGGAAGTGGAGTTTAAAGTGAGGAAGATACCTGTCTACCTTCTTTTACTCTAAATTAGGAGATTATGGTTTGAATATGTTTTTTAATAAATAGAACTTCTGCATCATCTTCATCGGAGATTTTCAAGACTGTTTATGATCTCAATAGTAATTTTTTGATTTTTCGAGCAAAAGGCATTGATAATTAAATCTAATTTAGATAAAATAATATCAAAAACCATTATTTGGTAAAAAAGTTTATTTAATTGGCGACTTATAGCTGTATAATTCCATGGTAATAGGCAGTAGATAAAATAGTTTTAAAGCCTAAATATATTGCTGTAATTGTTATATTAAATTTTAATCATAAGTAATTCTAATAGCGATCAAAATGATGATTTAAACAATGAAGAATCTATGGCCTTTGAAGGCCCTTTGACGGATAACTTTAAATTTTAATGTACGCAGATATAGTAAGTATGATAAACTAGTTAGTAGAGATATTGAATGGAAAGGAAATTTATCTGTTTTATTTGAAAAAATATTTAAAAAAGTAGATTTAAGTTCTTTGGAATTTGTGGATAGTAAAAAAATTATTAAGAGAAATGATATTTAATACGTGGTTTCCCAAAGACGAAAAATTATTTTATAATGATTAAAAAGATGTTTTAGAGCTGTATGTCCATAAAGACAATGAATATGAAAAATATGATATAAAGGATAAGGAAGTAGTAAATGAATTTGTAAAATGGTATGATGATCTTAGAAAGGCATTGACAGAAAAAGATCTTGATGGTGTTTAATTTAACAACTGATTATTTTGAGTTTAGAATTTAACGGCAAGAAAGCTTATGTATAAACTACTGCAGAATAAAGTATGAACAAGGTAGGAAATAATAGTTAAGATTAAGAGGGGTTGATGAAATGATTTTTAGAAATACAAAATGGTTTATATTTAGTGCAGTTTTCTTATTAACAGTTTTTTTAGCTACTTTTTTAAAAAATAACATAAATAAGGAAGTAATTGCTAAAATAAATGGAAAGGAAATTACTCAAAACGACTTTAATATAGCGTTATTATTTGAACAACAAAAATATAAGTATCAAGTGCAGAAGTATGAAGATCAGAAACAGTTTGATGATGGAAATATTTTTATTCCAGTTCCTCAAAAATTAAGCCCGCAGCAAATTCTTGAAAGATTAATAGATAATGAAGTTTTATATCAAGAAGCTAAATCCCAAGGGTTAGAAGTCTCTTATGCAGAAGCTAAAGAATATATGGAGGAGACCAGAAAAATAACGAATGAAATATTAGCAGGCAAATTGCAGGTTGCCGATAGGGAAGAATTTTTAAAAACGGAAAATAATTTAAGACAATATATCAAAGGTTTAGGGATTAGTGAAGATGAATATTGGAACCAGCTTATCCCAATATATCAAAAATATTTATCAATTGGCAAATTAAAAGCAAAAATTTTATCTTCAATGCCTGAAAATGATAAAAAAGATCCAGAAAAAGCGCATTTATATTTTGAACAATACAAAAATAATTTGAGAAAAAAATATAAAATAGAAATATTTAAAAATAATCTCTGATTATTTAAGCAAGTGTCACTTAGTGGTGTAAAAATTATCCCGGGAGCAATGAAAGGAAATTAAACTAATCCCAATTGTGAAAAATGACTTATTTAAATGGTCGGACGATAAAAAACCATCCGGCCAAATGTAATAATGAAAAATTTATACGACTCAAGAGTAAAAAATATTGATGAAGCACTGGGTTTTAATCTTGACAATGTTTTTATGGTAGAAATTTTCTATAACAACCAATCGAAATATTAATTTTTATTATGGTCAAGGAGGGTTTATAGCTTTTAATGAAGGTGATATAGTAATAAATGGAACTAAGTATACAGTTCTTGGAAGTGCAATTAATCGCAATTATCTTAATAATTTATTGGAATCTCTTGAATAATAACTTTTTTTAAATAGAAAAGAGTTTTTATATATAAGAAGGAATTTCCCAATTATAAAAAGATTTTTCCCCGGGCAACAGAGAGGAATTTTTTATATTAACTTAATTGCTGCATAAGTAACCGCTTTATCCGATAGCTTTGACCATCAAAGAGCAAAAGGTAATTAATTATAGTATATTATTCAGTCAATTGTGGCTATTGTTATCTGTATTTCCTGGCTTCTCCTAAGCTTGTTTACCAATGCAGCAGTGTGGAAAAATCTTACGTTTAATCCCTTTTTGCAAGCCTCTCCTCCAATTGCAGTAGCCAGATGGGTTTTCCCGGTTCATATATTGTCGTAAAGAATAAGGTTTCGCTTCTCTTCGATAAACTTACAATCTTTCAGGTCCTGTGGTGTAAGTCCCTACGATAGCTTTATTTCATCAAAGATGTAATCGGCAAATGTTTTTATTGTGTAAAAGCCAGATTTTTTCAAGAGCCTTTCTCTTTTTCTTGCTTCACTATCTTCCAATCTTTTTAGCTCACTGGTATAAAGACTTTATAAAAATTGCAAGGAAAATACTGAATGATAATAGTAAACTGGTAAAAATGATCAAAAAGGTAATATAGAAAGTTTAGTGGAAGAACAAACTATGTTACCAAAAATCAGAATTTAAGAGAAAAATTTCACAAAGTTTGGTAACAAACGTTATTACCATGGTAACAAAATAACGTAAAATAGTTAGATTACTTTAAAACCAAGGCAAAGAAACTCCAATGAGAGTTATTTTGTTGTTTCAAAATAAATCAGTTATCCACAACATCGTGCATGTAATTCAAAAACAGATTTGGGAATGCATGTATGATAGAAAAATGTCGAAATATTGAATAATAAAAGGAAATATAGCTATAAATCAATTTTATAAATTCGCAATATAACTTTTAGCGGTAAGGTATTTTAAAATAAAAAGAGAATCCTTGAAAGAAGGGATTCTCGTTTTTTTTTTTTTGTAGAAATGATTTTTATGAAATTAAAAAAATATACAATTTACTGAAATACAAGTACAGCTTTGAAAGAAAATAAAGGTATGACACGTTTTTTAAGTCAAATTGTCCAAAATTAAGGGGTTAAGCCGCCAAGAAGTGCAATTGTCTGTCCTTCTTTTAAACAAGGATAAAGGCCTTCGATACCTCTACCTTCTTTGCAACTAATTACGTGATACACGGGGACGATTCTTTTGTCTGAGGCATTAATTTACAAAAATGGATTTACCACTTTTATTTTATCAAAATACTGACCTGGATTTAAATCCTCACTCCATATTACATCGCAATCAAGATTTATTGCGCTACAAATTATAAGAGAATCCCAAAATGAAATCATATAACGCTGAGATATTTGTATTGCTTCAAGTATATCGCCGACATCAGGCATATCCAATTTCCAAAACCCAAGATCTGAAATAATTTGTGACGCTTGCAAAGGAGATAATGGCTTTTTTACCTTTTTTGTAATAGTTACGTAAAACTCTTGGAGAACCTGAGTACTCAGACACCCCTTTCTTGTGTCCCACAACTCTTTTAATAATTCTTTTGCAATTTCATGTTTTCTGCCTGCAGATGCGTCGTGAGCATAAACCAAAACATTTGTATCAACAAACTGTAAACCAAAATTATCTCTCATACAAATCCTCTCTATTCCAATTAGTTTTACCTTCTGTCCCTAAATCAATATTATTTTCTAATATAGCAATATGATGTAATCTTGCTTTTTCATATAAATCTTCTTTTTTAACTATTTCTTCTAATGTTTTAGTTAAAAGGCCAGATACAGATGTTTGCTTATCTATAGCTATATGCTTTACCTTTTGTAATAAATCCTTAGGTAATGATAATGTAATATTCTGTGTCTTTTTCACAATATCACCTCCACGTAATTTAGTATAGCACTTTTTTGCGTGTATCTCAATAGGTTATAAATAAACTTATCATTGAAGAATTTTTACGTCACCCTTCTGCAAAAATTTTACATGGGAAGATAGAAGACCATACCTTGCGTTGGCCTGTGAACCAGCAGAAATTGAAGAAGGTAGTACAAACAAAATTAGAAAAGAATTATAGGGCAGAATATATAGAAAAATGGCTTAGAGTATCCTTGCTAGCTTTAAAAGGGCCTTTTGCCGGTAGTCCCTGGGTAAAGTATTTCTTAAAGGAATTAACGCATATAAATCCTTTTGCCATTATTTAAACACAAGAACGATAGGTAAAGGATAAAGGCAAAAGGCGTTTTATACGCTAAATTAAGCCTGCTAACAGCCTTAATATGATAATGCTTTTTATACAGTAGTATTGTAATAATTTAACATTAATGTTAAATATTGCAAATACTAATTATAAAGTTAATCTTAAGCAGAGAGGTAAAAAATTTTTTAAAAAGTTACCTACTAAATATTGACACAGACAAGAGTGTTCCAATTCTTGACATAATTTAATATTGAGATTACAATAATATTCATAAATTATTTTTGGTTTTTTGGGGGTAGTTCGTGTGATTTTGACCGAACGACGCAAGCAATTTCTAGAGAAATTAATTGATCTATTCCAAAAAACAAATGTTCCAGTTCACTACGAAACAATAGCAAATGCACTTGGTGTCAGCAAATGGACAGCATACGACGTATTGAAAGAATTAGAAAAACTTGGCTACCTTACACGTGATTATACAGTAAATTCTAAAGAAATGGGACGTTCCCAAATTGTTTTTTTACCGACTAATAAAGCTATAAACTTATTTGAAGAAAAACGTGTAAAAGAAATAAATATTGATGAGTGGAATAAAATAAAGACAAAGGTACTTGAGCTGCTAAACAGCTTAAAAAGTCACAGCATTAGCGATGCTGTGCAAAAAATGCTGGAGGAAATTCCAAAAGTTCAGGTTCGAGTAACTTTTGGGGCATATGTCATAGGTTTATTTATTGTGTATCTTAAAAAATTGGGTGGGAGAACGGAAATGTTGATAAAAAGCCTAATGCAAAACGCACCTACCAATGAAATGCGCATCATAATATTTATAGGAACCGTCCTGGGTACTGTTATTCAAACGATGAATCATGAGATAGGGGGTGGGCTAACCGAATTAGTCGGACGGTATTTGAAGTCGCTTGCTGACCTTTCGGATTATGAAAAGGGAATGCTTTCGGATTTTCTTAATGACGCTTTAGCTTGATGTTGGTCACAGATTTAATCTACGATCTTTTTATTTTGACAAGTTTTTTGGTCTTTTGGGTATATTGAGTTTTGAAATTAATGTAAATTTTAGAGAAGACAACTAATATTTCATGCTTTACAAAAACCCAAGATTTTGCAAGGTCAACAACAGATGTTAATATTGCTTGTTTAGGTAAACCTAAAGGAGCAAAAGGGGAAGTTCGTTTTTTAAAGGTAGGCAAATTTTAAGACATAATGTTGTTTTATTGACTGAAAAAAGGAGTATCACTTTGAACAGTTTAAGATGGGAAGTTGCTTGCAGATTGCCGATAGTCGGATCATTTTTAAGCTCAATAGGTGCTGTACCAGTGCAAAACGAGAGTAATGAGTTGGCTGGGATAAGGGCTGCCTTGCGGGTATTGGAGCAAGGGAAAACTCTTGCGCTTTTTCCTGAGGGTCGGGTTTGTAACCATGATGGACTGTGCCCTTTTCAACCTGGGTGGGCCTATCTCGCTTTGAAGACAGGCGTGCCCGTTGTGCCGTCTATTATCCCACGCCGTGGTAAAATTTACATGCAAATTGCTGCACCATGGACTTTAAAAAAGGTTCAACGACCCAGGCAAGAAATCTTGGAGGATTTGAATGCAAAACTGTTTAGTCAAATTGATCAAATGTTAAAGAATTTGTAGCGGCAGTGGAGGCGAAAAACATGAATAAAAAGCAGAATTTTAAAGTAAAGCCATGTATTGGAATAGCCTTGGGGAGCGGCGGTGCTAGAGGTTGTGCTCACATAGGTGTGCTCAAAGCGTTGCATGAAGCAAATATACCGATTGATGTTATTGCGGGGACTAGCATGGGGGCAGTAGTAGGCGCAGCATATGCTACAGGTTACCGGATCGAAGAATTGGAGGATATGGCTCTGCAAATGCGGTGGCGATGGTTGCTTAACCTTTTTGACCCTACTCTACCCCGTCAAGGCATAATAGCTGGAAACAAAATTGAAAAGTATTTTGAAATATTAACAAAGGGAAAAGAGTTTGCACAGTTGAAAAAACCTTTAATTGTTATTGCTACTGATATCATTTCTGGAGAAGAAGTGCGTATAAATAAAGGATTGGTGGCTAAGGCCTTACGAGCCAGCATAGCCATACCTGGTTTATTTTCTCCAATTAAGTCAGGGAAAAGACTTTTGGTGGATGGTTCGGTTACCACCCCTGTGCCCATACTGGCAGTAATGGAGGCCGGGGCAGATATTGTTATCGCTGTTGATGTTAGTTCGAAAGTGGATCAAACTTCCAGTTTGGAAAAAATATGGAAACGATTAAAGAGTATGTCTTCTAAAAAAATTGTTCGTTTTATTAAAAATTCACAATTTGAAATTATAAACATTATAGATAATACACTGGAATTGTGTGACCACCCTAAAGAAGTTTCTAAGCTTACAACAATAGCTAATAAGCATTATTTTATGTTAAAACCCGATGTAGGAGATGTAAGGTGGTATGAGTTTTATCGGGTTAAGGAGTGTATTCATGCTGGAGAAGTTATGGGAAAACAGGTAGCTGAAAAACTAAGATGTTTTCTTGATTCCGGAAAATATGGCGAAGAGACTGAAAAGCAAAACTGTTGGGGACTAAGAGAAAGAATATGTAACTAATTAGTTTCCATTGAAAAATACACCACTCAAAAATTTCACTGGATTTTAAATGAACTCCCGAAAATACTTCAGAACCTGGGGTTTGATATAACTACAGAAATAGGGAAATAGCTTGAATAAAATATATACAAGTCTTTAGTCTTTTTTAAATAAAATTTAAATAAAAAACCTTAAAATACTTGATACTTGACGTGAAACCAAATAAGGTTTTTTATTGAAATATCTGGTAATATGATGTAATATTAAAATATAATTATCCTGACGTGAGGAAACATTCTGAAGCGAAGGGAGAAGAGATTATGAAATTCGAGACAAAATCTTTGATTAGAACTGCTCTTTTATTAGCGATAACCTTGGTTGTGCAGTTCCTCAAGATGCCTCAGCTTATAACGGGCTCTCTTGTGAATGCCATGCTGGTGATCGGAACAGGCACTGTGGGATTGTTTTCGGGCATATCCATTGGCCTTTTAACCCCCGTTATTGCTTTTTTAGTCGGCATCCTAAAGTTCCCGCCTATGATTCCTTTTATTATTGTGGGCAATGCTCTCTACGTTTGGCTTTATTCCTCTCAAAAGAATGCAGTAATAGGAGTACCACTGGCAGCGGTAATGAAATACGTGTGGCTCTCCATTTCAGCTAAATACATTCTTAAAGGTTTAGGCATTAAAGTACCTGCGCTGGTGGTTCAGGCTTTTACTCTTCCGCAGCTAATTACGGCTCTGCTGGGTGGGGTAATAGGTGTGGCGGTAATTTTACTGCTTCAGCGCTATTTCGCCAAGGCAGAAAAATTGTGAAATGCGAGTGTATTTTTGTCGCTCGCATTTATTATGTGCACCCGGCTGGCTAAATATTGACCCGCACAATGTTGATTAGTTTTGCTATAAAATAAATTTTTATTATAGAATATTAATCAGGATACTTTTCCGAAAGGAGGCATGTAAATGGTTAAAATAACATTTTATGGTCACGCGTGTTTTAAAATAAGCTCATCAAAGTTTTCAATTATTATAGACCCTTGGCTTAAAAACAACCCTCAAGCTAATATAAGCCCTGAACAGGTGGAGGTAGACTATATACTTATTACACATGGACATGGAGACCATTTTGGCGATGCTTTAGAAATAGCGAAGGCTAATAATGCCACGATAATTGCTCCATACGAGCTTGCTACATATTGCCAATCTAAGGGTGCAAAGGTCCATCCAATGCATATAGGAGGAGATTATACCTTTGATTTTGGTTGGCTACAGCTTACACCAGCGATGCACGGTTCTGGATATATAGAAGGGGATAATATAATTTACATGGGTAGTCCCTGTGGATTCCTGATTGGGATTGAGGGGAAGACTATTTACCATGCTGGAGATACGGGCCTTTTTGGTGATATGAAGCTTATAGGGGAGAAGACTTCATTAGATGTGGCAATGCTACCTATCGGTGGCAATTTCGTTATGGGTATAGATGATGCCGTGAAAGCCGTGGAATTCTTAAAACCTAAGATAGTTGTTCCTATGCACTATAACACCTTTGACATTATAAAAAAGGATCCGGAGGAATTTAAGAAAAAGGTTGAGAACAAAACTGGTACTGATGTCGTTATACTTAAACCAGGAGAAATGATTACTGTAAATTAAGAATGGTAAAAAGACCGCCAAGACATTTATCTAACAATTATCTATCAACCAATTAGTATCAAAAGAGGCAAGAAGCAATGCACCTAAAATTTGGGGTGGTGAAGTAATCGTTCAAGTCCAAATTTTGTGAAAAATCCCTCTGGTTAGAAAAAGGTTATCTAACACCACGAATTGGTATAATTATACCACCTTTAACCCTTTAGAGGTTCAGGACACGCTACCACTGAGCTTTGCACGTTCTTGACTCCAAGGGCTTCCGGCATATCCAAGTACTTTTTGCCAGAAGCCTATTTTTCATCTTGTTCCATTAGTAAGGCTCTGATTAGGGGGATAGCTGATTCCCGGTTAGGGAATATCGTTATACTTTTAACGCCGGCGAATTTCTTCGTTTCACCGTTCTAAGCTATTTGTGGTTCTAAGTCTTTTACGATAACGCTCTGCAAGCTCTAATACCGCTATAGCATCTTCAAATCCAGCTTCTAAAACATCCATAGCCTAAAAGCTTACTTCTATGCTCATCTAACACCTGATTTAATAGTATTTTTGCTGTTTTAATATATTAACACAATTATATATACTTAACTATTGCTCAATTTTTACTAAGTGCTTATTAAGATATTCTATTTGCTCTTTCAAGGGGTTGCCTTTATTAATTATTATATCTTTTGCTAAACTGGGCAAATACACATCGCCATTTAAATCTATTTTTATCCCCTTGTAAAATGCCACAAAATACCTAACAGAATCTATATTTAAAGCTGGTTCCGAGGGAGCAGTATTTAAAGTTTTCACATCTTTACACTTAAAATTTTTTGCTTTTGAAATGTCCAAACCAAACGCTTTTGTTAAATCATCAATAGGTATTTCAAAATATTTGCTAACATCACTAAAAGTATATGAGCCTTTTATATCGATTGGGTCATAAATCGGAATTTTTGCTGATTGCGTTTTCCATATTCCCGCAATATTGCTTATACCTATTCCAACAAAGACAATAACCAAAATTGAAATGACTAAAAATTTAATGTTTATCCTCATCTTTAATCCCTCTCCTTGTTTCAAAGATGATAGTATTTTCAACAGGACAACTAATTTCTGATGAACATTGTAAACATGTTATGCATTGAGGATCATTAATAACCTCTTTACTATACACATCAATATTCATAGGGCAAACACTATTGCATTTTTTACATGATATACAATAAGAAGGAATTCTTTTGATTTTAAATATTCTTATTAGATTGAACAACCCGATAAAAGCACCGAGCGGACAAAAATATTTGCAAAAAGGTCTTTCAACAATAAAAGAAAGTATAATTATGACTATGAGAAAAATCAAAGCTTGTATGGCTACTTCACCAGTCCAAAAGGTAAATAATGCATGATAAGGATCAATATTTGTAAAAACCAATTTACCTGTTTTAGCTGTTATATATACAACCTATTAAAGTACAATATATCTAAAGTATCTAAAATATCTGTCATATTTTGAAGGAATAAATTTATTAAACCTCTTTTTAAAAATTATCTTACCTAACTTACCTATCCATTCTTGCACTGAGCCAAATGGACATATAAAGCCGCAAAATACCGAACCAAAGAGAATTGACAAAATAATTACAATAGCTAACAACACAAATGACGATTCGTGAATTTTTTGAACAAAACTTCCTTCAGTTATAAGCTTATAACTGAGACCACATCGCCAAATGGACATAAACTATGTAATGATGCATTAGAGAAAAAAGGTATTTTAACTTCTATTCCTTTTTCGGCCAGAGAGTGAATTATTGCAGTAATTAGAATAACAGTAAAAAACAATATTTGAGAAAAAAGCCTGAAATATTTATTGATTCCATTTTTAGTTGTAGATCTCTTCAAAGTAAATTCCCCCTTCCTTAATAATTCCTTAATAAAAGACTTAGCAGGGTATTTTTACCCTGCTAAGTCCCAAATACTTATCTACTCATGCCAAAAGCTCTCATACCTTGTCTTCGTCCAGCACCTATGCCCTTGCCAATACCTTTACCAAATATACCAAATCCAGCTTGAGGTTTATTTGCATAACCCTGACCATTACAGCTATCAATTCGTGATTTCATATGTGCCTTTATTGCATCTGCCTGTTCTTTTGTAATGATGCCATCTTTCACTTTTTGGTCTACCAAAGCAGCTTTTTCTTGGTACACAGCCTCTTTAAATTTTTCAGCTGTCACACCTTTTGATAAGGCTATTTGGTAGAAAGTCTGACCCTGTGATCTTAAGTTTACAACCTCATCAACGGTAAGACCTGTAAGCTTGGCCACAATTGATGCCATAAATTGAGCACCATACCCTCTTGCCATTTTCAAAGTCGTAGTAGTGATAGCAGAGGACGAATTAGTAGTTGTAGAGGTTGTTGCGGCAAAAACGGCTGAGTTTACTACAAGAACCAGCGCAATAGTTAATAAAGCTATTCCTCTTTTCATTTAGAACACCTCCATAAAAAATTTTGTTTTACAAGTCTAAATATACAGGGGGTATTTGAAAACTGAATAAAGGAATTGTGTAGTTATTGTGAAGAAAAAATTTCTTCAATCCATTATGATAGTGTAAAATATTTTTAGGTCAAAAAGGAGGAAAAAGCAGAAAAAATGTA
>NZ_JBNATW010000042.1:0-15417 GCF_049701175.1 Thermovenabulum sp.
TTTTTTTTTTTTTTTTTTTTTTTTTTTTTTTTTTTTTTTTTTTTTTTTTTTTTTACTTATCTATTATTAATTTTTATTATAGTTGATTTTTACATTTTCAAAATTTTAAGATTTATCCCTTGAGAAAATCTTTATTACTTTTTTTACTATACTACCTATCCTTTTAGGAAGCTTTATGACATAAATTCTCATTTTATCCCCCCACATTTATTTAATTATTTATGACATTAATGCCAAACCATATTAATAGTGCTCCAAAGAATAACATCCAAATCCAGTGAGGAAGAAAAACAATAAAAAGGGAAATACCAAAACCAACAGTAATATAGCCTATAATCTTCTTGAACCTGAAATACTTAAATTTAAAGTTCCATGTCACCCGATCACCCCCGGGTTTCTACAGTTTATGTATCCAGTACAATATATTATATTCAGCTACTATTCTATCTGACACAAAAAACCCCCGGAAAATTATTTCCGGGGAAATTTTAATCATTCTTATGAAATAATATTTAAATTTATTTTAATTTATCATTTTTAATTTTTTAATTATATCACCAGGATTCTCACTTTTGTAAATTGCAGAACCAGCCACGAGGATATCAGCTCCTGCCTTGACAATTTCTACAGCATTATTTTCATTTATACCCCCATCAACTTCTATTTTTATATTGTAATTATTTTCCAATATAATTTTTTTTAGAGAAGAAATCTTTTTCAATGAACTTCTTATAAAGTTTTGACCACCAAAACCCGGATTCACAGACATTATTAGGACTAAATCCACTTCTTCAAGAATATTTTCAATAAAACAAAGAGGTGTAGCAGGATTAAGGGCAACGCCAACCTTTACCCCATATTTTTTTACTTCTTGTAACGCCCTGTGAATATGACAAGTAGCTTCGCAGTGAATTGTAATAAGGTCTGCCCCTACACTAGCAAAATCTTTAATATATTTTTCTGGTTTTTCAATCATAAGGTGAACATCAAAGGGGATACTTGTGACCTTCCTCAAACTTTCTATTACACAAGGACCCATAGTAATATTAGGCACAAAATGGCCATCCATAACATCTATATGAATAAAATCTACGCCGAAAGCTTCAACTTTTTTAACTTCTTTTTCCAAATTAGCAAAATCTGCTGATAATATTGAGGGAGCTACCTTAGCCAAAAATATTCCTCCTTTTTTAAGGCCTTAAAAACTGCTTTTATACCACAATTCACCTTCAATCCATACTTCTATATCAATCGTTCCTGTACCTTCTATAGGTACAAGAAGTGGGCTATCCTTTGAAGTGTGCTTACTCTCATATACAGTCCTCTTACCGTTTTTATCAGATACCACTACCTTAACTGTAAATTCTCCTTCCTTTTGTGGAAGGGGTATTGATAAATTGAATTTTTTAGTTTCTTCCTTACCCGAACTTATCGTAAGATTAACAGGCGTACCATTATCTACTTCCGTTCCCGGTTTTGGATATTGGTCAGATACAATATCTTTATCAAATTCTGATTGTTTATATTCAACTTTCCCAATGGTCAAATTATCAGAAAGAATCTCTTTTCGAGCTTCATCCAAACTCTTACCTATTAAATAAGGCACAATAACCTTTTGGGCTTCAGGCCCTAAGCTTATAGTAATATTTATTTCGGTGTTTTCAGGCAATAATAATCCCTCTCTTGGATTTTGATCAATAACAACTCCTTGAGGATATTCAGACGAATTTACACGCTGAATCTGCCCTACTTTAAAATTTGAAGAAGTGATGAGGTTTATTGCTTCGGTTTCTGTAAGCCCTATTAACGCTGGTACCTGAAAAGTTCGAGGCCCTTTGCTTATTACAAGGCTTATTGGAGGATGATTAATTTTTACAACTTCTCCCCCTTTTGGTTCCTGATCTACAACCTGCCCTACTGGCGCATTAGAAAATACCCTCTCAGTTACTTCATACTTTAAATTCTTTTCAGCAAGTTTTTTTGCCGCCTCTTCTTCTGTTAAGCCTATTACATTAGGTACAGTTACCTCAGGGACATCAAAATACTGCTTTGCTATATACATACCAAGATAGGAAAAAGCAATAAATAAAACAATTAGCCCAATAAATATTAAAATACCGCGAAAATAATTCCTTTTTTTCCTAAAAGTTTTTAAACTTTCTTTAATTTTTTCTCCTTCCTCAGTACCTTTAAAAATCAACGTTTTTTCCGCTTCGGGCACTATATAGCCGGTTTCTTCTAATTTCTTTTGAGCTTTAATTATGTCCTTTTTCAACTCAGTAATGGTCTGATATCTATCACCAGGCAGTTTTTCTAAGCATTTATTTACTATTTCCTCTATATAATAGGGAAAACCCGGCAATATTTTTGAAATCGAAGTAGGCTTTTCTTGTAAATGTTTTAAAGCAATAGATACAGGACTTTCTCCTGTAAAGGGAAGCCTTCCTGTAAAAGCCTCATATAAAAGAACTCCAAAGGAATATATATCAGATCGTTCATCGGTAAAATCCCCTTTTGCTTGTTCAGGAGAAAAGTAGTGAACCGAACCTACCATCCCTCCGCTATTGGTAATTGTAGAACAATTTATAGCACGAGCTATACCAAAATCAGTAACCTTCACCCTACCTTCTGGAGTAATTATTACATTATGAGGTTTTATATCTCTGTGAATTATTTTATTTTTATGGGCACATTCTATTGCATCACATATTTGCTTTGCAATTTCTAAAACCAAAGGCGCAGGTAATGAACCTTCCTCTTTTATTATCTGTTTTAATGTTTTCCCCTCAACATATTCCATAACTATATAATGTACTGCGTCCTCTTTTCCTACATCATAAATACTTACTATATTGGGATGTGATAAACTTGCTGCCGCTTGAGCTTCTCGCCTAAACCTCAATACAAACTCATCATCATTAGAAAACTCTGGCCTCAATACTTTAACCGCAACCAATCTATTTAACAGGGTGCATTTGGCTTTATAAACTATAGCCATGCCGCCCCCGCCGATTTCTTCTAAAATTAAATATCTATTACCCAATTTTCTACCTAACATCAACCTATCATCTCCATTTAATCGACTAAAATAGTCACAACAGTTACATTATCGTATCCGCCTCTATCGTTTGCTAAATCCACAAGGATTTGAGATATGGTTTCAGGATTTTTATACTTTAATGCTATATCCTTTATTTCCATATCAGAGAGCATTGCGGTTAATCCATCACTGCAAATTATTATTATATCACCTTTTTCTAAAAAAAGGGTTAAAATATCCGGTTCAGGACAATCTTGTATACCCAAAGCCTTTGTAATTATATGTTTCATAGGATGTAGTTTCATCTCTTCAAAATTGATCTTGCCCTGCTCCATCAGTTCCCAAACTAAGGAGTGATCTTTTGTAAGTTGAGTGATATTTTCACCTCTGATTAGATAAAGCCTGCAGTCTCCGATATGCCCAATATAAAGTTTATTGCAAAATACAACTGCCAAAGTAGAAGTAGTGCCCATACCTGAGCACTCTATATCCGAAGATGCTTTCTCCAATATTTTTTGATTTGCATGGTAAATAGCCTCTCTTATTATTTTTTTGATTTCCTCTTCTTCATTAAATTTTTCTCTATTTCTATAAATATAGGAGGATATTTCTTCTACTGCTATTTGGCTTGCAACTTCCCCACCGTTATGACCGCCCATTCCATCAGCTACTATAAAAATCAAGGGTTCTTCTAAATTTCCTGGCATAAAAAAAGCATCTTCGTTATTTGGTCTTAGCCTTCCTTTATCTGTTTTCCCTGAAAAAATCATCCTTCCACCTCTTTTAAGAAACTCCTCCTCAGCTGGCCACATGCTGCATCTATATCTGCACCCATTTCTGCTCTAACAGTTACCGGAATATTGTTTTCCCTTAAAATGTTCTCAAATCTTTTTATTTCCCTCGGATCGCTTCTTTCGTATAATTTTTCTTTAACAGGGTTCAAAGGAATTAGGTTAACATGGCAGAGCATCCCTTTTAAAAGGCTTACAAGTTTTTTAGCACATCTTTCACTATCATTAACTCCTGAAATTAGAATGTATTCAAAGCTTATTCGCCTTTTTGTTTTCATTATATAAAACTTGCAGGCTTCAAGCAATTGGGTAATATTATATTTTTTATTAATCGGCACCAATTCATCTCTCAAATCATCAAAAGGAGCATGTAGAGAAATCGAAAGGGTAATAGGTATATTTTCTTCAGCAAGCTTATAAATCTTTGGCACCACGCCGCAAGTAGAAACTGTAATTTTCCTATAACTTATGTTAAATGCAAGAGGATCATTTAATATCTTTAAAAACTTAATCAATTCCCTATAATTTAAAAGAGGTTCCCCGCTACCCATAACTACCACGTGCCCTACCTTTTTATTTATTTGTTTTTCTATCTGTAGAACCTGATCAGCCATTTCCCAAGCCTCTAAGCTCCTAACCAGCCCTCCTATGGTTGAAGCGCAAAAAGCACATCCCATAGCACATCCTACTTGGCTCGAAACACAAACACTTGTGCCATAGCTGTATTCCATTTTTACACTTTCTATAATGTTTCCGTCCTCTAAAAGGAAAAGAAACTTTGAAGTATTATCTTTTTTTGAATCCACCCTTTTTATGATTTTGATTTCACCTATATATGCATCTTCTTTTAACTTGGAAATAAGATTTTTTGGAAGATCGCTCATCATTTCAAAATTAGAAACACCTTTATAAATCCACCTAAATATCTGCTTTGCCCGAAATTCCTTTTCCCCTATGTTCTTGATATAATCAGTCAGCTCGTTTAAATCCATTGCTTTGAGATTTTTTTTATCCATAAAGTAAATCCTCCAATTATTCAATTCTTTTTATCCTCGCAATGAAAAAACCATCTATCCCATGAATATTTGGATAAGTCTGCAGCATGCCTTTATCCTTTATATATTTATGCAACTTTTCGGGCAAAAAAGGTTTCAAATCATCAAGCTGAAAATTTTTATTTTCCGACAAAAAAGAATAAATCACATCCTCATTTTCAAGAGGTTCTATGGTGCATGTACTGTAAACAATTATACCTCCGGGTTTTACGTAATTGGAACAGGTTTTTAACAATTTTTGTTGTTCGCTTCTTAAAGAAAGAATATCTTCAGCCTTCTTTGACCACTTTATATCTGGCTTTCTTCTAATGACTCCTAATCCACTACAGGGAGCATCCAATAAAACCCTGTCAAAATAACCAATTAATTTTTCATCAAGTTCTCCTGCATCTTTTTGTTCTGTTTTAACAATTGTAACCCCTAACCTTTCGCAAAGTTTATTAATAAGCTCCAATCGATGCGGATGTAAATCCCAAGCTACTATCTCTCCTTTATTTTCCATTATCTGTGCAATATACGTAGTTTTTCCTCCCGGAGCTGCCGCAGCATCCAAAACTTTATCATTTTTTTGAACTCCCAAAGCCCTTACAACCAAAAGAGAACCCTCATCTTGAGGCTGAAAATAACCTTTTTTAAAATTTTCAGACTCTGCAAAATCCTGAGCTTTTGAAAAATATATTGCTTCTTCAAGGTAAAGTCCTTTGCTTACTTCATACCCTTCTTCTATAAGTATTTTCTGCAATTCCTCTATCCCAATCTTTAAAGTATTTACCCTCACGCAAAGTTTTGGTTTTTCGTTCAAGGCCTGTAAAAGTTGTTTTGTAAACTCAAATCCAAAAAGTTCAACCCATCTCGTCACCATCCATCTTGGGAAGGAATAGTACACACTTAAAAACCTTTCAGGCTCATTTTTTTCATCAGGGTATTCAATTTCACCAAGCTTTCTTATAATATTTCTCAAAACAGCATTAACAAAACTCGCCGAAAATTTTCTATATTTTTTTGCAAGGTTTACCGATTCACTGACGGCAGCATAAGGAGGTATTTTATCAAGAAATATTATTTGATAAACCCCTATGCGCAAAATATTCAAAATAAAATCATCCAATTTGTTTATCGACGTATTTGAAATTTTAGAGATAATATAATCTATACGAATTCGGTTTTTTATAACTCCATATACCAATTCTGCTGCAAGGTTTTTGTCCTGCGGGTCTATACCCTTTTTAAATTGAGCATTTAATTCTAAATTGGAATATGATCCCTTTTCCACTTTTAAAAGCACCTGAAGGGCAAGTTCGCGGGGATTTACCTTATGTTTTTCATTTTCCAAACTCATCACCTTCTGAAAGAGGATGCCCTAATACATAATCAAAGGCTTTCATTCTCTTGCCACCGGATGCCTGAATCTCAGTTATTAATAAAGCTCCATTACCTGTACCGACAAGGATTCCTTCATTTTTTACGATTTTTATTATTTTACCCGGTCCTCCGCTTAAGTCCTCCATGTATCGGGCTTTCCATATCTTTACTTCCTGTCCTTTTAAGTAAGTATAAGCGCCAGGCCAAGGATAAGTTCCTCTGATTAAATTATATATTTCTTTTGCACTCTTACCCCAAGATATTAATCCGTGCTCCTTTTTTAGAATTGGGGCATAAGTAGCCTCTGCATTGTTTTGAGGAATTTTTAAAATATTTCCTTTTTCAATCTCCTTTATACTTTTTAATAAAAGTTCAGCTCCAATTTTAGAAAGCTCAAGGGCTAAGTCTTCACTGGTCCAATACTCCTTTATTTTTATCCTTTCTTGCATAAAAATATCGCCCGTATCCATGCCCTCATCCATCCACATTGTAGTAACGCCCGTTTCTTCTTCACCGTTAATTATCGCCCACTGTATAGGTGCAGCTCCCCGGTATTTGGGAAGAAGGGACGCGTGGACATTAATACAACCTATAAAAGGTATTTTTAAAACCCTTACTGGAAGTATCTGCCCAAAGGCAACTACCACAATAAGGTCAGGTCTTAATTCTTCCAATTCTCTTATAAAGTCCTCTTGTCTAACCTTTTCAGGCTGAAAAACAGGAATTCCATATTTTAACGCCTCTACTTTAACTTCTGGCGGTGTAATTAGTTGTTTACGCCCTTTAGGCTTATCTTTTTGCGTAACTACTGCTATCACATCATAATTATTTTCAATTAAAACTTTTAATGAAGGCACAGCAAAAGAAGGAGTACCCATAAAAACTATTTTCATAATTATGCCTCATCCTTTTTTTCCTCAATTATATTTTTTGCTTTATCAATAAATAAAACACCGTTTAAATGGTCAACCTCATGGCAAATAGCCCTTGCAAATAAACCCTCTGCCTCTATTTCAAAACTTAACCCCTTCTCATCCTGTGCTTTCACTTTCAGTTTTTTTGGGCGAGCCACCTCCCCATAAACTCCAGGTATACTCAAACACCCTTCTATATCAATAATTTCTCCACTCATTTCTATAATCTCTGGATTCACAAAAGTATAAAGCCCTTCTCCAATGTCAATTACCACAACCCTTTTTAGAATTCCTACCTGCGGTGCAGCAAGCCCTATGCCATTTGCCTTTTTCATAGTTTCTACCATATCCTCAATAAGCATCTTAAGCCTATTGTCAAATACAGTAACCTCCAGAGCTTTTTTCCTTAAAACCTCATCTCCCAATTTGCGAATTTCTCTGTACGCCATGGTAAGCCTCCTTCAATATTACCTTCACTACAGGAGATCATAAGGATCCAAATCCCACGAAATATTAACCTTCTCTTCCTGCAGTGAAATATCTTTTAGTTTTTTCTGAGCCAAAATCAAAGGCATATATTTTTTACTCTTAAGTAAAAGGTTGTACCTGAAATTATCTTTTATTTTATGCCTTAAAGCAGGGATTGGACCTAAAAACTCCACATCCCCCTCAAGGCATTTTTTTAGTGTAAAATATGTTTTTTTAGAAAATTCCTCTATATAAAATTTATCCTTTCCTGAAAAGGTTATATTCAGAAGATGACAAAAAGGTGGATAATTGAATTCCCTTCTGATTTTTAGTTCTTGTTTGATAAAATTATTTATGTCATACCTTACAGCTGAATCTATTACGAAAGATTCTGGGCAAAAGGTTTGAACAATTACTTTCCCATTGGTTTTGCCCCTTCCTGCCCTCCCAGCTACTTGGGTAATAAGCTGAAAGGTTCTTTCACCTGCTCTAAAATCTGGAATGTTTAAAGTAACGTCAGCTAATAAAATCCCTATTAAAGAAACATTTGGAAAATCAAGGCCCTTTGTTATAGTTTGAGTTCCTATTAAGACATTAGCCCTGCCTGTTTTGAATTCCAATAGTTTTTCTTTTAATAAAACCCCTTTTTTAGACAAAACATCAGCATCTATTCTTACCGGTATAATTTCGGGAATTAGTTTTTTTATTTCTTCTTCAATTTTCTCAGTGCCGCTTCCATAATAACCTATCTTACTTCCCTGGCATTTAGGGCAAATTTCTAAAGTTGCTTCCCTGTAATCACAGTAATGACACCGCAAGGTTTTATCTTCCAAGTGATAAATTAATGAAATGTCGCAATGGGGGCATTTAGCAACAAACCCGCAGTCTTTGCACAATACAAAAGTTGAATATCCCCTCCTATTTAGGAAAAGTATAGCTTGTTCTTTTCTTGATATGGTATGTTGTAGTTCCTCAACCAACCTGCGGCTGAAAATGCTTTTATTACCGCTTTTCAGCTCCTGTCTCATATCAATGATTTCGAATACAGGCAAAGGCTTATTATTTACTCTTTTTCTCATTTTTACCAATAAGAAATTTCCCTTTTTTGCTTCATAAATACTTTCTAAAGAAGGGGTTGCACTTCCAAAAATTAATAAGGCATTTTCCTTTTTTGCTCTTAATCTTGCTACAATCCTCGCATCGTAAAAAGGGTATTCGGATTGTTTGTAAGAAGTTTCATGTTCCTCATCTATCACAATAACGCCTAAATTTTTCACAGGAGCAAAAATTGCGGATCGAGCCCCAATTACAATATTAACTTCGCCTTTTGCTATTCTCAACCATTCATCAAATTTCTCTCCTTCAGACAAACCACTGTGCAAAATTGCAATATTACCCGGAAATCTATTTTGGAAAATATCTACCATTTGAGGCGTTAAAGAGATCTCGGGAACTAAAAAAATAGCACCCTTCCCGCTTAAAATCACTTTTTCAATTATCCTCAAATAAACTTCCGTTTTTCCGCTTCCGGTAACCCCAAATAAAAGAACCGGTTTTTTTTCACCCTCCAAATTTTTTAAGATAATTTTTACTGCATTCTCCTGTTCTGGTGAAAGAAAAATTTTATCTTTTTCGGCATTATATTCGAGAGAATATTTTATCTTGGCTTTATTCACTGCTCTATATTCTTTAAAAACCGCATTTTTTTTATAAAGTGCCTCTAACACTGCCCTTACTTTTTCTTTGGCCAATCCTGTTTCTTTTGAGATTTCTTCTATTGATGTGTAGTCTTTTTGTAACAAATGCTGATAAATTAATTTTTGATTTTGCGATTTTAGGTCGTTTTTAAAATCCTTATTTACTTTATATACAACTGTTTTTCTTATTCCACTTTTAGCAGGAAACATCAGCTTTAAAAAATCTATTAAAAAAGCCCCATAGTATTCTGAAAGACTCTTGGAAAGTTCTACCATTTCTTTAGGTAGGGCAACTTCATCAACTTCTATTATGCTTTTTAATTTGCCCCTTATTTTTTCATCTAAAAATTCTTCCTCTATAAAATCTACAACAAAACCCTGCCTTTTCTTATTGCGGAAAGGCACAACCACCCTGCTTCCAATTTTTATATTGTTAATAATCTCTTCTGGAACAAGGTAAGAGTACTCTCCTTTTACCTTAGGATGTTTTACATCTACTGCTACCTGGACAATTTTCCCCAAGCTCTTACCCGGTATCCCAAACAGTGCAAAAAAGCACTTGTTTGAGGCTGGGCTATTTATATTCCGCCTTTTTTTCAGGTGTGCCCTTTCCCAGCAGGCGGTATTTAGGCACACCTTGTTTTTAACATTTCAATAAGGCTTTTATCCTATCTAAAATTAAATGGGCAACTTCTTTTTTGCTCAATAGCGGAAATTCTTCTATCCTTCCATCTCTATATAATATTTTTACTATGTTTGTATCAACTTCAAAACCAGCGCCTTGTTTTGTGACATCATTTAAAACTATCATATCAAGGTTCTTTTTCAAAAGCTTTTCTCTTGCATTGCTCTCAGGTATATCTGTTTCTGCTGCAAAACCTACCAAGATCTTGTCTCCCTTTTTTTCCCCGAGTTCCTTTAAAATATCAGGATTTTTAACAAGTTCAATAAAAACTTCCTCTTCTGACTTTTTTATTTTATGCTCGCTCCTATACTTAGGGCGATAATCAGAAACAGCAGCAGCTTTTATAACCACATCCGCCCAAGGAAAAAGCTCATCAACCTTCTTTTTCATTTCCACAGCAGTTTCCACTCTATGAAATATTTGCAAATCCGGAGGAGGCTCAAGGCTGACTGGACCGGAAATAAGCGCGACTTCTGCCCCCCTTTCTAAAGCCGCTTCAGCTAATTTGTAACCCATTTTCCCCGATGAACGATTGGAAATAAACCTAATTGGATCAATGTACTCCCTCGTAGGCCCCGCTGTAATTAAAATTTTTGTTCCTTTTAAATCCTCTTGCATTTGTGCAATTTTTTCAATATACTCTACAATTTCTTCAGGATCAGGAAATCTCCCTTTACCTATTTTCCCGCAGGCTAAAAATCCTTCTTCAGGTTCCATAATATGACAACCATAGTTTTTCAAAATCTCTATATTTCGTTGAGTAACAGGGTTTTCATACATATTGACATTCATTGCTGGAACAATTACTTTTTTCGCTTTTGTAGCGAGAAATGTAGTTGTTAGCATATCATCAGCAATACCCGAGGCAAGTTTAGCTAAAATATTGGCCGTACATGGAGCAATAACAAAAAAGTCTGCTTTATCTGCCAGGGATACATGCTCTACTTCCCAATGGGAAGGTTCCTTAAACATGTCCTTTATTACAGGATTTTCAGAAAGGATTTGAAAAGTAAGGGGAGCTACAAATTTACAGGCCGATTCAGTCATTACGACCTGAACAGAAGCTCCCCTTTTTTTTAAAAGTCTTGTCAATTCACAGGCTTTATAAGCCGCTATGCTACCTGTAACTCCTAAAACAATAAATTTACCCTTAAGCATATCTAACCCGCCTTTTTATTTTGTTTTTATTCGCTCAATTTTAATCTTTCCTGCATCTAATTCAAAAAGCGCTATAGAAACCGGTTTTGTGGTTTTTACATCAACCAATTTGGGAGCTCCTTCAACCAACTGCCTTGCCCTTTTTGCAGCTGCAACTACTATTGTATATTTACTATCAAACTTGCTTGTTAAAGAATCAATTGACGGATACATCATAAATCTGCTCCCCCCTTTTTAATGCATTTTTTCAATTATATCAGGATTCCTATAAACCCTGCATTTCTCTGCTATAATAATGGCTTGTAATTTTTCTACAGCTTTTTCTAAATCATCATTGACAATTACATAATCATAAGAAGACAGGGCTTTTAACTCTTCTAAAGCACACATCAATCGAAGCCTCATAGATTCCTCTGTTTCACTGCCCCTTTTTTCTATTCTTCTCTTTAGCTCCTCTAAATCAGGAGGAAGTATAAATATGAAAACCGCATCTTCCCAAGTTTGCCTTATCTGTTTTGCTCCCTGTATATCAATTTCTAAAATAACATCTTGTCCATTGTTTATTCTCTCCTCAACAAATTTTCTTGGAGTTCCATAGTAATTATTATAAACATTTGCCCACTCTAAAAAACATCCCTCTTTAATCATTTTTTCAAAAGTTTCCTTATCGGTAAAAAAATAATTAACTCCGTCTTTTTCTCCAGGTCTTGGTGTACGAGTTGTATAAGAAATGGAAAGAGCAATGTTGGGATTTTTTTCCAATAATCGGCTGCAGACAGTTCCTTTCCCTGCCCCCGATGGCCCTGATAACACAATAAGCATACCTTTTTTGCCCATAATTTCTACTCTCCTATTTTACTTCATCTTCTTCTTCAATTTCATCTTCTTCAATTTCTTTTTCACTTAATCTATTTGCAACTGTCTCTGGCTGTACGGCGGATAATATTACATGATCGCTATCGGTTATAATTACAGCACGTGTCCTCCTGCCGTAAGTTGCATCAATCAGCATCCCCCTGTCCCTTGCTTCCTGAATAATCCTTTTTATTGGCGCTGATTCAGGGCTTACTATTGCAATAATCCTATTGGCAGAAACAATATTCCCAAAACCTATATTTACTAACTTTATGTCCACAAAATTTTCCCTCCTGAAATATTATTCTAAATTTTGAACCTGCTCCCTTATTTTTTCGAGCTCGCTTTTTATGTCGATAACCTGCTTTGATATTTCATAATCCGCACTTTTGGAAGCAATGGTGTTTACTTCCCTAAACAATTCCTGAGCTATAAAATCCATTTTTTTACCTATCGGCTCATTCAAACCAAAAAGACTCTTAAATTGTATAATATGACTTTCCATTCTCACTATTTCCTCATTGATGTCCGATCTTTCTGCAAAATAAGCGACTTCCATCTCAAGCCTCTCTTTATCTAAAATATTTTTATCAACCAATTCGGAAATCCTTTTTTCTAACCTGTTTTTATATTCTAATAAACTTATTTCACGCCGTGACTTTATAACATCCAACTTTTGCGTTATTTTATCCAACCTTTTTTCTATATCAGCTATTAAAACTTTACCTTCTTCCTCTCTCATTTTATCTAAATTCATTACCGCTTCATTTAGTGCAGGTTTTAAGGAAACCCATAATTCTTCGTCATTTACATTTTTTTCTACCTTAAAAATATCAGGAAGTAGGGAGAGGAGCTGTAAGGTTATTGGCCCCTCAAACCCTACTTTTTCTTTTATTTCTAAAAGTTTGCAATAAAAAGCTTCAATGGTCTTGTCATCGGTTTTAATTTCTCCAACAAAATTTTCGGGGCAGTAATTAATATAAACATCAACCCTCCCGCGCGAAATACGCTCTTTTATAAAACTTCTTATTTTCTCTTCCAAAAAAAGCCATGGTTTTGGAAGCCTAATATAAATATCTAAAAATCTATGGTTAACCGTTTTTATTTCAACTTCCCAGCCAAATTCCTGTGAGGATTTTCCTCTCCCATACCCCGTCATGCTTTTAGCCATTAAATCACATCCTCTTGGGTGTTAAAATGTTATTTTTTTAATTCTTTCCATTGCTTCATTCAACCTATGGTCGGGGGTAGTAAGAGAAATCCTTACATAACCTTCTCCATACTCTCCATATGCATTGCCCGGGGTTACTACAACTGCAGCCTTTTCTATCAATTTTTCTGCAAAGCTGGCAGAAGTGTATCCTTCTGGAACCTTAACCCATATATAAAATGTACCTTTTGGAGGTTTTACATCTAAACCTATTTCCCTCAATGTATTTACTACCAAATCCCTTCTTTTCTTAAAAATGTCAATCATTTCTTTTATGCTGTCCTGAGGACCTAATAAGGCTTCCACTCCAGCTTTTTGTATAGCAGTAAATTGACCCGAATCCACATTAGTTTTTATTATTCCTAAACCCTGGACTATTTCGCTATTACCAACTACATAACCAATTCTCCAACCCGTCATTCGGTATGGTTTTGAAAGAGAACCAAATTCTACCGCAACATTCTTTGCACCCGGTATAGAAAGGATGCTGGGTGCTTGGTATCCGTCATATGTAATCTCTGCATAGGCGCTGTCATGACATAGAATTATATCATATTTTTTTGCAATTTCTACAGCTTCTTCAAAAAACTTTTCATCCGCTACAGCCCCAGTTGGATTGTTAGGATAGCACAAAAACATAATCTTTGCTTTTCTTAATATTTCTTCATCAATTTTTGAAAAATCGGGTAAAAAGTCGTTTTCTTCCAAAAGCGGCATTGTGTAAGGTATGCCTCCTGCAAAAATCGCTGCAGTCTTATATACAGGGTAAGCAGGATCAGGTATCAATACATAATCTCCAGGATTTACAAAAGCCCAAAATATATGAGCAATCCCTTCTTTTGACCCGATTAATGCCATTACTTCATTTTTGGGATCTAAAGTAACGTTAAAACGATTTTTATAGTATTTTGATACTGCTTCTCTGAATTCCATAGAACCTTCATAATCTGGATATCTGTGATATTCCTTGACCTCTATCGCTTTTTTCATAGCTTCTACAATGTTGGATGGCGTAGGAAGATCAGGATCTCCTATACCCAAGCTAATAACATCTATACCCTTGCTTTTAAGTTCAGCTATTTTTTTATCAATTTGTGCAAAAAGATATGGTGGTATCTTCTTTATTCGTTCGGCACGTTCCAATTCTCATCCCTCCAAAAATTTTATTAGATTTGCTTTTATAGGCGTCTTAAATTAAAGATACGAAAGTTCTAATTCTCCGCTAAAAACCTCTTTAGCCGGACCAGTCATATACACCCTTTTATTTTCTTCAATCTGTATAAATAAGTCACCTCCCGGTAGATTTACAGTAACTTCATCCTTTACAAACCCTTTCTTATACGCTGCTACAGCGCTGGCACAAGCACCAGTGCCGCATGCCATTGTTATTCCAGCACCTCTTTCCCATACTCTCATCTTCAGTTGATTTTGGGAAACCACTTCTACAAATTCGACATTGGTTCTTTTTGGAAAAAGAGGATGATGTTCTATTTTTGGTCCTAAATTTTCTAAATTTACATTATCAACATCTTCGGTGAAAATTACACAGTGGGGATTGCCCATAGAAACAGCTGTAGCCTTAAAAGCTTTTCCATCAACAGTTAAATCAAAATCTAAGGCCTCTTCTTTGGGGTTTCCTAACATCGGAATATCTTCCCTTAAAAGGCTGTAAAAACCCATATCAACTTTTACTGCTTCTATTTTATCATGTTTAACAATAATTTCCGGTTTTATAATTCCCGCTAAGGTTTCAATTTCCATTTTCCTTTTTTGCACAATATTCCTTGTATAAACATACATAGCAAAACATCTGATGCCGTTTCCGCACATGGTTGCCTCGCTGCCATCGCTGTTTATTATCCGCATTTTTACATCGGCTGATTCAGAAGGCAATAAAAGTAAAATACCATCAGCTCCTATACCGAAATGACGGTCGCAAATCAATTTTGCTTTTTCCACGACAGGAGTTATATCTTCTTTAAAACCATCAACTACGATAAAATCATTTCCAAGACCATGCATCTTTGTAAACTTCATTTTTCACCCTCGCCCTCTTTTTTACGCTGAAAATCGTTAGTATTTATTATATCATTTAATTTTTTTCAATACAATATTTGTCATTTATTTAGATCGCGTCAAGTATTTTTAGGTTTTTTTAAAACTCACCATCTCACCACAAGAT
>NZ_JBNATW010000043.1:0-14081 GCF_049701175.1 Thermovenabulum sp.
TTTTTTTTTTTTTTTTTTTTTTTTTTTTTTTTTTTTTTTTTTTTTTTTTTTTTTAGAAATATTTAAATATTCTTGATTTTATATATAACATATGATTATTTATTAAAACAAAAAAAGGAGCCTACATTAACTATTAGGCTCCTTTCTATTCTATTTTTTAAATCTTGAATTTGCTTATATTGTCTGATAATTCTTTTGCAATATTTGTCAACCCCTGGGCTGTCGCTGCTATCTCTTCCGTAGATGCACTTAACTCTTCAGCAGAAGCTGAAATCTCTTCTGCTGAGGCCGCTGTCTCCTCTATTACCTCCTTTATGCTGTCTGTCCTACTTACAACTAAATCTTTCGATTTTACTGTATCGTCCAAAGCCTCAAACGTGTCTTTTATAAGGGGTGCCATGTCTTTTACAGCACTCAATATATCATCAAAGGATTTTATCGTATTTTCAACAGAAACAATCTGGTTTTTCAACATCTCTGCAACATCTTTGGATGTTACTACTACATCATTGGTTTCTTTTTCAATACCCGTCAACAGATCTTTAATCCTGTTAGAAGAATTTTTTGATTCCTCTGCTAACTTCCTGATTTCAGATGCTACAACTGCAAACCCTCTTCCTACTTCGCCTGCTCTCGCTGCCTCTATCGCAGCATTTAATGCTAGTAAATTTGTCTGTTCAGCTATGCCGTTTATTATTTCGGTGATTTCTCCAATCTGCCCCATTGACACAGTTAATGTTTCAATATTCTTTTCTACACTTTCAAAGGATGTTCGTATGTTCCGAATTATTTCTATTAAATTATCAATTTCTTTTTTCCCTATATCTGCAACTTTCTCGGTATTGTCTGAATTATCCTTAACTTTTCTAAGTTTTTCATAAACCTTATCAAGGTTTCCAGTAATATTCCTGATAAGTCCTATTATTTCTTCTATATCTGAAGCCTGATTAGTTGCACCGTTCGCAATTTCCTGTATGGTCTTAGCCACTTCCGAGCTTGATGCCGCGATTTCTTGAGAAGCCGCACTTAAACTTTCTGCATTTGAAAAAAGTGTATCTGAACTTTTTTTAATGGATGATGCAATAGACTTGAAGCTTTCTTGTAAATTATTTATAGCTGAAATAATCATTCCTACTTCGTCTTTAATGTTTAAATACTTACCAGGAATACTCGCTGTAAAATCTCCCTCTGCTAATTTTTCAATATGGTTTTTTGCAAAATTCAAGGTTTTTACTATCGATGCTGAATTGCTGTATAAAACTGCCCCTACCATCAATAAACCAATAAGGAATAATGCTAAAATCAAAATAACGGCACTTTTAATAGAATTATTTACACTTTCCATTGATAGCCCCACATCAACAGCTCCTATGTGCTCCCCATTAACAAAAAGGGGCACGAGCACATCGTAAACCGTTTGCTTTGCAGCCTCGTAATAATATGTAGAAAAATATGGTTTGCCCTCAATAGCAGCAGTTCTGCTCCCTTCATCATCAAATACCTTTCCGATTCTTTCCTTATTGCTATGCGCTATAGCCTTTGCCTGTTTGTCCAAAATAAGTGCATAAACTATACCCTTATTAGAAGCAATATTTTCTACCAATTTTTGATAATTAACTTGGTCCATTAATTTCTGAATATTATTAGCAAGTATACCTACTTGAATAAAACCGCCATCAGGAGTCTTAACATATCCGTATTTATAGTAATTCTCAGAAACCGTACTTTTTCGGATTTCTTCCATTAATTCATTCATTTCACCTTTAAGCAGTTTTTGAGCTATATGATTTTCATCATAAACATAACCAATATTTTCTTTTAAATTAGAATATATTATTTTGCCATTTTTGTCAGCCACATTAATCTCATCTACATTTAACGCTTTAGCTAAATTGATTAAAAAATCATTATTCAAATTCCCTGAATTTTGTATTACTAAATTGGCAGTTTCTTTTATCTTATTTTCAATGGTGGCATTAATTACATCCATAGCCATAGAGGTGCTTTCAATTTGATGTGCTATATGATTTGCAAGGTTAAAACCTTCTTCCTTCATTTGAGCAATCATTTTATTTTTTATTATTTGAGTTGTAGCTATGCCTACAATCAAAATAAATATCAAAAGTATCACTATAGGAAGAATATTGATTTTAAATTTTACCGAATTTAGCTTCATCTTTTTGTTCATTTATTATTTCTCCCCTTTTTATATAATTTGATATTTTTATATTTAATCAGATAATTATTTTTATTTAGAAATTTTCTTGCTATTTCGTGTATAACCCCCTTCCTTTACATTTTTCTACAGTATTTTCCATCACTTTTTAATTAATACCATATTTTTGCATTTTAATCAAGATTTATAAAGGATTGAATATCTCTAATAAAAACCAAATAAAAAAACGGTTTCCTTTTGGAAACCGCGTCTTTTCTGGTGCAGGGAGTGGGATTTGAACCCACACGGAGAAATCTCCACTACCCCCTCAAAGTAGCGTGTCTGCCAGTTCCACCATCCCTGCAGCTTTCAAATTCAATTGACATTATTTATTATACTTATGATATATTAATCTGTCAACCACAATAAAAGAATTTTTTTATTCATATTATTCTTCTAAGAAAGTCAAATGCTGCCACCCGTATTCTGGAACAATAAATTTTAATTCTTTTTCTCCCTTTATTTTTTCCAAAATTTCTTTATTAATATAAACGATTATATCGTCATCTATTCTCACTTCAACATAATTATCAATGTCTTCCGGTTTTCCCGTCAAACTTGACGGTGCATAAAAGGCGTTTCATCATCCATGTATATTGATATGTTTTTTTATATGCATTATTCCGCCCTTTTCCTTAGCGTAGAATTTGAACCATGGAGACGCATCGGCCCTCATCCGTTTCACCTACCTTAATTTTATTTATAATGAAATTTTAGGGGGCATAATGCCAATTTTAGGGGGCATAATGCCCCCTTTTTATCATCCACCGCTCATTATATGAATGACATCTATTTTATCCCCGTCTTTTATCTTGTGAGTAGAATATTTGTCTCTTGGTATCACTTCTCCGTTTATTATTACCGTTATTAATCTGTAAGTATATTTTTTCTTTTTGAGAACATCTTCTACTGTCATCCCCTCTTCGTATTCCATTTCTTCTTTATTTACCCATATCATGCTGCGATTCCTCCTCCTTCTTTTAGCAAAGACTTAACTTATTAATCCTGGTATTTGCTTATGAGCTCAATTACTTCCGGAAAATCAATGCCGAGTTCTTTAACCTTTTCAATGGTAGGAACACCATTCTTTGTCCATCCGCGTCTCTTGTAAACAGCATCAACAAGCTGCTGGTATTGATTTTCTCTATATTCCCTCAGCATCTTCAGTTTTTCTTCCGTTGTCTTTCCTTCAATATCATAGCCTAAATCCTTCAGCTGTTTATCGTATCTTTCCTTCCTGGATTCGTATTCTTCAATGGTAACGGGACCCATCGAACGATAAGGCGGCATATCGTATTCTCTCGTTCCGTAGCCCATTTTTAGGTTGAATATTCTCTGGAAATTGTATACTCGCTCTGACTGCTTTATTATATCTTCCTTTGTTATGTTCTTTCCGGTTACCCCGTTGAATATTTCGACATAGTTTCTTACGTGTTCGGGCACCTTATTGGGTTCGGGCTGATAGGCATTGTCTGCAGGTTCAATATCGTTCCAAGGCAGTTTGCAAAGTCCATTTAGTGAGAACCATGTCCTAAAGAGTGGGAAGTAATGCAGAGCTTCAGCTTTATCTTCGAAGGTCGGGATCTGCTTATTGACCATATCCATAAATATGAGCCAGGCTTCATCGTGCTGCGGACCTTTATTGGTCAATGCGTAACCGCCCTGTTGAGCAAGCGATTCTTTGCTGACGTAGTGTGAGTACTCCAATCCTTTGCATTCAAGGCTTATATCCCTTAAGAATTTCGGGTCTGCACCCAATTTTTCAACAAAGTATTCTCTCATTCTTTTTACGCCCATACCAGCGATCTTTCCGAAGCCTTCTCCCCTTGCCATTTGATGCAACACTTCTAAGGCAGCTTCTTTATTGCCAAATTTCAGCTCCAATCCCCCGGTTACTTCTTTATCAATGATTCCTCTTTCATAACACTCCATTGCAAAAGCAATAATATTTCCAAAGGAAATTGTATCAATTCCGTAGGTATCGCAGTAGAAGTTTGCCTCAACAACATATTCGGGATCAAAAATACCGCAGTCTGAACCTACGCCTGCTATTGTCTCGTATTCCGCCGCATCTACAACTACCTTTTGACCCTTATAGGGACCTGTCTTTAATTCAAAGTTATCAACTGCCTTTGCGCATGCCATTGAACAGCCGTACCAGCAGCCGTCGGGCATTCCTTGGGTGAAGAATTTTTCTTTAAATACATCAGAGCTCAATTTTACTGCATCGGGATGTGACCCGTACTGGCAGTTCATTACAGGCAAAAGATCGTAGTCGTTCATAACTTCTACAAGATGGGCAGTACCAACCTCTCTCATCCTGTTTTGCAATTTATCGAGCTCATATATTTCTCTATGGAGTCTAAGTCCGGCATTTATCAATTTTTGTTTGTCAGCAGGAGCGTTTGAATCACCTGTTACACCTTTGTATTTTACTATTAAGGCCCGAATCTTCTTATCCCTAAATACTGTGCCAGTTCCACCCCTACCCGCTTGTTTTACACGAACAGCTTTCCTTTTTACATCGTAGAAGGAGAAATTGAGCATACCGATTAATGTGTTTTCAGCACCGCGTCCTGATGAGACCACTGATACATTCCTTTTGTCGAATTCATCATCTGCAAACATTTCTGTATAAACTTCGGCTAATTGATGGGTATCGTAATATTCAAAATTATCGGGGACTTCTTCGATTGTAACAAGCCCCTTATTGCCATCTATAAAAATAATTACATCCTTCTCGGCTTTGCCCTGAATTTCAAGAGCATCAAAACCCGAAAATTTCAAAAGTGGCCCAAAGTATCCTCCTACGTTGCAGTCTATTGGGCAGCCTGTCAAAGGAGAAAGAGTAACGACTGCAGATTTTCCTGCACCTGGATATTGGGTAATTCCTCCGATAGGCCCTGAAGAAATTATTATTTCGTTTTCAGGGTCATTCCATTTTGTGGTGCTTTTTACCGCATTCCACAAATACCAAAGCCCAAATCCCCTTCCACCGATAAATATTTCCTTCATCTGTTCGGTAACCGGCTTTATCTCAAAGGTTTTATCCGTTAAGTTTACGTAAAGAGAATGATTTGTATAACCTTTATCAACCTTAAAAGGTTGATATTCCAATTTTGCAAGTAATTTATGTGCATTTCTTAATTCTTTGATATTTGCGGTCATAAAAGACCCCCCTTTTTAATTATTTTTCCTCCATATAAATTGCACCGGTCGGGCATGCTTTTACGCACGCACCGCAGGCGATACATTTTATCGGTTCATTTATCTCGGGATGTACGGTCATTGCCATAGTGGGACAAAAGCCCACGCACATATAACAACCTACACATTTCTTAGGATCAATTCTTACTGCACCGTTAGGTGCAAAGTAAAGGGCTTCAGTATTGCAGACGGGTACACATTCACCACAGTGGTTGCATACGATGATATCAAATTTGCCGGGTTCTTCCTTTTTTTCGATTACCCTTATAGCAGACTTTTTGGCATCTTCTACCTTATGAAGGGTTTTTGAACACGCCAGCATACAAGCACCGCATCCGGTGCAAAGTTCGGGTTTTGTCTTTACAATTTTCATTAATCTTCACCTCCAGTTGTTAATAATTAGGATACTGGGTGGTCCAGTCAGTAAAAAATATATAATAAAATTCTATATTGTATTAAATACTACAAATATTAAAAATTTCCTTCCGGTTTTTAATATATTTTTTTAAAAATTAAAGAAAGCCTCCATGATTTATAATCATAGAGGCCTTAAGCTTTACTCAAAGTTCCCTTTTACAATTATTTCTTTGTTTTTTACCATGCATCTTCCTTTTGCAAATACATATTCAATATCCAAATCTTCATTCAAAACGACTATATCTGCATCGCTTCCTTTTTGCAGTGTCCCCTTTTTCGGATATATTTTTAGAGACTTCGCAGGATTTTGCGTAATAATCTTTAATGCATCGGTAAGGGATAATCCTTCTTTAAAGACGAGGTCTTTGAACTCTTTGTAAAGGGAGTAGGGTTTTGCGACTGTCAGCCCTATAAAATTTCCTTTTTCATCGAAAATCGGCATGCTGCCATTTCCATCAGAACTCATAGTAATATTTTCTACAGGGACTCCCATTTCAATACAGTATTTTATGGCCCTCGAAGGTTTTATCGATTTTTCTTCCTTGCCCACAGGGCCTACACTGGATGTAATGTCTATTATTCCGCCCATTTTTGCAAATCTTATGCCATCTTCCAAAAGGTTTGGATTTCTATTAATATGCGTAGGTGTAAACTGAGTTATGGGTATTTCCGTTTCTTCAATTATTTCAAAAATCATGCCCAGTTTTTCTTTTCCGTCACCAACGTGGAGGTGGACAACTCCAGCCTTTCCGCTGAGCATTCCCCCAACCCTTGCCTCTGAAGCAAGTTTTTTTATATCTTCTTTACTGGGCTGGGCAGAGCGGTGGTCGGATATTGCAATTTCCCCCGCCCCTAACACTTTATGTATTAAAATGATGTCATCTCTTACACTCCCGGTTATTGTTGGGGTGGGTAGCTGATAGCATCCGGTGTATATGTACGCAGAAATTCCCTCTGATTCAAGCCCCATTGCTTTAGCAAGGAGAGAAGACATGTGGCGAGTGGTGCCGTCTGTGCCCAAACAACCCACAACAGTTGTAATGCCTGCACTTGTTATATCGCTCAGCATCACCTCCGGTGTGCGGGATGCAAATCCACCTTCTCCACCACCACCTATAATATGCTCATGTTGGTCGATAAAACCGGGTACCACATATTTCCCCTTTACATCTATTACCTCCAGCTCTCCGAAACTTTGGCACGGAGAGATGTTTTCATCAATATTTGCTATAATACTTCCCGCAATTAAAATGTCCTTTTTACCCATGTCTTCTGGTGAAAATAATCTCCCACCTTTTAAAATTTTAAACAATTCATGCACCTCCGGTTTAATTTTTTTCTTTCCATATGGCCTTACCGGTATAGCCGTAAATCCATGCGATAATAAACCCGAGATAACACATAATTGCCCATGGAGCGTAAGATTGCGTTGGTACTCCTAAGGTTGCCGTCATATAAACACCTGCAGCACTCCAAGGTATCAGCGGAACTACTACAGTTCCCGAATCTTCAGTAGTTCTCGAAAGAACATTTAACTTTATTTTGTATTCTTTGAAAACAGGTTGGTATATTCTTCCAGGAACAATTATGCTGAGATATGAATTGCCAGTAACAAGACCTGTAATAATACCCGTTAACGAAGTAGACAGTATAAGATTTCCCACTTTCCCTTTTATGAAGGAATCTTTAATAGTATCGAGGATTTTCCCAAGCATTCCTGTATACTCCATTTCACCTGCAAAGATATATGCCATAAAAACCGTTGCTATAGAAGATACCATACTTGTAATTCCGCCACGATTTAAAAGTTTATCTAACTCGGGAATGGGTGTTTTAAAATTGCCGCCGCTATACATTGCAGTAATTACTTCTTTAAAACCGGCACCCTGGACCGTTAATGCTAATACCATAGCAATTACAGTACCAATCCATAATGCAGGTATGCTTGGAACCTTTTTATAGGACAAATAAAATACAACAATCGGAGGCAGCAAAAGTACCGGATTAAGTCTAAATGTTGCGGCGATACCATCTAGCAACTGGTTTATCTTTGTATAATCAATATTTCCAGATATTTTAAAACTAAAAATCTGATAAATTATAAGAGATATAATAAAAGCTGGTAAAGTAGTCCATAACATAGATTTAATATGATCAAAAATGTCTACTTCCGCAGTTGCTGCTGCTAAAATGGTTGTATCAGAAATAGGACTCAATTTATCCCCAAGGTAAGAACCCACCACTATAGCACCTGCTGCAATGCCGAGTGGTATCCCCAAACCATAAGCTACTCCCATCAGCGCGACCCCTAAGGTTGCAGCAGTTCCCCAGGATGTTCCAGTCATAATTGAAGATATTGAACAAAGTATAGTAGCTGAAACAAGAAACGTTTTGGGGCTCAAAATTTGAAGACCGAGGTAAATAAAGTAGGGTATTGTCCCAGAAATTAGCCAGGCACCTACCAGTGGACCCACCATCATCAATATAAGAATTGCTCCCATTGCTCTGTCAATAGTAGGCCTGATGCCATTGTTTAATAATTCTTCCCACGAATAACCAAGATAAAATACGCTAATAAATGTAACAAACATGGAAATTAAAAGGAGCATGATGGCTGCATTTGCTCGGAGGATTCCAACTCCGTACACCAGAAGAACGATAGCAAAAATAATCGGTAAAAGTGAAATACCTAAGGAAGGTTGCCTTTTGGTTTTTTGATTCATTCTCATCCCCCCAATTATTAATTAATTATTTTTCAATAAAAACTTTTTTGCAATATTTGTGCCAGGTTAGTCATTTGTCAGTATTAAATTTAAACTCGGATTTTTCTCGTGTTATAAAATAGAAAAATTTTTAAAAAAAATAAAAGGGAAGATTAGATTTCTCCCTTTTTCACCCTTTTAATCCCTTTATCCCTTTTTAATACTATAAAAACAGACTTCTAATGTTTAATTAAATGTAATAGACTTTATTTGTGCAATACCTTTTGAAAGTATTTCTATGCCTTTGACCCCTCTGTTTACTTTAATTAAACCATTTTTTATCATCTCATTTATTATTTTTCTCACTCTGCTCTCTGGTATCCCAGTTTTTCTTGAAAGGGATCTACGACCTATTGGCCGACCTTCTTTATTAGCACAGGCAATCTCCCGTAATATTTTTATTGCATCATCGTCCTTTTTTCTATCCTCAACAACTTCAAACCATTGTTCTTCCTTTATTTGCAATTCCTCAGGTAAAATTGAACAATCAGGAATCTTATCTGGAGAGACATTTACTAAATACTCAACCACATTTTGAAGCTCCCGGATATTACCCGGCCAGTCATATTTTAAAAACACATTTTTTATTTTCTCAAAGTAATCTTTTGCTTTTATCAAAGGTTTTCCTTTAAAAAAATCATTGTAAAATATTTCAGCAAGTTCTAAAATATCATGTTTTCTTTCCCTTAACGGAGGAAGTCGTAATGGCAGGACATTCAGTCGATAATAAAGGTCTTCCCTGAATTCACCATTTTCTATCAGCTTTTTTAAATCTTTATTAGTCGCAGAAATCACCCTTACATCTATAGGAATTACCTTGGAACTGCCTATGCGGCGGATCTGTTTTTCTTGCAACACCCTTAAAAGTCTTACCTGAAAAGATAAAGGAGCATCTCCTATTTCGTCTAAAAAAATAGTCCCACCATGAGCTTGTTCAAAAAGACCAGGCATTCCGCCTTTTTTTGCACCAGTAAAGGCTCCTTCTTCATATCCGAAAAGTTCGCTTTCCAATAAGCTTTCTGGTAATGCTGCAAAATTCACAGCTACAAATGGTCCCCTTCTCCTTGGAGATGCATTATGAATTGCTTGAGCAAAAAGCTCTTTGCCTGTCCCGCTTTCCCCTTGAATCAATATAGGAGAAGAAGATTTAGCTATCTTCTTTGCCAGTTCCTTAGTTTCTTTAATAATTTCACTGATCCCAGCTATATTGTCAAAAGTATAGCGAGCAAAGTGTTCATGACTGCGCAGTTTCCTGCGGAGTTCTTCTTCAAGCCGTTGGATTTCGGTTACATCCTTTATTGTATATACAGTGCCAATTGATTTATGATTTTCTTTTATCTCCGAACTGTTTATGACTACATATTTATCGTTTATTTTAACAAATTTTTCTCCGCCGGCATAATCACCTTTAAGCACTGATAGAATTTCTCTTCCATCCGATGTATTTTTTAAATTTTTATTAATCATTTCTTCGCTGCAAACGCCAAATATTTCTTCTGCAATAGGATTAAATACTGTCAAATTTTCTTGCTCATCCATTGCTATGATTCCATCATGAACGGTATTTATGATTGTTTGAAGCTGTTTTTTCATATTGCTGTTTAAATCAGCCATATGTTTTATTCTTTTTATCAGATCGATTATTTCTTTAATATATCTTGCCGAAAGGAGATTTGCTTTTTCGTCCAGTAGTTCAAGAGCCTTCAAAATTTCTACAAGGGTAGTAAAGTCTATATTTCGGGTCTTTATATCTATTACTTTCTCCACGCAATCCGGTATTAGCTCCAGTTCACCGGGTGTAACCGCTATCTTTAGCTTTGGATATTCCTTTATCTCTGGATAATAAGGAAAATAGTTTATATGGTCTATACCCAATGCCTTTAATAAAGAGATTGTTTCAAAGGTAGTATTCAAAAGGTCATTAACTAAAAGAACATCGGTTCCTGCTGGAATTTCCAGTAGTTTATCTATTTCATGATAATTTAAAGACCGTCGCGCTATAATAACAGGGCATTCAGGATTTACATATTTTTTTGCCTCATTATAAACTATTTTGCTTGAAATCACAATTAAATTATCCGTAATATTATCCTTTATATTGCCATCAACATAAAAACTTCTTATTTTAACCTTATCCCCTATTAAATCTTTTAATTGGCGTTCTAAGGCTTCACAGGTATTTTTGCCCTTGGTTATTAATGTTATACTCTTCATTGCACAATTCTCCTTAAATCAAAACAAATCTTACATGAATTAATTTTTTACTTATTTTTATTCTGCAATGGCATCTTTAATTCCTTCAAAACATTAAAAAAGCTCCTTTTTTCAGGAGCTTATAAGTTATCTTTTATTTATCTCGCTCATTATTTTATCCATTATACTTTTCTTTTCTTCGTCTGTTGACTTTTTCCATACAACCTCAAATAAAACACCCATCCCAGGAAGGGCATCATCTTCTTTTTCTTCTATTGTTTCTCTAATATAGCCTTCAACTTCTTCACGTGTGCTGCCAGCAAGGTTTTTCATCACAAGGTTTCTTATGTCAAATTGCATGCACCATCCTCCTTTTTTTGATTTTTCTTTTTTATTTTACCCAATAAATTAATTTTTCTATAAACAACTTAATACAAAAAAAGCAGGCATATTAACGCCTGCTTTTATATTCGCCTATACTTAAAAGGTTCAATCTCGTATAGATTATTTCCCTCCGAATCGATAACCACAACTGCTGGGAAATTCTCTACGTAGAAACGATGGATAGCTTCTGTACCAAGGTCTTCGAATGCTACAACTTCTACTTTTTTGATGCTCCTGGCTATAAGTGCGGCTGCTCCTCCCACAGCACCAAAATAAACAGCACCGTATTTCTTCATGGCTTCTATTACTTCATGGGATCGTGACCCTTTACCTATCATACCCTTAAGGCCGATTTCAAGCAAGGGAATAGTATAGGAATCCATCCTACCGCTTGTAGTGGGACCTGCAGGTCCAGAAGCATAACCCGGCTTAGCAGGAGCAGGCCCAACATAATATATTATTTGACCGTTTAAATTCACAGGTAACTCTTCACCTTTCTTTATCATTTCAATCATTCTTTTGTGTGCTGCATCCCTTGCAGTATAGACTATCCCATTTATCAGTACATTGTCACCAGCCCTCAATTTCCTTACTTCTCTTTCAGTAAGAGGAGCACTTATGCTAATAATATCGCCCATTCTTTCTCCCCCTTTTAAATAACGGTTTCTGCATGACGATTAGCATGGCAGCATATATTTACTGCTACAGGAAGCCCTGCTATGTGTGTAGGATAATATTCTATATTTACCGCAAGTGCTGTAATTCTCCCACCAAGACCTCCGGGTCCTATCCCTGACATGTTTATCATTTCAAGAATTTCCTTTTCCAGGCTTGCATATCTTTCATCAGGATGTCGCTGGTCAAGAGGTCTGAGTAGAGCCTTTTTAGACAGAAGAGCAGCCTTTTCCATAGTACCCCCTATTCCCACACCCACTACTATAGGCGGGCAAGGATTGGGACCAGCCTTTAGCACTGTTTCCACCACAAAATCTTTTACACCTTTTACCCCTTCCGCGGGTGTTAGCATCTTTAAAGCACTCATGTTTTCACTGCCGAATCCTTTAGGTGCCGCTATCAACCTAATCCTGTCACCTTTCACAATTTCGACATAAACAATGGCGGGCGTATTGTCCTTTGTATTTTTACGGTCAAATAGCGGGTCTACCACCACCGATTTTCTCAGATAACCCTGTTCGTAAGCCTCCCTTACCCCGGCATTTATTGCCTCATTAAAATCACCATCTACAATATGAACATCCTGTCCAAGCTCGACGAAAAGCACAGCCATTCCTGTATCCTGGCAGATTGCTATATTTTCCTCTTTAGCTATATCAGCATTTTTTATAATCTGTTCTAGTACATTTTTGCCGATTTCTGATTCCTCGCGTTCTTTTGCATCTAAAAGTTTTTTATAAAGGTCCATACTTATAACATAATTTGCCTTTATAAAAAGATCCCTTACAGCTTCTTTTATAATTTCAGCTTTTATATTTCTCACAATAAAGCCCTCCTTAAAAAACTTGGGTTAGTTCATGTGAGCATCGATTCTTTCAGTTTTTCAGCATCAATGTATGTTCTCGCAACTCCCGTGTTCATAGCAGCTTTCGCAACCTCACATGCAACATGAGCTGCTACTCTTTTATCTAAGGCTCTCGGTATGCAGTAATCGGGTGAAAGTTCTTCATCTGTTATAAGTGAAGCTATAGCATGAGCTGCTGCCAGCTTCATCTCCTCGTTTATCTCCCTCGCTCTAACCTCAAGAGCACCCCTAAAGATGCCAGGAAATGCCAACACATTGTTTATCTGGTTTGGAAAATCTGATCGACCTGTGCCTACCACTGCTGCCCCACCTTCTTTTGCCTCATCCGGGAAAATTTCAGGTATAGGATTTGCCATTGCAAAGACGATGGGGTCTTTTGCCATAGTTTTTACCATGTCTTTTGTTACAACCCCAGGCCCAGAAACGCCTATGAAAATATCTGCTCCCTTCATAGCATCTGCAAGGTTACCTTTTACTTCACTCTTATTTGTTATTTCTGAAAGTTCTTCTTTGCTAAAATCCAGGTCTTCCCGACCTTTATAAATGATACCTTTTTTGTCACAAACTATAATATCCTTTACCCCTGCTTTAAGGAGAAGTTTTGTTATTGCCACTCCGGCGGCTCCAGCACCGCTTATTACTACTTTTACGTCTTTTAAGTCTTTTTTTACAATTTTTAATGCATTGAGAACTCCGGCCAGCACTACCACTGCAGTACCGTGCTGATCATCATGAAAAACCGGTATATCAAGCTCTTGTTTCAATCTCTTTTCTATCTCAAAGCATCGCGGTGCAGAAATATCCTCTAAATTAATACCGCCAAAGGTCGGAGCTATACTTTTTATAGTATTGACTATCTCGTCCACGTCTTGAGTGGCAAGGCAAATAGGGAACGCATCTACATTTGCAAAGGCCTTAAACAACAACGCTTTGCCCTCCATTACAGGCATACCAGCTAAAGAACCTATATTTCCTAGACCTAGTACCGCAGAACCATCAGTCACAACAGCCACCATTCGACCCTTACATGTGTACCTGTACACCAGCTCTGGATCCTGCTTTATCATCAAGCAGGGTTCGGCAACCCCCGGCGTGTATGCAAGACTCAAGTCTTTAAAATCCCTCAATGGGACTTTTGAAGTGACTTCGATCTTCCCCCGGTTTTCCTCATGAAGTTTCAATGCTTCTTCTTTTATATTCACGTAATATACCTCCCAGAAATATAATTCTTTATTTATCTGTATTTAATCTGTATTTATTTTAATATATAGCAACATTGTTATTTTTTGTAGTCCTAGTTCTTATTACCCATATAATGAAAGCAGTACACCTGCAACAATAGCAGTACCTATAACCCCTGCCA
>NZ_JBNATW010000044.1:0-12843 GCF_049701175.1 Thermovenabulum sp.
TATTGCAATAAATAAGTGATAAAAATTAAAAAAATGGTACAAAGCAAAAAGCTCAAAAGAAAAAGAAGGTTGAAATATAGTAAGATTTGAGGTAAAATTGTAATAATTTATAATTATTTTATTGACTCAGAAAGGAGCTGTTAAATGATACCACTAAAAGACACAATTCCAAGTAGAGAAAAGCCTTTTGTTACATTGTTAATTATCAGCATAAATGTTTTGATATTTGTTTTTCAAACCACTTTACCAACAGCTTTGGTTGATGATTTTATTCAAATATTTGGATTCGTCCCTTACAGGCTAACGTATGCTTTACAGCATGACTTCATCTGGGGCATAATAATTTCTTTTTTTTTCAATTTTCACAAGCATGTTTTTGCATGGCAGTTGGATGCATCTTATAGGCAACATGTGGAGCTTATGGCTTTTTGGGGATAATGTTGAAGACAGAATGGGACATTTCAAGTTTTTTATTTTTTATATCTTAAGTGGATTTTTTGCAGCAATTACTCATTATATATTCAACTTTAATTCACCTATTGTGACCGTCAGAGCATCTGGTGCTATTGCGGGTGTAATGGGGGCATATTTTGTGATGTTCCCTCTGTCAAGAATAATTACCCTGATTCCTGTTTTTTGGCTACCGTTCTTTATAGAAATTCCAGCTGTGATCTTCATAGGTTTTTGGTTTATATCCCAAGTTTCTCATGGAATTCTAATGCTGTTTGGCCCAGTTTATGCTTTTGGAATTGCTTGGTGGGCACATATAGGTGGTTTCTTGTTTGGAGCATTGACAGTACCGTTATTCAAAAAGAGGGTAAAACGTTATCAGAGATTTTTTGACGATGAGTATTATTATTATCTATATTTTTAACAAAAATATCAAATACTTTTAGAGGTGAGAATTATGAGTTTTTTAGATCTATTGTTTTTATATGTCATGATAACATCAATCCAACCAATTATTAACAAAAGAATGATTGAATCTGCTCGCCAGAAATTGATAGGAAAAATTGAAAAAAAGAGAAATTCTAGAGTTATTCTATTAGTTCATCGCCAAGAAACTATGAATTATTTAGGTTTTCCAGTTTATCGATATATTGATATTAATGACTCAGAAGAAGTAATAAGAGCAATCTCTATGACAGATCCCTCAATACCCTTAGATATTATTTTGCATACCCCAGGTGGATTAGTTTTAGCATCTTTGCAAATTGCACGAGCAATCAAAAGGCATAAAGGGAAAATTACAGTCCATGTTCCACACCATGCTATGTCGGGAGGAACATTGATTGCTTTAGCGGCAGATGAAATTGTAATGGCAAAGGATGCTGTGTTAGGTCCTGTTGATCCACAAATAGGCGAATATCCTGCTGTATCTATATTAAAGCTTATTAAAGAAAAACCTATTTCTGAAATCGATGACAAAATGCTTATTCTTGCCGACGTTGCTCAAAAAGCATTGAATCAAACTAAAGAGGCAGTAAAAGAACTTCTTAGCGGGAATTATCCTGATGATGTTGCAGAAAATATTGCTAACTCGCTTGTAGAAGGTAAATGGACTCATGATTATCCAATAACATATGAAATGGCAAAAGAATTGGGATTAAAAGTAAGATGCGATATAGATCCTGAAATTCAGCAGCTAATGAGCCTATATCCACAACCCATTCAAAAGAAAGGGTCTGTTGAATATCTGCCCTTTTCAAAATTCAACAAGTAGTAGCATGTAACGTTTAAAGCTTTCGCCGCCTCTAAAATATCCTTATCCTTTCCCCACTTTTTAAAATATTCCCTCACATGTTCAAAAGTTATTTTTATTACAATTTCAATAAATAACCATTTTCCTTCAGCCATTTTTCATGTTTTTCGTAAACCGGCATTATCGATTTTACCTTAGCCCAAAAGGATTTGCTATGGTTTTTAATACGTAAATGTGCCAATTCATGAACTACTACATAATCGATAACAGGCAGTGGAGCCATAATGAGCCGCCAGGAAAAGTTCAAATTCCCTTTATAAGAACACGAACCCCATCTTCTCTCTGCATTTGTTATATTGATTTTATTATATTGAAAGCCGCATTTTTGTGCGTACCATTTAACCCTTTCCGAGATTTTCTCGTAAGCTGCCTTTTTGTACCAATCAATAAACACTTCTTTAGCATTAGACAATGCATCTTTTGAAAGGTAAAATCCATTTTCAAATCTAAGCGGTTCTTCCTGATTGTCAATTATGTGCAGCTTATAATACCTTCCAAGATACAAAAAACCCTCACCATTAACAAATTCTTTTTTCAAAATTTTGGGATCTCTTTTTTCTATTTCCCTTTTCTTTTTATCAATCCAATTTTTATGTTTATAAATGACCTTCCATATCACATCTTCACTCACTTCAAACGGGGCCCTGACAATTAGGGCCCCATTATCCGTCACCTGCAGGCCTATCGTTTTCCTTTTTGACCTTATAATTTTTTCTATTTTTATTTCCATAAAATCACTTCCCGTAGAGATGATAATCAAGTTTAAGTAATTATAAACTACTCATTTTTAAATATAAAGCCTTAAATAGAATCGTTTCCAGTTATCTGTTTTATTAATTCTATATTAGTTCAATTAAATTTTTAAAGAAATATCTTAAATAACCTGATTTACAGTTTCTTCATATAGTAGTTTAATATCCTCCTCAATTTCAGCAGTAGGGGCTAATATAGCTTTATTAAGCATACATTTTTTTTGTAATAATTCGTGTATGCGAACATCAAAACTATATTCTTTGAATATAGGGTGTATAGCTAACGGATAATAGGTATGTACTTCTTTCTCTTGACCTATCCTATATACTCTAGATAAATGTATGACATGATTTGCTGTCGTTAACGTTAAACCAACTCTTCACGCTTTTGGCGAAAGTATCATTACATTGAACCCTTTACTTGTCTGAAATTCATCAACTCTAATTTTCCTTTTATCAGCAGATACACTTCCATTAATAATTAATGGAGGCTTAGGAAGTTGATAACGTCGTTGAATTATAGTTTGTAAAACACCTTGCATCTCAATACTTTCTAAAAAAATAAGCACCTTTTCATCAACTCTAAATATTTCATCAATAATCTCTATTGTTTTAGATAATCTAGCTGAGGATAAAATATATTCTTTATCATCAATCCCTTCATATTTTAATGGGTGCAGAGAAACACTTCTTAAATAATGTAAAGTATTTAGTATATGTTCTTTATTTTTTTGCTTATTTCTTGCATTAAATATAATCTCAGAATATTTTTTAGCCTGTATATCGGGCATAATAACTTCATATATATGTTCATGCTTCTTGGGTAAACCTTTTAAATGCTCTCCTTTATACCGCCTTAACATTGGTTTTGGATTGCAAGGAGGTTCAGGTTCATTTTCATCAATTTTCTTTTTTAACTCTATTAATAAATCCTTATCAGAAATATCTTCATATTTTTTATTAAATGTTTTTAGGTCTCCCAAATATCCGGGTTGAACAGTATCCATTATACACCATAAATAAGTCAATCTGTTTTCTATCGGTGTTCCAGTCAGCGCAATAGTAAAATCCGCATTCATGGCTTTTGCAGCCTCGGTCATTAAAACTCCAGGTTTTTTTATCTTTTGAGCTTCATCAAAAACGATTACACACCATTTAATCAATTTGTTTCATCAAATACACTATCACGCGGCACACAAAGCTCATATAAGGTTTTCACTTCACTCATCCCCTAATATTTATTTGTTAAGATGAATTATCAATGCTGCTTTTAAAAATTTTTATTTTACGTTTATTATTCTATATCTTGCTTCATATTCCTTTTATTTTCATTCAATGTGATATAAAAAATACTATCTAACTTCTTTCATAATTGTATAAATATTAAATAAATTTTTATTACTGCCATTATTAATAAAATATTAAGCGATTATAATAGCCTAAATTCATATTCAATAATTATCCATATTCTTCCTTATTATTTTATCATATCAAATTATTTCGCAAAATCTATCTTTTTACAGTTATTCCTCCCTTAACAAAAAATACTTGTCATACATTGCTGTTATGCTAAACTAAATTTAATACGGGTTGAAGGGGTGGAATTTAATGCACAATGCTGAAATAAATAAAACCTCTTTATTAATCTTAATTGCTCTATGCTTGGGGTGGACATTAATTTACGCTGATAGGACGGCACTGTATCCGCTTCTTTCTGTTATTGGAAAAGATTTCAATCTTAGCGCTACTTTGCTGGGCACCATTACCGGCAGTTACTTTTTGGTATACGTAGCAATGCAAATTCCCTCCGGTATGCTGGCAGATAAAATCGGAAAAAAGAAACTTTTAATAATCACTTTTTTTATAGCCGGAGTTGCATTGCTCGGTTTTGGATTGTTTGCCCGAAGCTATATTTTGTTACTGCTTTTTACCGCTTTACACGGGCTTGGAGCAGGAGCTTTTTACCCCTGCGCATACGGGATAATGTTAAATACCGTGGATTCTAAAATCTCCGATAAATTCGGGCGAAAAAAAATAGCCCTAATGTTATTCCCATTAGGGGCTTTTACCATATTTTTAATGACTTATGCCCGCTCCCCTTTTCCCATAATATTATCCCTCGTAGCTTACGGAATTGTGGGTAAATCCTCCTGGGACCCCATAGCCGTAGCATGGGCAGGCAGACATGCAGCGGCTATTGATAAAGATGCCTTGGGCACCGCTATGGGAATGTTTAACTTTGTCGGTATGATGTCTGCCGTGGTGGCTCCAGTTGTCACGGGGTATATAAGGGACATAACCGGGTCGCTGGTAACGGCTTATTATGTTGCCGCCGCAATGTCTATTTTGGGAGGATGTTTGGTTATGTTCATTAAGCTTTTGCAATTTTCGCCAGATAATCTATTGCATACAAATAGCCATAAGCTCCCAAACCCACTATAACCCCATTTACAACAGGACTTATTACCGATTTATGCCTGAATTCTTCTCTTGCAAAGGTATTGGATATATGAACTTCCACCGTCGGAAGCTCAACGGCGCTTATCGCATCCCGAATGGCATAGCTGTAATGGGAATAGGCCCCTGCATTTATCACAATACCCTTTGCCCAATTTTTCGCCTCATGTATTTCATCTATAATATCTCCTTCTGAAGAATATTGTACAATGCGAACTTGTATATTGTGCTCGGCTGCTTTTTTTATTATTAATTGATTAATCTCTTCTAATGTCAAAACTCCATAAATATGAGGTTCTCTCTTACCCAATAGATTAAGGTTCGGACCATGTATTACCAGAATCTTCATTTGCCGTTTTCCTCCATTTCTTTGTATAAGATTTCCTTAACTATATCCGTTACATTATCCGGCAGATTATCTATTACCCTCACATCACCTATTTTAAAAGGTAAAACAAATCTTACCTTCCCCGAAAAACCCTTTTTGTCGGTTTTTAAGTATCTTAGAATATCATCAACTTTAAAAGATTCTGGGACTTCCTTTATAGAAACCGGTAAATCAAAAAATTTAAGTAAATTTATAATTCTATCTGCAATTCCCGGTGATGCATACCCTAAACGAAAAGCAAGTCTGGCAGCCAAACAAATACCTATGGATACAGCTTCACCGTGGGTTACACCTTTGTATCCCGATGCGGCTTCAATGGCATGCCCAAAGGTATGCCCGAGATTAAGTAACATACGCATTCCCTTATCGTATTCATCTTCCTGCACAATACGACTTTTTAACCTCGTGCAGGCTGTAACCGTATAAAGCAATACTTTTGGGTCTCTTTCTTTGATTTTGCAGGCGTTGTTTTCTAAAAAGTAAAATAAATCCCCATCAATAACCGCTGTTTTTATGACCTCTGCCATTCCATCGTTAAATATTTTATCGGGTAATGTATCAAGAAATCCTATATCGGATATTACTAAATTAGGCTGATAAAAAGCGCCGATTAAATTTTTCCCCGCTTTGTGATTTACCGCTACTTTTCCGCCGATACTTGCATCCACCTGAGCCAAAAGGGTAGTCGGTACATAAACCCACCTTATTCCCCTCATGTAAGTAGCAGCAGCAAAACCCGCAATGTCTCCCGTAATACCTCCTCCTACAGCGATAACCAATGAATCCCTATCAATATTTAAATCCACAAATCTATCGTAAATTTTAGACACTGTAGTGAGATTTTTTTGGGTTTCTTCATCTTGAATTAACACAGTATCCATATTTAATCCTTCATTTTTTGCAGCATCTACAAGCTCTGCGCAAAAAAGCTGATTTAAAAGAGGGCTTGTTACGATGACAATTTTTGAGATGTTTTTTTGTTCCTGTAAAAAATCTATTAAAGCTTTGCGAAATAATTTATAACCTATTTTCACATAGTAGTTTCTCGATGGGGTTTTCACAAAGACGTTTTCATTGTCTAAATGATGAATTTTTAATTCTCTTGAGGGTAGTATTTTTAAGATTTCCCCTGCTATTTTTTCGGGGCTATCATCTGCTTCTAAAATAATGTCTGCAGTTTCCTGATACAATTTTATTCGAGCATCGTACAGGCGGGACAATTTCTCTTTTTTTGAATTTAAATCATCAGATTCTAGTAAAGGTCGTGAAAAGTCATTTTCTAAACGCGATAAAAGAGTTTCAAGAGATGCGTTTAGGAATATAATCGTACTATTGTTTTTAAGTAATTCGTAGTTTCCCCGGCGGGTCAGTGTCCCTCCTCCAAGAGAAATAACCGTATTTTTAAGTTGAGATACCTTTTGAATAACAAAAGATTCTATTTCTCTAAATCTTTCTTCTCCGTATCTTTTAAAAATATCCGAAATTGTTTCTCCTGTAAAATCTTCAATAAGACGGTCCGTATCAACAAAAGCTCTATTCGTATTTTCTGCTAAAATCTTTCCAATTGTGGTCTTACCACTTCCCGGAAGGCCGCTTAATACTATATTTTTATTTTTACTTACCATCTGTCACCACCCCGTAGTTCCAATAAAGCATCTGCCAAAACGAGCGCTACCATTGATTCGGCTACTACGGCAGCAGAGCCTACAGCACAAATATCTGACCTTTCAGTCTGGGCTCTGCACTCTTTTTTTGTTACTATGTTTACTGAAGGCAGAGGATTTTGGAGTGTAGGTATTGGCTTCATAGCAGCTCTTAAAAAAATAATTTCTCCATTGCTCATTCCCCCTTCAATACCTCCAGCTTTATTAGAACTCCTTTTTGATATTAAAATGGGATCAAGGGCCTCTCTTCCCGAAACTTCTGCCAATTTAAACCCCATTCCAATTTCAACCCCTTTTACTCCAGGTATGCTCATTACTGCCGCTGCCAATCGTGCATCAAGCCTCCTATCCCAATGCACGTAACTTCCAAGACCTATCGGAACATTTAATGCAGCAACCTCAAAAATACCCCCTAATGTGTCTCCCTTTTCCCGTGCATCATCTATGAGCTTTTTCATTTGCTCGGAAGCTAAAGTATCCGGGCAACGTACCTCTGAAGACTCTGCAAGTAGAAAAAGTTTTTTTGCAACATTTTCATCGTACATTCTCTCATCCATTGGCGGCAAGTCAGCTGAGATTTGCCCGATCTGGGTAACCCAGCTTATCACTTCAATGCCTTCTTTATATAAAAGCTTTTTTGCAAAATAACCGCATGCAACTCGTGCTGCAGTTTCTCGCGCGCTTGCCCGCTCCGCTACTGGACGGCAATCCTCAAATCCATATTTGATCATTCCTGGTAAATCGGCATGGCCGGGTCGGGGTGCTACGATGGGTATATATTTATCCTTCCAATTGACATAATCCTTATTGGGGATAAATACAGCAATCGGAGCACCGGTAGTTTTTCCTGCTATAACTCCTGATGTAATTTGAACCTCGTCATCTTCAATCTTAGCCCGTCCTCCCCTGCCGTAGCCTTTTCTCCTCCTTGAAAGTTCTAAAGAAAGCTCTTTTTCATCCACTTCTATCCCAGCTGGCATTCCTTCTAAGATTGCAATAATTCCTGGACCATGGGACTCCCCTGCCGTAATAAACCTCAACATCCCAACCACCAGCTTCCGATTTTTTCTGTTAATGCATCCTTCATAGTTTTTACCGGAGCGGGTTTACCGGTAAAAATTTCAAAGGCATAAACTCCCTGCCAAAGCAATACATCTATACCGCTTACCACTATATAACCCATTTTTTGAGCTTTCAAATAGAGTTTTCCCGGCTTTTCGCTGTAGCTGAGATCGCAAAACATTTTGTCTTTTGCATCACATTTTTCAATAATTGGCTCAAATAGTAAAGCACCTTCTTCCGGGATACAATTAACGATGAGTTCTGCATCTTCGAAAGCCTTTTGAAGTTTATCCCCTTCTTCTAAATTCAACACGTTCCATTTTACATTTTTAAAATTTTGTCCCATAGTTTTGGCTAATTCTTCTGCTTTATACATGGTGCGATTAATAATTGAAATGGTCTTTACCCCAAAAGATGCAAGGGCTGCAGCACACCCTGCAGCTGCTCCCCCTGCACCCAGAATAATCGATGAACTTATTTTGATTTCATTTCCCACTTTTTCAGATAAAGCTTTCAAAAGACCGGGCCCATCAGTGTTATAACCGTAAGGTTTTGATTCCGTACCTTCACGGTGAAATACGACGGTGTTCACCGCACCACATTTTTGGGCAAAATCATCCACTTCGCTGCAAAGCTTATAAACATCAGACTTATAAGGCATTGTTACGTTAAAACCTCTCATTTTCTGGGATGCGTGAAAAAAGAAGTCACTTAAATGTTCCTTCGGTATAGGAATTGCCTCATACCTCCAGGATAGACCAGCGCTTTTTAGGGCAGCATTTTGCATAATAGGAGAAAAGGTCTTATGAAGCGGCCATCCGATTACCGCAAGTTCAGGCATTTCATTAAGTTCCAATTTCACCATAATCCAATCACCCTATTCACTTACTTTTCCCAGAGTTTCAAAAAAGTCGGGAAAAGATATTTTTACGCATTCCGCGTTTTTTATTTTTGATACCCCAGGTATCGACAGCGCTGCCACAGCCATGGCCATAGCAATCCTGTGGTCGCCAAAGCTTTCCACCTCAGCGGGCTTCAGGGACCTGCCACCCCGGATTATCAGGCCGTCTTCCAGTTCCGTCACGTCAGCTCCAAACCTCCTTAAATTGTCTGCAATCGCTTTTATCCTGTCGCTTTCCTTTACTCTTAGCTCCCCCGCATCCCTTATTACCGTCTCACCTTCAGCAAAGGCAGCCGCTACGGCAATCACCGGAATTTCGTCTATGAGCCTCGGTATGATTTCACCTTCTATCGTTGTACCGCAAAGCCCATTTCCTTTGATAAACAGATTGGCAACTTTTTCGCCGTTTTGAATCCTCTCATCATGTATTTTTATATCGCAGCCCATTTTTCTGAGCACATCGATTATACCCGTGCGGGTGGGGTTAATGCCCACATCCTTTATCAAAAGTTCGGAATCCTCATTTATGGCAGCAGCCACCATGAAGAAGGCCGCCGACGATATATCCCCCGGCACCGTCACTCGCCCCGCGCTAAGTTTATCCACCGGGGTCAGTCTGACCTCGCCGTCAGCTGCGGAAATCCTGCTTCCAAAGTGCGCCAGCATTATTTCGGTATGGTCGCGGGTTTTGTGCTTTTCTATTACGGTAGTTTCACCTTCAGCGTAAAGCCCGGCCAGCAGTATTGCCGACTTTACTTGGGCGCTGGCCACCGGAAGCTCGTACCGAATTCCCCTTAGGCGGCCCCCTCTTATGGTGAGGGGAGCGTACTTGCCTCCGCATGCCCCTTCAATAACGGCTCCCATCATGCTCAAGGGCTCCACTACCCTGCCCATGGGCCTCTTCAAGAGGGACTCGTCCCCGGTAATGGTGGCTTCAAAACTCTGACCCGCCAATATCCCCGAAAGGAGCCTTATTGTCGTCCCGGAGTTGCCCGCGTAAAGGGGACCGTCGGGCTTTTTCAAACCTCTAAGCCCCCTTCCATTTATTACTAATTTATCAGGTGCATCAAAGCGAATATCTATACCCATTTTTCTAAAGCATTCCACGGTGCTGAGACAATCGTCAGCCGGGAGAAACCGCTCTACTTCAGTCACACCTTCCGCAATGGCTCCAAGCATTACGCTTCTGTGGGATATGGATTTATCCGGTGGAGCTGTAATCTCCCCTTTAATTCTCCTTTTACCTTCCAGTATCGCATCCAAAGCCTTCATCCCTCCCATTCATGTAGTCTCGAGCCTTGTAAAAGATCCTTTTTATATCTTGAACACTTGCTAACTCTATGGCTGCCTCCAGCTCATCGAGCTGCCTTTTATAAATGGATATCATTTTCAAAACTTCATCCCTGTTCGTAAGCAAAATATCTACCCATATTCCAGTAGAGGAGGAAGCAATGCGGGTAGTATCTTTATACCCCTTCCCCGCCAATTTTAAGTAATATCCGCTGTGGTCGAACTCTCTCACTGCATTCACCAGACTGGTAGCTACAACCTGCGGCAGGTGGCTAATTGCAGCCACTATCCTGTCATGCTCTTCAGGGGGCATTATATAAGGAACCGCACCGATTTTCAAAATCAATGACTTCAGAGTCTCAACAGTTTCCGGGGAAGTTTCAGCGGTAGGCGTCAATATATACGGGCTCTTTGAAAAAAGGTCGGCCCGGCTAAAATCGTAGCCGCTATAATGGGATCCTGCCATTGGATGTCCTCCCACAAAATCCACACCTTCAGGTAGCACCTCTTTCATGGAATTTACCACAAACCTTTTGGTGCTGCCCGTATCGGTCAAGATAGCACCTTTTTTAACAAATGGTGCCAGCTTCCTCACAACCGGCACGATGCTCAATACCGGCGTGCAGATGAATACTACATCTGCCTTTTTTAATGCTTGAAAACAGATTTCATCCTGACTATTTATATTAAAGCTGTCTTCCGAAACAACCCCTTCGCTCACAGCTGCTGAAAGAGCTTCGCCATCGGCATCAATACCCAGCACCTCAAATCCCTTAGCCCTAAAAGCTCTGGCCAGCGATCCTCCTATAATTCCCAGCCCTGCTACCGCAATTATTAAGGATTCTTTCAATTATATTCTCCTCCCAACTATAGGGGCAATTTTTTTGAGTTCTTCGCACAGCAGCATGAAATTTTCCGGTTTAAGTGACTGTGGACCATCAGACAGTGCTTCCTGGGGGTTGGGATGAACTTCTATTATCAATCCATCGGCACCCGCAGCCAGAGCTGCTCTGCTCATAGGTGTTACCCAGCGCCAATGGCCCGTGCCATGGCTGGGATCTACTATTACGGGCAGGTGGCTGATGTGCTTTATAATCGGCACTGCGCTAAGGTCCAAGGTATTCCTGGTCATCGGCTCGAAGGTTCTTATTCCTCTTTCACAAAGGATTACCTTAAAATTACCCTCATTCATGATGTACTCGGCGGCATTCAACCATTCCTCGATGGTAGCGGATATTCCCCTCTTCAAGAGCACCGGTTTTTCTGTTCTGCCCACCGCCTTGAGCAGCTGGAAATTCTGCATATTGCGGGCTCCTATCTGCAGTATATCGGCGTATTCGGCCACCATTTCTACCGCTTCCGTGCTGATCACTTCGGTCACAACGGGAAGTCCGGTTCTTTCCCTGGCTTCAGCCAGAATTTTTAAGCCTTCTTCACCCAGCCCTTGGAAGGAATAAGGCGAAGTCCTGGGTTTGAATGCCCCTCCTCGGAGAACTTTAGCGCCGCACTTTTTCACTATTTCGGCGGCCTCAAGGAGCTGCTCCCTGCTTTCCACAGCACAGGGACCGGCCATGATGACGAATTCGTCACTCCCTATAAGCACATCACCCACTTTTATCACGGTAGGTTCGGGACGAAAGGTGCGGCTTGCAAGTTTATACGGCTCCATTATAGGCACGGTTTTTTCGACACCCTCCATAAGTTCTATAGGCTTGTCTGCCAGCTTCCGGCGGTCTCCTATTACACCGATTATGGTAACATCTGAGCCTTTTGAAATGTGAACCCCGAGCCCCGCATTTTCAACTACCTCGCATACTTTTTTTATCTGATCATCAGTGGCGTTTTTCTGCATTACTATAATCAAGGTCAATCCCTCCATTTACAGGCTGTCAATAGTCGTGTTTTTGTATACATTGTCGTTTACTTTTTCAAAACTTCATCTTGCCAATGGCCCTCGACTTCCAGGAAAAAGACATACTCGCCAAATGCCCTCCTTGAAGGCCTGGATTCTATTTTAGTAAGGTTTAAATTTTCTCGAGCAAAAAAACCAAGTATTTTGTAGAGGCTGCCGGGCTTGTTTTCAGCAGCAAATACTAAAGATGTCCTGTCATTACCCGTAGGTGCAGTATCCTCACTGGATAAAATGATAAAAAAACTCGCCCCAAAAAGGGGCGAGTAGTTTCCCGCGGTACCACCCTGATTGATTTATCAGGGGTAAAACCCCATGATAAACCCACTCTTTTCCCTGTAACGTGAGGAGAACGGCACAGCCTAATCGGGTATACCTTTCAGCCTGCAGCTCTGGGAATGTACTTCACCGTATGAGCTTACCAGTTCGCACCAACCACCGGCTCTCTTAAAAGCCCAAACGGTTACTCTTTCCCTCATCGCCTTTTTGTAGTATATTATTTTAGAGCTTGTAAAAGATGACTTTTTATAAAGGTAAAATAAAAAATGTTTAGGAAAAATTATAATATCGATTTGAAGTTATGTCAATAAGTTCAGAAAAATTTGTTATCCGTCTGTGATATTGTCAGGGTGAAATCCATCTGAGAAAATGTCAGTAT
>NZ_JBNATW010000045.1:0-11712 GCF_049701175.1 Thermovenabulum sp.
GGCTGTTAACCGGAGGGTCGCAGGTTCGAATCCTGCTCGGGGAGCCATTTTTATTATACTTATCCAGCCTCTGATGGTATATTAGGTGGAGTAGCGGTAACTGGATTCATAGATGTAGAGAAACTAATAAAAGTATGTGGATTTAAAACTAAGTTTTTCTTCATAGAGAAAAAATTGCCTTTCTCTTATGTTTTATTAAATATAGATCCTATTCGAGATAGAGACGAAAAAGATACAGTTTAGAATAATTTTTAGGAAAATAGATTTTGTAACGTAAATATTAAGTAATAATTAAAAAGGCTGCTGACTTAAAAATCAGCAGCCTAAATTATTTATCATTGCTTTTTTCAGAACTTTTGTCTTCTGAAGATTTCTTTTCATCTTTATGCACATAGTCTGTAATATGAAAACCTGAACCTTTAAATACCAAGCCAACATTACGGCTGATTATTCTCTTTACAGGTCCTCCGCATTTTGGACACGAAGTCAAGGGAGATTCTTTTATATTTTGTTCGTATTCAAAATCTCCACAAACTGCGCATCTGTAATCATATATAGGCATAGTTGCTGCACCCCCTGTATTTTAAGAAGATTTGAAGATAGAATTATTCAATAAAATTTATACTCCGTTTTTAAATTTTAGTCAAGTTGTTTTAAATCAAACGTTGTTGTGTTAAAATGTATTACTGTATTGAATAAACTCATCAAAAAAAATTATGAGAGGGTGTCTATTTTGAAAGGGCAAATTCATGCCTTTAAAGTATTCGATAAAAATCTTGTTTTAGATGTAGGAAGCGGTTCGCTATTTGAAGTGGATAATACGGCCTATGAAATATTAAAGCTTTTAGAGGAAGGTTATAGTGAAGAAGAAACAATTTCGAAATTAAGGAGGATATTTAATTTAGAAGAAATCAAAGAAACCATAGAAGAAATAAAACAACTTATTGAAAAAGGACTACTTTTTGTAAAAGCAGATATTGATTCTGCTTTGGAGAAAATAAAAGGCGAAAATCGCGTAAAAGCCTTATGTTTGAATGTTGCCCATGACTGCAATCTTCGCTGCAGGTATTGTTTTGCTTCAAAAGGGGATTATAATTTAAAAAGGAATATTATGCCGAGGATAGTAGGTGAAAAAGCTGTTGATTTTATTTTAAAAAATTCCGGCAATTTAAAAAAACTCGAAATTGACTTTTTTGGTGGAGAACCCCTTTTAGCCTATGATACAGTAAAGCATGTGGTTGACTATGCGCGTTCTCAAGAAAAAAATTACAACAAAAAAATTAATTTTACCATTACAACAAATGCTGTACTTTTAAATGACGAAAAAATCCATTATCTTCACGAAAATATGGACAATATAGTTATGAGTTTGGATGGCAGAAAAGAAATAAATGACAGAATGAGGGTAAGGCTTAACGATAAGGGGAGTTATGATGAAATACTTCCTAAAATAAAAAAAATGGTTGAGCTGCGAGTAAGAGATAAAAAATCTTATTATATAAGGGGAACATTTACAAGATACAATTTGGATTTTGCGGAAGATGTGAAGCATTTGTCGGATTTAGGTTTTTCTGAGATATCCATTGAGCCTGTGCTGGCAAAGGGAGAGGATTACGAAATAAGAGAAGAAGACCTAAATATTATTTACACTCAATATGAAAAAATAGCAGAGGAATATTTGTTAAGAAAAAATACTAATAAAAAATTTAGATTTTACCATTTTAACATAGATATTTACAGAGGTCCTTGTGTTTATAAAAGGTTAATTGCCTGCGGTGCAGGGAGGGAATACTTTGCGGTTACTCCTGAAGGCGACATTTACCCGTGTCACCAATTTGTGGGATTGGAAGAATTTAAAATGGGAAATGTATTTGACGGGAAATTGGATGAAAAAATAATGGAGAAATTTAAAAATACTCATGTGTTTGCAAAAAAAGATTGTATTGAATGCTGGGCGAAGTTTTTCTGCAGCGGTGGATGCAGTGCCAACAATTATAAGAGGAAAGAAGATTTGAACACTCCTGATAAGGTTTTCTGCAGTATGCAGAAAAAAAGGATTGAATATGCTTTGTATCTAAATCTACAAAATGCGTCAGAAATGGAGAGAAAAAATATTTTATGTTAATGCTTTCCAAAATAGAAAAATAAATTTTGAATAATATATAAATTTCGACAACATTTAATAACCAAATATAAAAAATTCCAGAAAATGAAATAAAATGTAAAAAATTAAAGAATTAAGATGCATTATTTAAAATTTGATAAAAAATATAAAAAATTATAGGTTGATGGCAAATAATAAAACTGGTAGAATAGCCTTGTTGTTATTTTTATAAAAGAAGGGGAAAAAATATAGTTATGCATTTAAAAAATTCTCTTGAAAAGAAAATATTTGAGTTAAAAAATGAACTCTATGAGAAATTAAATGAAAAATGTTTCCTTGAAACCGATATTTACCTTTTAAGTAAGAAACTCGATGTGTTAATATTAGAGTATCAGCAAAAATTTTTAGTAAATGGAAATTATTAATTTAAGTAAAAAACGCTGCATTTAGGCAGCGTTTTTTACTTTACATTTAGTGTAAAGTTTATTAATATTCAATTATAGAAAAGATGTAAGGGGTGTAAGGCATGGAACTTTTTGAAATTAGCGATGTGGGAAAATTGGATAGACAAGAAGTTAAAAAGCTTTATTCCGAATACGTGAATCCTGGGCTTGCTTCAATGCTTGGATTATTGAATTTTGACAGGATTTACGTTAGGGCAAAAGGGGCATATGTGTGGGACAAAGAAGGAGAAAAGTACATAGATTTCTTAGGTGCTTATGGGGCAATAAATTTAGGGCATAATCCCGATGAGGTTTTGGATGCATTAAGGGAAGTTTTTGAAAAACCAAATTTGCTGCAAGCGACCATGAACCCTTTTGCAGCGGTTTTAGGAGCGAATCTTTCGAAGATAGCTCCCGAAGGATTAAAACACTCATTTTTTTGCAATAGTGGAGCAGAGGCAGTAGAAGGTGCTTTAAAGACCGCAAGGGCTGCTACAGGAAGGAAAAAAATTATTTCCTGTGAAGGTTCTTTTCACGGGAAAACCTTTGGCGCTTTATCTGCTACGGGCAGAACCAAATATCAGGGACCTTTTATGCCTTTAGTACCCGAATTTGAAAAGGTACCTTACGGGGATATAAATGCTTTAGAAGAAAAATTAAAAAATCGCGATGTTGCAGGTTTTATTGTTGAACCTATTCAGGGAGAGGGCGGAGTAATAGTACCCCCCTCGGGTTATTTAAAAAAAGCAAGGGAACTTTGCACCAAATACGGGACCTTACTTATCGTAGATGAGATACAAACGGGTTTCGGAAGAACGGGAAAAATGTTTGCCTGCGAGCATGAGGATGTTAAACCAGACATCATGTGTGTTGCAAAATCCTTAGGCGGAGGGGTCATGCCTATTGGAGCTTTTATAACAATAGATGATGTTTGGGAAAGAGCATACGGCGGTTTTGATAAGAGTCTGCTGCATACTTCTACATTCGGGGGAAATACTTTTGCATGTGCTGCTGCAATAGCATCGATAAATACGATTGTTAAGAAAAACCTTTCCGAAAGGGCAGAAAAGTTAGGAAATTATTTTCTTGATGGTTTAAAAACCTTAAAGGAGAGATTTTCAATAATAAAAGAGGTTCGAGGAAAAGGGTTATTAATAGGTATTGAATTTGAACAACCCAAAAGTGGCCTTTTAAACACTATTACAGGCGGTGCGGTAAATAAATTCTATAGTGAATTTACAGGTGCAATTGTAGCAGGTGAACTTTTAAATAAGCATAGAATTATTACGGCATATACATTGAATAACCCAAATGTTATTAGGCTCGAGCCACCCTTGATAGTAGAAAAGGAGGATATTGATTACGTACTAAATGCATTAGAAGATATTTTAAACAAAAACAGTGGTTTTTTGGGTATGACAATAAATGCAGCTAAAACAGTAGTTAGCTCTATATTCTCAAAAAAATAAATATCTGAATAAAAATAAGGCTGGTATTTTATATCCAGCCTTATTTTTAAGGGCAATCTTTATGGAGAAAAACAATGTTTTCCCTATTGGTGTAGAATTTTAAAATTTTTACCGGTGAGTTTTTAGCAATTTTTTTACCGCACCGCAGACAAAAAAAGTTGTCGTTTGGCGATTTTCCGTAATTTATCTGCAAATTAACCGAACTGTATTTTTTCCAGCTTTTCCAACCAGTTTTGCATAATTTTTTTCTATTTTCGTAATCGGCAAATACCCACTTTAAAAGTTTATGGAAGTGAAATGGGTATTTGGTGTAGATTAAATAATCTTTTGGAAGGCCGAGAGAAACAACGTAATTAGAAAAGTTTTTTTCTACCTCATTTTGAAGTTTGCCTTCAATTTTTACATTTTTAAAATTATATCCACAGGTAGAAAAATATTCTCTCACTTTGTCGAAAATATATCCCCTACAAATACAAATTTCTTCGTTTTTACTTATACCTTTAGAATCGAAAAATTTTTTTACTATTTCTACAGCAAATTTTTGATACGCTTTTTCTTTGAAGTGTTTTTCGTTAAAGTATTCTACCGGAATAAAATCAAAATAAAGCAAACCTTTTGTATCATCATAAAATCCGATACAAACACCACCTATTAAGCTCCCGCTTCCAGCATCATCGATGTAAATCATAATGCCAGCTCCGAAATTTGAGATTAAAAATCTAAAAAAAATGGTCGGGGCGGCGGGACTTGAACCCACGACCTTTCGGACCCGAACCGAACGCGCTACCAAGCTGCGCTACGCCCCGACGCTCATTATTATACTATAAACACTTTGGAATTTCAAATGTTTTTTTATATTGCGTGCCTTGAATATTTATTGGCTTCTATATTATTTTAAGCATTATTTATATATTTAATATATTTATTTAACTTTCACATATAATAAAAAAAGGCTATTATTAAAATGTCCTACCAAATTACGCTAAATGATGTAAATTAAGAAGGAAATTTATAAATTAAAAAGAATTAACTATTTTAGTTAATAGAAGAAGGAGGTATAAGGATTGGAAGGTATAATCAAGAAAAAATTGGAAAATGGCATAAATGTATATCTTTATCCTACAGACAAGTTTAAAACATTGACTTTCTCTTTTTTTATTTATAGGGATTTGGAAGAGGAAAATGCAACTAAAAATGCTTTAATACCTTTTGTTTTAAAAAGAGGGACGAAAAATTTCCCTACAGCAAGAAAGCTCACAAGATACCTCGAGTCCCTTTACGGAGCGGATCTTGGTGCAGATGTAGTTAAAAAGGGAGAAAGGCATATTATTCAAATTTTGCTGAATGTGGTGAATCCTAATAACTTAGAAAAAGACAGGGATGTTTTGGATAAAAGTCTTGATGTATTTCGAGAAATGATTTTAGAGCCTTATATAGAAAATGGTTGTTTTAAAAGGCAATATGTGGAACAGGAAAAGGATGTTTTGAAAAGGATTATAGAATCCCTTTTTAATGATAAATATAATTATGCTATAGAACGTTGCTTGCAGGAAATGTGCAAAAACGAGCCTTATTCGATATATAAATACGGCAATGTAGAAGATTTAGAAAAAATAAATGAACAAAACCTATATGATTATTATCTTTCAGTTTTAAAAACATCACCTATGGATATTTTTGTAGTTGGAGATTTTGATTACGATATTATTTATGAAAAATTGAATAAATTATTCAATTTTAAACGCGATGAAAAACCTTTAAGGCCAATATCGATTAAAAAAGAGGTAGAAAAGGAAAAGTTTGTCGAAGAAAAGCAGGATGTTAATCAGGGAAAGCTCTCCATAGGGCTTCGAACCAATGTAAAATACGGAGATGAAGATTTTTATGCCATGGTGGTTTTAAACAGTATTCTTGGCGGAGGTCCTTATTCAAAGCTTTTTCAGAATGTAAGAGAAAAGGCGAGTTTAGCTTATTATGCTTTCTCGCGATTGGAAAAATCCAAAGGGCTTATGTTGATTAGCAGCGGAATTGATTTTGAAAACCTGAACAGGGCTATTGAGATTATTAAAATTCAGATTGAAGATATAAAAAAAGGCAACGTAACTGATTATGAGTATGAAAGTGCTTTAAAGGATTTAGTAAATTCTTTAAAACAGGCCAAGGATAGCCCAGCTTCTATAATAAGCTTATATTTGGACGGGGTTATCAATGGAATAGAAGAAAGTATAGACGAATATATTGAGAAAATAAAAAGGGTTACAAAGGAGGATGTGGTAAGTGTTGCACAAAATATAAAGCTGGACACGGTTTATTTCTTAAATAAAAAGGACTAAACAAGATAAGATGTAGGAAGGTGAAAAAAATGAAGCTTATTGACGATATAAAAGAAAAGGTATTGGCAAATGGTTTAAAGGTTTTTGTTCTTCCTATGAAAAAGTACAATAAAGCGATTGCTGTGTATTCAACAAAATACGGCTCCATAGACAGCGAATTTGTGCTTCCCTATACTGGAGAAAAACTGAAAGTACCAGAAGGTATTGCTCATTTTTTAGAGCATAAAATGTTTGATATGGAATACGGAAATGCTTTTGATAAATTTGCGGAATATGGCGCAGAAAGCAATGCTTTTACGAGTTACAATAATACAACTTATTATTTTTCCACCACTTCAAACTTTTTCGAATCATTAAAGGTATTGCTGGATTTTGTGGAAACCCCATATTTTACTGAGGAGAGCGTAGAAAAAGAAAAAGGTATAATTACTCAAGAGCTTAGAATGTACGAAGACGATCCCGAGTGGCAGGTTTATTTAAATCTTTTGAAATCCCTTTATCATAATTTCCCTGTAAGAATCGACATTGGTGGTACTGTAGAATCTATTCAAAAGATTAATACCGAATTATTATATAAATGCTATGAGACCTTCTACCATCCCAGCAATATGGTACTCTTTATTATAGGGCCTGTAGAACCTAAAGAGGTTTTAGAGTTTGTCGGACAGCACGAGGAACAAAGGAAATTGGGAGCCCAACCTGAAATTAAAAGAATTTATCCCGAAGAACCCGAAACGGTTTTCCAAAAAGAGGTCAAAATATACCACTCTGTAACTCAGCCTTTAATGTTGCTGGGCTTTAAAGATGTTGATTTAGGATATGATGGTGAAAAACTATTGAAAAAGGATGTAATAATCAGCATTCTTCTTGATATTATGTTTGGTAAAAGTTCTGAAACCTTTGAGAAACTTTATGAAGAAGGTCTAATAGATGATAGATTTGGTTTTTCCTTTGAGGCTTATAAAGATTACGGTTTTTGCTCTATAGGAGGTAATACAAAGGATCCAGAAAGGTTGGCTCAAGAAATTATAAAAAGCATAAGAAAAATAAAAGCCGAGGGATTGAAAAAGGAAGACTTTGAGATAATGAAAAGGAAGTTCATTGGAGATTTTATTCAAAGCCTGAATTCTTTGGATTTCATTGCTCATTCCTTTGTATCTTATTACCACAGGGGTATAAATATGTTTGATTTTTCAAGGGTTTTATATGAACTGGAATTTGATGATGTAATGAATTATTTGGAAGGATTTTTTAATGAGGATCGAATGTCTATTTCAATGGTTCTTCCAAGAAAATAAGGTGGGCATAAAAGCCCATCTTTTTTTTTTATATTTTTGAAGGATTTTTTTACCCTTTCGTAGAATAGATAAAGTGGGGAAAAGTGGTAGGAAGTGGGATAAAACTGAGGGGAAGTGCAAATAAATGTTCCTCGGGCAGTATCTACATTCCCTTGATTCAAAAGGAAGGGTAATCATGCCTTCTAAATTTAGGGAAGGTTTGGGGGAAACCTTTATTTTAACAAAGGGTTTAGATAAGTGCCTTTTTGTGTATCCTATGAATGAATGGAAAGCTTTAGAAGAAAAGCTAAAGGCACTTCCTCTTGCAAAAAAGGAAGCAAGGGCTTTTCTCCGATTATTTTTTTCTGGAGCAGTAGAGGCGGAGATAGACAAACAGGGGAGAATACTTATACCACCCCTATTAAGAGAATACGCTAAAATAGAAAAAGATGTGGTAATTATAGGAGTCTCAAACCGCATAGAAATATGGAGTAAGGAAGAATGGGATGTTTACAGCAAGAATCAAGAAGAATCCTATGAAGAAATAGCAGAAAATTTGGTAGAACTTGGAATATAAAAAAGGTGGAGGTAATATGGAATATTTTCACAAACCCATAATGGTAAATCAAGTGTTGAACTACTTAAATATAAAAAAAGACGGAGTTTATGTGGATGCTACCTTGGGTGGCGGTGGGCATTTTCAAGAAATATTGAACAGGGTCGGAGAAAAAGGCGTTGTTATAGGAATTGATAGGGATTTTGATGCGATAGAGAATGCTAAGAAGAAATTTGGTGGAAACAGAAATGTAATATTAATCCATGATAATTATAAAAATTTAAAAAAAATACTAAAGGAGCTTAATATCGATGCTATTGACGGAATTTTATATGATCTTGGAGTTTCATCATATCAATTGGATAAAGAAGATAGGGGTTTTTCTTATCGAAAGGATGCCCCCCTTGATATGAGAATGGATAAAAGTCAAACTTTAACTGCGAAAGATGTGGTGAATAATCTTAGTAAGGATGAATTGAAAAGGATTATATATGAGTACGGAGAGGAAAGATTTGCAGGGCGGATTGCTAATTTTATCGTAGAAAGACGAAAAATTAAACCTATAGAGACAACCTTTGAACTTGTAGAAATTATAAAAGATGCGATTCCTGCAAAAGCAAGAAGAAAAGGGCCGCATCCAGCAAAGAGAACTTTTCAAGCACTAAGAATTTTTGTAAATGATGAACTGGTCGGGCTTGAGGAGGCTTTTGAAGATGCTATTTCTTTATTAAAAGATGGCGGTAGAATGGTAGTAATTTCTTTTCATTCCTTAGAAGACAGGATTGTGAAAAGGCTTTTTAATCAGTTTAAAAAAGAAAATGATTTGCCTTATAAATTGCAGGTTTTAACCCCAAAGCCTGTTGTTCCCGATGAGATTGAATTAAAAGAAAATCCCAGGGCGCGAAGTGCAAAATTAAGGGCCGCTGAGAAGTTTGCTGTTCTAAAATAAAAAGGGAGTGAATAAAGTGATATTAGCAAGAAAAAGTTCATCTTATATTGTTACAGAGCACGACCCTATAGAAAAATCTGAAAGAATTAACTCCAAAAGCTTAAAACGCACAAAAAAGGGTAGAGTAATATTAACTATTATTGCATTGACAATGGCTTCTCTTTTTCTCCTTTTTAGAGCAGCAGTTATTGCTGAAGCTTCCTACAAGATTGAAAAAATGAAGGTCGAGCTTTCTCAAATAAAAAATGAAAATGAAAAGCTCAAAATAAAGATTGCCGATTTAAAGTCTATGTCACGCATAGAACAAATAGCCAAAAAAGAACTAAAAATGCAAGAACCCTCTACGAATCAGGTTATATATATTGGAGGTTCTAAATAGTAACAGGGGGTCTTCCCATGTCTAAGAATATTTTAAAAATAAAAAGGAGATTAGCATTTCTCCTTTTATTTTGTTTATTCTTAAGTTTTGTTATGATTGTAAGGGTTTTTTGGATACAATTTGTAAGGGGAGATGAATTGAGGTTAAGAGCAGAAGAACAGTGGACCAAAGATACACCTGTGGAACCGGTAAGAGGCACGATTTATGATAGAAACATGAATCCCCTTGCGATATCAGCAAAAGTGAACTCTGTTATGGCGAGTCCTCCTGATATAAAAGATGTTGAAGCGACAGCCGAAGCCCTTTCTAAAGTTTTGAATATAGACAAGAACAGCTTGGTTAACATTATTAATGAAGCAAAGGTCAAAAAGAAAGGTGCAATATTCATAAAAAGGAAAATAACAGACGAAGAAGCACAAGAGGTTAGGAAGCTAAATTTAAAAGGTATCTACTTTACCGAAGAAAGTAAAAGATTTTATCCGGAAAGAAACTTAGCTTCCCATGTTTTGGGTTTTACCGGCATAGATAGTCAGGGTTTAGATGGAGTTGAACTGGTTTACGATAAATTTTTGCGCGGAATTCCGGGAAGAATTATAAAAGAAACAGATGCTTTAAGCCGTGAACTGCCTTTTGGGGAGGAAAGATACATACCTCCTAAGGAGGGATTGAATCTTGTTTTAACAATTGATAAAGTTATACAGTATATAGCTGAAAGGGAGTTAGAAAAAGCAATTGCAGAAAACAAAGCAAAACGAGGCACCATAATTGTAATGGATCCAAAAACCGGTGAAATATTAGCTATGGCAAATAAACCCGATTACGACCCCAATGATTATAAAAATTATCCTCAGGAATCAAGGAGAAATTTTGCTGTTTCAGATACGTATGAACCGGGTTCTACCTTTAAAATAGTAACAGCATCGGCAGGTTTAGAAGAAGGTGTAGTAAAACCCGATGATCGCTTTTATGACCCTGGTTATATTACTGTTGCAGGAGTGAAAATCAAGTGCTGGAGGTCAGGTGGTCATGGTAGCCAGAGTTTCGTTCAGGTTGTTCAAAACTCATGCAACCCCGGTTTTGTAGAAGTAGGAATGAGATTGGGAAAAGAAAGGTTTTTAAAATATATAAAAGCTTTTGGGTTTGGAGAAACTACAGGAATTGATTTACCTGGAGAAGCAAAGGGAATTTTAGACCCTAATAAGATAGGGCCTGTTGAACTTGCTACTATATCTTTCGGCCAAGGTATTTCTACTACTCCTATTCAACTTCTTACAGCTGTTGCTGCTGTTGCAAACGATGGACGCTTGATGGAACCCCATGTGGCAAAAGCTTTGTTGGATGAAGATAACAATAAAGTGCTTGAGTTCAAACCGAGGGTAATAAGGCAGGTAATATCAAAAGAAACAGCAAAGGAAATGCAAAAGATATTGGAAAGCGTTGTTACCAATGGTACAGGAGGCAGGGCTAAAATAGAAGGGATAAAAGTTGCAGGAAAAACGGGCACTGCAGAAAAATATGCCGATGGGAAATATATAGCTTCCTTTGTAGGGTTTGCACCGGCAGATGATGCAAAGCTTGCTGCAATAGTAGTAATAGATGAACCATCGGCAGGGGTCTATTATGGAGGGCAGATTGCTGCTCCGGTTTTCCAGAAAGTAATGGCTGATTCATTAAAATATTTAGGTGTGAAACCTGAAATAAATTCTGAAGGAGACACTAAGGTTGAAGTACCTGATATAAGGAATACATATGTGGAAGATGCAAAAAAAGTCCTTAATGAAAAAGGCTTGAAAGTAGTAATTGAGGGAGAAGGTTTAATAGTAGGAGACCAGACTCCCGCTCCTGGCACCAAGATAAACAAGGGTTCTAAAGTAATCATAAGGCTCACCGATTCAAAAACTGACAAAAACCCTGTAGTGGTTCCGGATTTAACAGGGAAGAATATTAAGGAAGCTACGAATGTTGCAAATGTATTAGGGCTTAAGATTGAGGTTGTAGGAAGCGGTTATGCGAGAAAGCAAATACCTGAACCCGGCGAGGAAGTTGAGCAGGGAACAACCTTAAAGGTCTTTTTTGAACCATGATGTAAGGAGGTCACAACAGTTGAAAATAATAGTACAAAAAGGCCTAATTTTGATTAGGTGAGGTTGGATGTTACTAAGTATGCAAAAAAAGTCAAGAAGATATATGGCATCAGCAGAA
>NZ_JBNATW010000046.1:0-10466 GCF_049701175.1 Thermovenabulum sp.
TTGTACATTCTCATCCCACCTTTAGCGAGGCTGTGATGGAAGCAGTTCACGATGTGCACGGTGAGTCCATTCATAATGCTTAAATTCAAAATGTATATACATATATAGTCATAAATAAAAAATTTAAGAAGTAATTATATATAAATAAGGGAAATACCCAAAAGGGTCACCATATTATTTAAAAATTATTAAAATGGAGGTGTAAAGAAAAATGACTTTAAAGAGTTCCGAAGAAATCTCAAAGGAGCGTCTTGCTCGCATTGAAGCTGCGATAAACTTAAAAGAGCCTGACAGAGTCCCCTTTTCTGGATTGGGAGGCGATATAATACCAGCGTATTCGGGTATTACTCAGTACGAATACTGTTTTGATTACGAAAAGACGCGCAAAGCCATTGTAAAGTTTAATAAAGATTTCCCCTGTGATTGGACCTTTGCTGCCGGCTTTACAGGAGTTGGAGTACCGCCTTTTACCTACGCTTTTGCAGATTACCCCGATGTATCTGCCAGTGTAGGTATGGCAATGTACGGGACAATTCACGACATCCTGGGTGACAAATGTACGAGATACCCGGGTAGGGAAATTGATAAAAACTGCTCACCCCAGTTTATAGGCGGAACTTTTATGGAGCCGGAAGAATACGACAAATTGATAGAGGATCCTGTAGGATTTATTTCCGAAACCGTACTTCCAAGGATTTGCCGCAATTTAGAAACTCCGCGTAAAGCAATGGCAGCTATGGTAAGACTTGGTTTGGAAGTTGAAAAAATTACTTCCTTTGTGCAGGCTGTAGGGAAGGATTTAGCTGAACTGGGATATCCTTCAATACCTTTTACCTTAGGATATGCACCCTTAGATTTAATAGGGGATGGTCTAAGGGATGAAATGAACTTGCTGCTTGATCTTCGCAGGTATCCAGACAAGGTAAAGAGGGCATGCGAAGCTCTTATAGAACCAATTTTAAAAGTAGGCTTAGCATTAAAGCCTTTTGGTGTAAAACTTGCTTTTATACCGCTTCACCTTAATGAATACCTTTCACCCAAACTTTATAAGGAGTTTTATTGGCCCTATCTCAAGGAAGTTATTTTAAGATTTTTAGATGAAGGTATAAAATCCTTTGTATTTTTTGAAGGGCGGCATGATGCTCATTTGGAAACAATTCTTGAACTTCCCGCAGGATGGGGCATAGCTTATTTTGAGAAAACCGATATAAGAAAGGCAAAGAAACTTTTGAAAGGCCATACATGCGTTATGGGTGGAGTGCCTATAAGCCTTATCGTGAGCGGGACACCTGAAAAGATAGATGCATACATCAAGGAATTATTGGATGAGGTAAAACCCGGTGGAGGCTTCATCCTCGCCCCAAGTGTAGGGATTGCCCCTAGGGAAACACCATTAGAGAATATTAAGGCTTTAATTGAAGCTGTTGAAAAGTACGGCAAATACTAAGTATTTTTATCATGGATAAGGTTTAGAGTGCAAATAAAAATATCTGAAATTAATGCAAATTATAAATATAATTAGCATCTCTTATATTCACAATTTTTCAAATCAACAAATGAAAAACAAAAAATACAAATTTTAAAAAATATGGGGGGTGAAAATGGAGGATAGAGCTAAAATTTAATGATTTTAAAACAATTAACAAAAAAATTAAAAATTAGAAAGGGAGGAAGGCAAAGTGGTTGAGGAACTTTTCAACAGAATAGTGGATATGGATGAAGAAGGTTCAATAAATATGGCGAAGGAGTATTTAGAAAGAGGTGGAGATGCTCAAAAGCTACTTGAAGTATGCAGGGACGCAATGGGTGTGATAGGCGAGAAGTTTGAAAAAGGGGAGTATTTTCTTTCTGAACTTATTCTTGGGGGAGAAATATTTAAAAGCATCATGGAGTTTACCCTGCCGATGATTAAAAAAGGTGATGTTAAAAAGCTTGGTAAGATAGTACTTGGCACGGTAAAGGAAGACGTGCACAACATAGGCAAGGATATATTCAAGGTATTTGCAGAGGCATCCGGGTTTGAAGTAGTTGACATAGGTATAGATGTACCTGAAGAGAAATTTGTGGAAGCGGTAAAGGAACACAAACCCGACATAGTGGGTATGTCCTGCTTGATAACCGCAGGAGTAAGCTCGATGAAGAGGACTGTAGATGCATTGAAGGAAGTGGGGTTAAGGGACAAAATCAAGATAATAATAGGCGGAGGAAGGGTAGACGAAGGAGTTAAGGAGTATACTGGAGCGGATGCATGGGCGGACGATGCTGCAAAGGGAGTAAGGCTTTGCAAGGAATTAATGGGGATAGAGGGGTGATGGAGAATGGCAAAAAGACCGGAGGAACTTGCAAAAGAGCGCTATGACAGGGTAATGGCTGCTATAAACCTTCAAGAACCTGACAGGCTTCCCTTGGCAGGTGTAGGAGGAGATATAGTTCCTGCTTACTACGGGATAAATCAATATGAATTTTGCTATGATTACGATAAAGCTGTAAAAGCAATAGAAAAATTTTTAAAGGATTTTCCCTGCGACTGGCCTTTTGCAGCATCTATATCGGGTTTAGATGGCAGGGTATTTTGTATGGCGTTTGCTGATACACCAGATATAGCATTCAATACTACTTTTATAACAGGGCCTATGCACGATGTTTTAGGAGACAAATACTACAGATACCCTGGAAGAGAAATATCAGAGGATGCATCACCTCAATTTATAGGCGGAGTATTTATGGAACCGAATGAATACGATAATTTAATTGAAAATCCCACTAAATTTATTGCGGAAACCGTGCTTCCGAGGGCCTGCAGGAATTTAGCTACGCCAAGTCAGATGATGGCTACAATGGTTAGGTTTGGAATAGAAATAGCAAGATTCGGAGCATTAATGGGTCAAATAGGTATGGTATCAGCTCAATTGGGTTATCCTTCCATAGGTATAGGCGGCGCATATGCACCTTTGGATATAATAGGAGATTTTCTAAGAGGGCCAGAAAACACCCTGTTGGATATTAGAAGATATCCTGACAAGGTTAAAAAAGCTTGCGAAGCGCTGATAGAACCTATTGTAAATTACGGATTGGAAGCTAAAAAGTATGGAATCAATATAGCATTCATACCATTACATCTTAATGAATATCTATCACCAAAACTCTATAATGAATTTTACTGGCCAGGACTAAGAGAAGTTATACTTAGACTCGTAAAAGAAGGCATGAAGGTATTTGTGTTCTTTGAAGGGCGCCATGATGCTCATTTGGAAACAATTCTTGATTTACCAAAAGGCTGGGGTGTAGCTTATTTTGAAAAAACCGATGTGGTAAGGGCCAAAAAATTATTGAAAGATCATACCTGTATTATGGGGGGCATACCCATAAGCTTGATTGTCGGCGGTACACCAGAAAAGATACATGAATATATAAAGAATTTGGTCGAACAGGTAAAACCGGGTGGAGGATTTATCTTAGCACCAAGTGTAGGTACTGCGCCGAAAGGGACACCTCTGGAAAATATTGCTGCTCTTATTGAAGCAGTAGAAAAATACGCTTAAAGTAAATATTTGGGCACCGGTGAAGACCAGCATCGGTGCCCTCATACCTTAATAAAATTTATAAAAATATTAGAAGGGATGAGTATTATGAAGGGTAACAAAACTACAATCACCATTGCCGTGATGTCCATATTTTTTATAGCAATGGGCGTAGGCACCATCACAGCTGCCATTCAGAATATAGCTGAAGCCTTTTCCCAGCTTAAATTCAGCACCGTTTTACTAGTATCCACACTTCCTTCCCTTTTCATAATTCCATCTACGGCTCTGGCAGGCATGATGGCGGGCAATAGAATAAGATACAGAACGCTGCTGATTGTGGGGATACTTCTTTTTGTACTAGCAGGAGCAGCTCCCTTCTTTATGAATGACTTTACATCTATATTAATATCAAGGGCGGTTTTTGGGATTGGCCTCGGTATGATAAGCCCTCTGGGTAATGCACTTATTTTAAGCCTTTATGAAGGCCAGGAAAGGGCAAATATGCTCGGGTTATCAGGTGTAATAATGAATTTGGGCGGGATAGTACTTCAGATGCTGGGGGCAATACTCTGCACCATAAGCTGGCGACATGCGTTTTTAGCCCACCTGCTGGGCATAATCTCCCTTGTCATGGTAATTTTCATGCTTCCAGAGCCGGAAAAGAAAGAGCAGTTAGACCAGGTAAAGATGAAGATGCCCGCTGCCGTATACTTTATATCCATATTATTCGGCATTGTTATGATGCTCAACTATCCGATGCTGGTAAATATGTCTACTATAATAATTACCGGTAATTTGGGCGATGCAGCTTCTGCAGGGTTTGTGCTCTCGATGTTTACAGTAGGGGGAATGGTGGCAGGTGCCATTTTCGGTAAACTTTACCAGAAAGCGACCCGGTTTACCATTTCCATAGGGCTGGCTATATTGTCAGTGGGGATGGGTTGTGTAAATTACGCCAACAGCCTTATGATGTTGACCGTAGGTGCGGCTCTTGTAGGAATGGGATTCGGCATTGTAATGCCTGCCGTAATGATGATAATAGGTATGATTGTCCCACCTGAAGGATTTGCAGCTGCTTCGGGAATACTGATGGCTATAATGAATGTGGGAGGATTTATATCCACTTATTATATTGCACTTCTTTTAAATATAAACGATTCAATACGTTTTCCTATTTTTATAGCAATGGTTATATATGCAATTAGTGCGTTGGTTTATACTTTGTCTAAAATTAAGACCCCTCCCGCGATTTCCACTCCTTTGAAATAAGCATAAAATCATATCCTTACTGATTGAATTTTAATCGCGCTCAAATTAGACACTATAAAACCTTTATAAGTTTTATACTTATTTTTGCATAATTATATATTTTTTTATAAAAATTTGTATATCTTTTTTTATTTTGGTGTTTATGCTAATATTTTATTAAAACTATGAAATTTATAAAAAGTATTTACTATTTAATTTAGGTGGTGCACATAATGAACAAATACAAGGTAAAAATACTGCCGGACAATATTGAAATGCTTGTAGAAGAAAACACAGTTTTAAAAGAAGTATTTACAGAAGGCGGTATAAAATTTGAATTCCCCTGCGGTGGAGCAGGTAAGTGCAAAAAATGTAAGGTGAAAATAAAGAAGGAAGGAGAAAAGGAAGAAGAAGTTCTTGCCTGTCAAACGGAAGTAAAAGGGGATTTAGTAGTTGAAATTATCAAGCGGGAACAAAAACATCACATTTTAGAAAAGGGTGTAAAACGGCAGGTAGTTATAAATCCTTTGGTAAAAAAAGTGTATTTGGAATTACCACATCCTTCCATACAGGATAATCGTGCTGATTGGACCAGATTAATAGAAAGCCTGGGGCAAAAAGGATTAAGGGCAAACCTTAAAGTATTACGAGACTTGCCGGAAAAACTCAGAAAAAGCGACTTTAAATCTACGGTCGTAATTGCAGGTGACGAAGTTGTTGCTGTTGAGAGCGAAGATACAACAGAAAAATTGCTGGGTATGGCTTTTGATATAGGAACCACTACCATCGTGGGGTACCTTATGAATTTGAACACTGGGCAGGAGCTTACCCATGTTTCCTCCATAAATCCGCAAACCAAATACGGTGCAGATGTAATTTCTCGCATAATTTTTGCTTCTCAGAGCGCCGGCGGTTTGGAGAAACTGCATAAGGAAGTTGTAATGGAAATAAATAGCTTGATAGAAAAAGCGGTGGAAGAAGCCGGCTATAAATCGGAAGACGTATATGCCATTACCGTTGCCGGAAATACCACCATGCATCATCTCTTCCTGAAAATACAGCCCCGGTATCTGGCCAGTGCCCCTTATGTGCCGGTAGTTAAGGAAAAGTTGACAGTCGGTGCTGATGATATCGGTATAAGGATAAATCCTGCGGGTAAGGTCTTTTTACTTCCAAACATAGCCGGTTTTGTGGGAGCGGATACGGTGGCAGCGGCTTTGGCGGCAGAAATGGATAAAGCGGAGGAATTAAAACTTTTGATAGATATCGGAACCAATGGGGAAATCGTGCTGGGGACAAAAGAAAGACTTTATGCCTGCTCTACAGCTGCAGGACCTGCCTTTGAAGGAGCACATATATCGTGTGGGATGAGGGGAGCTACCGGGGCTATAGACCATGTATCCATAGGAGAAGAATATAAATATACCGTAATAGGAGACACACTGCCCGCCGGGATATGCGGTTCGGGACTCCTGGATGCGGTAGCCGAACTTTTAAAAATTGGTGTTGTGGACACTAACGGAAGGATTTTAAAACCCGATCAGATAAGAAATAAGTTAGGAGGAAAATACAAAGATAGAATTGTAACCATAAACGGCATTTTGTCATTTTTACTTGAAAAAGAAACAGCGACGGGGCAGCCCGTATATATAAGTCAAAAGGACATAAGGGAACTTCAGTTAGCTAAAGGAGCAATTGCAGCAGGGATTGAGGTGCTTTTAAAAACCTATGGGGCAAAGGTTGAAGATATAAAAGAAGTGCTTCTCGCAGGTGCTTTTGGAAACTATTTAAATCCCGAAAGTGCGTGCAGGGTGGGTTTAATTCCTCCCGAACTGAGAGGGAAAATAAAAGGAATAGGGAATGCTGCGGGTGTCGGAGCAAAGTTAGCCCTGCTTTCAAAAAAAGAGTTTAAACGGGCGGAGATGCTTTCTCAAAAGATAAAGTATATCGAACTCAGTGCGGTACCCGAATTCAGCAGCTTTTTTGCAAAAAAAATTAGTTTTTGAAGCATGATAAATGAAAATAAAATAGACAAAATATATAGAAAATATAAAAAAATATTGACAAAAAATGATAAAAATGATAATTTTTAATAAAGATGTATATACATGTTATATACTAATTGGAAGGAAGGGATTAACGTGATTATAATTGGAGAAAAAATAAACGGGACCATTCCCTCGGTAGGACAGGCGATCCAAAACAAAGATGAAAATTTTATAAGGGATTTAGCTATAAGGCAAGCAGAAGCAGGCGCTGACTATATTGATGTATGCGCAGGTACCGCTCCAGAAATTGAATTAGAAACATTAAAGTGGCTGATGGACATAGTCCAGGATGCTGTCGATAAACCCTTATGTATTGACAGCCCTAACCCAAGGACAATAGAAGCGGTTTTTAAGTATGCGAAAAAACCCGGTATTATAAACTCAGTATCAGAAGAAGGGGATAAATGTGAGGTAATTTATCCATTGATTAAGGGCACTGAATGGCAGGTGATAGCCCTTACCTGTGACGACAGGGGTATACCTTCCGATGTAAACACGAGGGTAGAAATTGCAAAAATCCTAATAGAAAAAGCAATAAAATATGATATTCAACCGGAACGTATACATATTGACCCGCTGGTTATATCTCTGCCTACGGATAATAACTCTTTATTAAAATTTATTGAGACAATGAATATTATAAAAAAATTATATCCTACTGTAAAAATAACCTCTGGTCTCAGCAATATTTCCTTTGGGATGCCTTACAGAAAAATAGTAAATATGTGTTTTTTGACCATCGCCGTTTTTTCCGGTATGGATTCTGCTATAATGGACCCCTGCAATAAGGATATGTTGGCTGCACTGTTAGCTACAGAGGCGCTTATAGGAAAAGACAGATACTGTAGGAAATATAACAATGCTTATAGAAAGGGTTTGATAGGGGTGAAAAAAGAAAATCAACAGTAGTATAATAATTAAGGATATTTATTATTTATTATTTTAAGAGCCTGTCGCTTTAAACGACAGGTATTTTTTAAGTTTTAATATCTTTTGAAAGGAAGCTTTTGAATGTATATCGATTGTCATATTCACATAGCTTTGAGTGGAGAAAATACAAAAGAATATAGGGAGAAAGTACTTCAAGGGGATTACCTGCCATTAAAGAGTATTTTAAAAAAATATAAAACTAAAAATATACTATTTTTAAGAGATGGTGGAGATAAATTTGGCATTTCTTACATTGCAAGAGAACTGGCAGCTGAAGAAGGAATTATTTATAAGACTCCTGTGTATGCTTTCTCTAAAGCGGGTAGTTACGGCAGCTTTCTTGGAAAGTCTATAAGGGGGATGGATGAGTTTAGTTATGAATTTAAAAAGCTTCTAAAATTTAAACCTGACCATTTTAAATTAATACTTTCGGGAATAGTAGATTTTGATACCTACGGACGTGTTACGGAAGAACTCTCTTTTGACTATGATGAGGTATATTATATGATACAGACGGCAAAGGATAAAAATCTTTCGGTAATGGTGCACGCAAATTCGTCGAAGGCTATAAAAATGGCTATAAATGCAGGGGTAGATACCGTAGAACACGGATATTATATTTCGGAGGAAGAATTACTGCTAATGGCAGAAAAGGATGTAGTTTGGGTGCCTACCCTTTCTCCTCTTGGGAATTTATTAAAAAATTACGATAAAAGGTTTGAAAAACAGATGGATAATATAAAAAAGATATATAATAAACATCTTGAAAATGTTAAAAAAGCCTTGCAGTTTGGGGTTAAAGTTGCTGTGGGAAGTGATGCAGGTGCATATAAAGTAGACCATGTGGAGGGTTTTTTTGATGAATTGGAGCATCTTAAAAAAACAGGATTGGCTGAAGGTGAAATAAATGAAATTGTAATAAAAAATGGCAAAAAAGCTTTAAATATTGAGGTAAATTAAAAAATAATTAGATTTTGATGAAAAATTCGAATAGTGATATAATAGCTTATAAGGTTAATAAACATGAGGAGTGTTATAATGGTGAAGCAGTTAGATAAGTCAATTGTAAAAGCTGTAGAGGAATTGAATGAAGACAAGGTTTTAATGTTAATAAAAAAGGCTTTGGAAATGGAAATGGAAATGGACCCTTTTTATTTGTTAAACCTTGTGAAAAAAGGCATGGATAGAGTTGGAAAACGTTATGAAAATAAAGAGTATTTTATTGCAGACCTGATTATGGCAGGAATTATCTTTAAGGAAGTATTAAACATTATAAAAAATACTGATGTTTTCAAGAATACACAAAAGTTATTTATGGGCAAAGTGGTTTTAGGGACAGTAAAAGGAGACCTGCACGATATAGGGAAGGAAATTTTCAAAGGGCTTATGGAAGCAAGCGGATTTAATGTAATAGACCTCGGAGTAGATGTGCCAAAAGAGACTTTTGTAAAAAGCGTAGAGCTTTACAGGCCCGAAATAGTGGGTATGAGCAGCGTCTTGACATTTACTGTTGACGCCATGAAAGATACAGTGGACGCACTTAATGAAGCCAATCTAAGAAAAAACCTTTTTATTATAGTTGGTGGAAGCTACCTTAATCAAGAGTTATGCCGATATATTGGTGCAGATTATTATACAAATGATGCATTAAAAGGAGTAAAAAAGTGTAAAGAATGGATTGAAAAAATTAAGAATAAGGAGATGCAAAAATGAAGTTACCAGTGTATCTCAAAATTGCTGCAGATATTAGGGAAAAAATTTTAAAAGGAGAATTGAAACCAGGAGATGCTATATTTTCTGAACACGAGCTATGTAAGGAATACAATGCAAGCAGAATGACCGTGAGAAAAGGGCTGGCGATATTATTAAACGAAGGTTACATTTATTCTGTCCAGGGTAAAGGCAACTATGTTAAAGAGCCGGAACACGACAAATATATTTTATATTTTAACGAGATAAAAAGCATAACAGGAAAAGTAAACAACATGAAATTGATAAAAGCAGATATTATTAAACCTCCTTCTGATATTTGCAATTTACTGCAGATATCGGAAAACAAGAATGTGGTAATGATCGAAAGGCTTTTCTTTGAGGATGACGAACCGGTAGCATACGACAAAAAATTTCTCGTATATTTTAAAGGGATGCCCATAATAGAAAAGGAATTAATATTTTCCACCTTTCCCGAGTTGGTAGCAAAGAGCTTTGATGTTTATACGATGAAAAAAGAGCTGACAATCTATACGCGTATGCCCGATGAAGTATTGAAAGAACAACTAAACATAGACGGGGATATACCCTTAATGGTGGTTGAACAAAAACTTTACAATAAAGACAATAGGCCGGTAGGATATGGGACTATATTTTTTAGAGGGGATTATTTTAAGCTTTTTGCTCAGGCTTCGATATCGGATGATGATAAAAATAAATAAAAAGGAGTAGATTATTGTTACCGTATGCGATAAAAAAGGTAAAATTACATAAGGGGGTAAGAGACAAAAAATTTCCTTTTAATATAGGGTTGACAGAATTTATTTTTTATAGTAGTATAATACTTGCTTTGTTAAATTAGAGCCATTAGCTCAGTCGGTAGAGCACCTGACTTTTAATCAGGGTGTCCCGCGTTCGATTCGCGGATGGCTCACCATTTTAAGTGGCCCCGTGGTCAAGTGGTTAAGACACCGCTCTTTCAAGGCGGTAACAGGGGTTCGACTCC
>NZ_JBNATW010000047.1:0-10157 GCF_049701175.1 Thermovenabulum sp.
CGGATGCCCTAAAATCGGTATTTCATCTGTTTCTCTAATCATCGCAATTTACTCTGAGCAGGATATGCAGGTAATTTATTATTACTATTTTGAACTAAAATAATCGTATATAATTTTTCCCAATAGATTGTGAACCCTAATTCCTTCAAGGTTATCTTTAAGATTGCTCATCATTACGACAACTAATATTTCCCTGCCATTTACAAAAAGAATCCCTGCATCGTGCTCAATAGTCGGCAGATCTCCCGTCTTATGTGCAAACCGAACATCAGCTGGCATTAACAAAGGCAATTTATTGTTGCACTGCTGTCTAAGAAGTATTTTTATCATTTCCTCTCGGTATTCTGAGGAAATTTCAGAGCCTTCTGCAATTAGCTTTAATATATAATAAGTATCCATAACAGATGTATAATTATCCAGCCCTTTAGCCTTTGCCTCAAGGTCCATCATTCTTCTTTGTAGAATTGTGTTTCTCATTCCCAATTCTTTTATTTCTTGATTTATAGCATCCATCCCAAGATAATCTATCAACATATTAGTAGCGGTATTATCGCTTAAAATGATCATAAGTGTAGCTAAATCCCTTATAGAAAGATTCAAACCAGCATGTAAATCCTGTAATATTCCAAAACCACCCGTTTTATGTTCTTCTTTTAAAATTATTTCTTTGTCAAGATTTATATTTCCTTTTTCTGCTTCTTTGTAGAGTTTCCATAAAATCCATAGTTTTATAATACTTGCAGAAGGATAGACTTGCCCTTCATTTACAAAAATTTTTTCTCCACTTTTTAAATCATGAATAATTATGCTCCACGTACCTTCAAGTCCTTTTACAGCATCTTTAATTTTTTCTTCGAGCATATTCTTAAACCTCTCAATTTTCTATAATTATGCCTTCAATACATAATCAGGGTAAAATTGGAGCCTCCTATCCGAGTAGAGAGGCAAAAAACAATTGATCGATAGAAAAACCTTCTTAAAATTATATAATTTTGCATAAGAAATAATATCATCTAAAAAAATATACACGTCTTTTAAATTATGTTTAACGATATTATATATCGCTTTAAAATCTATATCTCCATACTGATGGGCAAGTAAATTCCTCAATCCTATCATGCTTTCTAAAGGCTTAATAAGTTCTTGTCTAATTACTTTTTCTTTTGCTAAAATATCTGCCATATCAGATAAATAAATGGGTTCTTCCATTCCTTCATCTATTTACCATCGGTTAATTCCATCCTTATCTTTTCTTTAGTAGATTTAAAATAAGTATCGATTATATGCATTTGGTCAATATAATAATAAAAATTTTTAGCACGAAACTTTTTTAAAATTTCCTCACGGAAAATAAAGTATGGAAATACACCTCTGTAGAAATATTTTTAATTTCAATTATATTATAACACATCTTTTAAATATTAAATCAATATCGTAGTATAAATAAAAAACTTCCCTTTTTATAGGGAAGTCGCATTTCTAAAATAAACTGGTGCCGAAGGCGGGAGTCGAACCCGCACGGGTTTAGGGCCCACCGGATTTTGAGTCCGGCGCGTCTGCCAATTCCACCACTTCGGCACAGATCAAACTGCAATAAATATAATACCACAAGATTTTTCATTATTCAATAGCAAATTATGCGAATTTAGCATTGCAAATTGTATTGCTTCAGCTTATTATACAAAGTGCTTCTTGAAATATTTAAAGCCTTAGCAGTTTTTGTCTTATTAAAAGAAAACTTTTTTAATGTTTCGATGATCACCTTTTTTTCCGCTAAATCGGCAGCTTTTTCCAAATCAAGGTTGTCAAAATTATTGACTGCAGATAATTCATTGGAAGAAGTTATAAAACTTAACTTTGTTTTGATATTTAATGGCAGCATCTCTTCATTAATTATTCCATCCTCCGATAAAATCACAAGCCTTTCCACTATATTTTTGAGTTCCCTCACATTCCCTGGCCATGAATAATCCAAAAAGAATTTTATGACCTTTGGGTCTACTTTCTTTATTTTTTTGTTGTAAATTTCTTCAAATTCCTCAATAAAGCTGTTCATTAGTAAAATTATATCTTCTTTTCTTTCTCTAAGGGGCGGGATCTCGATAGTAATAACATTTATCCTGTAATACAAATCTTTTCTAAACTCATTTTTTTCAATTAAATTTTCAAGCGGTCTATTGGTAGCACAAATAATCCTGACATCGACTTTTAAAGGTTTTGTGCCTCCTACCTTGTAGAAAGTGCCGTCCTGAAGAACCCTTAATAATTTTGCCTGCATTTCAAGGGGAAGTTCTCCGATTTCATCTAAAAATACGGTTCCTCCATCCGCAACTTCAAGAAGACCGGGCTTTCCTTGTCTGCTTGCCCCAGAAAATGCTCCTGCTTCATATCCGAAAAGCTCGCTTTCAAAGAGGTTAGGAGGAATAGCCGCACAATTCAGTTTTACTATAGGAGCACTTTTCCTTTCGCTGTTTTCGTGTATAGCTGATGCTATAAGCTCTTTCCCCGTCCCGCTTTCACCGATTATAAGCACAGGTACGGAGAGATTTGCAACCTTTTTTGCAAGTTCCACGGCCTTAATCATGATTTTATTTTTACTTTTGAGTTTGCCAAATATAAAATCCGACCCAGAAAACGTGCTTAATTTTTCTTCTAAAAGGGTTAATTTTTTTGCGGTTTTATCAAGTTCAAAATGAAGTTTTAAATTATTTGTTATATCAACACAATTTATTATCAAACCGTCAAGCCAGTTTCCATAGCAAAAGGGCCTGATTTTTACAGAAAACACCTTTCCATCGCTTTTCAGCTCCCAAGTTTTTTCTTCGTTAATGTTTTTACTTTCTCTTAAATGTATGTAAGACTCATTCGGAAATATTCTTTTGAGCATAGATTCTTTATCACTAATAGGTCCAAAATACTCTTCGAAATATTTGTTGTAAAAAATTGGATTTAGCTCGCTATCCAAAACGCAAATACCGGTATCGATATTTTCCAATACAACTTTTTGGAATCCTACCGCTCTTTCCAATTGATTTGAAAAGGCATCACATATGGTTTTTGCAGTTATCAATCCCAATATATTGCCGTTTTTATCTTTTACCGGCGCCCTTGAAATCCCAAGCTCCCTCATTTTTGCTCGGGCATCCAAAAGCATCATTTCTGCAGGAATGAAAATAACATCTTTCACCATTATATCTTTTACCGGTGTTTTTATGCTAATACCCCTTGCATAAGCCTTTGCCACATCATTTCGCGTCATAATGCCCGTTATATTCTTACTGTTGTCTAAAATCAACACCTCTTCAGCCTGTCTTAATAGCATCAACTCGTTTAATTTTTCGAGTTCTGTTTCCTGAGAAACCCAAAGGATATCTTCTTTCACAGCATCCTTAACCTTTATATCGAGAAGGAAATCTTGTGCTTCCACAACTACCACCTCATAGGATAAATTCTATATTTATTGTCTTATTCCTTCCAGATATATTTATAAAATCAAATATATTGTTTCTAAAATTTATTAAAAATCGTAAAAAAAGCCGGCATACTGTAAAAAAGTAAAGCCGGCTAATATTAAAAAGGTTTAAAGAGAATGAATCGGCCTATCAAAAGCGGCATGGGCTGCTTCCATAATGCATTCGGAATATGTCGGGTGTGCGTGAACCACTTCAGCCAATTCTTTTGCGGTCATTCCCCTTTCTATTGCAACCTTTGCTTCATGTATAAGGTCCGCCGCACCTTCCCCTAAAATGTGCACACCCAAAATTTTACCCGTGCTTTTATCCGAAATAATTTTTACAAATCCCTCTTCTTCGCCATCCGCTTTAGCTTTACCGCTTGCAAGGTAGTAGAACTTTCCAACTTTTACATCATATCCTTTTTCCTTTGCCTGCACCTCCGTCAAACCTACTGATGCAATTTCGGGATGAGTAAAGACGGCTGAGGGAATGTTTTCAAATTCCATTTTACTTTTTATACCCATTATATTTTCTGCTGCTATAATGCCTTCCTTTGATGCCACATGGGCAAGCATCAGTCCACCCGTCAAATCTCCCACCGCATATACACCTTCTACACTGGTCATCATGTGTTCATCTACTTTTACGGCAGATTTCACCATTTCTATCCCTAAATCTTCTAGTCCCAGTCCTTCGCTGTTTATGGCCCTTCCTATTGAAACAAATACTTTATCGGATGTAAATATTTTACTTTCCCCTTTAACCTCTGCAAAAACAGCTAAACCCCCATTTTCCACCTGTTCTATCTTCACTACTTTTGCAGAAGTTACAACCTTTATCCCCTTTTTTTCTGCAATATCCCTTAATCCTTCCGAAATCTCTTCATCCATATTAGGTAAAATCCTCGGCATGAGCTCGATAACCGTTACCTTTACCCCAAAGGAATTAAAAATAAAGGCGTATTCCATGCCGATGACACCACCTCCGATTATCACAAGGTTTGCAGGAAGTACGGTGTTTTCCAAAATTTCATCGCTATTTTGTACACCGGGTAAATCTATTCCGGGTATGGGCAAAACCGCAGGTCTTGAACCCGTTGCAAGAATTATACCCCTTTCAGCCTTTACTATAATCCTTTTATTCTCTTTTATAACCTCAACGGTATTCTTATTTAATAGCTTTGCAGTGCCGTGTAGGAAATTAACCTTATTTGCAATCAAAAGCCCTTCAATGCCGTTTCGAAGACTATATACAACATTGTTTTTCCTTTCCATAATTTTCTCATAGCTTATGTCAAAATCCGTTATTCTTATGCCATATTCTTGTGCCCTTTTAACGTAATCTATAATTTTTGCCGATTTTGCGAGGGTTTTAGTAGGTATGCAGCCCCTATTTAGGCAGGTACCGCCTAATTTATCCTTTTCCACTAATACCACCTTTACCCCCAATTGAGCGGCTTTTATAGCAGCAACGTATCCACCAGGGCCTCCTCCCAAAATTGCTATGTCGCAGGTTAAGGTTTCTTCGTTTGAAGGTTGAGTACTATCTACTTTTTCTACGCCTATCTCTTCAATATTAGCCACTACATCCCCGACTTTTACCATTTTCCCTTCTTCAACATTAATTTTTGTCAATCTTCCATCACAGGGGGCTTCAACCTCCATGTTCACCTTCAAAGCAGAAATTTCAAAAAGAATTTCACCTTTTTTTACCAAATCCCCTTCCTTTTTGTGCCATTTTACAAGCGTAGCTTCTTCCAAAGTTGGAGAAAATTTTGGAACCTTTATTTCAACAAGCATAAACGTCCTCCTTTTTGTTTTTTTTTAAATACATTGCAAAAAAAATACCAGCTTTCAAATGCCGTAAAATTCTATGCCTATTGTATTATTTTTTGAACAAATGTATAAAGAATGTCCAATAGCTGTTTTCCTCTGTGGACAAACCCCTTTAAATCCTTTTTTGTCCCTTCATGATGCATATTAGTTAAAATCTCCTTTACCCTTCCCCCTTTTTTAATTACATCAATGGTAATACCCACTTCCATCCCGTAGCCTTTGGGGAAGCATTTTAATTCCTCTAAAAACTTCCTTTTTACAGCTCTTTGCCCCGAAAGGGGAAAATTAAAAAATTTTTTTGTGAAAACGTAAATTCCAACCCTCGCAAAACCCTTTGTAATGCCGAACCCGCCTTCTTTAATATTAGAAGTTTTTTTAAAGCCGGCAACGGTCATATCTGCTTCGCCGTGTATTATAGGGTTTATCAGCGCTAAAATATCTTCTCTGTCAAATTTAATATCCGCATCGAGAAACAATATAATATCTCCTTCAGCTTCTTTAAAGCCCGCAAAGCATGCGTATCCCTTGCCGTGATTTTTTTTCAGGTTCACTACTTTAACCCCTTTTATTTCTGCTTTTTTCCCTGTATCGTCTGTCGACCCATCGTTTACGACGATAATCTCATTTATTTCTTTTATCTTTTTTAGCGAGTCTATCACAGATTCTATTTTTTTTGCCTCATTATATGCCGGAATCACCGCACTTATTTTCATTATGGACCACCCGGTATTAAAATGAATTTATAAATTCTCCTGTGGAAAAATAATTTTGGGAGGTGAATTTATTGTACAAAAATAAGCACATTCAAAAGGGCGAAGGAAAGTTTTTCGCTATTATAATTATTTTTTTTATAGTTTTTTATACCCTCCGAATACCCTTCACTTATGCAAAAAGTTTTGATTTAAATAAAAAAAACGCCGAAAATTTTTCGGCAGAAAAAAAACAACCTAAAGGGGAAGTATCAATCGTAATTTACACATTAGAAAGAAAGCTCTGCGTTCTTATAGACGGTAAAGTTCACAAAACCTACAGGGTAGCAGTAGGCACTTTTGAAACTCCAACCCCCATCGGCTTATTTAAAATCATTGAAAAAGCTAAGTGGGGTGAAGGATTCGGCTCCCGATGGATGAGGCTCAGCGTTCCCTGGGGGATATACGGAATCCACGGCACCAACCGACCATCGTCCATAGGGGGTTTTGCTTCCCATGGATGTATTAGAATGCACAATAAAAATGTAGAAGAACTTTATTCCATGGTAAAGGTCGGGACAAAGGTATATATCGTAGGAGGTATAGATGGGCCCTTTACCTTTGGTTTTAGGACCCTTGTAGAAGGTTCTCGCGGCTCTGATGTACAGGAAGTACAAAAAAGGCTCCATAATTACGGCTATTACAGCGGAAATTTTGACGGAATCTTCGGTTGGGGAACGAAAGCTTCCGTTATAGCTTTTCAGATAAAAAATGGGCTTAGGCCTACGGGCATAGTTGACACAGAAACTTATGAAAAACTCGGCATTTTCAGGTTTGAGTAATGGCTTCCAAAAGTTGTTCTACGGGCAATACAGGGACTTCATGGTCATCTCTGCCAATTATTTTTTCCGCTGTAAAAAGCGAATCCCATACTGCTTCTTCCACCGCTTCAACTACAGCCTGAAAGATAAAATCTATAACACTACTATGTTGAGAAATAGTTTTTATGCTTACGACATTTTCACCATAATGGCAAATTCTGTTGGCGGTAGAAAAAGCTACGGCTATGTCTCCGCTCCCGTTTCCCATGAAAGAGCCCGTCCTTGCAAGCCCAAGAATGCTCCTTTTTGCAACCCTTTCAAGCAATAGGGCATCCAAAGGTGCATCAGTAGCAATAATAATTATACAAGAGCCGTCATCTTTATCTTTTAGAGTTTCTTTTATATCTTTGGTAATATTTTTTTCTTCCTTTAGCTTTTGTTTTAGCAACCTTCCTACATTTTTGCAATTAAATGTAAGGTCATCCATTCTACCATAATTTGTAAGCAAAAGAGCTCCTACAGTATAGGTATGGCCATTAATCTCAACCATCCTTGAGGATGTACCTATTCCACCTTTAAATCCGTGGCAAATCATGCCCGTCCCGGCTCCAACACTCCCCGTTTCGAATTCTTTTTTTGCACTATTTAAAGCTTCAAAAACATTTTCCTTTTTTATGTGCCTGCCCCGGATGTCGTTCAGGTAACCGTCATTGCATTCTAAAACAACGGGATTGACGGTACCAGTAGTCACACCAATGTCCTCATTTAAAGAAAGCATATAATCTATGAGAGCATCAGATGCTATACCTACAGAAAGGGTATTTGTAAGCACAATTGGCGTTTCCAATGTTCCGAGTTCCCTGATTTGCATTAATCCTGCAGATTTCCCGAAACCATTCCCTATAAAACAGGAGGCAAGTAATTTTTCTTTAAAAATATTGCCTTCATGGGGCAAAATTGCAGTAACGCCGGTTCTTGCAGGGCCCTTGCCGGGTATTAATTTCCCGCCACCTAAAATTACTGTAGAATGCCCCACCTTTATCCCTTTCACATCGGTAATGGCATTGAGAGGCCCGGTAGGCAGATGTCCCAAGGAAATCCCATACTCTCTCATTCTTTTTCTCATGATATCACCCTTATTCATTCTCCGACTTATTTTGATCCTTATACTTTGTTATCGATTCGCAGCAATTGTCCCCTTCAAGGACATTTTTTATAGCTGGATCTACCTCACAGTAAAGCCTTCCAATTTCCTGCCAGTTTTTTTCTATCCAAACCCTTGCAAAAGCGCAGGATTCTAAAGTTCCGTATTTTTCCTCATTTTTGTATTCAGATTTTCCCTTCAAGACAGAGCTTATCGGCATATCGTAAAATTTACGCCATTTTTTCCACAGCATTGTCTTTCTCCGACATAGGAATCCCCTTCCTTTTTAATAATGTAAGATTTATGTAGATAATTTGGCATCGTATTTTGTACCCTTAGAAAATATGCTATTAAAATTTTTAAAAATTTAAATTTCAATTTTTTCTTAATTTCATAATATAATTCTATATATTAAAGCAATATTCCTTCAGTAAATTTAAAAAGCCCCTAACCGCAGTTAAAATACGGTTAGGGGCTTTCTCAGCTTTCTTTCATAAGTTCTAAAGCCCTCTTTTTTGCATTCTGCATAGCAAGATAGATAATATCTTGAAAACCATGTTTTTCAAGGGTTTTTATTGCGGCATAAGTAGTGCCATTGGGTGAAGTAACTTTTTCTCTTAGCTTCTTTAAAGGTTCTCTTTTTTCTACAGCCATTTTCGCAGCGCCATAGAAAGTCTGAAGAGCCAATTTTTCAGCTATATTTCTTGATAAGCCAATTTTTTCACCTGCTTCAATCATTGCTTCAACCATGTAATAAATATAAGCAGGGCCGCTCCCAGATAAAACCGTAACTGCATCAAGTTGCTCTTCTTCAATTATATAAGTTTTACCAATTGAAGAAAAAATTCCTTTTTATAAAGTTAAAGCTTCATCATCGGAAAATCTACCTTTTGCAATTGCTGTAGCCGATTCTCCAACCTCGCAGGAAATGTTGGGCATCGCCCTAATTACTCTTATGTCTTCCCCAATAGTATTTTCAATTAATTCCGTTGTAATACCTGCTGCAACGGATATAATAATATGGTGAGGTTTTATATATTCTTTTGCTGAATTTAAAAAACCTAAAACATCCTTCGGTTTCACTGCAATAATTACTATGTCAATGTTTTTAAAAAATTCTTCTAAATTTTTTGTGGTATTTACACCATAATTTTCCCTCATATATATCAACTTTTCATCATTCTTTTTATTTGTTACCCAAATATTTTCCCCTTTATAAATTCCTTTACCTATCAAGCCTTTAATTATTGCTTCAGCCATTGCCCCAGAGCCTACAAAACCCAACTTCATTTTTTATACCTCCATTTTTTGTATACAGTATGTATTATACTATCTATTATAGTTAATTTTTTCACAATGTCAATATTTTATCTTTTCCCTTAAAAATACAAAAAACCTCTCTTTTTTGGAGAGGCTTTTTAACAAAATATAATGGTGCCGAAGGCGGGATTCGAACCCGCACGTGCGTATGCACACTACACCCTGAATGTAGCGCGTCTGCCAATTCCACCACTTCGGCAATATTTTTTGCATTTTTATATTACCACATTTATTTTAACATTGCAATAAGCTAAATGTCAAAAAGCTTTTTTAGTTCTCTTGCCTGGCAGCGGCTAACTTTATTCAAAATTTATGTTTTTCTTCAATTTTCGGTTTCAAGAACTTCTCAAGCTTTTTTCCCCACCGGCTCGTTATTACCCTGTTATTTTTAAGGTCCACTGCTGCAATATTGATGCGACTCCAGCCTTTTAGCAAAAAAAGGTAGCTTTTCTCATAGGAGTAACTTCGAATTTTTTTCTCAACTTTTTCTTCTATCCCTTCTTCCAGCACTGCAACCCCGTTTATTATACTGCACATGTGGTCTTCCTTGGGCATCACATAAATTTTATGAACATTTTTTAAAAATTCGTCAAATAAAAATAAGTCCTCTTCACTAAATTTTTTTCTGAATACTTTTATTGCATAGTATTCATTGGTCTCGTAGGAATCGATAACATCTTTTAAGGTTAAAAAGGTCCTGACGTGTTTTGCATAGCAACTTGCGAAAAGTTCAAACTTTATTCCTGAAATAATTTTTTCCTTTTCGAGATCAAAGAACGGTTTTAACCGCTCGCTAATCATATCAATATATTTTAAAGAATCCATAGTGTTGAATTTGCCTGGTCATCTAAACTGTGACAAACTTCCCAGTTTAGAAGGCTGGGCTATTTATA
>NZ_JBNATW010000048.1:0-9655 GCF_049701175.1 Thermovenabulum sp.
TCTTTTAATTCCTCCAATTCGTCAGCATCTAAATCTTTTAGAATTGCCATATACCTCTTTTATCTGAACTGCCGCTTGTAAGTTCAGGCATCGGTATTCTGCCATAACTTACAAGCTGTCCATTACCATCAGCTTCCGCCCATGCCACATTATTCGGATAGGCATTAATGTCTATGCCTAGAAGTTCTTTTTTTAGTGTATTTCTGCTTTTACCTTCTAAAAGCCTGTTATATGCGAATCTTGTGCAGGATGACCATCTTCTCATTAAATCAGCTACTTCCTGCTCGTCTTCCTCGCTCGGGAAAGTAAGTTTAGCCTGTATTGTTATCATGTTTTTTAGCACCTCTTTGCCCGTAAATCCTGGCCGCAAACGATGTAACTATCGCTATTAAATCCTCTGCTATTCTTCTTCGCTTACTACAGCGACAGCTGAAACTATATCGTTTTCCTCCAATTTTATCAAGGTTACTCCTCTTGTGTTTCTACTAGTTTTAGGTATACCTTTTACCTCTAACCTTATCATCATGCCGTTTGCGGTTGAAATTATGACATCATCTTTTTCGGATACGGTCTTTAATGAAACCACATTACCGGTTTTTTCGCTTATCTTCTGAGTTAATATTCCTTTTCCACCCCTTGATTGTATCCGATACTCAGAAATAGGGGTTCTTTTGCCAAATCCTTTTTCTGTTATTATGAAAACGTCCCTATCATCAAAAATCATATCAAAAGCTACTATTTGGTCATCTTCTTGAAGTGACATTGCTTTTACACCTTTTGCAGATCTTCCCATTTCTGAAACATCTTTTACCTTAAACCTTATGCTCATGCCCTTTAAAGTTGCCAAAATTATCTCACTGTCATTGTTCGCAATATTAACTCCGATTAATTCGTCTTCAGGATTCAGGTTTATGGCTATAATTCCAGACTTTCTAAGTGTTTTAAACTCAGAAAGCTTTGTCTTTTTTATCAAACCTTTTTTTGTAACCATAACTATATAATTTGCCTCATCAAAATCCTTAATAGCAATTACAGCGGTTATCTTTTCCCTCGGCTTTAAATTAATTAAATTAACTATAGCAGTTCCTTTTCCTGTCCTGCCCGCTTCCGGAACTTCATGAGCCTTAAGCCTGTATACATTCCCCAAGTTTGTGAAAAATAGAAGTACATGATGTGTAGAAGCTACAAATATTTTCTCTACAAAATCTTCTTCCCGAGTTGTTATCCCGTTTACTCCTTTTCCTCCCCTCTTTTGGCTTTTATAAGCTGAAAGGGGCATTCTTTTTACATAACCAAAATGGGTCATAGTAATGACTACATCCTCTTCAGCAATCAAATCTTCCTCGTCCATTTCGTCAATACTTTCTACAATTTCTGTCCTTCTTTCATCCCTAAACCTTTCTTTTATCATTAAAAGTTCGTCTTTTATTATCCCTAAAACCATTTTTTCGTCGGATAAAACCTTTTTGTAGTAATCAATCTTATTTAATAATTCTTTATACTCTTCTTCTATTTTCTGTCTTTCAAGTGCTGTCAACCTTTGAAGCCTCATGTCTAAAATAACTTGCGCCTGTTTTTCTGTTAGATTAAATTTTTTTATTAGCCCTTCCCTTGCAGTAGGCACATCTTTAGACCTTCTTATAAGCGCAATTACCTCATCCAAGTTTGCAAGAGCTATCCTCAATCCTTCGAGAATATGAACCCTCTCTTCCGCTTTTGAAAGTTCAAATTTTGTGCGGCGAATAATGACCTCCTTTTGATGTTCAAGGTAGTAGTAAATAATATCCCTTAAGTTTAAAACCATGGGCTTGTTATCCACAAGGGCTAACATTATTGCTCCAAAGGTAACCTGCATCTGAGTATGCTTATACAATTTATTAAGTATTACCCTTGAATTTGCATCCTTCTTCAATTCTATAACAACCCTTATCCCGTTTCTATCGCTTTCATCCCTTATATCAGTAATGCCTTCAATATGTTTATCCCTTACCAGTTCAGCTATTTTTTCTATAAGTTTTGCTTTATTGACCATATACGGTATTTCGTTTATTACTATCCGTTCCTTTCCGTGTTCTACTTCAATTTTTGCTTTAGCTCTTACTATTATTGACCCCCTTCCCGTTGTGTACATCTCCTTTATCCCTTCGGTTCCTACGATAATTCCTCCAGTTGGAAAATCGGGGCCTTTTATAACCTTCATTAAATCCTCAGGGCTTACATCCTTATTTTCGATCATTAACACCGCACCGTCTATAACCTCTGCCAAATTATGGGGCGGTATATTTGTAGCCATTCCTACTGCAATTCCCGATGAACCGTTTACAAGAAGGTTGGGAAATCTCGAAGGAAGGACCTTGGGTTCTTTTAAAGTCTCATCAAAGTTAGGTACAAAATCAACAGTGTCCTTATCAATATCGGAAAGCATTTCCAAAGCTATTTTTGAAAGCCGAGCCTCGGTGTACCTCATTGCTGCAGGAGGGTCTCCATCCACTGAACCAAAGTTACCGTGTCCGTCAATCAAAGGATACCTAATAGAAAAATCCTGAGCCATTCGGACCATTGCATCGTAAATCGCAGCATCCCCGTGGGGATGGTATTTCCCCATCACATCACCTACGATTGTTGCAGATTTTCTATGAGGTCTATCAGGAGTAAGGTTAAGTTCGCTCATAGCGTATAAAATTCGCCTGTGAATGGGTTTTAAGCCGTCCCTTACATCTGGCAGAGCCCTACCTACAATAACGCTCATTGCATAATCTATATAAGATTTTTTCATTTCTTCTTCTATAGATACATGCAAAACCTTTCCCGTAGTTTCAGCCATTTTAAAACCCCCGTTTTACTTTTAAATATCAAGGTTTCTTACTTCCTGCGCATGTTCGAAGATGAATTGTTTTCTCGGTTCGACCTTCTCTCCCATCAAAATAGTAAATATTTCATCTGCTTCAATAGCATCTTCTAAACTAACCTTTAAAATAGTTCTGGTCTTTGGATTCATAGTGGTCTCCCACAGCTGATCTGCATTCATTTCACCAAGACCCTTAAATCTTTTCACCTCTATTTTTTCCCTATCCTTCATCTTTTCTAATATACTCCTCAATTCTTCATCACTGTAAGCGTAATGGACCTCTTTGCCTTTAGAAATCCTATAAAGGGGCGGTTGTGCAATGTAAACCTTTCCCGCCTCAATGAGAGGTCTCATAAACCTGTAGAAAAATGTCAACAATAGAGTCCTTATATGAGCTCCATCAACATCTGCATCAGCCATGAGTATGATTTTATGGTATCTTAATTTTTCAATATCAAAGTCATCTCCGATCCCTGTGCCCAGGGCCATTATCATTGCCCTTATTTCTTCGTTTGAAAGAACCTTATCAAGTCTTGCCTTTTCTACATTCAGGATTTTTCCCCTGAGAGGAAGTATTGCTTGAAATCTTGGATTTCTTCCCTGCTTTGCAGAGCCCCCTGCAGAATCTCCTTCTACAAGATAAAGCTCGCAAAGCTTCGGATCTTTTTCGCTGCAATCCGCAAGTTTTCCAGGAAGGGTTGTTTTGTCCAACGCGTTTTTTCTTCTTACAAGTTCCCTTGCCTTTCTCGCTGCTTCCCTTGCCCTTGCAGCACTTATAGCTTTTTCCACTATGCTTCTTGCTATAGAAGGGTTTTCTTCTAAAAACTTTGACATTCCCTCGCTTACAACCTGATCTACTATACTCCTCATTTCACTGTTGCCCAATTTAGTCTTGGTCTGTCCTTCAAATTGGGGATTTTTCAACTTAACACTTATTACCGCAGTCAACCCTTCCCTTATGTCATCCCCTGATAAATTCTGATCCTGTTCCTTCAAAAGATTTATTTTCCTTGCGTAATCATTAATAACCCTTGTCAGAGCAGTTTTAAAACCTATTAAATGAGTTCCGCCTTCCTGGGTATTTATGTTGTTTGCAAAACTTAATACATTTTCTGTATAGGAATCGTTGTATTGAATAGCAACCTCTACTTCCCATTCGTCCTTTTCTTTTGCACTCATATAAATTGGTTCTTCATGCAGTACATCTTTGTTTCTATTTAGATATTTTACAAAAGAGACAATTCCGCCCTCATAATAGTAGACTTGCTCTTTGTTAGTCCTCTCATCCTTTAAAACTATTTTTAAGCCTTTTGTCAAAAAGGCCTGTTCCCTCAAACGCTGGGCAAGGATTTCAAAATTGAAATTAATATCCTCAAATATTTCCTTATCAGGAAGAAAGGTAACCTTTGTTCCTGTGCCTTCTGCCTCCCTTACCCTTTCAACCTGTGTTACAGGTTTACCCCTCTCGTACCTTTGCCTGTATAAAAACCCATCCCTTTTTACTTCAACTTCCAACCATTGGGATAAAGCATTTACAACTGAAACACCAACTCCGTGAAGCCCACCGGAAACCTTATATCCACCAGAACCAAATTTTCCTCCAGCGTAAAGCTGTGTTAAAGCAACCTCTAAAGCTGGCTTCCCTACCTTAGGATGGATTTTTACAGGAATACCCCTTCCGTCATCCTCTACACTTATGGAACCATCTTTTTTTATCGTAACTATTATGTTTTTACAAAACCCTGCCAATGCCTCGTCTACACTGTTGTCTACTACTTCATACACCAAATGGTGCAGTCCTTTTATATCCGTTGAACCTATATACATGCTCGGCCTCAACCTTACATGTTCTAAACCTTCTAAAACCTCAATTTTTGTTTCATCGTAAACCGGCTTTTTTTCCATTCTACAACCCCCGTACTATCCATTGTATTCATTTAAATCAACCAAAACATTTGCCCTCTTTAAAAGGGTAACCGACGATATGGGTGAATAATATACATTTTTATCCGTAATAACTATTGATTTACCGTCTTCCTCATTCTTTACAAAACCTTCTTCTTTTGCAATCTGTAAAAATTCCGATGTAGCAATGGATTTTAGAGAATTTCTGTCTAAAATTACTATGACTTCACTGCTTTTTATCACCGTATTTTTGCCTATATGAATGAACAACCAACTCACCTCTTATGCATTTTATATATAGCATCCTTTTTCATAACTTCTTTTAGTTTTTCTTTGAGCATTTTATCAGTTACATCAGAACATACCTTCTCTATCCACATAATTTTTTCTTTTGGAAGATTAAATTCGCTTAGATTTATTTCTGTATAGTAGTCCTCGTTATTATTTAATTCTTCTTTACATTCTTCATCTGATACCATAAATTTTAAATCTTTTATAATTTTTTTCTTAAATTTGGAATTTATCTTTTTTATTATTTCCTCTTTAAAAAACAAGAGATGATGAGCCCATACTGAATTTTTAACCCCTATAAACAAGGTCTTGCCTTTTATACAAATAGGATTTGATATCTTATAAATTTCTGGGCCTACTATATCTTTATAATAAATTTTTATAATAGACTCAGTAAGCTTTAAATTTATATCTAATTGCTTATATTTTTTTTGCAATAAATCCCCTAATTTTTCCATAAACATCATCCTTCCTTAGGAAGGCTTATCAGTAAAGCCTTTTTTAATATTTCCTCGGGAAGGCTTTTTAAATCAGTAGTAGTTATAAATATTTGACCAAAATTATACTTAAGTAGTTTTTCTCTCCGACCAAAATCTAATTCGTAAAGAACATCATCCAGTAATATTATCGGAGTTTTGACCGCTGATTCAAAGGCAATTTTCCCTTTACCAAAAATTAAACTCAAAACCAACGTCCTTATTTCTCCCTGAGACCCATATCTTTTTATATCCCTTCCTCCGCATAAAAATACATAATCATCGGTATGAGGTCCCTGGTAATTTCTATCGATTTCTTCCCTTAACCTTGTTTTTATTTCATCTATCGAAAATTCCCCTATTTCGGCAATAGGGGAATTGTAGTATAAGTCAATCTGTGAATTATCTCCTGAGAAGTCTTTGTATAAATCATTAATTAAAGGTTTAAATTTTTTTATAAAAGCAATCCTTAATTTTATAATTATTGCTGAAAGGTTAATAATTTCTTCGTTGAAAACCTCTAAAAGTTCCCTGTTATAAAATTTTTTATCGTAATTTTTTAAAAGTTTATTTTTCTGCATCAAAAACTTGTAATAATCCTTTAAATAATTATAATATATAGGCTTAATGTCAGAAATTATTCCATCAAAAAACCTTCTCCTTACAGAGGGGCTGCCTTTTATTAATGACAAATTATCTGGTGAAAAAAAAATAGTACCGTATTTACCGGATAGATCCTTTATTTTTTTTACATCATGACCCATTTCCTTTAATTTTTTTGTTCCATCTTTGCTTATATAAACTTCCCTATCTATTAAATCCCCTTCATCTTCGAAAATACCCTTTATATACGCATAATCGCTATCAAAATTAATAAGATCTACTTCTTTTGATGTTTTTATAGGTTTAAAATTACACAGGTAATATATCGCTTCTAAAATATTTGTTTTCCCTTGAGCATTCTTCCCATAGATAATATTCACATCTTCAAAAAAAAAGTCTTTTTCTTTAAAATTTCTAAAATTCCTAAGACGGAGTTCTTTTATTTTCAAATTATTCACTCCCGCCTTTTACTATGTACCTGTTTCCTTCAACTTCCACCTCATCTCCCGGGAAAATTTTTCTCGACCTTTTGGTCTCCACTTCTCCGTTGACCTTAACTTTACCTTCTTGAATTAATATTTTTGCTTGACCTCCTGTAGAAACTATATTTGCCCACTTTAAAAATGAATCAAGTTTGATATACTCAGTATTAATCTTAACTTCCATAAATTACGCTTCACTCCTCAGCCTAATAGGCAGTAAAAAGTTTATGTGATTTTCCACATTTACAGGTTTAATAATCAAAGGATTAACTTCTCCCCCAAATTCCATAGATATTTCAGGATACTCTACTGACTTTAAAGCATCAATCAAAAATTTTGCATTAAAAGCAACTATTAAATCTTCACCAGAAGTTTCACATTTTATATTTTCTGAAAAATTTCCTACTTCCGATTCCGAACTTACTGTAATAACCCCGTTTTGTATGCTTATTTTTACAATATTGTTTTTGCTGCCTTCTTTTGCGAATACATAAGCTCTTTCTACACTTTCTAAGAGCTCGTCGGTATTTATTAAAACCCTTACCTTTGGTTCAACCTTAACGATTTCTTCATATTCGATAAATTTTCCTTCTAACAACCTTGAAGTGATTGTCAAAAAGTTCGATTTAAATATTATTTTGTTGTTCGCAGTATGGATTTCAAATTCTTTATTGTCTTCATCAAAATCAATCTTTGAAAACTCGGACAAAGTCTTCCCCGGAACAATTACACTGAAATTGTCTGCATCGATTTCTTCCCATCTCCATGCTATCCTAAAACCATCAAGGGCTACAATATTGAATTTACCGTTTTTCACCTCTAAAAGCTCTCCCGTTAAAACCGGCCTTGAAAGGGATTCTTCAGCTGTTGCAAAAATAGTCTGTTTTACCATTTTTTTAAACAAATCGTGAGAAAAATTTAAAATATGTTCAGATTTTTCTGGAAGTATCTCAGGAAAATCGTAAGGTTCAAAACAGGGTAAGGATAAGTTTATTTCTCCTGCTTTTATGTTTATTTTATCCTCATTCTTAGTAAAAAATAGCTCTCCTTTGGGTAACTTTCTTACTATTTCTAAAAATGTTTTTGAAGGAATAACTGCACTTCCTTCGTCTTTAATATCTGCCTCTATTTTACACTCTATCCCCATATCAAGGTCAGTTGCTGAAAGTTCCAAGAATTTTTCCTTTGCAGAGAACTTAATACCGGAAAGTATGGGTATAGTAGTCTTATTAGGAACAAATTTTTCAACAGTGTTTAATAAACTCAAAAGTTTTTCCTTTTCAATCGAAAAAATCATAATATACACTCCCCTCTAATATGACTATAAGATTAAATTTTCGTAGAGGGATTTTAAATTAGTAGGAGTAGTAGTAAGCACTGTGGATATGTGGATAAATATTGTGAATAACTTTCAAATATGGGTTTTGAGAATTTAATAATTTGTGGATAGTGGGTATAAATTATTATAAATAATTAACATAAACAAGTCGATTTAGAAAAATATCCACAATAATCCACAAAAAATTAATAATTTATAAAGATATTTTCCACAATTAGCCGTTTATAATTTTTCTTTTAAGGTTGTCTATAATTGATGCGAGTTCTTTGTCCTTAGAAATATCCTTTGAAATTTTTTCACAGGCGTGAATTACTGTAGTATGGTCTCTCCCACCAAACTCTTCTCCAATTTTTGGAAGGGAGTAGTCGGTGAGTTCCCTTGCAAGGTACATGGCGATTTGCCTTGCATATGCGAGTTCTTTGGTGCGTTTTTTTGATTTAAAATCTTCTATTTTTATTGAAAAATGAGAGCCTACTGCGTGAAGAATATCAGATATGGTAATGGTTTTTTGTTTAGTATTTGGCAATAAATCTTTTAGAACGAACTCCGCTAACGATAAGTCAATGGGTTTATTAGTAAGAGAGGAGTAGGCGACTATTCTAATAAGTGCTCCTTCTAATTCTCTAATGTTTGTTTCTATTTTTTCTGCGATAAAGTTTATTACTTCATCGGGAACGGTTAGGTTCTCCATTAAAGCTTTTTTTCTTAATATTGCAATCCTTGTTTCAAAATCTGGAGGTTGTATATCTGTTATAAGACCCCATTCAAAACGCGATCTTAGGCGTTCTTCTAATGTGGGGATTTCTTTTGGTGGCCTATCGCTGGAGATAATTATTTGTTTATTTGCTTCATAAAGGGCGTTGAAGGTATGGAAAAATTCTTCCTGGGTTCTTTCTTTACCAGCAATGAATTGAATATCGTCTATGAGAAGTACATCAATATTTCTATACTTATTTCTAAATTCAACGTTTTTGTCGTCTCTTATTGAGTTAATTAATTCGTTTGTAAATTTTTCCGAAGATACGTATACTACCCTGCAATACGGGTTATGCTCTAAAATGTAATGGCCAATTGCGTGCATTAAATGGGTTTTGCCCAAACCTACTCCACCGTATATAAAAAAGGGATTGTAAGCTTTTGCAGGAGATTGAGCTACTGCTAAGGAAGCTGCATGTGCAAATCTATTACTATTTCCCACAACGAAGGTATCAAAGGTATATTTAGGATTAAGATTGGATTGACCGTCATCAGAGGTTTTTACTAATTCTTTTTCAATCTGCTGATCAGAATTATTCTCATTAAGATAATTTTCGTTTACAATAAAGACAAGAGAAATTTCTGAGTTTAAAATGGAACTTAAAATATCTTTTAATAAATTATAATACCTTTTTTCAAGTATACCTTTTATAAAATCATTGGGAACTTCTACTTTTGCAATACCATCGCTTAATGATATGAGCTTTGTGGGTTTTAAAAAGGTGTTGTAAGATACGTCGTTATTTAGTTCACTTCCTAATATCTTGAGAACATGCTGCCAAATGTCAGAAAGATTGCCGGTCATATAATTTAAAACCTCCTCGGTTGATAAAAAAAGAAAAATAAAAGCCACTGACTGGCTAATAAAATGATAACAAAATATAATTGTTAATTCAATAAAAATGATAGTGTAAAATATTTTTAGGTCAAAAAGGAGGAAAAAGCAGAAAAAATG
>NZ_JBNATW010000049.1:0-9323 GCF_049701175.1 Thermovenabulum sp.
TATTGCAATAAATAAGTGATAAAAATTAAAAAAATGGTACAAAGCAAAAAGCTCAGCCAAAAAAATAGATTGACATATGTATGGATTATATAGTATAATATAAAATTTACTTGACATGCAATAATTTTTGTGTTATTTATTATTCAAGGAGTAATTTATTGGGTCCCAGGAGGGCTACAAAATGTTCAATATAGGAGACAAAGTAGTTTATCCTATGCATGGTGCAGGTATAATAGAAGCTATTGAAGAAAAAGAGATTTTAGGGGAAAAGCATAAATATTATGTGATGAGAATACCCCTTAACAATATGAAAATAATGATTCCTATAAATAATGTAAAAGAAATAGGTATTAGGCAGGTAGCAGGTGATGAAGAGATTGAAGAAGTATTCAAAATTTTAAAAGGCGCAAAGAGTAAAATGCCTACCAATTGGAACCACCGCTACCGCGCAAACCTCGAAAAGATAAAAAGCGGAAATATATTTCAAGTAGCTGAAGTTGTGAGGAATCTTTCTATAAGGGAAAGAGAGAAAGGCCTTTCAACAGGTGAAAGGAGAATGCTGGAAAACGCAAAACAGATTCTGATAAGCGAAATAGTGCTTTCTAAGAACATAGATGCAGAGGATGCCAATAGGTTAATAGAGCAGGCCTTTAATTAAAAGGGCTTTTATGCCCTAATTTTTTGCCAAAAAATGGTATGACCATGGAATTATAAAAAAATATATTATATAATGAGAATATAAGAAAAAATAGAGAAAAATTCGGCAATACTTTATAGTAGGAGGTGATAAAGCAGTGATTTACAGGATAATAAGAGCAATTCTATTGATTTTGGGGCTTGGAATGGGTTATGAAATAAGCTTTTTACTGTTTAAATTAAATGATATATTTAATTTTATAAATATAAACTTAAATGCGAAAATAATTGTTCATATTATTTTTGCTTTATCTGGAGGTGCATTATTTTTCCTTATAAGTCCTAAATTGATAGAAACGGGAGAAAAGTCTCGGGCTTTCATAGAAAACAAACTTAAAAAAACACCTATGAGAGACTTAATATATGGATTTTTTGGCTTATTAATGGGACTTATAATAGCTAATTTATTTTTAAGGGCTTTTCTGAGCATCCCGTGGATAGGAGCATATCTGCCCATTATTGCAAATATTTTGCTCGGCTATCTTGGAGCAAGCATTGCAATTAACAAAAAAGAAGAATTGTCAAATCTTGTTCCCTTTTCTTATATTACTCATAAAAAAAATCAGGCGCCTACTATTGTAAACTGGATAAAACCTAAAATCTTAGACACCAGTGTGATTATTGATGGAAGAATTGCCGATATTTGCCAGACTGGATTTATTGAAGGTCCGGTGATAATACCCAGATTCGTCTTGGAAGAGTTGAGGCATATTGCGGATTCATCTGATGTTTTAAAAAGAAATAGGGGCAGAAGAGGCTTAGATATATTAAACAAGATGCAAAAAGAATTAAATATTGACATTGAAATTTACGAAGGAGATTTTGAGGATTTAACTGAAGTAGACAGCAAACTGGTTAGGCTTGCACAAATACTCGATGGTAAAATTATAACCAATGATTTTAATCTCAATAAGGTTGCAGAGCTTCACAAGGTACCTGTTTTGAATATCAATGAACTGGCAAATGCGGTAAAACCTGTTGTTTTACCTGGAGAGGAAATGGTGGTGCAGGTTATTAAAGATGGGAAAGAATCGGGACAGGGAGTTGCCTATTTAGATGATGGAACTATGATTGTGGTGGATGGAGGTAAAAAGCATATAGGAGAGACAATTGGAGTTATAGTTACCAGCGTGCTTCAGACAGCTGCTGGCAGGATGATATTTGCAAAACCAAAGTCTATGTAGTCAAAGTCCATTGTAGTCTTTATGAGGTGAATACAATGTATGTATCGGCGATAATTGCTGCCGGCGGCAAGGGGAAAAGGATGAATTCAGCAAAAAGTAAGCAGTATTTACCTTTAAAAGGTTTTCCTATCCTTTACTATACACTGACGGTTTTTGAAACCTTAAAAGAAATAGACGAGATAATCCTTGTCGTAGGAGGGCAGGATGTAGAATTTGTAAAAAAAGAAATTATTAATAAATACAAATTTAAAAAGATAAAAGTTGTAGAAGGTGGTTTTGAACGCCAGGATTCGGTTTATAACGGTTTGAGGAGCTGTGCCCCTCAAACCGATATTGTTGTTATACACGATGGGGTTAGGCCTTTTATTACTCATAAATTAATTTTGGAAAGCATTGAAGCGGCTAAAATATACAATGCTGCAGGAGTTGCAGTGCCTGTTAAAGATACTATAAAGATAGTGGAAGATGGATTTATTAAGACTACTCCCGACAGAAGGAAGCTTTTTGCCATTCAAACCCCCCAGACCTTTAAATACGGGCTGATATTAGAAGCTCATGAAGCGGCAAAAAAAGAAGGTTTTTACGGCACAGATGATGCAGTTTTAGTAGAAAGGTTGGGAGTCAAGGTTAAAATAATAGATGGATCTTATGAAAATATAAAAATTACCACCCCGGAGGACATTATTATCGCTGAAGCCTTTTTGAACCTTGGTTTTGGCGAATTTCAAAAGAGGTGATTTGCGTGAGGGTAGGAATAGGTTATGATGCCCACAGGTTGGTAGAAGGTAGGAAATTGATTATAGGGGGGGTTCATATACCTTTTGAAAAAGGTCTTTTGGGGCACTCCGATGCGGATGTTCTTGTACATGCAATAAATGATGCCCTCTTAGGAGCAGCCTGCTTAGGAGACATAGGGAAACATTTTCCTGACACGGATCCCAAGTATAAGGATATAAGCAGCCTTGTGCTTATGAAAAGGGTAGCTGAGCTTTTGAAAAATGAAGGTTTTGGTATAGTTAATATAGATTCTGTTATTGTTGCAGAAAGGCCAAAATTTGCCCCTTATATAGAAAAAATGCGCGAAAACATAGCCTCTGCATTGGGTATTCAAAAGGATAAAATAAGTATTAAGGCTACAACCACCGAAGGCATGGGCTTTGAAGGGAGAGGAGAAGGAATCTCCGCAAAAGCCATTTGCCTTATAAAAAAAATATGATTTATGATAAAATTTGTTGACATTTTGAGTGGAATTTAATATTATAAATAACAAAAATTAAATATAAATGCTATGAAGGAGAAGAAAGGTCCAGTAATACCTCATACAGAGAGGGATTGTCAGCGGCTGAGAGCAGTCCTATGAGGTAGGGCCATGTGCGCTCCTGAGCATTTTATCGCAAAGAGCGATAAAGCAGAGTGGGACCGCGAACCCTTCGCCTCTGGGACGAAGGGTTTTTTGTTTTCCATAAAAAGAAAAAAATGTATAAATTGGATGCAAGGAGGCGAAAAAATGGGTATAATAGAAGAGGCTAAGCTAATAATGAAAAAGGATAAGGCAGCAAAAAGCCTTTTGGAGGTTATCCTCTGTTATCCCGGTCTGCATGCACTTATATTTTATAGATTAGCTCACAAATTCTATTTAAAGAAGATGTATTTTATTGCAAGGTTAATTTCTAATTTGGGGAGATTTTTTACCGGGATTGACATTCATCCGGGAGCAAAAATCGGAAAAGGGCTTTTTATCGACCATGGTATTGGTGTTGTGATAGGAGAAACGGCAGAAATCGGAAATAATGTTACCATTTATCACGGAGTAACCTTAGGAGCTACGGGCAATGAAACTAATGTAAAAAGGCATCCTACCGTTGAAGATGACGTAGTTATCGGCGCAGGTGCTAAAATCTTAGGGCCTGTCAGAATCGGAAGGGGTGCAAAAATCGGTGCAAATGCGGTTGTGCTGAAGGATGTACCACCTTATACAACAGTTGTAGGTATTCCTGCTGTAGAAGTTAAAAGGAGAACGGGAAAAATACTTAGGGAGGTGAGTACATGAAGATTTACAATACTTTGACAAAGCAAAAAGAGGAGTTCATTCCGTTAAATGGCAATAAAGTAACTATATATACTTGCGGTCCCACAGTTTACGATTTTTTTCACGTAGGAAATGCGAGGGTATTTATAACTTTTGATGTGGTGAGAAGATATTTGAAATACAGGGGCTATGAAGTGGTCTTTGTGCAGAATTTTACCGATATTGATGATAAGATGATAAAAAGGGCTAACGAAGAAGGCATTACTGTTAAGGAATTGGCAGAGAGGTTTATAAAGGAGTATTTTACCGATGCGGCTGCCTTGAAAATTGAAAGGGCTGATGTTCATCCAAGGGCTACCGAACATATTGGAGAGATGATAGAATTAATAGAAAGGCTTATAAAAAAGGGTTTTGCTTATGTGGTTGATGGAGATGTGTATTTTGCAGCCAAGAAATTTAAGGATTACGGCAAACTTTCAGGGCAGAATTTAGAGGAACTGGAGGCAGGAGCACGAGTAGAGCCGGGTGAAAAGAAAAGGGATCCTATGGATTTTGCTCTGTGGAAGGCTAAAAAAGAGGGTGAACCTTATTGGGAAAGCCCTTGGGGCGAGGGAAGGCCGGGATGGCACATAGAATGTTCTTGTATGTCTATGAAGTATCTTGGAGAAACCATTGATATACACGGTGGGGGTTCGGATCTCATCTTTCCCCATCACGAAAATGAGATAGCTCAGAGCGAAGCTGCAACAGGCAAACCTTTTGCAAGGTATTTTATGCATGTTGGGTATTTGAATGTAAATAATGAAAAAATGTCTAAATCTCTCGGTAATTTCTTTACCGTGAGGGAGATTTTAAAGGATTACAATCCAGAGGTATTAAGGCTTTTTATGCTTTCTACCCATTACAGAAGCCCCATAAATTTCAGCAGAGAATTAATGGACCAGGCAAAAAGTGCCTTAGAAAGGCTTTACAATGCTCTATACGCTTTAAAACACTTGGAAGAGGTAACAAAAGACAGGGAATTAGAAGGAGATGAACAGGTTTTATTGGAGAAACTAAAGGGATTAAAACAAAAATTTATAGAATCCATGGATGATGATTTTAATACTGCAGAAGGTTTAGCGGTAATTTACGAGATCGTGAGGGAGGCCAATTCAAACTTAAAGGAAACATCTTCTAAAAGAATAGTATCGTTTACAAAAGAATTGATTTTGGAATTGGGAAGAGTAATGGGGCTCTTTGGCGATTTTGAAAAGGATGAATTACTGGATGAAGAAATTTTAAGGTTAATTGAAGAACGGCAGAAAGCGAGAAAGGAAAAAAATTTTGCTTTGGCGGACAAAATAAGGGATGAACTTAAACAAAAGGGCGTAATATTGGAAGATACTCCTTCGGGGGTAAGGTGGAAGAAAATAAAATAGGAGTGATGTAGTAAAGATGGAAGATATCTCATCACTTGCCCTCGCCTTTGTGGGCGATGCGGTTTTCAATCTTTTTATAAGGACTATGGTTATTAAGACGAAAAAGAAGGTAAGGGATTTACATGTTGAATCAATAAAATACGTTAAGGCCTCAGCACAAGCTGAAATACTTAAAAAATTAGAGGCTTTCCTTACACCTGAAGAAAAGGAAGTGGTAAGGAAAGCCAGAAATGCTAAGGTCAATACCGTACCCAAAAATGCAACTCTTGCTGACTACCACATGAGCACGGGATTCGAAGCCCTTCTCGGTTACCTTTACCTTTCTGGGCAGAATGATAGGTTAAATAAAATCCTTTTGGCCTCCTATGAGGTTATAAAAAATTCTTCTGAGAAGGAAAGCGGCCGCAGCTGAAATCACCTTCAGGGCAGTATCCTAAGGATTCACAAGGCGCTCCAGCCTTTTTAAATAGGTTTGGGGCTATTTTTTTTACTTCTTCAAGCATGAGGTTTGCAAGCTCCCTTATTTCTGATTGGGCTCTGTTGCAGCATCTTAAAGAAAAGAAATTATAAAGGCTTCTTGCATTCATGGTCATAACTATATTGGTCATTGTCCCCATAGGGAGGATATACCTTGCGTCTTCTTTATCAACACCCATATTTACCAATTTTAGGTAGGTTTCTTTTGCTCCTTTTAATCCTTCTAAATAAGTGAAAATTGCGTTTAAGTCTTTTTTAATATCCTGAGGCAAAGTGGAGTAATATTTTCTTTTTATGTATTCTTCCATGTAGGATATGATTGTTTCGAAAAAGCCTTTTAAATTATCGTTAATTTTGAATAGTTTTTCTCTGAAATATAAGTTATAAGAAAAATCGAGGTCTTTATAAATAAATTGGCAAAAATTAATAGCATTTTCACCGTTGAATAGAAGTTTCTTATTTTCTATTTCGAATTTTAAATCTGCTTTTTCAATAACTTCTTTAAATTTTTCGGGAAGCATTAGAAAATTTTCGCCTATTTCAAGGAAGGCATCTGATATTCCTCTTATAAAATGAGAAATATTTTCTTTGATTAGTTCTTCATTATCAAAATTAAGTTCTTCTACATTTATATTTTTTTGTTCAACATAGTTTCCAAGCAATTCTTTAATTTTGCCTGGATTTCTAAACTCAGGGTCAAGGGTTATGCCTTTAATATATGCTAAATTTTCTTTTTGCAACTTTTCTTTTTCTGCTTTTTGATTTACAATTTCCTCCTTAAAAGGATTGTTGTACCTTAAACTTTGAACAGAATACGAGGCTATGCGGTGGCGGGTCAGCTGTGCAAGCAGGGTTCTGCTCACACCTTCTATACCGAAGGTAAAGCTTACATGCTCTATTGGTGAAAGGTGCCCCATACTTATTAATTTTTGTAAAAATTTTTCAACTTTATCTTCACTCATATTTTCCATTATTTCGAAAGGGCTTGAATTAGAATAACAAAGCCTTGCTGCTGCTGCAACGGTTTTTTCAGGGTCAGGGGTGTGGTTTAGGATTTTTACCTTCATGGCCTGTCCTCCCTTGACTTTTGATAAAATTTAAAATATCATTTATAAAAATTATAAAATCTATGGCTAAATTATACCACAAAAAAATGTAATGGGGTGGGTAAGTTTGGAGCAACAAAAATCTATTCTTATAGAGGGCAAGAATTCCGTTGTTGAGGCTTTAAAGGCGGGACGTCCTATAAATAAAATATATATTAGAAAAGGAGATAGATCCTTTTTTCGCCTTTTGCTGGAGCTGGCAAGGGAGAATAATGTTCCGATTGTAGAAGTGGATGAACAGTTCCTGAATAAAATTTCGATAACAAAAAAACATCAGGGAGTAATAGCTAAAGGATCTCCTAAAGCCTATTTAGAGCTTGAGGATTTGATAAGCAAAGCAAAAACTACTTCCCGAGAGCCGTTTATTGTGGTACTTAATGAAATAGAAGATCCCATGAATCTCGGCAACATACTTCGCACCTGTGATTGCATAGGAGCAAATGGTGTAGTTATACCCAAAAGAAGAGCATGTGGTGTCACTCCCACGGTTTTAAAGGTTTCGGAAGGTGCAGGAGAATATGTGGATATTGCGCGGGTCACAAATATAGCATTAACTTTAGAAAAATTGAAGGAAGAAGGGTTCTGGGTTGTTGGTGCGGATATGGATGGAGAATTGTATTATGAAAAGGACTTAACGGGACCGATTGCCCTTGTTGTTGGTGGGGAAGACAAAGGCCTTGGCAGGCTTGTTAAGGAAAAATGTGATTTTTTGGTTAAAATACCCATGATGGGCCATGTTTCGTCTATGAACGCTGCAGTTGCTTTTGCGGTAATTGGCTATGAAGTTGTAAGGCAGAGGATGCTCAAAAATGCTGGAAGGACATGAAGAAATCCTGCTTGTAGATGGGTATAATATAATAAACGCATGGCCCAATCTACAAAGTGCAAAGGAAGTAGATTTAGAAAATGCAAGGCAAAAGTTGATAGATATAATGTGCGAATATTCTGCCCTCACAGGTATAAAGGTAAAATTAGTATTTGATGCCCACATGGTAGAAGGCGGAAAAAGAGTAGTAGAAAGTATTAATGGCATAGAGGTGATTTTTACAAAGGAAAGGGAGACGGCGGATAATTATATAGAAAAAATGGTGGAAATTTATGGCAAAGAATACAGGGTTAGGGTTGCTACCTCCGATTTTTTAGAGCAGAGAATGGTTTTGGGGAAGGGTGCCATAAGAGTATCTGCAAGGGAACTTTATAATGAGGTTAATCAGCTGTTTGAAAGCAGAAGAAAACAAGAAAAAATGAAGAGGGTTCGAAAAGAAACGGTTGCTGATCGATTAGACGAAAATACATTGCAAGCTTTATTAAAGAGAATTAAAGGTTAAGGTTGTCAAGCTTGACTACAGTCTGTGTTTTGAGATATAATTTACTCGTGGCTTATTTAATTTTGGGGGCGATAATGTGAACGTGGGGCTTCAAAGAGAATCCTTTGTGTGTTATGAAGAAATGCAAGATGAAGAGGTGGTGTATGAAGCCCGGAGTGGCAGTAGAGAGGCTCTTGAGTACCTTATAAATAAATATAAAAATTTTGTTAAATCAAAGGCAAGGTCATATTTTTTGGTTGGTGCCGATAAAGAGGATATTATTCAAGAAGGTATGATAGGCCTTTATAAGGCCATAAGGGATTTTAATCCTGATAAGCTCACCTCTTTTAGAGCCTTTGCGGAGTTATGCATTACAAGGCAAATTATCACCGCAATAAAGACTGCCACCCGTCAGAAGCATATCCCCTTGAATTCTTACGTCTCCCTAAATAAGCCGATTTACGATGAAGATTCAGAAAGAACATTGATGGATGTAATTACTGAGGTTAAAATCACAGATCCTGAGGAACTCATAATAAGCAGAGAAGAAGTTGCAGACATTGAAGATAAAATGGGAGAAATTTTGAGCAAGTTGGAGTGGGAAGTTTTGATTTCCTATCTTAATGGTAAATCTTATCAAGAAATTGCAAAAGAATTAAAAAGACATGTAAAATCTATAGACAATGCCCTTCAGAGGGTAAAGAGAAAGTTAGAAAAATACTTGGAAATAAGGAACATTTGATTTTCCTATAGTGTTTTTTAAAATTGTTTTTACAGTGTTTTGAATAATAACTGCAATTTTGTTATATAAGTAAGACAGTAAAGTAGTTTAAAATTCCTGTTGACCAAAGCAACATTTCTTTTTATAATAGAAAACATGGAGAGATTCCCGAGCTGGCCAAAGGGGGCAGACTGTAAATCTGCTGGCGATGCCTTCGGTGGTTCGAATCCACCTCTCTCCACCATTTGTGCGGGAATAGCTCAGTTGGCAGAGCACCAGCCTTCCAAGCTGGGTGTCGCGGGTTCGATTCCCGTTTCCCGCTCCATTTTGCGTCGCGGGGTGGAGCAGTCCGGTAGCTCGTCGGGCTCATAACCCGAAGGTC
>NZ_JBNATW010000050.1:0-9090 GCF_049701175.1 Thermovenabulum sp.
TCTGAATATTTTTAATTTCCATTTTTAGGGTATTGACATATTACCGTAAGTCTTTATTTATTATACATTTCCATTGATTAATTTTAAGAACTCTTCTTCATTTATTATCTTTATACCTAAGCTTTGAGCCTTTTTCAATTTTGACCCCGGTTCTTCTCCTACAATCAAATAGTCAGTTTTTTTGCTCACACTCTCGGATACCTTCCCCCCCAAGCTCTCTATCAATTCCTTTACTTCATTCCTTGTATAATTTTTCAAAGTTCCCGTAACAACAAAAGAAAGGCCTTTTAATATGCCATCTTTATTTTTATTTTCTATTTCTCCTGCGGTATTTACCCCCGCTTTTTTTAGCTTTTCAATAAATTTTTTGACTCCTTCATTTTTGAAAAATGCTACTATGCTTTGCGCCATTTTCTCGCCAATTTCAGGTATTTTTATTAATTCCTCGAAAGAAGCATTCATCAATTCATCTATAGATTTATAATGCTCCGCAAGAATTGATGCCGCTTTTGAACCAATAAAAGGAATACCTAAAGCATATATTAATCTTTCAAGAGGCCTATTTTTACTTTCCTCAATAGCCTTTAAAAGATTGGCAACAGATTTTTCGCCCATCCTTTCTAAAGGAAGAAGGTCTTCCCTTTTTAAATAATATAAATCTGCAGCATCTTTAATTATGCCGTTGGAAAGAAGGGCATTTACTATTGCAGGACCCAATCCTCTAATATCCATTGCATCCCTTGAAACAAAATGTTCTATACTTCTCCTTACCTGTGCAGGGCATGATACATTAGTGCACCTATAGGCAGCTTCCCCCGGAAATCGAATTACCTTTCCCCCACATTCTGGACAAGTTTCAGGCATTTTAAACTCCTTTTCTTTCCCAGTTCTTTTCTCTTTTAAAGACCTAACAACTTCCGGGATAATATCTCCTGCTTTTTCTATTATAACAGTGTCCCCAATCCTAATATCCTTTTCTTTTATGTAATCCTCATTATGAAGGGTAGCCTTACTTACAGTACTACCTGCTATTTTAACGGGTTTGAGTATTGCCGTAGGCGTTAGGACACCTGTCCTCCCTACCCTTACAATTATATCCTCTATAATCGTCTCCTTTTGCTCTGCAGGAAATTTGAAAGCTATTGCCCACCGAGGACTTTTCGCAGTATTCCCCAACTTTCTTTGCATTTCAAGGGAATTTACCTTTATTACCATACCATCTATTTCATAGGGAAGTTCATGCCTTTTTTCAATAAAACTCATGCAGTAATCAATAGCATCGCTGAAATTACTAAAAAGTTTTGCATAAGGGTTAACTCTGAGTCCGACTTCTTCGAAGAATTTAAGAATTTCAAAGTGAGTAGTAAACTCTATTCCTTCATAATATCCTATACCATATAAAAATATGTTAAGAGGCCTTTTCGCAGTTATTTTTGGATCAAGCTGCCTCAAGGATCCAGCAGCGGCATTGCGGGGATTTGCAAATAAGGGGAGGCCCTCTTCTTCTCTTTCTTCATTGAGCTTTTTAAAGTCTTCCTTAGGAAGATAAACTTCTCCCCTTACTTCTAAAATTTTAGGCCTTTTCCCTTCAGGAAAATCCAATTTTAAAGGAACGCTTTTTATGGTTTTAACATTCTGCGTAACATCTTCGCCCACTTCCCCGTCTCCTCTTGTTGCAGCCCTTGTAAATATTCCATCCTCATAAGTTATCGATACTGCAAGTCCATCTATCTTTAGCTCTACTACGTATTCGACATCAGGACCTACTACTTCTTCAACCCTTCTTTTAAAATCCAAGAGGTCCTCCTTTGTATAAGCATTGGATAAACTCATCATCGGAACTCTATGGACTACCTGTGCAAAAGAAGAAAGAGGTTCACCTCCCACCCTTTGTGTGGGAGAATCAGGAGTAATAAATTCGGGGAACTCCTTTTCAAGCTTTTCTAATTCCTTCATCAGTTTATCGAATTCTGCATCAGAAATTACCGGACTATCATATACATAATACTGTTTATTATGATAATTTATTAATTCCCTCAATTCTATTATCCTTTTTAATGCCTTTTGTTTATCCAAATCCTCCACCCCCTTTTCGAGGTAAGGTTAGCCTATTTTAATAAGCGGTGCATATTTTGCTAAAAGATGCTTTTTGCCTTCCGTTTCAAATACAACTGTTATTTGAGCATCTTCTCCTTCTCCTATCACTTCCGTAACAATACCCTCTCCCCATTTTGCGTGTTTTACCCTGTCACCAAGGTGAAAATTATAGGAAAGTTTTTTATTCTCATTAGAGCTTAAGGTTTTTTCTTTTATAATTGGTTTTTGTTTTGTGATTTCCGTATTATCTTCCTCATCAAAAAAGCTCTCTCTTCCGGGTGTTACATCCTTAATTAGTCTTTTTGGAATCTCTTTTACAAACCTTGACTTATCGTAATAAGAGGACCTACCGTACAAATTCCTTTGCCATGCCCTCGTAAGATAAAGAATTTCCTTAGCTCTGGTTATACCTACATAGCAAAGCCGACGCTCTTCTTCCAACTCCTTTGTATCAAAAATGGATTTGTAATGCGGAAATATGCCTTCATCCATTCCTGCCAAAAAAACAACAGGAAACTCAAGACCTTTTGCGCTGTGTAAGGTCATTAATATAACTGCATCATCCTCATCGTTGTATTTGTCCAAATCCGTGTAAAGAGCTATTTCCGATAAAAACTCCTCTAAAGACCCTTCTTCATTCCTTAAAACAAATTCTTCTGCTACCGAGATAAACTCTTTTATATTTTCTATCCGGTCATTTGCTTCTTCAGTGCCTTCATTTTGAAGCTCCTCTAAATAACCGGTTTTAGAAATTATATTTTCTATCAATTCCGGGATTCTAACTCGTTTCTTTAATTCTTTGAGTTCCTTTATAAGTAAAGCAAATTCTCTTAATTTTTTACAGGTAGAGGCGGACATGGGCAAATTTCCTTCAATTATTAATTGAAATATTGACTTGCCTTTTTGAGCTGAAATTTGTTCCAATTGTTCTATCGTTTTGCTTCCTATTCCCCTTTTAGGAACATTAATTATCCTTCTTAAACTCATATTGTCTTCTTCATTTTCTACAAGCCTTAAGTATGCCACCAAATCCTTTATCTCTTTTCTTTGGAAAAACCTAACACCACCAAAAATGCGATGCGGAATTCCCATTTTCAAGAAAACCTCTTCAAAAACCCTTGATTGAGCATTTGTCCTGTAAAGAACAGCAAAATTTTTATAATAATATTCTCCTTTACTTACAAGACGCTCTATTTCGTTACCAATAAACAATGCCTCGTGATGCTCATTCTGCAGTTCAGCAAAATAAATCCTCTCGCCCTTTCCCTTTTCGGTGAAAAGCCTTTTTTCCTTCCTTGAAAAATTATGTTTAATTACCTCATTTGCTGCATCCAAGATATTTTGAGTTGAGCGGTAATTCCTTTCAAGTTTAACAACAAAGGCATCTGGAAAATCCTTTTCAAACTCTAATATATTTCTAATATCCGCGCCCCTGAAGCTGTAAATGCTTTGGTCATCATCCCCAACAACCAGCAAATTCCTGTGTTTTTCGGAAAGTAATTTTACAAAAACGTATTGAGCATGGTTTGTATCCTGGTATTCGTCGACAAGTATATACTTAAACTTTTCTCTGTAATACTCTAAAACATCGGGATATTTCTTAAAAAGTTCCACCGTTTTCATTATCAAATCATCAAAATCAAAAGCATTGTTTTCTTTTAATTTCTTCTGGTATAAAAGGTATATATTGGAAATTGTCTTCTCCTTTATATCTTTTGATTTATCAAAAGCCTCCTCTGCAGAAATCAGTTTTTCCTTATAACCGCTTATTTTTTCTAAACACATTGCTGGAGGATATTTTTTTTCATCAAGATTTAGTTCTTTCAAGCACTCTTTAATTAAATTTTGCTGATCGTCTGTATCGTATATTACAAAGTATCTTTTAAAGCCCAATTTCTCTGCATTATCCTTCAATATCTTCACACAGGCTGAGTGAAAAGTGCTAACATTTAAACCCTCTGCTTTTTCTTTTAAAAGCCTCTGCACCCTTTCTTTCATTTCATTTGCAGCTTTATTGGTAAAGGTAATCGCCAAAATATTTTCCGGATTTACTTTCATCTTTTCAACAAGATAAACAATTCTATAGGTAATAACCCTCGTTTTTCCGCTACCCGCGCCTGCAAGAACTAAAAGCGGGCCATTGCCGTATGTAACTGCCTTTCTTTGCGCCTCATTTAACTCCAATAAAAATTCCTGCAATTTTTAAAAAACCCCCATTATTCTTTATTATTTTTATTTTTGTCCAATTCTTCCAACCTCTCCAATATAAGTTTATAACCATCAGCCCCGTACTGCAAATAACGTTTTACCCTACTTATCGTAGCTGTACTTGCACCGGTTTTCTCCGCAATTTCTCCGTAAGTATAACCTGCTTTTAACATCTCCGCTACCTGGAGCCTCTGAGCCAATGCTTTGACTTCTCCTATTGTACATATATCCTCAAAAAAGCGGTAGCACTCATCTTTATTTTTTATCAACAAAATAGCATCAAAAAGCCTATCAATATATGGGTCCTTCAATTCCTTCAATTCCACAGTATAATCACCTCCTTAGTCTAAAAAAATTCGTAAGCTTAACTTGCCAACTCCTTTAATACATAAGCATATATTCTAAAATTCTTAATTAAATCTTCTATTTCTATGTACTCATCTTTTTCATGGGCAACTTCGGGCTTACCAGGAAATGCAGGCCCAAAAGCAACTGTATTTTTCATCATCCTTGCATACGTTCCTCCGCCAATTGTAAAGCAATAAGCTTTTTCTCCTGTGACCTTTTCATAAGCATCCTTTAAAGCCTTTACTATAGGGCTATCTTCAGGCACATAATGGGGAGGGCTGTTTTTTATATCATCAACATATATTCCTTCTATAAGATTTTGTTTTATTTTTTCAATAATATCTTCTCCTTTAAAACTTATTGGATATCGTATATTTATTACTGCCTTTGCCTCTTCTTCGTTTAATTTTATAACACCCAAATTCAAAGTAAGCTTGCCTGATATATCATCGGAAAAATCTATCCCCAAGCTTTTTCCATTAGTTTCAAAACCTATTTTCTCGTTAATAAATTTTATAAATTTCTTTTGCTCATCGCTTCCCGCTCCAATTTCGTACAAAAACGATACAAGCCTCGCAATGGCGTTTTGTCCCTTTTCAGGAAGGCTTCCGTGTGCGGAAACTCCGAAGGACTTAATAATAACTTTATCATTGCTATGTACCAGTTCTAACGGAAAACCGGTCTTTTTTATAAACTTTTCCAAATCTCTTTCTAAACCTTCATAGTAATCCATACAGCACTCCGCATAATCGGGAACCATATTCGCCCTTTCTCCACCCTTTAAAATTAAAGAATTTTTCATATCATTAAATTTTGACTTTAATGAAAAGGTAAGTATACCCTTTTCGCCGTTGATTATTGGGTATTCTGCATCAGGTGAAAAACCCATTGTGGGCATTTCATCGTGCTTCAAATAGTATTTTATACACTCCATTCCTGATTCTTCATTGGTACCAAAAATTATCCTTACTCTTCTTTTAAACTTAATATCAGCATCCTTTAAAGCTTTCAAAGCATAAAGAGCAGCTATCGCAGGACCTTTATTATCCGACGCACCCCTTCCGTAGATTTTGCCGGCATGAATTTCTCCACCATAAGGAGGGTACGTCCAATTAGAGCCTTCAGGTACCACATCAAGATGGACCAACACACCAATCATTTCTTCTCCTTCGCCCCACTCAGCCCATCCTACAAAATTATCGAGATTTCTCGTCCTCAATCCAAAACTTTCAGCAAGTTTCAAAACATAATTTAATGCATCAGCCACTCCTTTACCAAAAGGCATCCCTGGCAGAGGATTTTCCTGTACGCTCCTAATCTTTAAAATTTCACAAACCGAATTTACAAGTGCTTCTTCATTTTGCTTTAAAATGGCATCCAAGTTCATTTTTTCTACCTCCTAAATTTTTCATATTCCTAAATAAAAATTATTCCACTTTAAATGTAAAAATCCTTTTAAAAAAATAAAAACAGCCTTTATAGCTGTTTTAAAAAGTATACGACCCACTTATTGCGTGAGTAATAAGTGCAAATAAAGTCCCCACTAAGGCTCCACTTAACACATCAGAAGGATAATGCATACCAGTGTATATCCTTGAAACACCAACTAAAGTAGCTAAGGTGTATATAAGATACGAATAAGAAGGAAAATAAAATGCAAAAATCGCAGCCAAAGAGAATCCTGCAGCTGTGTGGCCTGAAGGGAAGGAATAGTCCTTTAACAGTTTTTTCCAAAAAGTGTTTACATTTGGCAACACAAGATAAGGTCTTTTCCTGTAAACCGTCTTTTTAAAAAATTGAACAATCCCCTGGCTTCCTGTTAACGTAATCAAGGCTTCTAAGGCCGCTGCTTTTGCCTCTACTTTGCCAAATATATAAAAGAAAAAGCAAACAAGCAAAGAAAAAGTTGCTCCTCCTAAGTGGGTTATTTTTGGCATTATGATGTCCAAGTATTTACATCTCATCCTTTGATTCAAAAGTATAAATAGACTTTTATCACCGTGATAAATTAAATTTAAAATCTTTTTTATAGTATTCTTCACTTATAAGCCCCCTACTCAACAACCTCAACCAATATTCCATTTTTTTCTACAGCTTTGATTAGAGGGTTAATAATATCCCTTTCTTTATGCAATTCAAAAGCTGATTGTAAAGGTTTCCCTACTATTATATGAGTAATTTTATTATTCTTTGCATATTCTGCAAGGGTATTATAAACGTTATCACCAGCCAATATAGAGACATATCCGCCTAAGGATTTTGCATATTCAAAAAGCTCAAGAAGTATTTTGTGATCTTTAAGTTCCTTATTTAGCTCAGTAGATTTATTAACATATACTACGCAAAATTCGCCTCCTGCTTCTCTGGCCCTGTCAGCACCCCTCTTTATAAGCCTTTCACAGCTCTTCTGAGGAGTAACACAGACCATAACCCTGTGCACTACTGCAGGGTCAAAAATAGCTATCATGGGAAAACCCCTTTCAATTTTATAACTACACTTTCATTATATAAAAAATATATTTCTCTTTCAATTGAGAATGTAAGATTTAGTTTCTCATTTTTATTTATTTTTTTTACTTAGATATGGTCATAACTGGAAGGCTGAGAATTGGACTTGATTAAGGACAGTGAATTTATTTATTGAATTTTATAATTTTTTGATATAAATTATAAACAATATTTGGCTTTCCTAACTTTTTATTTTATTACTTTACAAGGGCTAAAACACCTTTTTCCTCGATTTTTTTATCCCACAGTATAGCTATATCTATTACCTCTTCAATCCTTTCAACAGGTATTATATCTACACTTTCTATAGACTTAAACATTTCTTGATAATTCTCCTTAGGAATTACTACCACTTTTGCCCCCGCCTTAATAGCAGCATCTATCTTAGCCGTTATTCCACCAACAGGTTTTACAATGCCTCGAATAGAAATTTCGCCTGTCATAGCAACAGTATTTTTCACCGGAAGCTCTTTTATTGAAGAATATATAGCTGTTGCAACAGCAATCCCCGCAGAGGGCCCGTCTAAGGGTATCCCCCCCGGAAAATTAAGGTGTATATCAAAATCGCGTGGATCAACGCCAAGGTATTTTCTCATTACCGTAAGGCAATTCTCAACTGAACCCCTTGCAGTACCCTTTCTTTTTAGCCTATACGCTTCGCTCCCCAACTCTTCCTCTTCGACAATTCCTGTCACAATCAATTTCCCCTCTCCCTTTTGTACCGGAATCGCTGTCGCTTCAATTTCAATAAGAATGCCCAAATTGGGCCCGTAAACTGCAAGGCCGTTCACAAGACCTATCTGAGGGGTTGAGGAAATTTTTTTATCGGGCCTCTGCGTGTATTGTCCGCAGTTTATAATCCACTCAACGTCTTTAACATCAATATTTTTCCTTTTTTCAAGAATTGCAATACTTGCAGCCATTTGTACTATATTTACAGCTTCTCTTCCATTTGTAGCATATTTTTTTATTATATCTATTACATCTTCCCCAATTTCAAAGTTTATTTTTTGTACAGCGTTTTTTACAATTTTTCCTATATCTTCAGGTGACAGGGGTTTAAAAAATATCTCTACACACCTTGAGCGGATTGCTTGCGGTATCTCCTGAGGATTTCTCGTAGTTGCGCCGACTAAACGAAAATCCGCCGGGAGTCCATTTTGAAAAATATCGTGTATATATAAAGGTATGTTAGGGTCTTCACTGCTATAGTAAGCACTCTCTAAAAAAACCTTCCTATCTTCCAGCACTTTTAATAACTTATTCATCTGTACGGGGTGCAATTCCCCTATTTCATCTATAAAAAGAATTCCACCATGAGCTTTAGTTACAGCACCAGGTTTTGGCTGAGGTATACCTGCTATACCGAGCGGCCCTGCTCCCTGATAAATCGGGTCATGAACAGAACCTATCAGTGGATCAGCAATGCCTCTTTCATCAAACCGCGAAATTGTTGCATCAACTTCTACAAATTTAGCATCTGGCCCAAAAGGTGATTCGGGGCATCTTTTAGCTTCTTCTAAGACCAGTCTTGCTGCTGCAGTTTTACCTATACCCGGTGGACCATAAATTATTACATGCTGAGGGTTTGGGCCACAAAGGGCTGCTCTTAGCGCCTTTAATCCTTCTTCCTGTCCAATTATTTCTTCAAAACTTGTAGGCCTTGTCTTTTCTGCAAGCGGTTCTGTAAGGGAGATCTCGCGAAGTTTCTTTAATTTTTCCAATTCTTTTCTTGATTCCCTATCTATAGTAATTTTGCTGCCCTGCTGACTTTTAATCAAATTTAAAAAGTAAAGGCCTACAATTATAACAAAAGCAATTTGAATAATTGTTAGGAAATTGGATGTTATATTCAAACCAGTCACCTCCCTTTCGATCGCGTCAAGTATTTTTAGGTTTTTTTAAAACTCACCATCTCACCACAAGATG
>NZ_JBNATW010000051.1:0-6983 GCF_049701175.1 Thermovenabulum sp.
TACATTTTTTCTGCTTTTTCCTCCTTTTTGACCTAAAAATATTTTACACTATCTATTTTATTTTATCAAATTAAAGTAATGAAAAACCCGGCAAAATCTATAATGTTTTGCCGGGTTATTTTTTCCATTAGAATATAGGCAGGTACTGGTCCAATTCCCACTGATGGACCTGGGTCCTATAGGTATCCCACTCAATGAGTTTTGCTTTTACAAAGTGCTCGTAAGCGTGGGGACCCAAAGCCTTCTTTATAACTTCATCTTTTGCAAGGCATTCAAGGGCTTCCTTTAAAGTCCCCGGGAGGTTTTCTATACCCTGAGCAAGCCTTTCTGCAGGGGTCATCTCGTAGATATTATCAAAAGTCTGGGGGCCGGGGTCAATTTTGTTCTTTATGCCGTCAAGGCCTGCAGCCAATATCACTGCAAGGGCTAAATAGGGATTTGCAGAAGGGTCCGGGCTCCTGAGCTCTATCCTGCTTGCATTTCCGCGTGCAGCAGGCACCCGCACCAAGGCGCTCCTGTTTTTGCTGGACCAGGAGATGTAGACGGGTGCTTCATACCCCGGGACCAATCTTTTGTAAGAGTTTACCGTGGGATTGGTTATTGCGGTAAAGCCTTTAACATGGTGCAGTATACCACCTATGAAGTACTTTGCAACTTGAGAAAGCCCTGTCTCTTTATCATCTGGGTCGTAAAAAGCATTCACTCCATCCTTGAAAAGGGACATATGAAGGTGCATGCCCGAACCGTTTTCACCGAAAATGGGTTTTGGCATAAAGGTAGCGTAAAGGCCGTGTTCCAAGGCTATAGCCTTTGTCACAAATTTAAAGGTAACTATATTGTCTGCGGTTTTCAGTGCAGGGGCATATTTGAAATCTATTTCATGCTGGCCAGGAGCTACCTCGTGGTGGGCAGCCTCCACCTCAAACCCCATCTCTTCAAGGGCAAGGACTATATCCCTCCTTGCGTTTTCTCCGAGGTCAACCGGTGAAAGGTCGAAATATCCACCCCTATCGTTGGTTTTAATGGTAGGCCTCCCCTCCTCATCCATTTGGAAGAGGAAAAATTCGGGTTCTGGCCCTACTTGGAACTCATAGCCCATTTCCCTTGCCTCTTCACAAACCCTTTTGAGAATAGTACGGGGGCATCCTATAAAAGGCTCCTGCTCCGTGGTGTAAATGTCACACATGAGCCTTGCTTCCGCACCCCTTCTCGGCCTCCAGGGGAGTATGCAGAAAGTATCGTAGTCAGGCCTTAAGTACATATCCGACTCCTGTATCCTGGTAAAACCTTCTATGCTGGAACCGTCAAACATAATCTTGCCGTCAAGGGCGTCCTCTAACTGCTCTACCGTAATGGTGACGTTCTTTATAATGCCCAAAATGTCAGTGAACTGCAGCCTTATAAATTTAACATCAAGCTCCTGGGCTTTTTTCAAAATATCGCTTTTGGTGTACTTAGGCATAATTTCACTCCTTTTTTCATATTTATTTTTTAACCAGCCAAATAATGCCATCAAAATAATAAAAAAACAATATCTTTGTTAAGTATAATATCACCAAACTTATCTTGTGTCAACTTCTTGTCAGGTTTTTTTATTTTAATTTTTTATTGTTAACGTTTTATGTTAGGTTTTGTATTGACCTTTTAAAAGGATTTTGTTAGAATTAAAATTAGGAAAATTTTATAAGGAGGCAGATGCCTCATGGAAAAAGACGAAAAGAGATATTACAGCATCGGAGCCGTTGAACAAAAGACCGGGCTTTCCGCAAGGCAGATAAGGTATTACGAAAACCTCGGCCTTGTAAACCCTGAAAGGACAGAAGGCGGGCAAAGAAGGTATTCTGAAAAGGATGTTCTAAGGCTTTTAAGGATAAAATACCTCAAAGATAACGGCTTTGATTTAAAATCTATAAAAGAAAAGATTGAAGAATTTGAAAAAGAACTTTTCCTCGAAAGCAAAACCGACCTTTCTCCTGCAGAGCTGAAGATTTCTTCCTTATACCCCGTTTCCAACAGAGCTTTGCTTTTAAAACTTTTGGAAAATAAAAAATAAAGTCCAGCACAAAATTTTACTGTGCTGGACATTTTTGCTGGTTAAAAAACCTTCCTCTCTTTTAAATAAGGTGTAAGGTTCATTTTTGCTTTTTCCACATGATTTATCATGGCTTTCTCCGCTTCTTCAGGGTCTCTCTTCTCTAAGGCTTCGTATATTTTTTTATGTTCTTCCAATGAAACTTGGGCTCTCCCTATACTTTTAATTGAAACAAGCCTTGCCCTTTGTATAAAGTGGTTAAAGTGGGATAATACCGATTCTAAGGGTCTACTCTGACAAGCTCTAAATATGATGTCGTGGAATTGTGTGTCAAGTTCGGATACCTTGTCTATTTCTCCTTTTTGAGTATAAAACTCCATCAAATCAAGGACATCTTTTAGTTCCTTTAGCTGTTCTGGGGTAATCTTTTCCGCAGCCCATCGAGCTGCCAAACCTTCGATCATTTTCCTAATTGTATATATATCCTCAACATCCTTTTCAGTTACTCCTTCTACTATAACGCCCTTATTGGGTATGCTTGAAACAAGTCCCTCTAACTCAAGCTGCCTTATAGCTTCCCTAACCGGGGTCCTGCTGACACCCAATTCCCTTGCCACTTTTAACTCTATAAGGCTTTCTCCGGGTTTGTAAACCCCGTTTAATATGGCATTTTTTAAGTGCTGGTATATTCTATTTCTCAACGAGTAACCGCTTTCCTGTCCTTGACCAATCATGAAAGCCCTCCTCAACCATATATAAAAATTTTGGACAACTCAATTATAACACATGTATAATTGTATTTAAAGGCACAATAAAAAGGAGGTTTCTGTTTTTGTTATGGAAAAACACTTTCTATTAACGGTCTTTGAAAATCTTTATGCAGCTTTTGGCCCGCAGAATTGGTGGCCTTCAGAGAGTGATTTTGAAACTGTAATAGGTGCAATACTGACACAAAGCGTATCATGGTCCAATGTGGAAAAGGCCATTGATAACCTTAAAAAGGAAAATCTTCTTTCCCCCCAATCGCTTTCGAAAATAGATAATGAAAGACTTCACGCCCTAATTCGCTCCACAAGGTTTTATAAACAAAAGGGTGAAAGGTTAAAAAATTTTTGCAGGTATTTGTTAGAAAATTATGAGGGAAATTTATATAAGTTATTTGATAAGGATATTTTCGAGCTTCGCAGGGAACTTTTAAGCTTAAAGGGATTAGGAAAGGAAACGGTTGACAGTATTATCCTTTATGCAGCGAAAAAGCCCATCTTTGTAGTTGATACTTATACAAAGAGGATATTTTCAAGATTGGGAGTAGTTGATGAAAACCTCGACTATCAAGCACTTCAAGAAATTTTTATGCAAAACTTGCCCCACGATACGTCCCTTTTTAACGAATACCATGCCCTTATAGTAAAGCTCGGCAAGGATGTATGTAAAACAAAACCCAAATGTGAATTCTGCCCATTGAACAACTTTTGTAAGTACTATATTTCAAAAAATAAATTTTAGAGAAAAGGAGGTCAAATAATGAAACCTTTTATTTTTGCGTTGCTTACCGCTTTATTTTGGGGGATAGCCCCTATTTTCGGTAAAATGGGGCTTTACAAACTACCTCCTTTAGTTGCTCTCTTTGTTAGAACTTTAGCCATTAGCGTCGTCGTAGGCATTTGCTTAATATTTTCTTATAGTAAAGGATATATTCCTGCTTTTACATTAGATAAACGTTCTTTAATATTCATAGTCTTAGAGGGGATTTTTGCCTCCTTTTTAGGACATTTCGCCTATTATTACGCATTAAAGGAAGGGAACGCTTCTTTTGTGGTGCCTTTAAGCGCTACGTACCCTGTCTTTGCGCTTATTTTTGGGCTGCTGTTTTTAAAGGAATCTCTATCTTTTAATAAGGTAGTTGGGGCTATAATAATTTTAATAGGTATTATCGTGATGAAACTATAAGGTTTTATTTTTTTAAAATTTCACTTTTAATCTTGATATTCGTTATTTCACCTATATAGACATGATGAAAATCCCCGTGAGGGTAAAAGGAAGTTTTTATTTCTGAAGGGATTGCATCCTGTTTTAATTGGGACTTGTAAATTGTCCTGCACTCTATTATTAGGTCGCAGTTCTCAATTCCCGGAGAATCAACGGTTTCACCTGGAACAAGTTTTAAATTCAACTCTTTTATTTTGTCTGCTGTTTCTCCCGATAGTGTGCCGCATATTCTAAGCTCCTTTGACAAATCTGTTTTTATAGGAATGCTTACCGTGTAAGAATCCGCTTTTTCTATAAGTTTAAAGGTAAACCTTGAAGGCCTGACAAAGGCGACAAATACATCCTTTTGCCATAGCCTACCTATAAAACCCCAGCCTATTGTCATGGTATTTACTTTGTCATTGGATTTCACCGTTAAGAAAGCCCCTTTATCTAAGCCCTCAACGATATAAGTTGAGGCTTCCTTTAAAGAAATCTTTTTAAACATTTTCCTCTCCTCCTTTTTTTATTTTATTACTCTTTTTTTTATTTATCTAAATGTAAAGTAATATTTTATTTCTATCAATGAAATTTTCTCAGAATAATCCCATAATGGCAATATCAAAGATTAATCGCAATGTTATATTTTTATTGACAATTAAAAATACATCAAATAATATTATATTGGTTTTGTATTTTTCTGGAAAAAGGGGGCACTAAAATTTTATGTCCGCAGAAATTCATTATACAAGGGAAATAGAAAAAAAAGTTTTTGTAAATACAATCCTCTTAATACTCGGTAAATCAATATCCTTACTGGGTAGTTATTTGTATAATTTTGCCATTAGCTTATATGTGTTAAAAATGACGGGGTCGGGACTTTCTTTTTCGGCAAGTTTAATTTCCGGAACATTGCCCCGGGTAATATTTGGCCCCTTTTCGGGGGTGCTGAGCGACAATTTCAGCAGAAAAAAAAATAATTGTTTTTTCTGATTTGATAAGTTTTTCAGCCCTAATACTATATTATATTTTATTTAATCCCTCATATTTAAACCTATTATTAATAATCGCTATTAATTTTCTTCTCGCAACATGCAATATTTTCGAAGATGTTTCTTTTAATGCTTCAATGCCTGCTGTTGTAGGCGAAAATAGGCTTACTCGAGTTAATTCAATAAATTCAAGCATATCTTCCATTTCATCTATTGCAGGCCCTTTTGTGGGAGGAATAATTTTTAGTTTTGTAAATCTAAAATTTTTTATTTTAGCAAATGCTCTTTCTTTTTTTGCTGCGGCTTTGTGCGAATTGTTTATAGATTTCAATTTATTCCCCGAAGAAGTCCTCAAAGTAAGAAAAAATACTTTTAGTTTTAAAACGTTTTTTTCTGAAATTAAAGAAGGGTTTTCTTTTATTAAGTCTCAACGGGTGATTTTTGCAATTTTTTCCGCTGCCATTTTTATAAACTTCTTTTTCTCATTTGGAATAAATGTACCTTTCCCTTATATTGTAAATAACGTAATTGGGCTTTTGCCTGCTCAATTCGGCATCCTGGAAAGCTTTTTTCCTTTAGGAATTCTTGTGGGGTCTTTCATTCTCGCAATTCTTCCTGAAAGGAAAGATTTAAATAAAACTTTATGCTTCAGCCTTTTAATAATAAGCGCACATATATTTATTAACGGCTTTAGTGTCCTACCATTTCTCCTTAAATTTTTATCGAAATCCTTCTACTTTGTTTTCTACTGCATTTTAGTTATTATTGCAGGAATATCTTCGTGCTTTGCGAATATCCCCATACTTTCTCTGCTTCAAAAAAGCGTCCCTTCCGATTTAAGAGGAAGGGTGTTCGGCCTTATTTCCATGATGACTTCATTAATAGAGCCTCTCGGAATGTTATTGGCTGGATTATTAATAGATAAAATTCCGGTATATATCCTTCCCATTTTTTCATCGGTATTTTTGGTTTTGTTGACCCACAGTATCTATTCGGGCATAAAATCTTAAGCATAATTTAACTCTTTCTTACCTGCAAACCGGTTTGTCCCCCATATACCTCCTAGTATAAAAAGGCTCCCTAAAATATTATACCAGTAAAAATTTTCATTGCCCAACAACACGCCAGCCAAAATTGAAATCAAAGTAGTCAAATTGCTAAAAACCGAAGAACGAGTTGCCTCTATTTTTGAAATCATGTAGTTAAAAAGTAAATACGCCACTACGGAAGATAAAAAACCCAAATAAAATATTGAAACTACAGCCTTCAAATTAAATAAAGGAGCAAAATAATTTATGAGATCATTATTCATTATATGCCTTATTATCGAAAGGGCGTTGAAAAATACCATTCCAACTATCATCATGAAATAAGTAATTTCTTGAGGGGTATATTCCTTAGATATCTTTCTTGATATTACATTGTAGAGTCCAGCACTTACCACAGCCCCTAATACGAATAAGGTGCCTATTAGGTTTTCCCCCACTTCCAATTTACCCTTCATTACTATCATAAACACCATACCAAAAACCGAAAGAAAAATAAAGAAAATCTGTCCCGGATTGGGCCTTTCGCCCAATAGGAAAAAAGCAAAAACTAATGTAATTACAGGTATAACAGCTATCATCATTCCAGTTTCTGAAGAAGATGTAAGTTTGATCCCAATAGTTTCAAATATAAAATAAAGAATGGGTTCTATAAAACTTATAAACAATAAAGGCCACAGAGATTTTCCTCTAAAATTTACCTTTACATACCCGGTAATTCTAAGTATTACAAATACCATAAATGCAAAGCTGAATCTTAATGCCAGCAAATGATATGTATCCATTACTTCAAGACCTTTTTTAGTAAACAAAAAGGAAAAACCGAAAATAAAAGAGCAAACTAATCCTGCAATAATTGCTTTTTTTTCTTCCTTTGGCATAATTTATTATCCTGGTCATCCAAACTGTGACAAACTTCCCAGTTTGGAAGGCTGGGGTATTTTT
>NZ_JBNATW010000052.1:0-6738 GCF_049701175.1 Thermovenabulum sp.
CACCGCAGTATATGATAAGCAAGGACATAGCAGCTGCATACGTAATAGCAAGAAGAGGACTTGGATTAAAAGAGCAAATTCCCGAAGGGTATATGGCAATTCTAAAAGATTTAGATGCTGACGAATTGGAGGAATTAAAAGAGCACGTAAAGAGAACGGTTAAGAACAAACAACTAAAGAAAAGGCAACTAAAGGAGATAGACAGAGCGATAAAACTGATAAAAAGCCTTGGGAGTGAGCCAGGGAAGGCACTAATACCTCTGGGTGGAACAAGTATTAGTGCCTATAGCACAAGCTATAATCTCTGGCGAGTTCTCAAGGTAGCGGTGGTAACGCCACTCTCCCCTGAGAGGGTATTAAGGGACGTCTCTGTCCTGAAGGGAGTATTACATTCAGGGCAAGTGGGGAGACCCGGTTAAGGGCGCGAGTTCCTGCTTCTTGGGGCAGGGGCTATGGTTGTCCCAAATACCGCCTGTTGGGGCTGGGACAACCTGAAAGGCGGTAAAAAATACCCCAGCCTTCCAAACTGGGAAGTTTGTCACAGTTTGGATGACCAGGTGTACTACCTTGAATAATATAGTAATTGCATGTCAAACGCTTTACGATGAACTAAATTTGGCAGTTAAAATAGCTAACTGTAATTTTCCGATTATTTGGATTGATTCGGAATATCATTTAGATCCAAACAAACTCAGAGAAAAACTCCAGAAGGAAATAGATGCACAGGACGGAGTGGATAATATTTTATTTGCCTATGGGTGCTGCGGGAACGGACTGGTAGGGCTAACAGCAACAACCGCCGATTTGATTATCCCTAAGACAGATGATTGTATTTCAATGTTGATGAGCAAGCCAGGAGAAAAATTTGAAAGGAGGAAGGAGACGTATTTTCTTACAAAGGGATGGATTGAAAGTTCAAAGGGGCTCAAACAGGAATATCAGAATGCTTTAAGGCGTTATGGGCCGGAAAAAACAAAAGCCATATTTAAAATTATGCTAAAAAATTATAAATATTTAATGCTTATAGATGCGGGAGCCTATAATATTCATGAATATATTGAAAAAGCAGCGGAAATTGCAGAGATGACTTCTTTAAATTTAATAGTAGAAAAAGGGAGTATCTGGTATTTGATAAAACTTTTAACAGGGCCCTATGATAAAGACTTCTGCATAATTAAAAAGGGAGAAAAGGTTACTGTGGAACATTTTGGCTTTGTAGATAACAATATTGGACATCAAGACATAGTGGCTATATGAAAGCACTAAAATTAATGCAAACAATTGGTATAAAAGAGTTTGTCAGTAAAGGACCAAGTGAAAAAGAAGCAGGGCAGGTAATTCACGATTTTAGGTGGTTCAGGGGAAAAGAAAATAAAGGTAGAAGAGGTAAAAACCGAAATAGTAAGAATGAGAAGGGGTCAAAATGTGCAGGGAGTGGGTGAGGTAGTATGGAAGATATGGAAAGGCTCTCAATGGAAAGGACTCAATTATTCAGGGATGTATACGATGGTAAAATACCCAAAAGGGTGCCTATTGCAACGGCCGTTGATATAGCTTACGCAATCCAATATGCAGGTTATGATTTGAAAGAGGCTCAATGGAATCTATACTTGCTTAAGGATGTAATTGATAAAGCGGCAAGGGATTTTAAAAGCGATGGTGTTCCAACAGTTTTTTTACGCATACCGCTCATGTATCAGATATTAGGGGCAAAAAATTTTGTAATGAGTTCAGAAGGGTTTATGCAGCATCCGGAAGTAAGTGCAATGGAAGCTGAAGAATACGATGAACTCATAAAAGATCCTTATAAATTCATAATTGAAAAGGTACTTCCAAGGCTTTATAAAAATTTAGATACAACGCCTGAAAAAAGGTCTATAGTTTTTGCAAAGGCTTATAAAGTCTTTTATGATTCAATGATGCAGGTCGGGATATATTCTGCTGAAGCAGCAAGAAAATACGGATTAAGCATGGAAGGTTTGGGAACATTAATAGAAGCACCTTTTGATTTTATTGCTGATCAAATGAGAGGGTTTACTAACATAGTAAAAGATATTAGGAGAATTCCTGAAAAGGTTGCTGAGGCCTGTGAAGCGATACTACCTTTAATGCTAAAAGCAGGTTTGGCACCAGAGCCTTCTTCTTATAAAAGGGCATTTATTCCACTACATATGCCTCCGTATTTGAGGACTTCTGATTTTGAAAAGGTATTCTGGCCTACTTTCAAAAAGTTGGTTGATGGTCTTGTAGAAAAAGGAATGGGAGTGGATCTCTTCCTCGAACAGGATTGGATGAGGTATATCGACTATTTAGCTGAATTACCAAAAGGAGTAAAAATGTGGTTTGAGTACGGAGATCCTAAACTTATAAAAGAAAGATTAGGGAAAAAACATATAATTACGGGTTTATATCCAATATCCTTGTTAAGAACCGGCAACAAAAAGGAATGCATAGACAAAGCAAAAGAATTGGTTGATATTTTGGCACCCGGTGGGGGATATATATTCAATTTTGATAAATCTCCTTTAGTATTGAATGATGCAAAACCGGAAAACATTATTGCGGTAAACGAATTTGTAAGAGAGAATGCAGTCTATAAATAAAGGGGTGAGAAAAGTGGAGATAAAATCAGAATATTATAAAACATGGGAAGAGTATAAAAAGGAAGACAATATAAGACCAGAGGATGAGCGTTTTATGGTTCCTAATATACAGATGGCAGAAGACATGATGTTTAATTTCATAATGTTTTTACTGATGTAAAAAGCCGGGGTTATCCCCGGCCTATTTTAAATAAAATTAGTTTTTTTTTTAATAGGAAATTTTTGTAAAAGTAAATGAAAGAAACGGTAATAAATAAAAAAAAATATACAAAATGTTATAAAATTATCATAATTTATAATTATTGACAAATTACTAAATTATATGATAATATTTATAATGTATATACATGTAAACTAATACTAAAAAATATTGCAGAAGGGAGGGAAATATTGGAAAAAAGATTCTTATCTCCTCAGGAGACCATAATTACAACTATATCAAATGGAGTTAAAAAAACACAGTTATCTTTTAAACAAACCATTTTTTTGGGATTTTTAGCAGGAGTATATATAGGATTTGGAGCTTATGGTAGTATAACAGTAATGCAGACTATGAAAAACATTGATGTAGGACTTATGAAATTCATGGGGGCAATGGTGTTCCCTGTTGGGCTTATGCTGGTAATAATATGCGGAGCGGAACTTTTTACTGGGAACAACCTTTTAGTGATGGCATTATTAGAAAACGAAATTTCATTTTCTTCTATGTTGAGAAATTGGGTTTTGGTATATTTTTCTAATTTTTTGGGTTCAGTGTTTCTTGCTTATTGCCTATCTAAGAGCGGGCTGATTAAGGACAGCGTGTTAAACTTGACATTATCTATTGCACAGAACAAAATTTCCCCTCCTATAATTGAAATGATTATAAGAGGCATACTTTGCAATATATTAGTAGTGTTAGCTGTAATTATGGCTACGGCTTCATTAGATATAGTATCAAAAATATTTTCCTGTTGGTTCCCCATAATGCTCTTTGTCCTTTGTGGTTACGAACACAGTGTAGCTAATATGTTTTTTCTGCCCCTTGCAAAATTCATAGGCAGTAATATCAGTTGGGCTCAAATCTTTTTCAAAAACCTTTTCCCAGTAACCTTAGGTAATTTAATAGGAGGAGCTATTATAATTCCTTTCATATATGTATACTCTTATATGCAGTTACATAAGAAAAAGGATGTACAAATGGGCATTAAAGGGTAATTCGACTATGAGGAGGTTAAAAAAATGTTTTTCCCAAAAGATATAAAATACCATCCCGAGCACACTTGGGTAAAGATAGAGGGTGATATCGGGATTATTGGTATAACTGATTATGCTCAGGATAAGTTGGGGGAAGTACTTTTTGTGGATTTACCTGAGGTAGGAGAAAGCATTTCCCAGGGTGAGGTATTTGGAACTGTAGAATCGGGTAAAGTTGCATCGGATTTGTATTCGCCTGTGAGCGGGGAAGTAATTGAAATTAATGGGGAACTTGAAGAAAATCCAGAAATAATTAATGATTCACCTTATGAAAAAGGGTGGATGATAAAGGTTAAAATAAAAGATGTTGCTGAAATTGATAAACTGCTGGATTATGATGAGTACGCAAATACTATAGGATCATAATAATACAATAATCTTAAGGTGATGGAGGTATGCATGGTGTTCAAAAGCGATATTGAAATAGCTCAAGAAGCAAAACTTCAGCACATAAAGGATATTGCTGCAAAAATAGGGCTTACAGAAGATGATATTGAATATTATGGAAAATATAAGGCAAAGGTGAACTATGAAAATGTTTTTCAAAGAAAAAATGATGTAAAGGATGGGAAATTAATACTTGTAACTGCCATAAACCCGACGCCGGCAGGGGAAGGCAAGACCACTACAACTGTTGGGCTCGGAGATGCCTTAAGAAGGCTCGGGAAAAATGCAGTCATCTGCTTAAGAGAACCCTCCTTAGGACCGGTTTTTGGTGTTAAAGGTGGAGCGGCAGGAGGCGGTTACGCACAGGTTGTACCGATGGAGGATATTAACCTTCATTTTACAGGAGATATTCACGCAGTAGGTGCGGCAAACAATCTGCTTGCAGCAATGGTCGACAACCACATATATCAGGGCAACGAGCTTAATATTGACCCACGCCGCATTGTAATAAGGCGCTGCATAGACATGAACGACAGGCAGCTCAGATTCATAGTAGACGGTTTGGGTGGAAAAGCCAACGGTATGCCCAGGGAGGACGGATTTGACATAACCGTTGCCTCCGAAGTAATGGCGGTATTCTGCCTTGCGAAGGATTTAAAGGACTTAAAGGAAAGGCTTTCAAGGATAATAGTAGCATATACATATGACGGAAAACCTGTCACAGCGGGGGATCTAAAAGCCCACGGCGCTATGACAGCGCTTTTGAAGGATGCATTGAAGCCTAACTTAGTCCAAACCCTTGAGGGGACACCAGCATTTATCCACGGAGGACCCTTTGCCAATATAGCCCACGGCTGCAACAGCGTGATGGCTACAAAGCTTGCACTAAAACTTGCCGACTATGTGGTAACGGAAGCCGGATTTGGAGCTGATTTAGGTGCGGAGAAATTCCTCAACATCAAAGCAAGGTATGCAGGTATAAAACCTCATGCGGTAGTTATTGTAGCAAGCATAAGGGCCCTAAAACATCACGGAGGAGTAGCAAAGGAAAAATTGAATGAGGTTAATTTAGATGCTTTAAGAAAAGGCATCCCAAATTTATTAAAACATGTCGAGAACATAACGAAGAAGTTCAATCTACCTGCGGTAGTAGCGTTAAATAGATTCCCCTCGGATACAGAGGAGGAATTGAACTTGGTGAGGGAAGAATGCAAAGCCTTAGGGGTAAATGTGGTGATATCCGAGGTATGGGCAAAAGGCGGAGAAGGCGGAGTAGAGCTTGCAAAAGAGGTATTAAGGCTAATTGAAGAAGGCAAAAACGGATACGCTCCTTTGTATCCTTTAGAGTTAACCATAAAAGAAAAGATAGAAACCGTTGCAAAGGAAATTTACGGTGCTGATGGTGTAGACTATACTCCGGCAGCACAAAAGGAAATTGAAAACTTGGAGAAATTGGGGTTTGGCAACCTTCCCGTATGTATGGCAAAGACCCAGTATTCTTTGAGTGATAATCCGGCACTGCTTGGCAGGCCCACCGGTTTTAGAATAACCGTGAAGAACGTGAAGGTTTCGGCGGGGGCTGGATTTGTCGTTGCGCTAACCGGAGAAATTATGACGATGCCGGGACTTCCGAAGAGGCCGGCTGCTGAAAATATAGATGTGGATGAAAACGGAAGGATTTGGGGGCTATTCTAAGATGCTCTTTACCATAAATTAATTTTAATTTAAGGATCCCTTATTTAAAAAGGGGATAGGGGGATACCTATGTTTATAGACAGCGATATTAAGGAATTTGTTGAAGCCCTTTCCTCAAAAGAGCCGGTGCCGGGGGGAGGGGGCGCCGCAGCATTAGCCGGCGCCCTCGGTAACGCCCTCGTCAGCATGGTAGGCAACTTAACGGTGGGGAAAGAAAAATACAAAGATGTAGAACCCGAAGTGATAGAAATACTAAAAAAAGCAAAAGAGCTTCAGGAAAAACTTTTATCACTAATAGATGAAGACGCACAGGTTTTCAGCAAAGTGGCAGCAGCCTACAAGATGCCCAAAAACACAGAAGAAGAAAAAGCAAAAAAACAAGAGGCACTAAACCAAGCACTAAAAGATGCTTGTAAGGTGCCAGTAGAAATAATGGAATACTCATTAGAAGCAATAAAACTTCAAAGAAGACTTGCTGAGATAGGTTCAAACCTTGCAATCAGCGATGTGGGAGTAGGGGCACTCCTTTTAAAAGCAGCAGTATTAAGCGGAAAATTAAATGTGTACATAAACCTTAACAGCATAACCGACAAAGAATTCGTAGAAGAAACAAAGGAGCGCATAGAAAAAATCTCGGAGGATGCAGAAAAATTAGCAGATGAAGCCTACCAAATAATATTACAAAAATTAAAAATAGAAAAATAAAACAAAAAAATACGCAAAAAGCAAAAAAAGGAGAGATAAAGAATGGCTTTAATACTTTCCGGCAAGGAAGTAGCCGAGGCCTTAAAGCAGGACTTAACCAAAGAAGTTTCAG
>NZ_JBNATW010000053.1:0-5985 GCF_049701175.1 Thermovenabulum sp.
GTTGAGATATGGTGAAATTCCGACGCCCGAACTTGAAAGTGGGAGTTCAAACAAGGGAGAGTATTTCAGATGGCAGTGCGCTCACAAAATAGTAGAGATAGCAGAAGAAAGACAAAAAGCTATTGTGATTGAGAGATTGGATATAAGGGACAAAGGGAGCAGTATATGGTAAGCAAGGACATAGCAGCTGCATACGTAATAGCAAGAAGAGGGCTTGGATTAAAAGAGCAAATTCCCGAAGGGTATATGGCAATTCTAAAAGATTTAGATGCTGACGAATTGGAGGAATTAAAAGAGCACGTAAAGAGAACGGTTAAGAACAAACAACTAAAGAAAAGGCAACTAAAGGAGATAGACAGAGCGATAAAACTGATAAAAAGCCTTGGGAGTGAGCCAGGGAAGGCACTAATACCTCTGGGTGGAACAAGTATTAGTGCCTATAGCACAAGCTATAATCTCTGGCGAGTTCTCAAGGTAGCGGTGGTAACGCCACTCTCCCCTGAGAGGGTATTAAGGGACGTCTCTGTCCTGAAGGGAGTATTACATTCAGGGCAAGTGGGGAGACCCGGTTAAGGGCGCGAGTTCCTGCTTCTTGGGGCAGGGGCTATGGGAGTGCTTAAATACCGCCTGCTGGGAATGAGCACTCTCTGAAAGGGCGGACTATAAATAGCCCAGCCTTCTAAACTGGGAAGTTTGTCACAGTTTAGATGACCAGGAATTATTTCTCTATGTTAGTAGGTCGTGAATTGATAAATATTTTGAAAGATATAAAAAGTGTAAGAGGGAATCAAAATGTTATAATAGAAGATGTGCAATATGATTCAAGAAAGGTAAGAAAAAATAGCCTTTTTGTGGCTATAACAGGTTTTAAAGATGACGGCCATAAATATTTAAACGATGCCATTGAAAAAGGCTCTTCTGCGGTAGTTGTTGAAAAGGAAGTTGATGTTAAAAATAATGACATTTTATATATTCTTGTAGAAAATTCAAGGAAAGCCCTTTCCACTATTTCGGATTATTTTTACAAAAGCCCATCAAAAAAAATGAAAATAGTAGGTGTTACCGGGACAAATGGCAAGACAACAACTACTTATCTTGTAAAATCGATTTTAGAACACTCGGGATTATCAGCAGGTGTGATAGGAACCCTTGGCATATACATAAATGGGGAATTATTTCCATCTGAAAGAACTACTCCTGAGTCGTTAGAACTTCATAAAACCTTTTACGAAATGCAAAGACGGGGTATTAACTTTGTTAGCATGGAAGTATCATCTCATTCTTTAAAACTGTCAAGGGTAGACGATGTGGCTTTTGAAGTAGGTGTTTTTACAAATCTTACTCAGGATCATTTAGATTTCCATGCAGATTTTGAAGATTATTATTGTTCAAAAAGAAAACTTTTTGACCTTTCTAAAAAAGCCGCTATCAATATAGATGATTTGCACGGTAAGAGGTTAATTAAAGAAATAAAAATCCCTTATGTTTCTTACGCCATAGAGAATAATGCTGATATTAAAGCTGAAGATGTAAATATATCAGAAGATGGGGTCAGTTATAATATAATTTACAATGGCCAAAAAATTAAAGTTAATTATCAGGTGCCTGGGAAATTTAGTGTATACAACTCCCTTGCAGCAATTTCAGCAGCTCTGCTTTTGGGTATAGATTTAAAAACTTCGGTAGAGGCCATCGGAAAGGTTAAGGGAGTGCCTGGTAGGTTTGAACCGATAAAAGAAGGTCAGGATTTTAGTGTTATTGTTGATTACGCTCATACGCCCGATGGTCTTGAAAATGTACTGAATACCATAAAAACCTTTGCAAAAGGTCGTATTATAACCGTTTTTGGTGCTGGAGGAGATCGTGATCGCGCAAAAAGGCCTAAAATGGGGAAAATTGTCTCAGAACTTTCGGATTATTTTATTATAACTTCGGATAATCCAAGAAGCGAGGATCCCGAAAAAATAATAGAGGATATTGAAGAAGGAGTAATAAAAACTAAACCTTATGAAAAGATTGTAGATAGAAGGCAAGCCATAAAAAAGGCTATAGAGATGGCAGAAAAAAATGATGTTGTTCTTATTGCAGGAAAAGGGCATGAGAATTACCAGATAATAAAAGACAGAGTTATTCCCTTTGACGATAGAGAGGTTGCAAGAGAATTTTTAAAAATGAGAGGAGATAAATGAGGTGAAACCTTTAAAAATAGAAGATATAATTAAAGCAGTAAAGGGGAAGACTTTAAAAGATTATTCCTTCGAGGTTTATGGGGTTTCTACGGATAGCCGGACAATAAGTAGGGGGGAACTCTTCATACCTATTAAGGGAGAGAATTTTGACGGCCACGATTTTATTCAAGATGCTTTTGAAAAAGGTGCTATTGCAAGTTTCTGTGAAGAAGAATGCATCAATAAAGTTAATAACCTCGTAGAAGAAAATTTTCCGATAATTTTTGTCAAAAACAGCAAAAATGCTCTTCTTGATCTTGCAGGGTATTACAGGAATTTATTTTCTATACCCTTTGTCGCAATTACCGGAAGTGTGGGTAAAACTACAACGAAAGAACTTACCGCTTCTGTTCTTTCAACTGAGTATAATGTTTTAAAAAATGAAGGAAATTTTAATAATGAAATAGGCCTTCCTTTAACGCTTTTTAATTTGGATGATTATTATAACTTTGGCGTTGTAGAAATGGGTATGAGCGGTTTTGGTGAGATAAGAAGGATGTCTTCAATAGTAAAACCTGAAATTGCGGTTATTACTAATATAGGGGTATCTCACATTGAAAAATTAGGTTCAAAGGAAAACATAGCTAAAGCAAAGTTGGAGGTTGTTGAATTTTTAAGAGATGATGGCATACTGATTTTGAATGCGGATAGCCCCGAATTATTAGCTAAAAGAGGGAAATTTAATAAAAAGGTTTTTTATTTTGGCTTGAATCAAGGAGATATTAGGGTTAAAAATGCCCTTTTTATAGAAAATGAAGGAATGGAGTTTGAAATTGAAGGGATTTTTGGCAGTAGTAGATTTAAAATACCTCTTTTTGGCTTACACAATGTTTACAATGCATTAGCAGCTATAACTGTAGGTTTTACAGTGGGTCTTGATAAGGAAAAAATTCAGCAAGGCCTTCTGAATGTTTCAAAAGCTAAGAGGCGTCTTGAGTTTAAAAAAACATTTACAGGTAAAATTATTATAGATGATTGTTATAATGCCAGTCCTGATTCCATGAAAGCTGCACTGGAGGTATTATACAATTATGGTATGAACAAAAGAAAAGCAGCTATTTTAGGAGATATGTTAGAACTTGGAGAAATATCAGCAGATGCCCACTTTGAAGTGGGGGTTTTTGCAGCGAAAAGGGTTGATAAGCTGATTGCAATAGGAGAAAGGGCAAAGGATATTACAAAAGGGGCATTAAAAGGCGGATTACAAAAGGAGGATGTCCATTATTTCAGCAGTAAAAACAGTATAAATGAAGAAGAACTTTTCACGTTAATAAGGGATATAGATATAGTGCTTGTTAAGGCGTCAAGAGCAATGAAATTTGAAGACATTGTCAATATGTTGTTCAGGAGGTTTTAAAATGATTTATCTTTTTTTTGCTGCAGCAACCGCTTTTATGTTCGTGGCAATTGCAGGTAATTTTGTAATACCTCTATTATCCTATTTAAAATTTGGTCAAACGGTAAGGCAGGATGGTCCCAAAAGACATTTAAAAAAAATGGGCACCCCTACAATGGGTGGGATAATGATAATCCCTGCTATAATTATCACAGCAGTAATATTTTCAGGTATTAATAAAGCTTCGAATTTAGCCGTGATCGCTGCAACAGGTTTTGGATTAGTAGGATTCTTAGATGACTATATAAAAGTCGTAAAAAAAAGGTCATTAGGATTGAGAGCCAGCCAAAAAATTTTAATGCAGTTAGCACTTGCTATAATACTTACATTATATGCTTATATGATATATCCGGGAGATTCGCAAGTTTATATTCCATTTTTCGAAAAAGCTGTAGATTTAGGGTTATTTTACATGCCCTTTAATGTATTTATTATTTTGGGTGTAGTAAATAGTGTTAATCTAACCGATGGATTAGACGGCTTGGTTTCGGGCATTATGCTGATTATTAGCTTTTTTTACACTTTAATCGGATTATTTTTCGGTTTTCATGAAATCTTGTTTTTTTCAGCAGCTATTAGTGGAGCAACCTTAGGGTTTTTGCTTTATAATCATTATCCAGCAAAGGTTTTTATGGGTGATACAGGTTCCTTGGGTTTAGGAGGAGCATTAGCTTTTTTAGCACTCTCTACAAAAACTCAATTTTATCTTTTATTTTTCGGTTTTATTTTGGTTGTAGAGACTTTATCGGTAATTATTCAGGTTCTTTATTTTAGGGCAACGGGCAAAAGAATATTTAAAATGGCTCCTCTCCACCACCACTTTGAGCTATGTGGCCTTAGTGAAGTAAAAGTTGTTTTATTGTTTTGGATTATAGCTTTAATTTCCTGCTTTATTGGGTATTATATATTTAACCTGTCGTTTTCGTAACTTGGGGGGATATTTTCATGGATGTAAAAGGGAAGAGGGTTTTAATTGTAGGCCTTGCAAGAAGCGGCACTGCGGCGTGTGAAGAGCTTGTAAAGTTGGGAGCAAAGGTTACCGTAACGGATATTAAAAAAGAAGATGAATTAAAAGATGCTATCAAAAAATTAGAGGGCAAAGATGTAAAATTCGTGTTGGGCAATCATCCATTAAGCCTTCTTGAAGATGTAGATTTAATTGTCACAAGCCCTGGAGTTCCTATGGATATTGAACTTTTAGAAAAAGCACGGGAAAAACGAGTACCAATAATTAGCGAATTGGAATTAGGTTTCTGGTTCAATAAGGCTCCAATAATAGCTGTGACGGGAACTAACGGTAAAACTACTACTACAACGCTAATAGGAGAGATATTAAAAAATGACGGAAAAAATATTTCTGTTGCGGGCAATATCGGAATTCCTTTTATTCAAGAAGCAGATAGAATAGGAGTGAAAGATTATATCGTTTTGGAAGTTAGCAGCTTTCAGCTGGAAAATATAATAAATTTTAAACCCAAAATTGCTGTAATTTTAAATATAACTGAAGACCATATTAATTATCACAAAACCTTTGAAAATTATATAAAAGCAAAATCAAGAATCTTTGAGAACCAAACCGAAGAAGATTATTTAATTTTAAATTACGATGATCCAATAGTATTTTCATTATCAAAATTCGCAAGAAGCAAGATTGTATATTTTAGTAGGAAGACTGAATTAAATCAAGGGGTTTTTGTTAAAAATGGTGTGATAGTTATTAAAGAGCACGATAAAATTTTACCTATTTTAAAAGCAAAAGAAGTAGGGATAAAGGGATTACATAATTTAGAAAATGCTCTGGCTTCAGTTGCGGCTTGCTGGGCGGCAGGAACGAATTTGAATGCTATGGCTGAAACTTTAAAAGACTTCAAAGGAGTAGAACATCGATTAGAATATGTGGATACTGTAGATGGGGTAAAGTTTATAAACGATTCAAAGGGAACCAATCCGGATGCTGCAATAAAAGCATTGGAAGCTATTGATGATCCAATTATTCTTATTGCAGGCGGTTATGACAAAAATGCGGATTTTAAACCCTTCGTTAGGGCATTTTTTGGCAGGGTAAAAAAGGTAATATTAATAGGGCAAACTGCGGATAAGATAGAAAGAACTGCAAAAGAAGAAGGGTTTTACCAAGTAGAAAAAGCTTCTTCAATGCAAGAAGCTGTAATTAAAGCCAAAAATTCAGCAATAGCGGGTGACACAGTATTGCTTTCTCCAGCATGTGCCAGTTGGGATATGTTTAAAAATTTTGAGGAAAGGGGAAAGGTTTTCAAAGAAGCTGTATATTCATTAAAAGAAAAAATGGTAGCGTCAAACAAAAATATGAAGATTCCCTAAAAATTGGTAATCACAGGTAGT
>NZ_JBNATW010000054.1:0-3994 GCF_049701175.1 Thermovenabulum sp.
CCATATAATGAAAGCAGTACACCTGCAACAATAGCAGTACCTATAACCCCTGCCACATTAGGCCCCATCGCGTGCATCAATATGAAATTGCCCGGTTTTTCTTGTTGAGCAACAACCTGTGATACCCTCGCCGCCATCGGAACTGCTGATACTCCTGCCGAACCTATTAGCGGATTTACCTTCCCTCCTGAAGTAATATACATGAGTTTGCCAAGAAGCACTCCTCCTGCAGTCCCTCCTGCAAAGGCTACAAGTCCCATTATCAGTATTTCTATAGTTTGAAGCCTCAAAAAGTTATCCGCAGTTGCCGTTGCACCTACCGTCGTCCCTATGAATATGGTTACTATATTTATCAATTCATTCTGGGCCGTCTTTGATAGCCTCTCCACTACTCCGCATTCCCTGAAAAGGTTGCCGAGCATCAAGCATCCTATCAGTGCAGTAGCAGGAGGCACTAAAAAGCTCGCCAAAACCGTTACTATTATAGGGAATATTATTTTTTCTGTCTTAGACACCGGCCTTAGCTGCTCCATGGTTACCGTTCTCTCTTTTTTGGTTGTCAATAGCCTCATTATTGGCGGCTGAATTATGGGCACCAAAGCCATGTATGAATACGCAGATACTGCAATTGCTCCTAAAAGGTGGGGAGCAAGCTTGCTGGAAAGATATATGGCTGTCGGACCATCTGCCCCTCCTATTATACCTATGGATGCTGCTTCCTTAAAGTTGAACCCAAGTAAAGCTGCGCCTAAAAAGGCTATAAAGACACCAAGCTGAGCTGCTGCTCCCAATAGCAAGCTCTTTGGATATGCAATCAGCGGGCCAAAGTCGGTCATAGCTCCTACACCTAAAAATATTAGGGGCGGAAATATATCGTATTCTACTCCACGGTAAATCCAGTATAGGAATCCTCCGGGCTCCATTAAATGCCCAAGAGGAATGTTTGTTAATAGCATACCAAAACTTATGGGAACAAGAAGTAAGGGCTCGTATTTTTTTACTATGGCAAGATACAATAGTATACATGCAATGCCTATCATTATTAGTTCTTTTGCCGTTACGTTAAAAAAGCCGGTTGTCTTTATGAATTCAACAAACAGTTTTATTATTTCCAATGAGTTTCACCCTCTCCCGTTTTAAGTTTTTTCCTCTATTCAATTACTGCAAGGAGGTCTCCGGTGTTTACAGATGTCCCTTCCGATACTTCTATTGAAACGACTTTTCCGTCTTCAGGCGCAAGTATTTCATTTTCCATCTTCATGGCTTCAAGTATCATTAAGCAATCGCCTTTTTTAACCTGTGTTCCGGGTTTTACTTTTATTGAAAGAATGGTGCCGGGCATGGGTGCGTTTACGGTGAGTTTGCCGGTTACCGCTTTTTTGGGTGCTGGCTGAGGTGCTGCTTCTTTTGCAGGTTTTGCTTCTGCTTTGGGTGCTTCAACTTTTGGAGTTTCTACCACTTTTGGCGCTTCAACCTTAACAGTTGGTGTAGCGGCCGCTTCTACACCCAATTCTTCCACTTCAACCTCATAGGTATTTCCATTAATCGTTATTCTAAATTTTTTCATCTTTTGTTTTCTCCTTTCCCTATGTTTTTTTATTGAAATTATTTTATTTTTTTGGGTTTGTCCTTGCTGCTATACCCCAAGCAGGGGTCTTTTCGTAAACCCTCCTTATTGCACCAATCTTTATTGCTTCTATGGGTTTCCCTAAGTAAGCAGCAATTGCTGCACTTATCGCCGCAATTTCTTCTAAGTCTTCCTTCGGTTCTTGTTTTATTTCTTCTTCATGGAGCACCAAGGGGCTTTTTAGGGATGATTCATCAATTGTTTTTTTTTGCACTCCCTCGGGCTTGTAAAAGATATACCTCATTACCTCTAATATCAATGATAGAAAGTAAAGGGACAGCATAACTATGCCCATACCGATAACTGCTGCCTTTAATGATTCTAATAATACGTTTTCCATTTGTTTCTCCCTCCCTTGTTATGTATTTTTTTTAAACAGGCATGTTGCCGTGTTTTTTGTCGGGCCTTGTTTCCCGTTTTGATACAAGCATCTCAAGTGCACTTATTATTTTTACCCTTGTATGGGCAGGTTCAATTACATCGTCTATATATCCGCGTTTTGCTGCCTGGTAGGGGTTTGCAAATTTGTCCCTGTATTCTTCGATTTTCTGTTTTCTTGTTTCTGCAGGGTTCGGTGATTCTTCAATGTCTTTCCGGAATATTATGTTTGCTGCACCCTCAGGGCCCATTACCGCTATTTCTGCAGTCGGCCATGCAAATACCTGGTCAGCTCCTAAGTGTCTTGAGCACATAGCGATGTATGCTCCACCGTATGCCTTCCTTATTATTACGGTTATCTTTGGTACGGTTGCTTCCGAGTAGGCGTATAAAAGCTTTGCACCGTGCCTTATTATTCCGCCGTGCTCCTGGGCTACTCCGGGCAGGTATCCGGGTGTATCTGTGAAAGTAATAAGGGGTATGTTGAAGGCGTCGCAGAACCTTACAAATCTTGCTGCTTTATCGGAGGCGTTTATGTCAAGGCAGCCTGCCAATACTTTGGGCTGATTTGCTAATATGCCTACGCTCCTTCCGTTTATCCTTGCAAAACCGGTAATCATGTTCTGGGCGTAATAGGGCTGTACTTCAAAGAAGTCGCCTTCATCTACGATTAGTCTTATTACTTCTTTCATGTCATAGGGCTTGTTGGGATCAACGGGAACGATTTTGTTGAGTTCCGGCACTATTTTTAGCACTTCGTCATTGGTTTCTTTCAAAGGTGGATCCTCTAAATTGTTTGACGGCAGGTATGAAAGGAGTTTTCTTATTTGTTCAAAGCACTCTTCTTCGCTCGATGCCATAAAGTGGGCAACACCGCTTTTGGTGTTGTGTGCCATAGCTCCGCCTAATTCTTCGGGGCTTACGTCTTCTCCTGTTACCGCTTTTATTACCTGAGGACCTGTTATGAACATCTTGCTCATATCGCTTACCATGAAGATGAAGTCGGTAAGAGCGGGTGAATATACGGCTCCTCCTGCGCAGGGGCCTAAGATTACTGAAATCTGGGGTATTACTCCGGAAGCGATGGTGTTTCTGTAGAAGATTTCTCCGTAGCCTTTGAGGGCATCTACTCCTTCTTGAATCCTTGCACCACCCGAATCGTTTAGCCCTATTACGGGTGCACCCATCTTTAATGCCATATCCATTATTTTTACTATCTTTGCTGCATGCATTTCGCCGAGGGAGCCACCTATTACGGTGAAATCCTGTGCAAATACAAATACCAACCTGCCGTCTATTGTGCCGTATCCCGTTACTACGCCTTCACCTGGTGCTTTTGTGTCTGCCATGTCAAAGTCGATACAGCGGTGCTCTACAAAGGCGTCAATTTCTACAAAGCTGCCTTTGTCTAATAGTTTTTCAATTCTTTCCCTTGCAGTGAGTTTTCCGCTTTCATGCTGTTTTTGTATCTTTTTTTCACCACCTCCGAGCTCTACTTCTTTCCTTTTTTGTCTTAAAAGCTCCAGTTTTTGTTCAAAGGTTTCCATTTATTTTACTTCCTCCTTTTTTTATTTTCTTTCGCAAAGTTCTATTAAAACACCTTTTGTTGCTTTTGGATGAATAAAGGCAATTTTTGCTCCACCGGCTCCGTATCTTGGTTTTTCATCAATTAGCCTTACTCCCTTTTGTTTTAGTTCTTCTAATGCTTTTTCTATATCATCTACTCTGAATGCTATATGCTGTATACCTTCTCCATTCTTTTCTATGAATTTTGCTATCGGGCCTTCGGGGTCGGTCGATTCTAATAGTTCTACTTCGCTGTCGCCTACAGGGATAAATACTACTTTTACTTTCTGTTCTTCTACTACCTCTTCCCCGTGCACCTCAAGTCCCAATAAATCGGTATAGACCTTTTTTGCCTCCTCTAAGTCTTTTACAGCAATTCCAATATGGTCTATTTTTAAAGTCTTCATTGTATTCCCTCCTTAT
>NZ_JBNATW010000055.1:0-3679 GCF_049701175.1 Thermovenabulum sp.
GACCTTCGGGTTATGAGCCCGACGAGCTACCGGACTGCTCCACCCCGCGACGCAATTCAAAATGCAATATATATTTTATAACATAGCTTTTCTGGTGTCAAGATTTTTTTATTTAATTCTCCTCATCAACCCATATGTTTTGATTACGCAGACGAGAGAAAATTAAAACTCCGGCTCTTCGCCGGAGTTTTTTTGCTTATTGGCCTGTTGTTTCTGTTGTTGTTTCTGGACTTGTGCTATTATTCGTTTCCGTATTATTTGTGTTGTTTGTTTCCGGATTCGTTGTGCTGTTCTCTGTCGTCTGGTTTTCTGTTTGTGTTTGGTTTTCTGCCTGACTGCTTGTGCTTTCGTTATTTATGCTCTCCTGCTGTTCATTTTCAGTAGTATTGCTGCTATTATTTTCTATAACAGCGTTTTCGTCTTCATTTTCATCTTCATTTTCACCTTCTATATCAACATCGCCTGTCTTCTCATCATAGTTAACTTTCTTGCCCAAAACTTCGCTTAAAAATCTCAACGGCACAAGCGTCCTGTTGTTTATTACCATTGCAGGCACATCTATACTTACTTCTTTGTCATTTACATATACCTTATTATTCGTTAAATCTATTTTAACTACTTTGTCGCCTTTCTTTATTATGACCGTATTTGTGTCTTTGTCATAGCTCACGTCTGCTTTAAATCCATTCATTACAGCCCTGAGCGGGATCAATACTCGTCCGTTCTTTATAACAGGTGGCACGTCAAATTTCAACTGTTTCCCGTTTACCTTTACTGCACCTTTCATCTCTTTTATCTGTTCTTTTAGCATCTTTACCTGTTGTTCAAGATTTCTTACCTGCATCTTTAAGTTTTCTATGTTTGCTTTATTTGTTGTTTTTTGTGTGATTTGCTGCCTTTCCTTTATTGTCTTATCTTCTCCTTTATTCGCTTGCACCGTTTTTGCTTCTGTTCTTATTCTCTCCTTTATAGGTTTGTCTTTTATTTTGTTCGGCTGGGCCGCTAATGCAACAGTCGTCGCTATTAGTGTAAAAATCAAGGCCACAGCCATTACTTTTAAAAATTTTTTTGTTAACATTTTTCATCCCCCTCCTTATGTATTTTTCTATATATTATATTCGACAAGATTTTTTATCCAATTGGGGTATTTTTATAAAATCTCTTTAATTTTTTTCGATGGAATTTAAAAAGAGGATGAAAATTTTTTCATCCTCTTTTCGATAAAAATTTTAATATCTTTAATCCTAATTACTTTATTTCTACCGTTGCGCCAACTTCTGCAAGCTTTGCTTTTATTTGTTCTGCTTCTTCCTTGCTGACCTTTTCTTTTATCGGTTTTGGAGCTCCATCTACAAGGTCTTTTGCTTCTTTTAATCCAAGACCTGTGAGTTCTCTTACTACCTTGATAACCTTAATCTTTTCTGCTCCAGGATTTGCTAAGATTACATCAAATTCGGTCTGCTCGGGAGCAGCTTCTGCTGCTTGAGCGCCAGCTGCCGGCGCAGCAGCTACTGCTACAGGTGCAGCAGCAGTAACACCAAATTTTTCTTGAAGTGCCTTTACAAGTTCTGCAAGCTCAATAACAGTCATATTCTCAATAGCTGAAATGATTTCCTCTTTTGTCATCTTAAATACTCCTCCTTATTTTTATTTGTAATTTTTGATTATTAATTTTTTAATAATTTTATATTTAGGGTGAATTATGAGGCTTTCTTTTCTTGAATAGCCTGTAGTGTATAAACAAGGTCTCTGAGAGGTGCTTGTAACACCCATACAATACCAAAAAGCGGAGATTGAATTGCTCCCACAGCCTTTGCAAGGAGTTCTTCTCGAGGAGGCATTTTGGCAAGTTTTTCTACAACATCCTTGCCGCCGGCTTTTCCTTCTACAACTGCAGCTTTTAATTCAAGGTTTTTATGGTCCTTCGCAAATTCTGTAAGGATTTTTGCTGCCGTAACAGGGTCTTTATAGCTAAAAGCAATTGCCGTTGGGCCTTGCAAATATTCATCGATATTAAAAGGCATGTCCTTTGTAGCAATTTTTGCGAGGGTATTTTTTACAACCTTAAATTCAATACCCTGTTCTCTAAGTCTTTTTCTTAGTTCGGTGACTTCAGCCACATTCAGCCCTTTATAGTCAGCTAAAATGGCTGATTTTGCTTCTGTAAACTTCTTTTTTAGCTCCTCTACCTCTTGAACCTTTTGCTCCTTTGTCAGCACTTTCTCACCTCCCCGTCGTGGTTTATTAATTTTTATTATAACTTAAAAAGGTCTTTCTGCAGACGTACAGAAAGACCTTTTTGTATACTAAAGTATACAAAAGAACTTTTTTTACGCCTCGGTAGGATATTAAGCCTTTCGGCACCTACTGTCTGCAGCGAAATGTTATATTTGAATTTTTATTTTTTCAAACCTATTTTTCAACAACCTTCAAAGGATTTATTTTAATTCCGGGGCCCATTGTGCTAGAAACTACTACACTTTTTATATACTGTCCTTTCGCAGCTGCCGGCTTTGCCTTTATAATAGACTCCATTAGAGCCCTGAAATTCTCCAATAATTTTTCAGCCCCGAAAGATTTTTTACCTATGGGCGCATGGATAATACCTGTCTTATCAACACGGTATTCTATCTTACCCGCTTTAATCTCTTTTACAGCTTTTGCTACATCGAAGGTTACAGTACCTGCTTTAGGGTTGGGCATAAGCCCTCTCGGACCTAAAATCTTACCCAGCTTACCTACTGCTCCCATCATGTCCGGAGTAGCAACTGCAACATCAAAATCTAAAAAGCCACTTTCAATTTTTGCTATCAAATCCTCTGCTCCTACAATATCTGCGCCAGCTTCTTCAGCTTCTTTTGCCTTTTCTCCTTTTGCAAAAACCAAAACCCTTTTTGTTTTACCAGTACCATGAGGCAATACTACAGTGCCCCTAACCTGTTGATCAGCGTGTCTTGGGTCAACCCCAAGCCTTACAGCAACTTCTATGGTTTCATCGAATTTTTTATTTGCTGTTTGTAAAACCAGCTCCATAGCTTCTTTGGGGTCGTAAAGTTTTGTTCTGTCGACAAGCTTTAAAGCTTCTTGATAAGCTTTGCTTCTTTTTGCCAATTCCTTTCCCTCCCTGTGGTTTTAGCGGAAGAAATTTTCCTCCCACTTTTTATTTAAAATTAAAATTTAGTCTACTACAATTATGCCCATGCTGCGGGCAGTGCCTTCAATCATCCTCATTGCTGCTTCTATGCTCGCTGCATTAAGGTCCTTCATCTTTAATTCAGCAATTTCTCTTATATCTTTTCTTGTAACCTTGCCTACTTTATTTTTATTGGGTTCTCCAGAACCTTTTTCTACACCAGCAGCTTTCATCAAAAGTACCGATGCCGGCGGTGTCTTTAAAACAAAAGTAAAGGACCTGTCCTGATATACTGTAATCTCTACAGGAATAATCAAACCAGCTTGAGCAGCTGTCTTTTCGTTAAACTCTTTGCAGAAATTCATTATATTAATTCCTGTAGGGCCAAGTGCCGGGCCAACTGGTGGAGCCGGTGTGGCTTTACCTGCAGGAATCTGTAGTTTTACCATTGCAACAACCTTTTTAGCCATTTAAACACCTCCCTTTCACTAAAATGTTATGTCAAATTAAGGTATCAAAATTACATACCAATAACCTATAAAACAT
>NZ_JBNATW010000056.1:0-3030 GCF_049701175.1 Thermovenabulum sp.
AGAATGCCAGGTTTATACCCCTATTGAAAGAATGGAAGAGAATAGAATATAAAAAAGTTCAAGCAGAGCTTCAAAAGGCAATTGATTATTTAATGAAAGAAGGTAAGATTTAATCTAACCAATTCTGCAAGGGCATCAGCTGGAAAATTTTATAAATTAAATCAAATTTGAGAGCTTAAAGCCAAAGCTTTGGAGGTATTTTTCAATACGGTTTTTCTGAGATAACAGTTCTTCTATTATGCTTTTATGGTATCTTGTAAGGTCTCGTAATTCTCGAATTGCTTGAGGAGGGATGAAACTTCCATATTAAAAGCCCTGCCCTTAAAAGAGTTGCAACCCATTCTGTATCTTTCATATCGGTTTTTTTTACTGGGGACATTTTTCATATGTCTTGCATTGGCAACTATAACCACCATAGTGCCGTCAAAAGCGTTTTCGAGAATTTAAGTGGAAAATGTTCTTATTGTTTTTTGGGGCTTATCGTCATTGACTAAACCTTTAATTAAACATGCAACGATAGTTTCTTTGTGGGCATCTAATCCACAACAAATTTCAAGTAAATCTTGCACCTTATTCACTCCTGTTAATTTTATTGCAGGGCTGATTACCTGAAAATATAGGAAGTTTAGCACCTGTGCTGTTCCCGTATTAAGATAATATGGGGCGACAATTGGCTGTGCTCAAAGGTAATCAGGTTAGGTTAATTGGCATGGTTGTGCTTTGTTAAGCATGGAGGGTTAATTGTAAAATTAAATGCGACACCAAAAAATAGTTGAACCATAGCGTGAAACCCGATATGATGTTGGTTGACCAAAACTAACATCAAGGAGGGTTTCAGCTATGGTTCTTACTAAGGAGTATATCACATCACATCGCACTTTTAAACACCTAACACCCTATGAAAGAGGTAAAATTTGTGCCCTGCTTAAAGAAGGTTTCTCGCCAACTCAAATCGCTAAAAAACTCGGAATCCCCACTTTTGCAACTCAAAAATCCCCAAATTTGCAAAGGTCATTGTATATAAATATAATGGGCAAAGCTACCGGATGAGGCAGTCTCTCACGAAACAGTTAAATTAACATAAACAGACAAAAACTTATACCTTGAATACAAACAAAAATATCCAAGAAGAAAGGTTTTTATCCTGGAAAATATTTTGAAGCGCCCAAAAAAATTAAGGGATAAGCGCAAGTTTGCCCTTTACAGTATTAAAACCATTACTCTCAATGTTCTTCTTTATCATTTTATCCTTTTACAATCTCTTTCCCTGCCTCAAAAGCTCTTTCAAGCACATCTTTTCTGTCATTTACTGCACCAAAGGAATTGAGGTTGTTAGCACCAATTATGGCTTTTACGTCCATGCCAAGTGTGCCTTTAAAAAACATGGAGAGCTCTTCCATAACCTTTTGACCGTTGTTAATTTAAAAAAAGCCCTTCCCCTCCCCTGTCATCCACCCCACCCAAATACTCCTCTAATTTGTGTGAAAAAAGTTTTTCCAAAAGGGCAAGTTCATGGTTCAAAGAAAAAAGGGATAAGTGGCGTAAACATTGGTTTTTCAATGCTCTACCCTTATCCCTTTGTTATTCTTTATAACTTAACCATTATTCCTTTTCCCTCATTCATTCCCCACTAAGGGGAATGGGTCAAGGGTTAAGCTTGCTCATTTTACAATCCGCAAGTCTTAAACATATTTTGTGCATTAACCTTTAGAGTTTCTCATGGTCCTGTACCAACCGAAGTGACTGTCCATAAACCGAGAGGGTTTTTGTTTAAATAAAAGAAACATAATTCTTCACCCAATCGACGATCACGGTAACCCTCAACGAAGAATTGCCATCCGTAAACTGTAGTCGCCCAGTGAGGCTCGTGGTACCCCCCTGGTGTAATTTTAACTTTCACTGCTGCAATAGGGCTACCGTGTAAGGCAACATAAAATCGGATTGCCCCCGTAGGAGTAAGGTTTTTACGCACTTTATCCACCTCACAGTTCTACTCATTCTCTTACAATTACGCATCATGGGAAGATTATAAACTGATTAGACTAATTTTCCTATACAACAAAATAAAACTTTTAATCTCTTTACCGCTCCTACTATTGAATATGTGTTTTCTTTCTCCCTTACTCCTTTTCCCTCATCCCTAATAGAAAAAGCAGGTCAAATCAAGAGAAAATACCTTGATCCAGCTGGGCGTTTTGGAAATTTAATTTTACCCTTGGAGCTATGGAACACTATATAACCACACTTTTTTTAACTCACCAATTAGGCTTGTATCGAAAAAATTTACCACATGTATTTATCAACTCGAAGAACATAGTATGAGCTTCTTGAAATCATCCCTTCACAACCCCTCTTACGTATATTCATACATAAGAGGTTATCATTAGATGGGGGAGTTTTCAATTGAAATCGTGGTCCATTTTTAAATTAACACAAACAGAATGTTAATGTCATATTTTTGACTGAGTTCTAACTGTTTTGAAATTCCTATAAAACCTGCATTCAAGAAAAAATCAATAAGAATTCTTTCTTTTACTCTTGGATTTGTTTCTTTAATAATTCTCATTGCATAATGATGCCAAGAGCTATTTGGATCAAGTAGGTATTTTTTAGCATTTTTTATATACCCTTTATCTCTTTCTCTGCGAACAATTTTTTTAGTCAAATCTAAAATCTTGCCTATATTCTCTTCTGGATTATTAGAAATGTAAGTAATTTAGTAAACTTTTTAGCCCCCTAACTACTTTGGACAGTTAGACTAAATATGACAAACTGTATTTTAATGGGTTAAATCAATGCCAGGGAAAAAAGAGGAGCCAGAATTTAATCAAAAAATTATTAAAGAAGCTATAGAAACTGGTAATTGCAAAGTTTTGCAAGAAATCATAATGAAGCTTTCAGTTTAATAGCAAGATAGGTAAGAGAATATAAAAGAAGTAATGAAGTTGGAATAACTAAAAGTCAAATTATCCAAAATTAGATAGTGTAAAATATTTTTAGGTCAAAAAGGAGGAAAAAGCAGAAAAAATG
>NZ_JBNATW010000057.1:0-2493 GCF_049701175.1 Thermovenabulum sp.
TCCGGCAAGGAAGTAGCCGAGGCCTTAAAGCAGGACTTAACCAAAGAAGTTTCAGAATTAAAACAAAAAGGTTACATTCCCAATCTAAAGATAGTAATCGTTGGAGAAAGGCCCGATTCCCTATCATACATTAAAGGCGCATTAAAAAGGGCGAGCGAAATGGGCGTAGAGGCAAGCGCCTTGGAATTACCCGAAACTATAACGGAACAGGAATTTATAAAGAAAATTCACGAACTAAACGAAGATGAAAAAATAAACGGAATATTGATAATGAGGCCCCTGCCCTCTCATATATCAGAAGACAAAGTAAAATACCAAATTTCACCCGAGAAGGATGTGGACTCTTTCAGCCCCATAAACACAGCCAAAATAATGGCAGGAGAAGAAGGGGGCTTTGCGCCGTGTACACCCCAGGCCGTAATGGAAATCCTTAATTACTACAACATCGACCTTACGGGAAAAAGAGCGGTAATCATGGGAAGGAGCATGGTAGTAGGAAGGCCCCTTGCCATGATGATGCTAAAACAAAACGCCACCGTGACCATATGCCATACAAAGACCAAAAACCTTTCTGAAGAAACAAAGAGGGCGGAAATCCTCGTAGCAGCAGTAGGAAAAGCAAAAATAGTAAAGGCTGATATGGTAGGGGAAGGTGCGGTAGTAATAGATGTAGGCATAAACGTGGACGAAAACGGTAAACTGTGCGGGGATGTGGACTTTGAAGAAGTAAAAGACAAAGCGGGGATGATAACACCCGTGCCCGGAGGAGTAGGTTCTGTTACCTCCACGGTTCTCGTAAAACACGTCGTAAAAGCCTTAAAACTACAAAAAGGCCTGTAGGTAGGGGGTTTTAAAAATGGTAATAACGGAAAAAAAGCCCTTTGAAGAAATAAAAAAGATGCTGGAAGGCGTTAAAAAAATATATATAACAGGGTGCAGCCTGTGCGCCACCTCCTGCATGACTGGGGGAGAAAAAGAGATTTTAAATATGAAAGAAGCCTTAGAAAAAGAAGGTAAAATCGTTACCGGATATACGGTGCTCGACCCTTCCTGCAACAAACTGCAGGTCCGCTCTACATTGAAAAAGAACAAAGAAGCATTGGAAGAAGCGGATGCGATTCTCTGCATGGCGTGCGGAGACGGAGCCCAGACCGTAGCGGGGGTAATAGAAACAAAGCCCGTGTATCCTGCCAACAACACCATGTTCATAGGCGAGGTAGAGAGGATAGGGCATTTTTCCGAAGCCTGCAAAGCCTGCGGAGAATGCGAACTTGCCTGGACGGGAGGCATATGCCCTGTAACGAGGTGCGCAAAGGGTTTACTAAACGGCCCATGTGGAGGTTCCAGAAACGGCAAATGCGAACTAAACAGCGAGAACGACTGTGCATGGGTGTTAATTTATGATAGGCTAAGAAAAATAGGGCAGTTGGAGAAAATGCTCGATATAAAGCCTCCTAAGGATTACAGCAAAGCCTATAATCCGAGGAAAATTGTTGTTCAGAGGTAGGTAGGGGGAATTGTTATGGGACTTGAAGAAAGATTAAATTCCGGTGAATTTGCGGTAACTTGCGAAATGGCACCTCCAAAGGGTGTAGATACTGCGCATTTTAGGGAATGTGCCAGAGCGGTAAAAGGCAGGGTTGATGCGGTAAATGTAACAGATTTTCAAAGTGCAGTAGTAAGAGTTTCTTCCTTGGGAGCGTCGGTGATTTTAATTGAAGAAGGCTTGGAACCTGTAATGCAGATAACCGGCAGGGATAGGAACAGGATTGCAATACAGGGCGAGCTTTTATCAGCAGGAGCCTTGGGAATAAAAAACGTCCTTGCACTAACCGGAGACCACCCTGTGTTTGGCGACAACAAGACAACAAAGCCCGTGTTTGAATTGGACTCAGTAAACATCCTTCAGATTGCAAGCACACTCATGGAAGGCAAAGACTTTGCCGGTAATCCCTTAAACAAAGCGCCGGAATTTTTCCTCGGGGCAAGCGTAACACCCCTTTTTGACCCTATGGAACTTCAGGTAATAAAAATGCAAAAAAAGATAAAAGCCGGGGCAAAATTCTTCCAGACCCAGGCGGTTTACGATGTAGAAGTATTAAGAAGATTTAAAGAAAGGATTTCCGAATTAAACGCGAAAGTATTGGTGGGAGTAATACCTTTGAAATCACCGGGGATGGCAAATTATATGAACAAAAATGTTCCCGGCATATATGTTCCTGATGAGATAATAGAAAGGTTAAAAGGGGCGGAAAACAAAGTTAAAGAAGGTTTAAAGATTGCAGCTGAATTTATTAATCAGGTTAGAGAAGAAAAGCTCTGCGATGGAGTTCATATAATGGCGATCGGAGCAGAGGAAAATATCCCGATTTTACTTGACATGTGTAATTTATAAGGGAGGTTACAATAAATGTCAAAAAAAATTGTTGTTATAGGGGCGGGACCTGGGGGATATGTAGCTGCTATAAAGGCAGCAAAGCTCGGTGCGGATGT
>NZ_JBNATW010000058.1:0-2426 GCF_049701175.1 Thermovenabulum sp.
TTTTTTTGAATGCCCTAAAATCGGTATTTCATCTGTTTCTCTAATCATCGCAATTTACTCAAACTTTTATGACGTTCTTTAATGTTATTTTCACAGCTTTTATAATTTAGCACAAAAATTAGACTTATTCAATTCATTGTAAATTCAACAAACTCTATTTTTTTTAAAATATATTCCATGTGCTCAAATATTTTTGATTATGCTTACATATTCTCTTCCTTACTATAAAATTAACCCACTACTTTAATTAAATAAAACAGTTTTTAATCTCAAGATTTATGAAAAGGTCAAAATATAGTTTAAAATTAACTACATTATAAAAAACAATTAAAGGTAAAATCCCATTATAAAATTATTTGAAATCCAAAATTGTTTGAGGAACAGTACCTACAATTATTGTTTCTGCTATAGGAACATCTGTATGAATATCAACTTCTGTGCTGAAAAAGGGTTGAACAACTTTAACCTTTGCCGAAATCGAAAGAATTACTTTATGCCTTGTTTGGTTAATCCCAGCTTCTTCAAAAGCTTCTGTTGTATCTACTTCTACGGTTCCGACAGGCTGAAGCAAAATATTAATATTTGGCCCTAAATTAGCTAAAATTTTGCTTCCCGTAACAAGGCCTAAAGGTATTTTTATCATCTCCATTGATATTTGCTTTAATCTCTTTACAGCTTCTAGAGAAGTTTCTGTTTCTATGCGGTTTATTTCTACGGTATTTATTTGAATTAATGTTATTTGACCGTTAACATCTTTATGTATTGTAATTAAGTCTTTGTATTGAATATTTTTTGCTATTTTTTCTTTAATCGCATTATTTATTGCTTCTGTTGCAATTATTCTTGCTCTTGCTTCAGCTATTGTTTGAATTGTTGGAGCTATTTGATGTTCTATAAAACTAAAAATCAACAAAATAATAACAAAAATTAAAAAAATACTAATATAAATACTAAACGTAGATTTTTTTAACCTATAGAATTTATTATATTTTCCCCACATAAAAAACCCCTCCATATATTTAGAATATGCTGGAGGAGTTCACAAAAGTTTATCTTAAGAAATTTATTTATTTAATCTTTGATAGCTATTTTGGCAAACTTTCTCTTACCTACCTGAACAATTATGGGCTCTTTTATATCTATATCTAATGGATTTTCTACTCTCTCGCCGTTTATTTTTACTGCTCCCTGTAAAATTAACCTCTGGGCTTCACTGTTTGATGATACAAGCCCGGCAATGGATAAAAGTTTAGGAAGCCATATCTTTCCATTGGGATTTAAATTGTCCTTAGAAATATATAACTCGTTTATCTCATCGGGCAAATCCTTTTTTTGAAACACTTTAATAAAATTTTCTTCAGCCTTCTTTGCTTCCTCAAAGCCGTGGTACATTTTAACTATTTCTCTGGCTAGTGCCATTTTTACATCTCTCGGGTGCAGGGACCCATCTTTTAATCCCCTCTCAATTTTCTTTACTTCCTCTTTTGGCAACGCCGTAGCCAAATTATAGTATTCAATCAATATCTCATCAGGTATTGACATCACTTTTCCATAAATTTCTCCAGGTGGTTCATTTATTCCTATGTAATTCCCAAGGCTCTTGCTCATCTTTTTTACTCCATCAATGCCTATTAATATCGGCATTAGCATAGCAACTTGCGGTTCCTGACCGTATTCCTTTTGTAATGTGCGTCCCATCAAAATATTAAATTTTTGTTCAGTAGCTCCTAATTCCACATCAGCTTTTAATGCAACGGAATCGTATCCTTGCATTAAAGGATAAAAGAATTCGTGGATAGATATAGGCCTTCCCTCTCTGAATCGCTGGCTAAAATCTTCCCTTTCGAGCATTCGGGCTACGGTGTATTTCGAAGCAAGGCGGATAACATCCTCAAATTTTAAATTAGCAAGCCATTCACTATTAAATTTAATTTTAGTCTTCTCAGGGTCCAAAATTTTAAATACTTGTTCTTTATAAGTTTTTGCGTTCTCCAATACCTCTTCTTTTGTCATCTGCCTCCGTGTCTCAGATTTTCCAGTAGGATCACCTATCATCCCTGTAAAATCGCCAATGATTAGAATGACTTCATGTCCAAGGTCCTGAAATTCCCTCAGTTTCTTTAAAACTACAGCATGTCCAAGATGGATATCAGGCGCAGTAGGATCAAGACCCAGTTTTACTTTTAAAGGTGTTTTGGTTTCGTAAGATTTTTTTAGTTTGCTTAATAATTCTTCTTCAGATATAATTTCAGCAGTATTCTCTTTTAAAATTTCAAACTGTTCCTCTGGTCTCATTCTTTTCCCTCTCCATTTTATGTTTTTTAACGATTATAACATAGTATAAATATTATTTCAAATCTCCGTTTATTTGAGATCGCGTCAAGTATTTTTAGGTTTTTTTAAAACTCACCATCTCACCACAAGAT
>NZ_JBNATW010000059.1:0-2371 GCF_049701175.1 Thermovenabulum sp.
ATCTTGTGGTGAGATGGTGAGTTTTAAAAAAACCTAAAAATACTTGACGCGATCTTAAATAATGAAAATTCTTGACATCAATTTTACACTGAATTATAATAACAAAAGTATAATTTCAAGAGAAAATTGTGCTTAAAATTATAGGAATAATGATAATACTACATGAATAATTTATTCATAATAAAAAGATAAATTTTATTTATGTAAGAGGGGAGAAAGGATATGGCGAATAAAAAGGAAGTAGTTCTAACCCAAGAAGGTTTAAAAAAATTGGAAGAAGAACTCGAGTACTTGAAATCTGTTAGGAGAAAAGAGGTTGCTGATAGGATTAAACAGGCTATTGCCTTTGGGGATATTAGCGAAAATTCTGAATATGATGAAGCGAAGAATGAACAGGCTTTTGTAGAAGGCAAAATAGCAATGTTGGAAGAAAAATTGAGAAACGCAAAGGTTATCGATGATGCAGATATTTCGACTGAAGTTGTTACATTAGGGTCAAAGGTGCTTATAAGGGACCTTGAAACCGATGAAGCTATTGAGTATACCTTGGTGAGTTCAGCGGAAGCTAACCCTATAGAATACAAAATATCAAATGAATCACCAGTTGGAAAAGCATTGATTGGAGCAAAAAAAGGAGATGTGGTTGAAGTTCAGGTTCCAATAGGTAAAATTAAATATAGGATCGAGGAAATTAAAAAATAAAAGTAAATATGGAGGGTAGATGATGGAACATTTTGATAATGAGATAAATGAATTGATGAAAGCAAGGATACAAAAATTAGAAGAATTAAAATCTATGGGGATTAATCCCTATGGACAAAAGTATGAAAGGACCCATGACTGTCTGCAGATTAAAGAAGAATTTGAAAAATTGGATGGTCAAAAGACAAAATTAGCCGGCAGAATAATGGCGATAAGGGAACACGGCAAAGCGGCCTTTTTTGATATTCAGGATGAAAAAGGCCGTTTGCAGATTTATATTAAAAAGGACAAGGTCGGGGATTTTATTTTTAATTTGTTTAAGAAATTAGATATAGGGGATATAGTGGGCGTAGAAGGAACGGTATTTAAAACCCATAAGGGAGAGATTTCTGTAAATGCTGAAAACATTGTCCTCCTTTCAAAATCATTGCGTCCGCTTCCTGAAAAGTGGCATGGCTTGAAAGACGTAGATCTTCGTTATAGGCAAAGGTATTTAGACCTGATTGTTAATCCTGAGGTCAGGAAGACTTTTATTATACGAAGCAAGGTAATAAAGGCTATAAGGGATTATTTAGATGATTTAGGGTTCATGGAAGTAGAAACCCCTATACTGACTCCAATTGCGGGGGGAGCGGCTGCCCGGCCTTTTATAACTCATCACAATGCTCTTGATATAGACTTATATTTAAGGATTGCCACAGAGTTATATCTAAAAAGGTTAATTGTAGGTGGATTTGAAAAGGTCTACGAAATCGGCAAGGATTTTAGGAATGAGGGGATTTCGATAAAGCACAATCCAGAATTTACGATGATAGAACTTTATCAAGCTTATGCTGATTACACGGACATGATGGAGCTTACGGAAAACCTTATATCCCATGTTGCGAAAAAGGTACTTGGGACCACAAAAATAGTTTATCAGGGTGAAGAAATTGACCTCACTCCTCCGTGGACTAAAATGACCATGGTTGAGGCGGTAAAAAAATTCACAGGTATTGATTTTAATGAAATCAAAAGTGATGAAGAAGCCAAAAGAGTAGCTGAGGAATTGAATTTAGAAGTAGGAGAGAAGGATACAAAAGGTAAGATATTAAATCTAATTTTTGAGGAAAAGGTGGAAGGCCATTTAGTTCAGCCGACTTTCATTTTGGATTATCCTATAGAAATTTCGCCACTTGCTAAGAGAAAAGAGGACAACCCTGATTTTACATACAGGTTTGAGCTTTTTATTACGCGTAGAGAGATGGCAAATGCTTTTTCAGAATTAAATGATCCTATAGATCAGAGGGAAAGATTCTTGCAGCAGTTGAAGGAAAGAGAAGCAGGTGATGAAGAAGCTCATATGTTTGATGAAGATTTTGTAAATGCCTTAGAATACGGGATGCCTCCTACAGGCGGTCTTGGAATAGGAATAGACAGACTGGTTATGCTCTTGACCGATTCCTATTCCATAAGGGATGTAATTTTATTCCCAACAATGAGACCTAAAGTTTAAAATTTTAAGCAAAAAACCCACCTGGAATACTACTAACAAGGTGGGTTTTTTAGAATTATATAAAACTTTAATAAAAGAACTCAATTATCGAGAAAATAAGAGTAAAAAATAATATACTTTAGCAACACATAAAAAAAGCGACAATAGGGCAAAATAATTGTCGAAAATGGGGGG
>NZ_JBNATW010000060.1:0-2107 GCF_049701175.1 Thermovenabulum sp.
TTATTTTTTCACGTTGTTCTTAATAAATTCTACTATGGTAGAAATGGGTGTGCCCGGGGTGAATATTTCGGCTATCCCGCACTGTTTTAGGAAGGGTATGTCGTCATGGGGTATTACTCCCCCGCCAATTACGAGTATATCTTGGGCCCCTTTTTCCTTTAGAAGTTCCATTATCCTCGGGAAAAGCACGTTGTGGGCTCCTGACAATATGGAAAGCCCTATTACATCTACATCCTCCTGTATGGCAGCTTCTACTATCTGTTCGGGTGTTTGTCTAAGTCCTGTATATATTACCTCCATTCCGGCATCCCTTAGTGCCCTTGCTATTACTTTCGCTCCCCTGTCATGTCCGTCCAAACCGGGTTTTGCTATTAATACTCGTATTGTTTTTGTGCTCTCCATCCTTACACCTCCTTAAAATGTAACAGTAGCTTTATATTCTCCAAAGACTTTCCTCAATGTATCGCAGATTTCTCCTAAGGTCGCATAGGTTTTTACGCAATCCAATATATAAGGCATTAGGTTCTCATTGGTTTTTGCTTTTTCTTCAAGAATTGACAATGCATTTTTTACTGCTATGTTGTCCCTTCTTGCCCTTAAGTTCTCTAATTTTCTTCTCTGCACTTTTTCTACTTCGGGATTTACTTTTAATAGGTTCTTCGGAGGTTCTTCTTCTATCTGGAATTTGTTTACTCCTACTACTATCCTCCTGCCCGATTCGATTTCCTGCTGATATCTGTAGGCGCTGTCCTGTATCTCCTGCTGCATATAACCTTTCTCAATCGCTTTGGGTGATCCGCCTAATTCATCTATTTTTTGAATGTATTCCATTGCTTTCTTTTCTATGGTGTCGGTTAGGTATTCTATATAATAGGAACCAGCTAAGGGATCTACAGTCTCTGTTACACCGCTTTCGTACGCAATTATCTGCTGTGTCCTTAGGGCTATTCTTACTGAATCCTCCGTCGGTAGGGCTAAGGCTTCGTCTCTTGAATTGGTATGCAGTGACTGGGTTCCACCTAATACTGCCGCTAATGCCTGGATGGTTACGCGAACAATGTTGTTATCCGGCTGCTGTGCTGTCAGTGTGGATCCAGCCGTTTGAGTGTGGAAGCGCAGCATCATTGAACGAGGATCCTTTGCTTTGAACCTTTCTTTCATTATCTTTGCCCATAATCTCCTTGCTGCGCGGAATTTGGCTACTTCTTCTAATAAGTCGTTATGGGCATTGAAGAAGAAGGAAAGCCTCGGGGCAAATTCATCTACATCAAGTCCGGCTTTTATGGCAGCTTCTACATACGCAATACCGTTTGCAAGGGTAAAGGCAACTTCCTGCACTGCAGTTGCTCCCGCTTCCCTTATGTGATATCCGCTTATGCTTATGGTGTTCCATTTGGGAACGTGTTTGGAACAGAATTCAAATATGTTGGTGATAAGCCTCATGGATGGCTCTGGTGGAAATATATACGTTCCCCTTGCTACATATTCTTTTAATATGTCGTTTTGGATTGTTCCGGATAATTTATCGGAACTTACACCCTGTTTTTCTGCAACAGCAATATACATGGCAAGAAGAATTGAGGCCGGTGCGTTTATGGTCATGGATGTGCTGACTTGATCAAGGGGTATTCCGTTAAAGAGTATTTCCATGTCTTCTAAGGAGTCTATGGCTACTCCTACCTTACCTACTTCACCCTGGGCAAGGGGATGGTCAGAGTCATATCCTATTTGAGTTGGAAGGTCAAAAGCAACGCTTAAGCCCGTTTGCCCCTGCGAAAGTAAATATTTATACCTTTCATTGGATTCTTCTGCTGTGCCGAATCCGGCATACTGCCTCATCGTCCAGAACCGCCCGCGATACATGGTGGGCTGTATTCCTCTTGTATAGGGATATTCACCCGGAAATCCTAAATCGTTTAAATAATCTATATTCTGTACATCTAATGGTGTATACACACGTTCAACTTCTATATTTGAACCTGTATAAAATTTTTCATATCTTTCGGGCGCTTTCGCAACGGTCTTCTTTACTGTAGTCTCTTCCCATCTTTTTTTCTCTTCCTGTATCCTATTGAGGCTTTCTTTATCAAACAAGTTTGTTCCCTCC
>NZ_JBNATW010000061.1:0-1705 GCF_049701175.1 Thermovenabulum sp.
GATCGCGTCAAGTATTTTTAGGTTTTTTTAAAACTCACCATCTCACCACAAGATGAGGAATTAAAAATTTTTTATATGCATTGATATCGTTTTTAAAGTAATTGCCAAATATTTCCATTATATGGTTGCAATTATCCTCCCTTTTTCATCTATCAACCTTTTTAGTTATATATAGTTATAGTGTTATTTGCTGTAATAATGACTTTATTACCATACTTGTAAATGTCTTCTTGTTTAGCAAAATTGGTAAGTCCCGTATATTCCCATATTTTTCATTTATATTTTTTATTCTTTGTTTTGCCTTGTATAAAGTAGTCTTTGGTAATTCTACAGGCTTTAAATCCTCAAATCGTTGCTTTATTATCATTTCTTTAACCGATATGCCGCTTGCTTTTACCGCCCTTAATTGTGCCATCTTATGAGCCCCTATTTTACTCCACGATAATGGCCCCCTCGACAGCCGCTCAGATAATACATGGCTTACATGGCTTTCTGCACTGCATCCTGTTATTTCCCCTTTGTATAAACTGTAGGAATATATCCCTTCCCAATTATTTTTTATGTAATCTATGCATTTTGTTACCAGATTTTTATCCCCTTCTCCTTCGTATTCATTGTATTTTTGTATTAATATTCCTATAACTTTCTCTTTATCCCCTTTAAATATTTCTTTCCATAATGCCCTCTTTAGTTTTTTGTCATCCTTTAAAGCCATTGTTATATACTTTTGTAAATGATAAAGGTCTAACACATATACAGCATTGGGTAAATACGTTGCCCCAAATTTTATCCAAGCCGCTCCATCTCCAGATATGTATATGCGTTCTATATGATCTTCTTCGTAAGTATTCTTTATGTATTCCCATACCTCCTCCCATAATTTTTCTACCCTTTCTCCATCATATACACCTGAAAAATACTTGGGATTTATCAATTCATTCCTATCTTTTGCTGCGATTCTTTTCCCTTCATGAACGTATACCAGTTTTACTATTCCTGATTTCCCATTTTGATAATGAATATGATCTTCATCGGCTTCTATATAAAGCACCTTTATTCTTTTCTTTGCTGCAGATTCTCCATAAGTTTTAATCTCATCTATCTTTCTCAGGGTATTCATTACCGTCTGGCGGCTTATATGACATTCAGCACCGTCTCTCTTAATTTCCTGGGTGCTTTTTTCATATGACATCATTGTCGATAAATCCGTTATTTCAGCTTTTAATGCCACATCTATCCTCTCATATTTTTGTATACCAGCAGCTCTATCTGCAAGATAAGCTTTTTCCCCTGTTTTTTTATCTTCATAATATCGCCTTTTGTATGTTACATCCCCAAATTTCGTCGTTATAGTCCTTTCGCAGTCCTTCTGGACTACTCTCCAATTTTCCCTCTCTTTTTTATCTTTATATATTTTTTCATCAAGTTCTTGCAATACTATCCTGCATATTTCCTTTCCTAAATCTTTCAGTAATTTTTCAAGTTCAATTTCAAATTCAGGAAAAGTATATTCCCCTGTAAGTAAACCTAAAATTTTTTCTGCACAAAGGAGGAATGTTTTAAGTATGCATAGAATTATTTCCATAAAGACCTCACCTTCCTGTTGAGTTTTTTTAAACTCATCCTGCGGGAGGATGGTGAGGTCTTTTTTCTACATTTTTTCTGCTTTTTCCTCCTTTTTGACCTAAAAATATTTTACACTATC
>NZ_JBNATW010000062.1:0-1430 GCF_049701175.1 Thermovenabulum sp.
AGTTTTGAAATATCAAAGGGCCCTTTGCCCTTCCTCCATAACCATAAGGCCATTTTCTTTAAATTCATGGCAGCAAAAACAAGCATCGCTTGCATGGACAATTTTTCCTTCCCTCTTAACGTCGTCCATCGCAAACCATGCTTCTCCTTTAAATCTGCAAATACTCTCTCTATTGTCTCTTTCCTTCTCTCATATACTTCTTTACAGTAAGGTGTATGCCTTAGGTGTTCTGCTTCTTCTACATATCCTTCCCATATGTGCCTGAATATCCTCTTTGTGTAGTCTTTACTTTGGGTACACTTTTCTCTTAGAGGACAGTTTTTACATTTTTCTGGGTTTGATTTGTATTCTCTATATCCTTCTCTGTTGGTTGTAACATATGTTAATATTTCATTCTGCGGGCATATGTAACAGTCATAGTATTCATCATAAACAAATTCATGTTTTTTCATGAAACCATCTTTTGTTTTTGGCCTTGTGTATGGTACTGCTGGTATTATTTGTCTATCAAATATTGTCTTTAATATGTACGGATTTTTATAGCCTGCGTCTACTGCTATTGCTTTCGGTTTTCTTACCCTCTTTTCAACTTCTTCTAATACTTCTTGAAACATTACACTGTCGTGGACATTTGCAGCTTCAACTTTTACTCCTAATACAAATCCATTTTTATCGCAGGCTGTATGAAAAGAATATGCAAAACATTTTTCTTTTCCGTTTTTGTTTAACATTCCGCTATCTGGGTCTGTTTTGCTTACTTTCACTTCTTTCGTCTTTATCTTCTTGATTTTCTTTAATGGCTTTTTACCATGAGCCTCTCTATCCTTGTTTATTTCTTCTTCTAGTTTTTCTTGATAAATTCTAGCTTCTTGTTCTATTATCTCTTTTGTGTATTTCTTCTTGTTGGCGCTCGCTTTTACATGAGTTGAATCTATGAATACTTCCTCCGCATTTACTAGCCCATGTTTTATTGCTTCCTCTAAAATTTTCGTAAATATTTTTTCAAATATATCCGTCCCCTTGAATCTTCTTATGTAGTTCTGACTAAATGTTGAAAAATGAGGTATTTCTTCTGTCAGCCCATACCCTAAAAACCATCTATACGCTACATTTGTTTTTATTTCTGCTATTGTCCTCCTCATCGATGGTATGCCAAAAAGATATTGAATGAAAAGTATTTTTATGAGTACTACTGGGTCTATGCTTGGTCTGCCGTGACCCTCGGAATATTTGTCTTTTACTAAATCGTATATGAAGCTAAAGTCTATGACTTTTTCTATCTTTCTTAAAAGGTGGTCTTGTGGTACTAATTGATCTATGCTTACAAATTCTATTTGATGTCTTGCATCCTCTTTCTTTGATAACATCTTTCTTCTCCTCTCCTCTTTTGCTTTGTACCGTTAAAAAAACAAGGAACCCTTCTCATCATA
>NZ_JBNATW010000063.1:0-1126 GCF_049701175.1 Thermovenabulum sp.
AAATTATAGAATAAGAGCGAAAAGAAGAGATAAAGGGGATTTTGATAATCCCCTTTATTTTTATGCTTTTTATTGACATAGTCAATGAATTATGATAAATTTTTATAAGTGACTGTTGTAGAATAGGATTTTTATACGATGCGTACTTGTTAGGAGGTGGCCGAATGCGGATCAACATTACCTTAGAGTGCACAGAATGCAAGCATAGAAATTACCATACAGAGAAAAATAAAAAGAATGATCCTGACCGTTTAGAATTAAGAAAGTACTGCAAATACTGCGGAAAGCATACCCTGCATAGAGAAACAAAGTAAATTAAATGAGGGGGATTTTACTTAATGGCAGCCGGCGGAGAAGGCTTCTTGAAGAGAAGCGGGAGATTTTTTAAAGAGGTTAGGTCGGAATTAAAGAAAGTTACGTGGCCGACAAAACAAGAGCTTATTTCTTCCACATTAGTTGTTATTGTTTCTGTTGCGCTGGTGGGAGCCTTTATCTGGATAGTGGACAGCATCCTGGTAAAGATTTTAGAGTTAATTCTCCGATAAGGAGGGGTAATTCCCCTTGGAAAATGCATCTAAAAAATGGTATGTTATCCATACCTATTCTGGGTATGAAAACAAGGTAAAGGCGAACTTAGAAAAGCGCGTGGAATCTATGGGAATGCAGGATAAAATTTTCAGGGTACTGGTTCCCGTAGAAGAAAGTGTAGAATTGAGAAATGGTAAAAAGAAAGTAGTTCAAAGGAAGATATTTCCGGGATACGTTCTTGTGGAAATGATTGTAACCGATGATTCGTGGTATGTGGTGAGAAATACTCCAGGAGTAACCGGGTTTGTAGGAACAGGGAACAAGCCCATTCCCCTTCAGGAATCAGAGGTAAAAGCAATATTAAAACAGATGGGAATAGAAGAACCTAAGCCAAAAATTGACCTGGCGATTAACCAGAATGTAAAGGTGATTTCCGGTCCGTTCGAAGGATTGGTAGGTAAAGTAGTAGAAGTAAACCATGATAAACAGAAGATTAAGGTTCTAATATCCATATTTGGACGGGAAACACCTATAGAACTGGAATATAACCAGGTTGAAAAAATATAAAAAATTGTTTTAGTGGGTAGCGTCAAACAAA